>NZ_CALEMI010000025.1 GCF_937910895.1 uncultured Dokdonia sp. | reverse complement strand
TCATAATTACTGTCTAAAAGGAAATTTGAAAGCTTTTGTAAAAGGATATCTTGCTTTATAGTAGGCGTATACGGGAAGTCTGTACACATGAGTTTATAAAACGAAGAAGGGTCTGTAGACATAAGTAGATATTAGGTGGGTTAAATATAACGAAGGAAAATATCTTAATATGTTTTTACGAATAAAAAAAAATTGTAGATTTGCGAGTATACGTAAACTAATATTAAAAACCTCTACGAATGAAAATTGTTCTGCAACTTGTACTTTGGGTAATCATAGGTGTATTATCATATTTACTTTTTAATGCCATCTATGGAGAAGTAAAATTTAATGAGATTAAAGAAAAAAGGTACAAAATGGCTATCGAGAACTTACGCGACCTGCGTGTTTCTGAAATGGCTTACAAAAAAGTAACTGGTACCTACCAAGCAGATTTTGATAAATTAGTTCGTTTTATAGATACTGCCAAGTTTACATTAACACAACGTAGAGATTCAACTGTACTAGATGAAGAGCAAACAAAAGCTTTTAAAGTTGATACTTATAAAGAGATTACGATCATAGATACTTTAGGTTTCAGATCTGTAAAGGATTCTTTATTTGGAGATTCAGATCGTTATAAAACAATGATCAATGTTCCTATTGAAGGAGCAAATGCTAAATTTGAAATTAAAACAGGTACTATCAATAAAAGTAATATTGACTTCCCTGTATTTGAAATAAAAGTACTTAAAGATGTACTTCTTTATGATCAGCCTAGAGATTATGTCACTAAAGAAAAGCAAGTAATTTCTGTAGATGGTGTAAATGGAGATGCCCTTACCGTAGGATCTCTAGATAAAATAACTACTAACGGAAACTGGCCGAAGAGTTACGGTGCAAATGACGAATAATAGTCAATTACATACCATATCAAAGAAATTGTCCATCCAAGTATGCTTAGATGGACTTTCTTTTTGCACCCAAAATGTTGCTACAAAAGAGGTCATTACCTATAAAACCATCACGTTTGAGCAAAAAGTAAACCCTGCGACATTATTAGGAGAAGTTACTTCCATTTTTACTACCTATCCTGAATTACAGGAATCGTATAAAAAAGTAGAAGTAATTTATATCAATCACTTATTTACGCTGGTTCCTGAGGCTGTGTTTGATCCTGAAAAGTTAACGGATTATTTAAAATTTAACACCAAAATTCTGCCAACAGATTTTATTGCCTATGATCGTTTGGATACACAAGAGATCATTACGGTATACATTCCCTATGCCAATATCAATAATTTCTTTTTTGATACCTTTGGCGCTTTTGATTATTACCACGGGATCTCACTCTTTATCAAACATACGTTAGAAAAAGAAGTACAGGATGTATCGCCTCGAGTCCATATTCATGTACATAAAAATAGTTTTGATCTCATAGTGACTCATAAAAAGAAACTACTGCTTGCCAATGCGTACGACTTCCATTCAAAAGAAGACTTTATGTACTATACTCTATTTACGCTAGAGCAATTAGAATTAAATCCAGACACCGTAGCGGTTATACTTACAGGGCATATACAAAAAGATGATCCTATGTATGGAATAGCTTATAAATACATACGTCATCTGAAAATCAAAGAAAACCTAACAAGTATAATTCCTGTTAGCGATTATATTTTAAGCACACGTATATGACACGAATTATTTCTGGAAAGCATAAAGGACGTCGTGTAAAAGCACCTAAAAAGCTACCTACACGTCCTACGACAGATATGGCAAAAGAAGCCTTGTTCAATATCATACGTAGTCAATACCATATCAGTTCATTAAACGTCTTAGACCTCTTTGCAGGTACAGGAAACATAAGTTATGAGTTTGCTTCTAGAGGATCACAGAAAATTGTCGCTGTAGATTCAAATTACCACTGTGTACAATTTATCAATAAAACAGCAGAAGAATTTGATTTTGAGACCATCCAAACAATCAAAAGCGATGTCTTTAAATATTTAGAACGTGCATCTGGAACCTATGATATCATTTTTGCAGATCCACCGTATGATATTCCTTTGGAAGAATTTGAAAAAATAGCGAAGCTTATTTTTGAGAATCAATTATTAGATCCTGACGGGACCCTTATTATAGAACACAGCAAACAGACTAAAATGGATCATGTAACCCATTATGTCGAAACCCGGCATTATGGTGGCAATGCTTTTAGCTTTTTTGTATGGCCAGAAAGTGATGAGGAAGAGTAAAAAATTAGAAGATTTCTGTTGAATTCTTTTTTCGCTTAAAGCGAAACTATATAAAGTTATTACAGAAAAAGAAAGTTCATATAGTCATAACATACGAACTATTATAAAATTAAAAAGGATGCTGTTATCAAAAACAGCATCCTTTTATCAAGTTTAGTGTAATTATAAATGCCTAACTTTCTTCTTCGCCTACAGCTTCTGTTTGTGTTGTTACAGATCCTGTACTTGAATTACCATACACTGGCTTTTCGTTTCTTAAAATATCGATGACTCTTGCAAAATTCTCTGCATTCATATATGGCGTTTCCTCTCTATTGCCTTGAAATGTAGTAAAGTAAAACTTTCCTAAATCGATTTTTGGATCCCAAAGCGCTTGATAGCTTGTCAGTTGTGTCCAAGTTGTTGTTCCTTGTGCGTAATTTGGCATAATTTATAAGTGTTTTAGTGAGATAAAATTGTCTTACCAACAATTCTGATGCAAAACTACGATGAGGCTACAACTTTTTTATGGGGTAAATGTCCCTTTTTAGGAAGTTTAATACCTGAAAATGATGTAAAAAAAATTAGAAACTTTGAAACTAGTTAAAAAAGCGGAATGAATTCAACTTACAATGTTGAGTGTGTCTTTCGGACTTCTCAAAATTGAGTTTTATTAAAAAGCAGGTCTATAAGCCGGATTCTGTATTACACGAATGTAACCCTTATCATTTATCTAGGATGCTTATTACTAAACACCTCCATCTGCCTACCCTCCCACAACGCGCGAGTAGCACTTAACTGCGGGTATACTTGACATTGCACCGCATAGAGTTTACCTGGTTTCACTACAGCATGACCTGTACATTCTTTCTGTTGCACTTGTCCTACACTGAAACAAGTTCAGTGTGACGGCCGTTAGCCGCTATGCTACTCTATGGTGTCCGGACTTTCCTCTTATAAAAAAGCGATAAGGCGACCTGCTTAGGCAAAGGTACAATATAAATTGAGGGAACTTCACCATTTTTAAAATGGATTTAAAGCTATTTAATGAGGGAAAACTAGAAACGATCTTCATCCATAAACTCTCTAAGTTTACGCGCTTCCCATCTATGGAAAGGCCTAAAACTTCTAAAAGCGACAAGCCCGTGAAGTAAGAGTCCAATACCCCAAGGAATAAACCCAAGAAGATTCATCCAATGATTATCAGAAAAGCAAAAGAAGCAAAATGTAAAATTAAAAAAAGGTCCGACTATAGACAGAAGAATCACCATAAGATACGTAGCTAAATGCCAATAAAAACCTTGTATACGTTTTACGGCATCTTTTGCTCGCAAGTATTTCAGATCGTTTTCTTTTTCCATGATGGTTAATTATTTTCTTCTTTATCTATAAATTCTTTGATTTTACGATCTTCCCAATCCCTACCAAAAAAAGCGGTTTTAGTGAATACTTTATATCCTTTAAAAGTGAGCCCTATCCCCCAGCCTAAGGCAGGCCATAAAAACCACATATACGACCAATTATTAAAATAGAAATTAATACCAGCTAGTATAGCCATAAACAGAAAGTAACTCATCAGTTCGCCATAAAACTTCTTTAGATCTGCTACCCGTTGCTTTGCACGTTCGTATTTATCACGTTTTTCTTCTGGTGTCATCGTTCAATTATTTTATATGATTGCTTAAAAATCATCGTCGTTCATTAATTCATCAATCTTTCTGTTTTCCCAAGATTTATTGAATATGGGGTTCCAACCAAAGGTTTCAGCCGCATGACCTATCACTCCCCATCCCCATCCACCTATAGGAAATATGGCCCAAGGAAAAGACCCAGAGCGTGCATTTAGAAAAATAAACACAGGTACCATAATCAAATAAATGGTCAGATGGATATAAAACCCTTTAAGCTTCTCTACCTTCTCTTTAGCTCGTTTATACCGTTTATCTTCTAAGTATTCTTTTTGCTTTGGTACAAACGCTTTTTGCTCAATAAGCATCGGAATGGCTATTTCAAAGATTTTTCCATCATTTTGAATCCGTACGTCTGCATCTGTCAGTAATTGATACCGCTGTTTAATATTGTATAACCCTACCCCACTACTCTTCTTAATCACTTGCTTCGCTTGAATATTATTCTTGACAACCAGTCGATTCCCATCTTCATAAATCTCAATATGAAGTTTTTTAGTAGGAGTTACCATATTGTGCTTGACGGCATTCTCTAATAATAATTGCAGTGATAACGGCACCACTTTCAATTCTGGATTGGACGTATGATCAGGAATATCTACAATAATACTATCCTCAAAACGCATTTTGATTAAATTCATATACGTTCGCGCAAACGTAAGTTCTTCATCTACAGGAACCAGTTCTTTGTTTTTTTGCTCTAACACATAGCGATATACTTTGGATAATGATGTTGTAAATTTCTGCGCTTGTTTTGGATTTTCTTCAATAAGGCTTGCAAGGACATTCAGACTATTAAACAAAAAGTGAGGGTCCAGTTGATTTTTAAGTGCATCAAATTTCGCGGAAGCGGTTTTAGCAATAATCTTAGACTGCTTGACTTTACGATCCTGTGTATTTTTCCAATAATAAAAAGCATAAAAGAGTCCTGTAGAAACCAATGCAATAATAGACGAGAGATAATAGTCTCGTAGTCGTTCATTCTCCAAAAACGTTTCTAATGGGACTTCTGTGAGAACTACCTGTAAGAAAACACGGATTAGAAACACGGTAATAAATGTTGCCATTACACCGCTTAAAAGTCCAATAACAATGTTACGGGTTTTCCAAAATTCAGCGCCATAGCGATCTAAAAACGCTCTAAACACATACATGTTTACCAGGTAAAGTGCTACAGAAAACAGCTGATTCTGAAAGAAGAAATCAACAACATTACTTCCATACCAAGGGTTTCCTAATAAGTACATGATAAGCCCATGTACAAGGAAAATAACCAATCCTAGCACAAATGCTTTACCAAACTCTCTTAGTATATTTTTCATGTGAAATGCTAATCTATTTATTACATTCAGCATACGCTTCTTGCGCACGATCTAATCCATAACTAGGATGGAATTCTGTCTCAGGTTTAAAGGTAGCAAAAAGATCTATGGCACGTTTTATTTCTTTACAATACGGTGTGGTGTCGCTTCCAAAATAACGTGCAGCCCCCATATCCCACTCGGCTTTATTCAAAATGAATATAGGATTCTCACGTTCGGCGGCTTGTGCTTTTGCATACAACTCAGATACTTTACCAGAATATTTCATACCATATTTAGCACCATCATAGGCTACCCAAACAGTGTATAACTGTGCTTGCATCTGCTTTGCATACGGATTATCCTTGTCTATAGTGAGCATATTATTAATATGTTCTTGTGCTTTGTCAAGATTCGGTTTTAAAGTAGCTTCCGTTTGATCTTCCCAGGTATTCCAGCACTTCAACACATAGATTTGCGCTGTATAATAATCAGGAAGCCATTGTTCCTCTTCGGCAGCGGCAATACGCTCAAAAAGGTTGGCTGCTTCATCTAGTTTATTTTCGTTCCAAAGTTCAAATGCTTTGCCCATTCCTTTCTCATAAGCGCTTTGCGAATTTCCTAAAGTAGCTATGCATAAAAGTGCTAAAGTGATCATTGTTTTCATAATTGATTGTTTTTTGATGCTGTAAAAGTGAGGTTTTACACGCTTTCGCGAAAGCAAAAGAAACCCAACTGTCATTTTTAACGACTGAATTGTTAGTTAGAAAGGAAGATGGAATTTATAAGTAGCAAGTTTTTGTATTTGACTTTTTGTGGTTTGGCATTTGTTTGATGCTGGATGCTGGGTGCGGGAAGCTAAAAATCCCCATATTTAAGAAAATCTATACTCTATTCTCTTTATTCTATCAGCAAAGCGATCTTTTTGAAAATTTGATTTTTTGTGGTTTGGTATTTGTTTAATGCTGGATGCTGGATGCGAGAAGCTAAAAATCCCCATATTTAAGAAACTCTATGTTCTATTCTCTATATTCTATCAGCAAAGCGGTCTTTTTGAAAGCTTATATTCTAAACACTTTTTAATTCATCTGGTATATGCTTTCGCGAAAGCGGACTTTTCATACAAACATAAATCTCTCGAAAACGCTATCGTAAAAACAAAAGGTTCTTTTAGGGCTTCATGATAGAATAACATACCTTTGCAAGCTTAAAATTTACACATGATACAACGCCTATTTAAAAACTTTACCTTTAACCCTAAAGATGATATCCTCTCTGGGCTTACCGTAGCATTGGCTTTAGTGCCGGAAGCGGTTGCTTTTGCTTTTGTGGCGGGGATTCCTCCGTTAGTAGGTCTATATGGCGCTTTTATGATGGGGATTGTCACAGCGCTTTTTGGAGGTCGCCCAGGAATGATTTCTGGAGCTACGGGTGCGATGGCAGTGGTCATGGTGTATATGATCCAACAAGGAAATGAAGTAGGTAATGCGCTGGCAACTCCTATAGAAAATCTAGGACTACAATGGTTGTTTATTACATTACTCTTTGTGGGGGCGATACAGATTACAGCTGGAATATTTAAACTAGGAAAGTTTGTACGTTTGATTCCACATCCTGTCATGATGGGATTTGTAAATGGACTGGCGATTGTCATCTTTTTATCTCAATTAAAATTATTTCCAAGTTTGGGAACAGAGGGGATTTCTTTCTTAGATAATACAGGAGATTGGTTGACTGCGGTCTTTTCCAATAGTGCGTTATGGATTATGATCGGATTTATCTTACTTACCATGGGAATTATGTATTTCTTGCCTAAAATCACTAAAAAAGTACCTGCGGCTCTTGTTGCCATTGTGGTGGTTGCTTCAATTGTGATTTTTGGAAAACTAAATATGAGTACGGTTGGATCGTTTATTATAGATAGTGGTGGTACTGGATTAGAAGGTGGATTGCCTACATTTCAGTTTCAGATTTTTGGATTATTAGAAACCTTAGAAGGACATTGGGGGTTGATTGTTTCGACCGCTTTTATACTAGCTGCTGTGGGTCTTATAGAATCGCTAATGACATTAAATCTTATTGATGATATGACCGAGACACGTGGAAGCGGGAATCGTGAGTGTGTGGCGCAAGGAAGTGCTAATATCCTAAATGGTTTATTTGGTGGTATGGGAGGTTGTGCTATGATTGGACAGTCTATTATTAACGTAAATTCTGGTGGACGCGGACGTCTTTCTGGAGCCGTAGCTGCTGTAGCCTTATTATGCTTTGTCCTGTTTGGGGCTCCGCTTATTGAGCAAATCCCTATTGCTGCGCTTGTGGGTGTGATGTTTATGGTCGTGATCGGAACTTTTGCTTGGTCTAGTTTTAGAATCCTTCATAAAATTCCCCTGGCAGATGCGATTGTATTGATTGCCGTGTCTGCGATTACAGTTTGGAAAGATCTAGCGATTGCTGTAATTGCTGGGGTTATTATGAGTGCATTGGTATTTGCTTGGAGAAATGCAACGATGATTCGTGCGCGTAAGAGTATCAAGGAAGATGGTACCAAAGTATATGAAATCTGGGGACCCTTATTTTTTGGATCTATTCAAAACTTTAATGCCAAGTTTGATGTAAAAAATGATCCTGATAGAATAGAAATTGATTTTATAGAGTCTCGTATAAATGATCACTCTGGCATAGAAGCATTATATACTATTGCAAATAAATACCTAGATGCAGGAAAGCAAATAAAATTAACGCACTTGAGTCCAGAATGTAAAGCGTTACTTTTAAAAGCGAATCCAAATTTTGAACAGGTTATAGAAAGTGCTGTAGACGATCCTAGATATCATGTGGTCACAGATCTTTTGGATACAGAAGTATAATTCTGATAAAAAATAATTGTAAAAGCCTCAAATAAGTTATGCTTATTTGAGGCTTTTTTATATGCTATCATATCTTAGTTTTTCAGGATTAAAAAATGAATAACTTTTTATTGATAGTACGTATTTGCCATATTTTAAAAAAGGATTTTTCTTACTAAGAAAAAATAAAATAGTATATAATTCTAACAATTAGATTGCTGAAAGATTCACTCATAAAAATTCTAATTTTGTCCTCCTGAACTCTCATTTTAACTAGACATAGAAAAATTGACAAGTGTAAAATCCTACAAAATATTTTTGAACACGCAAAAACACCTTATAAAACCCTACACATACACGTATTATAAATAGGGGCAAATGCCCCTATTTCATATCAAAATTGCAAGTGATAGATTTTTTTATGTAGATTTGTATATAATTATCTCACTAAAACAATTAACATAATGAAAAAAATTACTCTCAAGAGTGTGGTTTTCTCCGCACTTTTAACTGGGTTTGTAGGTTTCGGTCAAGGAACAGGAACTACAAACACTTCAACCGATTTTCCAACAGGTATCCAAAACAACTATGGTGTTGAAGACACACGAGGAGCATCAGTCCCTTCTGTACTTGTTGCTGGTTCTCCTGGGAATCCAGATTGGCTTCTTGATGTAGAGGCAAAATTAGACGGAACAGGTCTTGTTGCGGCTGATACTTTCCTTACAAGTGGTGGTACTCCAACATTAGCAGAACTTCAATCTTATGATGCTGTTTTGATATTTACAGATGCTGGTGCTGCAGATCCTGTGTCTTTTGGAAATAATTTAGGACAATACATTGACGGAGGTGGAGCTGTTGTAGATGCAACATTTACGCCTAATGTTTCTATTACTGGAGGATTTACTGCCTATGAGTTATACTCTATGTCAGGACAGTCTAACGGAGCTAACTTAGGGATAGGTACTATTTTAGAGCCAGGTCACCCTACTCTAGATGGTGTAACAAGTTTTGACGGTGGTACAGCTTCTTTCCATAATACTGGAGGAACTATTGCTGGTGGAGCGACTGTAGTTGCTGAATACACTGATGGTTCTCCTTTTATTATTGTTGATGATAATGTAGGTCCTGCAAATACAAGACGTACATTTCTTAACTTCTATCCTCCATCTATTGATGCGCGTGATGATTTTTGGGATACCACTTCTGATGGTGCCTTAATTATGGCAAATGCATTACGTTGGACAGCTAACTTTAGTGATGGACAAACGGTACTTGTTGTTGGTGCTCCTGGAAATCCAGATTGGATTTTAGATGTTGAAGCAAAAATAGAAGAAACAGGTACGCTTAGTGCAGATACATTCTTAAGCAGTGGAGGAACTCCATCAATTGCTACACTTATGGCGTATGATGCTGTATTTTTATTTACAGATGCTGGTGCTGCAGATCCTGTTGCTTTAGGTAATGTTTTAGAGCAATATATTGACTCTGGAAAACCAGTCGTAGATGCTACTTTTACTCCTAATGTATCTATTACAGGAGGTTTTACTCAGTATGAGTTATATTCTATGTCAGGACAATCTAATGGTGCAAACTTAGGAATAGGTACTATTCTAGAGCCAGGTGACCCAATCCTTACTGATGTAACTACTTTTGATGGCGGTACTGCGTCTTTCCATAACACTGGAGGAACGATTGCTGCTGGAGCAACTGTAATTGCTGAATATACTGATGGTTCTCCATTACTTATTAGAGCTAGTAATGTAGGTCCTGCTAACACAAGACGTGTTTTCCTTAACTTCTATCCACCATCTATCGATGCGCGTGATGATTTCTGGGACACAACTTCTGATGGAGCTCAAATTATAAGAAATGCATTATTATGGGCGATCAATGGTGTCGTACTTAATGTTGACGATAATCAATTAGGTATAGATATCTCTGTATTTCCTAATCCTGCTCAAAATGAGTTGAACATTTCTAACACATCTGGTGTTTCTATAGAAAGAACTCAAATTATTGATATGGTAGGTAGAATCATTACTACCATTGATGCAAGTGATGCTACAAACAGAACTATAAATATTTCAAACCTTACTACTGGTATTTACTTCTTACGTTTAGAAAGTGCTAATGCGAGTAGTGTGATCAAATTTATCAAGAAATAAATAAGCTTGATCTCGTTTGTAATACACTTATAATTATACAATTTAAACCCTGCCATTGGCAGGGTTTATTATTTTTATTACTACACCTTCTCTTTTAAACATTATAGAAAAAGTTTTCATTGGTTTTTTAATCGCTTTCGCGAAAGCGGATTTAATAATGATTGTATAAGAACATCAGCCTATTGTTTATTAGGAGTAAAAAGCATATAAGATTCATAAAAATATATTTTAAGTCATTTTATTGGTAGTATCCTAAATCTAAAAGAGTGTTGATGTTTTTTTACTACTTATTAGTACCGTAGTCAAACCAAAAAAATCAACTGTATACATTTCGTTGATATCAAAATCTAAAATGCGTATGGTTTCACGATATAACATAAAAAAAACCTCGTCGCCAAACGAGGTTTTTAGTGTTTAAACATTTTAAATGTAAGTTGATATTGATAATATCTTGTTGTACTCTTTATTGCTAATTAAAAACGTCCATAACGCCATCAAATTGAGAGATATCAATATCTCCAGCTTGAATTGTTTTGGCAAGGCTTGACATATCTGCAATATTCATATCGTTTCCTAATAAACGAGCTATGACAAAACCTTTAGAATCTTGTGATGCAAATACAACCACCTCGTCTATAGCATCTTCTTCTCCTCTAAAATAGAGTTTCATATTTCCTTGATCTGAAGTAATTTTCATTAATTCTTCATAGTCATCGCTGGCTAAGATCGCAGTCACTTTAGCTATTTCTGCTTCAAATGTAGCTGTTGTCCCATCCTTTAAAGGATACGCCATGATATTAATCTTACGTACCGTTTTAAGAACTTCTTTTTGTTTTTCGTCTAATACTTTTGAATCCTTACTTATTAAACTTGTAGGTACATCTACTAAAATGAAGTCTGAGTTTTCTTGATTAGCTACATAATACTCTTGTAGTGTCTCACCATTTTTACAGCTTATAAGGCTTGTGGTAGCAAGTAAGACGATTGCTATACTCTTTATTATTCCTTTCATGATTTTATCCTTTTTTTGCTTTATCTACATCCTTAAGAGCTTCACTTCCTTTAAAGTTTAACTCTTGAGCTAATTTTGAAATTTGTTTCAAATCAATGTTTCCTGTTACTTGAAAGAATACGGTACGATTTTCACCTTCAATCTCTCCATTAAGAAACATCACAAACTCTTTTACATAATCGTCACTACTACCTGGCTTATAATAAAACTTTACATTTTTACCATCGTCTGTAGCTCTTAATAATTCCTCAAGACTAGAAGAAGAAACATAACTCTTCATGGTCGTGTTCATTTGTGAGGCTACATCTTCTTTTGTGGTTGTAAACATTTTTACATTCTCCAGATTGTTTACTAATTTTATATAGGATTGCATTTCTGGATCTGAAGAGTTGAGATCTACTTTACTTAATAGTTTGAACATTTTTTGATTCATCACCATAGACGAAACTCCTTTTACAGATTCAAACTTGTCAAACTGATTTTGCGCGACCATCGTTATAGATGATACTAATAATAACGCTACAATAATTATTTTTTTCATTTTTAGATTTTTTATTGTTTAAAAAAATTGCTGGTTGTTGTATTAAATTCATTGACTGCCCCCAGCTGTGCAGTGCTTTCGTTAAACATTTTGCTCATTAACCCTAGCGCTTGTTTGGTTTTAAGTATCCCTTCTTCTTGAGAAACATTTCCTTGATAAACATCACTTGAAGAATTTATTTGAGTGGCAAGTCCTATAAGAACAACTGCTACTGCGGCGACTCCAGAAATCCAACCATACATTGGTTTCTTTTGCTTTGGTAACTGTATTGGTGTAGTATATACTTCTTGAGATGCCTGAGTAAATGCAGTAAACATAACTACATAACTCTCTAAATGAGGTGCTACGTGATCACTTGTAAAATACGTACGTAACTGTTTTTCTTGTGCGAGTGTCGTCGCTCCCTCAAAATAGATTTCCAGTAACTGCTCAACTTTATTGGATTCCATAGTTTTGTTTTTTAATTAATGCTTCTCTTATGGTTTTTCTAGCCCGTGATAATGCAACACGAACTGCTGTTTCATTCATTTCTAGCATAGCGGCAATTTCTGAATTGTCAAATTGTTCTATGTCTCGTAATTGCAGTATTAACTGCTGTTGTTCGGGTAGGTCTTTCATTAATTTATATACCCATTCTACTTCGTTGGAAGCATCTATTTGTCTACCAGTATTGCGAGAATGATCTTCATAATTGCTATGAACTATTCTAAGGTTATTATTCCTTTTGGCCTTTAATGAGTCATAACAGTAATTTTTTGTCATTGTCATTGCAAACGCTTCGACACTTCGGTATTGCTTCATTTTAGATCTACGTGTCCACAAACGCAACAACACTTCTTGAGTTGCATCTTGTGCTTCGTCTTCAGAAATCAATAATCGTTTGGCCACACGATAGATCTTATCTTTAAACGGGTTAACAAGAGTGATGAACGCTTTTTGATCCATTGTATTCATTTCGGTTAGTTATTAGGGAGACGAGTACTCATATCTTTTGTTACAAGGAACTGTTATTTTTTAATACTAAAAAAATGATTCCTATTTTTATAAGGTAAAAATCTCCTCTAAAGTATGACTCAAAAACGTCTATGTATAGCTGTATAAAAGATTACAAAAAAAATAATTTTTAATAGCTCATCCTAAAAATAAGTATTTTAAGTGCTAACTAAGCATCCATCAATTATCCTATGTCTATTAAAAATCATTTTCTATTTCGCTTTATCACATGCTTTCTACGCTACTTATTATTCCATTAATGGATCGTGGCTATCATTGGATACAAGAATATCCGTTTAATAGATAAGTGTATATTTAAAACTTTTATGAGGGTTATATACGCTTTCGCGAAAGCGTAAAAAGAAGCAATCCCTGTAACAACATGATAATATCGATACTAATAGCCTAAACACGCAATATGATTTTAACAACCACCAACAGTATAGACGGAAAAGTAGTGACTAACTATCTAGGAATTATCGTCGGCACCACCTATAGTTCAAATTTTACGAGTAAAGGATTTTCTTTTAAAGATATGTTCAATTCCAAGAAGTATTATGAAAACTATGAGAAATCACTAGAACAAGCAAAAGAAGACGCTTTTGAAAAACTAAGAGCACAGGCACAAGAAAAACAAGCCAATGCCATTATAGGGGTTTCTATAGATATTGAAATGATGAGTACCACGGGAGTAACGATGATTTCTGTTGTTGGTACAGCCGTAAGAGTACAATAAGCCGACACATGACTTTTATAAGAACGACAGCTGCGCATACCGATTTTAAAATGTTGGTACAGCTATTAGATAATGACCTTGCTCGACGAGATGGTGATGAACATGCGTTTTATCATCAGTTTAATACTATTGACTCCTTAAAACATTGTGTTGTCTTGTATCAAGAATCAAATGCTGTAGGTTGTGGAGCTATCAAAACATACAACCCAACTACGGTAGAAGTCAAAAGAATATATATCATAGACTCTCAAAGAGGAAAAGGGCTAGCTACACAGGTGTTGACAAATTTAGAATCTTGGGCAAAAGAATTAGGCTATACAAGATGTGTATTGGAAACTGGCGTACGACAACCTGAAGCCATTGCTTTATATGAAAAGAATGGGTATGCACGTATTCCTAATTATGGGCAATATATAGGCGTAGAAAACAGCGTGTGTTTTGAAAAGCTTTTATAGCTTTGAGGCATGAAGAAGAATATTCTTATTATTGGTGCTGGATTAACAGGGCTTTTACTCGCCTATCGACTCAAGAAACAAGGTATTCCTGTGACGGTTTTAGAAGCTAGAGATCGGATAGGAGGCCGTATCCATACGCATCTTTCAGATCGAGAAACGCCTATAGAAATGGGGGCTACTTGGTTAGGACAACAGCATACCGCTTTAATTGAACTACTTCAAGAACTCCAAATTCCCATATATCCACAATATACAGAAGGTACCGCTTGGTATGAACCGATGGCTAATCAAGCACCACAAGAAGTGATGTTGCCTTCCAACGGGAGTCCAAGTTATAGAATACAAGGTGGTAGCAGTGCATTGATTGAACAACTAGCGCAAGCTTTAGAAAAAGACGAATTATATCTCAATACTAGTGTCACACATATAAAAGCACACGATAATGTTATAGAGGTAATTACTAAAGATCAAACCTACACGGCTTCAAAAGTGGTATCAACCTTACCTCCTAATCTATTGGTAACTGATATACAATTTTCACCTGAGCTACCTGATACGCTTACTAGTATTGCCAAGAAAACACATACTTGGATGGGAGAATCTATTAAGTTTGGGATTTCCTACCCTACTCCTTTTTGGAAAAAACGTAATTGGTCAGGAACCCTATACAGCAACGTATTTCCAATTACAGAAATGTATGATCACACAACACTAGAAAATGGTAAGTACGCCTTAAAAGGTTTCTTAAACAACGAATTATCGACAGTAACAAGAGAAATTCGGAAAGAAAACGTGTTCGCACAGCTTCAACGTACTTTTGGAGAAGAAGCCCTAAATTACCTTTCATACAAAGAAACCGTTTGGAAAGAAGAAGCTTTTACCTTTACTCCTTACGAAAACTTTGTGTTTCCTCATCAAAATAACGGACAGGCTATTTATCAAGAACTTTTCTACAATGATCGATTTTATGTAGCGGGTTCAGAAACTGCTTCACAGTTTGGCGGGTATATGGAAGGTGCGGTGCAAAGCGCTCAAAAATGTTTTGAACATATCATCAAAATTAGTTTTGTCTAAAGCGCTGTTTGTTGAAAAAACGTAACAGTTTGTTCATATAGAAATACAGGATTCCACGTACCTTTGCGTATGCGCACTTATCAACTTATCCTAAGCGCTTGTTTAGTATTATTTACATATACTATTCAGGCTCAAATTGTTATTAATGAATTAGATTCTGACACTCCTAGTACTGATACCATGGAGTTTATAGAATTAAAGTCAGACACCCCTCAAATGTCTTTAGACGGCTTTGTCTTGGTTCTTTTCAATGGCTCCACTAGCGGAAATGACTCTAGTTATTTTGCTTTAGACCTCGATGGCTTTACAACAGATATTAACGGAATATTCTTAATATCTAATAACGATGTGTCCCCCATTGGAGATTTTATCATATTTGATAGTACCATTCAAAACGGAGCAGATGCAGCGGCTATTTATCTAGGAAATGCATCCGATTTTCCAGATGGTACATTAGCAACAACAACCAATCTTATTGATGCACTCGCTCACGACACCAATGATGCAGATGATACTTTATTATTAGAGTTATTAGGTGGTATTGTACAAACCAACGAAGGCGAAAACGGCAACCAGACTACAGAATCCATACAGCGTGATAATGATGGATCCTATTTTGTAGCAACACCTACACCAGGCGTTCTTAATGATGGTTCTGGTGTTTTTATCAACGGAATTGGCTTTACAACACCTAGTGATCAATACAATGAAGGTGACTCTTTTGACATTACATTTACAACACAAGAAGATCTTACAGAAGACCTGAGTTTTACGATTTCTCTTTCGAATGGTACATTTAACACGGCAGATTTTTCTGGAGCTACGATGATCACCATTCCTAATGGATCCAATACAGCAACGACAACTATTCAACTCATAGATGATACCGATGATGAAGGAGACGAAGTCTTACAAATTACCTTTGGCGAACTTCCAGATACCTTTTCAAGACTGAATGATAATAACCAAATCCGTGTGATTGATAATGATTTTACCATGGCGGCATGGGGAACTCCGCTTGAACCAACATTTGGTCAAGTGGAAAGTACACAACCTGAAGGATACTATGATTCCATAGATGGTCTTGCGGGTGAAGCCCTTGTCCAAGCCATACAAAATATTATTGCAAATCCAGATGTGGTCAGAGCACAAACGTATGCAGATGTGATTGATATTTTAAAAGAGGCAGATCAAAGTCCGTTAAATAGCAACCAAGTCTGGCTTTTATATACAGAGCAACAACGCCCTAAATTAGATTTTCAAACCTCTGGCGGAAGTAATGCTGGACTTTGGAATAGAGAGCACACTTACCCAAGATCTCGTGGTGGATTTAATGATATTGATTTAGACGAAATAGCCGATGGTATTGACATTTTCTTTGAGACAAAAGCAGATTCCTTACGTCACGCCAATAGTGACGCTCACGGATTACGTGCTACTGATGGTCCAGAAAATAGTGCACGAGGGAATCAAGATTATGGAGAATATAGCGGTCCTGAAAACAATCAAGGAAGCTGGCAAGGCGATGTGGCAAGAGGAATTTTCTTTTTAACCATTCGCTACAATGGTCTTGAAGTTGTTTCTGGAAACCCATCCAATGATACTGTGGGTGCCTTAGGCGATCTTGATATTTTACTAGATTGGTATCGCAATGACCCAGCAGATGATTACGAACTCAACAGAAATAACATCGTTCATACCTGGCAATTTAATAGGAATCCGTTTATAGACCTTCCTGATCTTGCCGAATATATTTGGGGAGATCTCGTGGGCGAAGTCTATAATCTTCCATTAAGCACAGATACATTTGCCGCTCAAAATATTCGTTTATATCCAAACCCTGCACAAGATCAAGTAACCATCCAAGCGCCTAATCAATCAGGAACCTTAACCATCTATACGATTCTAGGACAGGAAGTGGCAACAACAGCTTTTAATGGAATCACACAAATTCCATTAGCACTTAGCTCAGGAATGTATCTCGCACAGATTAAAACTAGAGAAGGTACTCAGACATTACGACTCCTTGTGAAGTAGTATGGATGTTTAGTACGATTTCAAGGAGAAAGTATCGACGCAGAAGTTTATGCTGAGCCCAGTCGAAGTACGAAAGTGTAAACGATAGGGGTTAAAATTGTATCAAGTACTTTTTAAAACGGATCATTATGTATCTTTATGGGATGCGACACCTCCTTTTACTACTAGCCGTTTGTGTTATTATATCTTCTTGTAAAGAATCATTACCAGAATACAACACCACACAAGCAGATGCGATTCGATTGAATCAAATAGGATACTATCCCAATGCATCTAAAAAAGCCATTATTACAGAGCCTGTATCCACAACAACTTTCTATCTCATTGATCAACAGACAAAAGAAAAGGTATTTGAAGGAAACCTTTCCGATAGTCTCACGTGGAATCTTGCTGGCGAAACCGTTCGCGTAGCAGATTTTTCTGAATTTACAACCACAGGAAATTATAATCTCTATATAGATAATTTAGGATACTCCTACCCTTTTGAAATTAAAACTGCTGTGTTAGCTGACGCCTTTACAGCGAGTGTAAAATCATTGTATTATCAACGGGCAAGTATGCCATTAGAGCAAAAATACGCAGGCGTTTGGGCTCGTAATGCCGGACATCCAGATACGACTGTGACCTTTCATCCGTCTTCAGGACGTATAGGTACGATCGCTTCGCCAGGTGGTTGGTATGATGCAGGAGATTTTGGGAAATATGTGATCAATGGTGCTTTTCCATTAGGACAAATGATGACGCTTTATGAGCAATATCCGTCAGTGCTTCCTGATCAAAGCCTGAACATTCCAGAAAGTGGAAATACCATTCCTGATATTCTCGACGAATTCAAATATGAACTCGATTGGTTACTCACCATGCAAGATGATAATGGCGGAGTATTTTTTAAATTAACCACCAAAAGCTTTACAGGCATGACACTTCCTGAAAAAGGACAGGCAGAACGTTTTATCATAGGAAAAGGGACAGCGTCAAGTTTGGATTTTGCCGCAGTCACAGCAAAAGGATATCGACTTTTTAAAGCAATCAATCCTGCGTATGCAGATCGTTGTCTCGCTTCCGCGAAAAAAGCTTGGGAATGGTCAAAAGCGAATCCTGATATTGCCTTTTCAAATCCAGAAGATATCGTCACGGGAGAATATGGCGATGGAAACTTTTCTCAAGAATGGTATTGGGCTGCTGCCGAATTATATCTAAGTACAGGAAGTCAAGAATACGAAAGCTATCTTAAAGAAAACCCCATTAATCTTAGCACGTATAAAGGTGGAAGCTGGAATACCTATATGAAATATATTGCTGCTTTTGCACTCATTGATCAATCTGAAGATGCTACCCTTGTCAATTCGTCAAAAAACAATATCATTCAAGCCGCAGATCAATTAGTCGCATTAACCAATACCAATGATTATTTTCAACCTATTACCGTATTTAATTGGGGTTCTAATAGCGATGTGTTGAATGCCGCTATGATCATTGCGCAGGCATATCGGATCACTAAAAAACCAGCATATCTAAGAGCTGTACAAGAAATCACAGATTATGTTTTTGGTAAAAATGCCATAGGGTATAGTTTTATTACGGGATATGGAGATCAAACGCCTATGTTTATTCATCATAGACAAAGTGCAGGAGATACTATCGAAATGCCTGTACCTGGTTTTATTTCAGGTGGTCCAAATTATGCAAAACAAGATCAGAATGATGTGACGTATCCAGAAAACACATCGCCTATGAATTCTTGGGTAGATCAAACACCAAGTTATGCCAGTAACGAGATTTGTTTAAACTGGAACTCGGCTGCTATCTATGTCTTAGGTTTTTTAGAGCAAGAAAGTAACTAGTGGATCAGTATCAAGAAACACATAACACGTGGAATAGCGTCGCAAAACGCTATGAAGAAGCCTTTATGGATTTAGAAATCTATAATGCATCCTATGATCGTTTCTGCGAATTGATTGCAAATGATAAAGCGTCTATTCTTGAAATTGGCTGTGGTCCAGGAAATATGACCAAATACCTCTTAGACCAAAAACCACGGTATCAAATCTTAGCAACCGACGTGGCTCCTAATATGATTGTATTAGCCCAAAAGAATGTTCCAAAAGCAAGGTTCCAACAATTAGATGGTAGATATCTGAATACGATCTCAGAAAAATTTCACGGAATCCTGTGTGGCTTTATACTCCCCTATCTCTCTGCGATGGATACGATACGACTTGTAAAAAACGCTTATACACTACTCTATCCAGAGGGTGTTTTATACCTCAGCTTTGTATCAGGAAATGATAGAGATTCTGGTTTTATAGCGAGTGCTACAGGAGAACGTACTTATTTTTATTATCACAATGTCGCTATTCTTCAAAAAGAACTTACCAAACTAGGATTTCAAATCATAGAACAGCTCGAAGTACCCTACAAACGTTCAGACAAGATAATCGAACTACATACGATATTGATCGTTCAGAAGTGATATAACACTATGTACTCTAATAACTCAAAGCATCTGTTATCTATAGATAGCAGATGCTTAAGCAATACATCTTTCTTTTTGAGTTTATACAGTTGTAGAATCTTTTGATTTTGGAGCTGGTGTTGGAATTGAAACTTCTAATGTTTTTAGTTCTTCTTTTGGTTTAAATGGATTTGAAAGACTGCTACGCCCTAAAATATATCCCGAGATTCCTCCAAGAAGAGCAGAAATCTCTTTACCTCCAAGCACCTCCGTTATTCCAAATAAAATAATAGCTATAATAATAGAAAATATTGTAATAAATTGTAATCCTGAATCTCCAGTAAAAATAGATTTACGTATCTGATCATCTCTGTTTGCAACAATAAAGAAACCAACAATCACAATACCTACTAAGAAGGCAAACGACCAACTAATTTGTTTTTTAAAGTTTTGACCTACATACGAAGTGTTATTAAGTTCTGTTACTTTGGCACCAACACTAGATAATTGATCTGTTTTTTTTTAGAACATTTTGTACTTTATTTTCTATAATACGTCTAAACCCCTCTGAAACACTCATAGATTCTAAATCTGAGGAGTCAATATTTTCTGTTTTTCTAAGTTCTGGAAGAATAATTTGTGTTTTAATTTCTTGTAGACGTCTTTGTTGTCTTTCATAATTTGCAGTAATTGAACTTGTTGTTTCTCCAGATGCATGTATTTCTTCATAATTTTTTAAAAGCTTTTCCAAACTTGCTGAACGTTCTAATTCTGTAAAAAGACCACTAATTTCATACATCATCCCATACATATTGGAGATAAGTTCTAAGCGATCTTCTTCTAACTCATGTAAATCATTAGGCAATACTATTCTTTCACTAGGTAGAGTGGTGTTTGTTACAATCTGCCCATAGACTTGGCTATTAATAGAATATAAAAATATAATAACTAAAAAGGGTAATAGATTTTTCATGATAAAGGATGTTAAAGATTAAAAATCAATCTAAAGACTCTATCATCTATAAAAGCAGGTATAAACCCCTGTTTATAATTCTCGAAAAATAGAAGTAAAAAAAGTGTCTATAAAAATATTTATACCATTTCATGTATTTTAGCTTGTCAACAAACCTATATACCAATGAAAGCCTTTACTCTATTTAGCATGTTTTTAATAACTACTTATATGTTTTCACAAAAAGAGGGACAAACTTTTTGTGAGGTATATGAAGAAGACAGCTACTTTCCTATCACCATAAAAACAAAGAAAATTTTATGGAAGGACACTTATTATATGGAGGAAATTATTGGAAAGAAAACAAGAGAAGGCAAAGAATATGTAGAATATGCCCAGACTTGGGAAGAGGGAACTGTAAGTTTTATGTATCTGAGAGAAGAAAATGGTGTGATTTATCAATTTGAAGAATGTTGTGATACCGAAACCATACGATTTGATCCATCCTTTACAAAAGGCCACACTTGGAAAACCGCAGATCAAAAAGCTAGGTATACCCTACTGACGTTTGAAGAAACTCTTAAAACTCCCTTTTGTAATTATGAGGATCTCATCGTTATCAAATTGGAAGCAGGCACGTTGGTATATAAATTCTACTACAAAAAAGGATATGGGTATGTTGGCACTAAGCAGGAAGGAATTCTGATCTCTGGTGTGGCGCCCTATTAAAATGTACTAAGTAAGTTATCAATATTATGAAAGACATATAATTGTCCAAAAAGTATATCAACTGTAAAATATGTAACTAATTTTCATTTTGTCACACATATAATTATATGGATTTCTATGTCAACATATTTAAAAACATCGCATCTAAAGAACAGGGAGCTTTTTATTTTTCAGACAGTGATCTTGATATTGGTGGCGGACTATATAGCCCGAATGTAGTATTTCATTTGAAAATCCCATATAAGCATCATCAAATATCTATCATTAATAAAATGGGAACTTCGTATGTTGGCATCTATTCTTGTGTACTACCGCTTTCATTAAAAGCTCCTGACTTTACTATTAATACAAAAAGTCATCTATCTACCCTGTTTTCTACAGACAAAAAGGATCGATTCAAAATAGTAACACATCATAGGAAATTACAAACTTTTCTTGAAAGAAGCACTTCTTTAAAAGCATTGAACACCATTGCTAAGGATACCGCTTTTGAGTCTTATATATGTGGGAGAAATTCTACAAATGAATATGAACTTAAGATTGAATATCATTTACAATTTGATAACTGGACACAAGTTCTTGAGCCATTAATTGCTTTTCAAAAAGAGCTTATAACTCTTTTTGAGAGTAAAAATTATACTATAAGCGTACACCAAAACCAAAATTGATCCGCAGTCCGTCATCAGAGTTAAAAGCGCCAAATTGCCCAGAAAGTATATCGACTGCATTGATCCAGAAGCCACCTCCTAAGGAATTGTGCCAGATATCACTATCTTCTCCATCAAGCCATACACGACCCACATCGGCTCCTCCAAAAATGCCTATTTGAATAGGCAACAATCCTGTCTTAAAACGATTAAAACTATATCTAAGATCTGCACTCCCTGCAATGGCTGACTCTCCCGTAAAACGCTCATTTCTGAATCCGCGCAATCCATTACGAGCACCTAAGGTTGCTCCTTGATAAAATTCAAACGAATCTCCTATATTAAACTGCCCTTGAACCTTTGTTTTGAGTACCAGTTTTTTATTTCGCGAAAGCGCATTATAAAAACCAAGCGTAGGCGATACGTAGCCATAAATACGATCTGTATCTTCTAGATTTACTTTAGATCCAACTTTAAGTAAAAACTCCATTCCTTTGGATGGGTTTGCAGGGTTGTTTGCACTTAAAAATTCGTACGATCCCTCAACTCCAGCAAAAAACTGTGAGCTAAAAATTGTAGAGTCATCATCAAATGCTTGTGTGATAAAACGTCCGTCATTATTTTCTATTTCAATACGTTCTACTTTGGTAATAAGTCCTAATCTACTTCCGTAATCATTGTCTTTTACAATACCAAAATGTACTTCGTTTATACCCGTTCTAACACGATTAAAATCAAAATCTAGCTCATCATCCATATTGACACTTTCATTACCAAAACCGAAGAAGTTAAGTGCGAAATTTTCACTTGTAAAGCGTGCCCCTATTTTAAGATTCCACAGCCCTAATGAGTTAGCAAACTCACCGTCATAACTAAGATCAAATCCACTTGTAGCGAAAAAATAACCTGCTTTAAATACGTGCTTTCTATGGTAAGGATCATTTTTAAACCCCTTTATGGTATAGGTGTCCAGAAGTCCGATACTAATCCCATCATCAGGATTAAAACCTATAGATGGGAGAATACTATTCACATTGGTAATCGTTTTATTAAAGTCGTAAGTATTATTTGTATAAATATTAGATCTTTTAAAATTTGCACCACCTTTTTTTACAACAGTATTCGGTTTTGTTTTATGATCGTATACTTTAAGACGACGACCGTCATCTATGGTATAAACATCGTTGTTTTGACCTCCTATAATTCTCATAAAAATAGGTTTCTTTCCTTTTCCACTTACGTGAAAGGTGTCATCGTCGTCTAAACCATACACCCATATTTCTTTGGTTTCTTTAGAATCTACTAATCGGTCTATAAAAGGCTTCATTACTTTTCCACCTTTAATACGAGAAACTTGAATACGTGTGCCGTTTGCTTCTCTCGTGATTTCAAAATGATCGTCTTTATCAGTTCCTTTAATGACTACAAGTTTTGAAAGTTGGTCAAAGTATTCTGATGCGATATCAAGAAGATTCTCTCGACGTAGTTTAAGCGATTGTTTTACATCCTCAAGCTTCTCATCCTGTACCTCTTTAGGAAATTTTAAAAAAGCCTCATCAATGGCTGCATCACTTAGGTTTTCTCGAATAAAGGCTGCTTGTGCTAGCCAATCTTTGCGAGTCGCATTTGGAAGCAAGGCAATGTCGAGTTTGCTCCCTGCTATATTCATCCATTCGATATTTTTTAAGTCAGGCCCATACGTTTGGAATTGTCTTGCAGGCGGTATTAAAGCTTTTGCAATCGAAAGTAAAGTGCCATCATAATTTGAAAATACCTGATCTCTATCTCTTGGGATAGGTTTGTAAACTTTACGATCTTTAGTATCAAAACGTGCCCAGCGCCACTGATCTGCGTGTCGATCCCAATCTCCGATAAGCATATCAAACAAACGTGCTCGTATATAGGAAGACTCATCTAACTTATATTCTTCATCATCGCGAAGGTTTTCTAGTAAATCTGATGTACTTTCAATCTTGTCAGGGGTTCCAAAAGAAGGTACGTCTATAAATCCATCATCTGGACGCTCTTCTATCACATAGAGTTCATCTCCATAGTCTTCGTTATACTTTCCTAGTGCGGGATGTTTTGGCATCCACACCAATTCTGGATTGGTATGATATACATCAATAGCATCGGCTAGTGTACCTACAGCTAGGGTTGCATACGGATGACTGGAAGTATAAAAGTCTAGAATCACGTCTTCTGTAAAGGTGTCTCTAAACTCTTCTTGTATAAAATTGTCTTTAAACACGACGGACTGTAAGAACTGAACCGCACTTTTCTTAACTGCACGTAAGGCAAAATTTCTTCCGTCGGGATCTACCAGACGTAATGAACGTGTTTGATGTCCTCCTCCTTTTCTATCAATGGTAATACCACCTTTGAGCGTATCTAGAGTCAATACAGGTACTTTTACTTTTGTCCCATATACCGATCTGTAATGATTTCCCCAAAGTTTTTTAAATCCATCACTTTTATCTACTTCTTCTTTTGAATAAATAGAAGCTTCTGTATACGGTTCAAATTGTGAAGGAAGACCGCTTACATCATATTCAATATCTTTATCAAATACCTTTTTTTCAAAGAGCAAAGCAGGCTCACCGTTCACAGCAGAGTAATAGCGAACTTCTGAAGCGCCATCTTCATATATATCAAGTATAGCAAATCCTTGTCCGCCATAGGCAAATAACCCATCATTACGTAAACGTGCCGCCGACTTTTTTGCACCCGCACCACTTACAATCTGTTTGATACCATCATGCTCTATATACTGGAGGCTATGCTCATGTCCAGAAACAAAAATCACTTTATTGGTATCATAAGAAAGTGTGGCGAGCCTGTCCATAAGTGCCGTATATCGCTTATTCACTTTATCCTGTATAGAAACCCCACCTTGACCACGTACTTGTGTTACTAAGGAAGCAAGACCTGGTAATGGAATATTTGATTGAAAAGGAAATAAATGTTTCTCTATCGCAAAAGCTCCTCCATGAATCCCATTGGTATACATAGGATGGTGCATCGCCACAAGAATGGTTTTCTCATTGTTCTTTTTGAATTCACTTTCTATCTCCAGAAAAAAGTCTGTTCGTGTACGAATCTCACACTCATCATTCATAGTTGGATTTCTATCCCAATTTTCTAAATACCATTGTGTATCTATGATAATAAGTTCAATCTCATCAGAAATAGAGATAGATTCTATAGGACAGCCATTTTCAGGTTGGAAAGCTTCCTTGTCATTTAAGGCATCTTCTATAAATTTTTCTTGACGCTTTAACCCATTAAGTCCTTGACTGTACCAATCATGATTTCCAGGTATAAAAACGACCTCTCCTTTAAAGCCAGAAACGGCATCTACTTGCGCCTGTAATTTGTGTTCTGCAGCTTCTCTTCCTTTCCCACCTTCTACAGGCAAACCTTCAGGGTAAATATTATCTCCCAGAAAAATAGTGTAGTCATTCTGAGTTTTTGCCGTATCTATTACTTTTTTAAGGGCTATTAAGGCATCTGTACTCCCGTTGGCTTTGGCACCACCGGCATCCCCTATTAAGTAAAAAGAAGTTGCTGGTATACGCTTTCGCGAAAGCGTACTTTGCCCTTCTACCTCTGCATATTGAGGTGCGTACGTAGCACAACCGAATAGGAAAAACAGAAATAAACTATAAACAAGTGTATATTTTATCTTCATATGTAATTTTTCATGTAATTTTAGCTCAAAGAAAAACAAAATTCTGCGTATGACTACTTTGCTTGAAAAAACAGATGCTTATGTTGCTGATCTTTTAGATAAAGAACTTCCAAAAACATGTATTTATCATAATTATATACACGCAAAACGCGTGTATAAAAGTACTAAAGAAATTATAGAAAAAAGCAATCTTACCAAAGAAGAAAAAGAAGATATTTTAATTGCTGCTTTTTTACACGATACAGGGTATATAGATACTCGAGAAGGTCACGAAGAGAAATCTGCAGAAATTGCACAAGATTTCTTATCTAAAGAAGGACATCCACAGGAGCGTATTGATATCATTAAGCAAGCTATTATGGGAACCAAAATGGAAAACAACCCAGAAAGTGAGTTAGATAAAATCTTAAGAGATGCTGATGCTTCTCACTTTGCCAAAAGCTATTTTGAAGAAGCAAGTGAATATTTACGACAAGAACTACGTATTCAAGGCATTGCAGAGCATTCTCAGGAAGAATGGCGTAAGTGCAATATAGATATGTTTACAACATCACATCGTTATTATACCGAGTATGCCATTGATAATTGGAAACCTAAAAAAGATTCCAATCTTTTAAAAATGATTAAGGAACAAAAGAAACTTAAAAAGGCAAAAAAGAAAGAAAAATTAAAAATTAAACTTAAAGATGAAAGTCCTGAAAAAGGAGTGCAATCAATGTTTCGTATTACACTTCGTAATCATATTAAGTTAAGTGATATTGCTGATACAAAGGCAAATATTTTATTATCTGTAAATGCGATTATTGTATCTCTAGCACTGTCAAATTTGATTCCTAAATTAGATAATCCATCCAATTCATATCTTATAGTCCCTACAGTTATCTTTGTTGTATTTAGTATTGCATCTATGATATTATCTGTGTTAGCAACACGTCCTAATGTAACTATGGGTAAATTTACAAGAGAAGATGTAGAGCAAAAAAAAGTAAATCTTTTGTTTTTTGGGAATTTTCATAAAATGAGTCTTACCGATTTTGAATGGGCCATCAATGAAATGATGCAAGACAAAAATTATATCTATTCTGCACTTACTAAAGACTTATATTTCTTAGGAATTGTATTGGATCGTAAATATCGGATTCTTAGAATAACTTATACGGTTTTTATGCTAGGAATTATTGTCACTGCCATCGCTTTTGCCATTTACTTCAAAGTGCAAGATCCTCCAGCAGTACTTTCATAAGTATTATATATATAAGAAAGCCTAGTATCACACTAGGCTTTTTTTGTATTATGACCTAATCTCTTCCATAAGATCATCATAGGTATAATATTCTTTATTTTCCTTTTTACTCGTAGGTAATTTATATAAGACTTCGACTCGGATGGCTTTAAGACCTGTCACAGCTTGTAAATCCTGAAGTTCTACAATTTCTACAGTCTCACCTATATACTGCTTTTCCTGCAAAAAATTGATATAACGCATATATTCACGTTCATCCTCTTTCTGACTATATACAATTGTAATTTTACCAGGTTGTGTCACACGCTCTTCCGTTCCTTTTATGTACGCTTTATCAACACGCTTTTTAACAACCTCGTAGCGTGCATTATACGTGCCATCTACATCAAATCGTTTTTCGTCCATTCTAAAACGTACGGAGAGACAGTTATTAAACACTAAGATCATAGAAGCAACATGGAGTGGGTGTGGTAATTTTTTTGATAATTTATAATGTGCGTTTTCCATCTCACACATCACTTGTAATTGCCATAACCGAAGATTATAAAGATATATTTTGTTAAAACTATTCTCTCTTGTAATAGACTCGCCTATATACATATTATGTTCTACGCCATCTGTTTTAAAGCGTTCAAAGAAGTGAGGGTACATACGTTGCGCCTCATCCTGTTTTTTATCTAAAACAGAAGCCAAACGTTTATTAATAAGCATAACAGATTCATCATAGGATTTTCTAAACTTATAAAGAAGTCCCATATCATCTTCTAACAAGTCATTATATTTTTCTATATGAGAAGCTAGTTTTTCTTCTTGGTCTTTTAAATGTTTAAATAAAGGATGTATATCTTGATTTAAAAAATCAAGAATACTCTGTTCACTATCCACTTGTAAACCATTTTTAATTCCTTGTACAAAAGTGTCTACTCTAAATAAAAATTCTTCATACACAGGTAATTTCTGAGATGTATTAGCCAGATTTAGAATCTTTTTAACTTCTCTCAACTGTAAAAGCAAATCTTTCTCTACCGCCGTATTTCGAGCTTCAGAAGAGCCTTTAATATCTACCTGTCCAAATAACGGATACACATCTTTGAATACCACATCTCTATAAGCAACAGACGTTCCTGTATCTATTTGAGCGGTTAAGACACGTTTTGCCTCTTTTCTAAACTTCCAATATACACTAGAATGTATAGAGGTACATTCATTTTGTATGATAATCTCTAGTTCATTTTCCATTTCTTCTCTAGAACGCTTTACAGAATCTAGAAGATAGGGCATCACATCAAGTAACTTATTCGCATTGATACTATTAAGATCTTGTTTATTAGGAGATACAATTTCTAAAAGTCCCAAAAAGTTGTCTCCATCTGCAATAGGAGCAAAAATGGCACTCTTTATATCTTGATCTAATAAATTTTTATAAAAATGTTCTGTTGGATCTTTACTCAAATAACGGGCTACATCAGATACCGCAAAAAATTGCTTCTTTGTAAATATGGTGTAAAAAGAACCACTACATAAGGCACTTCGGCACGCTCTTTTTTGCTCTGCATTCAAAACAAAACTCTCTACTGTATTATAAGGAACACGTTCCAATGTTTTTTCTTCATCATTATAATTTGAAAAACCAACTTTAATTTCTGGAAGATTAAATATAGATTGAAAAATACTATGGAATCCTTCTATAAAACCAGTGTCACTTTTATCATATCGTAGCAGACTTGTTTTAAAATCAGACAAAGACACATCTGATGTTGCATCATATAGATTTGCTAGTATAAACCCCTTAAAATGCCAACTCCGTGGTGGAAATTTTTCTTTCCATATAGCAATATTATCAAAGTTGTCTAAAAGATCTTCGACATCTTTATCTGTAATTTCTGGTGCATCCGATCCTTTTTCAATATTGACATAATCGCCATTGTACAACATACGGTAATGTCTGGTTACCCCATTTTTATCAGGAATATCGTAAAAGAAAGGTCTTCTAAAGTCTATATTATATCCGTAATACTGTATAAGAATCATGCTACATCCCATGATATAGCTGGTATTCCTATCAAAATTACGAAGCTCAAGATGATACTCCTCTCCCGCTTCGTTTACGATCTTTTTATAGCGTTTTGATGACTTAATAATCAGTTCATTAAAAGGAAGACAGGCAATTTTAATTTCGTTTTGTTGTAAAATATCAGAGAATAAATCAGCAAGTATTGCATCAATTTGTGGTTGATATGCTTCTACACCTTTAATATTAGTAAGACCTTCTACAAGTGCTGGATAATCTTCAGCAATTTTTAGAACACGTTCAGCGCGCTCTTTAAGCAAGGCGTCACCGCCTTCTGTAAGGTATGATTTATAAGAGTCTATTAACTTCTCAAAGCTAACGTGAATCTGCATCGGGAAATCTTCTTCTAAAAAAGCCATGAGTGTTGGATATTATGATTTGCTAACAATTATTGAATACTTAAAACAAGTACTCAAATAGTATATTAGACGGATAATAAGTACTTTTGTTACTCAAATTTACGCATTTTATGAGAAGAATTTTTATAGTAGCGCTTGCATTTTTAGTTTTTGCTTGCGCGAAAAAAGAAAATTATAGTATAAAAGGAACGGCAACAGGCATTCCTGATGGTACAGAAATCTATATTGAAGAGTTAGGAGAAAATAATAAACGTATTGCTTTAGACACGGCTGTGGTGACAGCGGAAGCCTTTGTATTCACTAAACCTCGTGAAGAAGGTAAAGGATTACAAATACTCTCTACGTCTCTAGGCAGACAGCAACTTTTGATTGTAAAAGATCAAGCACCACTTACCATTACCTTATATAAAGATAGCATTCCTTCATCCCTAGTCACAGGAAGTAAGGAGAACGAACTTTTTAATACCTACACCACAAAGAGTCGCCAACTCAATAAGAAAAAAGCCGAACTCACAAAGAATCTTAACCAAGCAAGAAGAGAGACTGATGGCATTATGGTTACAGAATACACGGCTCAAATTCAGGCATTAGATGAGCAATACATCGAATCTAAAAAGCAAGTATTGACCGAGAATACTAACACTATGGTTTCTATTATGGCACTATCTGATTTGATCAATGCTAAAGTATTGGATATAGAAGAAACGGAAGCCTATTATAACGACTTAGCTCCAGATATACAGAAATCTACTGTTGGGAATAGCATCAAAAACTATATCGCACAACAAAAATCACAACGCGCTGCTTCAAACGTTGCGAGCGTAGGTAATAAAGCCCCTGAGTTTAGTGCACCAACACCCGATGGAAAAGAACTAGCCCTATCAGAAACGCTAGGAAAATATACCATTATTGATTTTTGGGCATCTTGGTGTAAACCCTGTCGTATGGAAAACCCAAATGTGGTACGTGTGTATAACAAATATCATGACAAAGGATTAAATATCATCAGTGTATCTCTGGATCAACCAGGACAAAAACAACGTTGGCTTGGTGCCATTGAAAAAGACCAAATGGATTGGTATCACGTCTCCAATCTTCAATTCTGGAACGACCCGATCCCTAGATCGTATGGTGTACGAGCGATACCTGCGACGTTTTTATTAGATGAAACAGGCACCATCATCGCCAAAGACTTAAGAGGGCAAGCTTTAGAAAATAAGATTGCTGAGTTGTTGGGAGATAGTTAGACATTGCATTCATAGACAAATACAAAAACAACGCTCAAGTGATGTACCTGGGCGTTTTTGTTTCTATGCATCTGATTGAATACGTCATTCCGAACGAGGCACAATGAGGAATCGCATCACCCAGAGCAAATCGTGTGGGATTTCTTCTAAGAGTTTATCCTGGGTTGTCTAAGGGTAGAAGATTTTGTAGTTAAACAATAGCTATTAAACCTAGTAGATCCCGCTGAAAAGCGGGATTAGTTCAACTAGCCATTTTAAATTTCTTACTTCGCAACTTTTTAAAACGGCGTTTCACTAACAAAAAAAATGAAACAACCACCCCTTACACAAGGCTATAAAGGATACAACAAACTATCAATCACACGATAGTCAATGCTATTATCCTCATTAACAAAGTATTATGAACAAACCAAGAAACGGAAAGTTTCATTTTTTTGTGAATCCAAAAATTACAAAAAAGTGAAACAACCACCCCTTTCACATCGGGCTACAAAGGATACAACAAACTATCAATCACACGATAGTCAATGCTATTATCCTCATTAACAAAATATTCTATAAGAAGCTCACCCCATGTGTTGCCGTCGGAGAAGTCGGCGATGAGCCATCGGTGATTTAAAAGATGTATTTGATTGATTTGATACGCACGTTCATCCCCCTGATACGGAATAAACACATTGCCTTCTAACGTATTTTTTTCAATGATACCATCTGTTACTAGTTGTATAATCGACGGAATTCCTAAAGGACTATCCTCGTAGTACTCATACGCATTGGCATTACTCCGCAATCCAAAATACTCGGTTTCTCCGAGACGTTGTTGGAGCACATCTATACTATCTACCGCTTTTTGATATTTGGTTTCTAGTTTTGTCATTCGTTGCTGCTGATTTTCATAGAACTTTTTATTGTGTACATATTGATATACAATCCACAAAGCAGCAAATAAAAAGAGGTATAAAAAAATATTACGTTTCATCGGTCGTCGTTAAAGTTAATCCATCATAGGCAAGATGTACCGTGTCTGGAAGCTGTGCTTCTACTTCGGCGTGAAATCCCATACGATGACTTATATGTGTAAAATAGGTTCGTTTTGGTTTAATTTTTTCAATGAGTGCTAATGCTTCGCTTACATTAAGATGCGTTTGATGTTCTTCAAAACGTAACGCATTAATCACAAGGATATCGAGCCCTTGTAATTTCTCTATTTCTTCAGGAGCGATTGTTTTAATATCAGTCAGGTATGCAATACGATCAAAACGATAGCCAAAAACCTGCAAATTGCCGTGATATCCTTCAATCGGGACCACATCAATACCTCCTAATGAAATGGATTGCCCATTGATTACCTCAAAGGCACTTACTTTTGGTGCGCCAGGATATCTATTTTTGGTAGCAAAAATATAGTCAAATCGCTCTTTAAGAATATTCAATACACGTGTATGTGCATAAATAGGAACATCGCCTTGTCCAAATACAAATGGACGGATATCGTCCAATCCCGCCACGTGATCTGCGTGTTCATGGGTAAATAAAATCCCATGCAAAGGAACGAGGTCTCCAGAAGGGGTGCGCTTTCGCGAAAGCGTACTCAGCATCTGCATCCTAAAATCAGGACCGCAATCTATCACGTAATGATAGTCTTCCCACTCAATGAGCACAGAAACCCGTAGGCGCGTATCTCTAGGATCGTCGCTTAAACAGACAGGATGATTGCTTCCTATAACGGGAATTCCTTGAGATGTTCCAGTACCTAAAAATGTAATTGTCAATTGCGTAAATTATTACAAGTAATCTATGTATAAAATTATGATGCAAAAATACAGTTAATTTTTTTGGGTACCCTAGCTATTTAGTATATTTGAACAACCCTACTAAAAGGCAAAAATAGACTATGGCTATTACAATTCTTGGAGATAAGGAATTTGAAAAAGTACCCTCCATAAAGAACAAAGTATTAAGAGTAAATCTTAACGAAAATATTTACGGAACCTTCGCAGAGATAGGTGCTGGACAAGAAACAGTACGTCACTTCTTTAGGGCTGGTGGCGCAAGCGGTACGATTGCAAAAGCAATGAGTGCTTATGATAAGGATTTTAGTGACGCCATTTACGGTGTAGAAGATGATGGACGTTATGTCACTGAAAAACGTCTTAAAAAAATGCTTTCACACGAGATGAGACTTATTGAAGATCGTATCTCTCGGTATAAACATCCTAACAAAATCTTCTTTACCTACGCAAATACGGTGGCTACCATAGATTTTGCTAAGAAATTTAAAGGACACGGTTGGGTAGGAATTAAATTTCAGATCACGCCAGAAGGTGAGTTTAATGAAATTATATTGCACGTTCGTTTTCACGAAAATGATGCTAGACTCCAACAACTAACCTTAGGAACATTGGGTGTTAACTTGATTTACGGTGCTTTTTATAAGCATGATAATCCTAAACATTTGTTGAAATATCTATATGATCATATTGATAAAGATCAAATAGAAATAGATACCATTAACTTTTCTGGACCTCAATTTGAAGGAGTTGATAATCGTTTAATGAGTTTACAGCTTGTTAAAAACGGAATGACAGAAGCCGTGATGTTTGATCCGAGTGGTAATAATATCTTACCTGCTGCTATTCTCTATAAAAAGAATGTACTCGCGTTACGTGGTAGTTTTAGACCTGTTACTAAGGTAAATATGGATATGTATGAGAAGTCACTCGCCATGTTCTTAGAAGCAAATCGCGTAAATGAAAAGAAAACAGAAGTTATTTTTGAAATTACCCTCTCCAACTTACGTGCAGAAGGAGAAATAGATGAAGAAGATTTTATGGCTAGAGCACGATTGCTTTGTTCTTTAGGACAAACGGTGATGATCTCTAACTTTAAAGAATATTATAAAGTAGTAGAGTACTTCTCCAACTTTACCAAAGAACGTATGGGACTCGTCATGGGAGTTAATAATCTTATTGATGTCTTTGATGCTGGATATTACCGTCATTTAAGTGGAGGTATTCTAGAAGCTTTTGGAAAGCTTTTCTTTAAAGATCTTAAGGTATATCTATACCCAATGAAAGATCCTAAGACAGGAGAATTGACCACAAGTAAAAACTTAAAAGTACATCCACGTATGAAAGAATTGTATAAGTTCTTTAAATACAATGGTAAAGTAGTCGATATCGAAAATTACGATCCAACAATTTCTGGTATTTTCTCAAGAGAGGTATTACGTATGATTCACGATGGTGAAGAAGGTTGGGAAGATTTACTTCCTGAAGGAATTGCGGAAATGATTAAGTCTCGTGAGCAATTTGGATATGAAGGTATTGCTTATGACCAACAAAAATAAACGTACAAATTTGGGCGTTACAAAATGTATTTAAATTATGTTGTATATATGATTTACTTCTATTAGATATTTTTTGACACAAATTACTATACAAAAAAAGCTCCCGATGGGAGCTTTTTTATGTGCTAATTTTAGCTACAGCAATTGTGCTGCGTGATCTTTTGTTTTTACTTTATCAATCACTTCGGTAACGATACCTTTTTCATCAACCTTAAACGTTTTACGGTGGATTCCATCATATTCTTTACCCATAAATTTTTTCGGTCCCCAAACGCCAAAGGCATTGATCACGCTATGATCTTCATCGGCGAGCAATTGGAAGGGGAATTCGTATTTAGTCGCAAAGTTTTTCTGACGTTTTTCTGAGTCAGCACTTACGCCTAACAGTGTGTAGCCTTGGTCTTGTAGTGCTTGATAGTTATCTCTTAAGTTACAAGCCTCTGCAGTACAACCGGGTGTAGATGCTTTTGGATAAAAGAAAACAATTAATTTTTTTCCTGCAAAATCAGAAAGAGAAACGGTATTTCCATCTTGATCTGTGGTGGTAAAATCAGGTACTTTATCGCCTACTTTAAGTGTATTCATTATCTTCGTTTTAAATATGGTTTGACATTTTATAGAGTTCATCATAAAAAACACAAAAAGTGTTTTGTTTAATTAAACACATTGCTAAGATAAACAAAATGACCAAGCAAGAAAAAGTTGATTTCGTTATAGATACGTTAAAAGAATTATATCCTCAGATTCCAGTTCCATTAGATCATAAAGATCCGTACACCTTATTGATTGCTGTATTACTAAGTGCGCAAAGCACCGATGTGCGGGTAAATCAGATTACACCATTGCTATTTGAAATAGCCGACAATCCCTATGATATGGTCAAATTAACGGTAGAAGAAATTCGAGAAATCATCAAACCTGTCGGACTTTCCCCTATGAAATCCAAAGGTATTCACGGACTCTCTCACATGTTAATTGATAAATATGATGGTATCGTTCCCAATGATATTGAATTGCTGGAAGAATTTCCTGCTGTAGGACATAAAACAGCAAGTGTTGTTGTCTCACAAGCGTTTGGAACACCTGCATTTCCAGTAGATACTCATATTCATAGATTGATGTATCGTTGGGGATTTACCAACGGTAAAAATGTCGTGCAAACAGAAAAAGATGCCAAACGACTGTTTCCAGAACACGTATGGAATGATTTGCATTTACAAATTATTTGGTATGGACGTCAATACTCGCCTGCTCGTGGATGGGATCTTGAAAAAGATATAATTACTAAAACTATAGGAAGAAAAACGGTGATTAATGACTATTATAAAGCTTTAGAAAAGCGAGCTAAAAAAAAGTAATCTATTTTTACATCTTACCAACTAAAGGAACTATCTCGATGTATGTATATAAGGTACAAATTTTAAAAGGGAAAATTCAAATTTCAAAAAAATAAGGCAACCATCTGAAAATGAAAAACCTTAACCAAAAGGTACAGAGTATCAAAACAATTTTAGCAATGACTTATATATCACTTACTATTTTTTGTTACTTCCTTGATTTTAAACATCTTTCTTTATAACCTCCTCTTTTGCGTACTTTGCTTACTGTATTTATCATTCGTTCAAAGTTTTATTTTACGTAAACTACTCTGTATCTTCTAATTATAATTTTGAAACATAAAACAAAAATTATGTAACACCACAGGAAAGCTTAGGTTGCATCTTTGTAAGGAGTTAAAGTAGAAAGATACTTCGATTATTATAAGTATTCTCACCCACAAAACAAAAAACGAATTAAGCGAAAAATCTTATAATTAGTTAACTCAAAATGAAAAATGAAAAATTAAAATTTTGTTAATTGTCTTGTTTACAGCTATTTATTAATTTATCATTAAGTCATAAAATTTATAACCCAAATTATAATTTAATCATTAAAACCAAAAAGTCATGTTAAAAACTATTTTAAACGTAGAAGGAGTTCAAAAGTTAACTACAAAACAACAAAAGTATATCTTTGGAGGTGAAGAAGAGGAGCCTGAAGCAGGAGGTCCTACATGTGGAGCAAATACATCATGTTCAGATGGTCTTGAACCATTTTGGGCACCTGGTTGTGAGCCTGGATGTCAAGTTGGATATTGCCAAAATGGAGGTACTGTAACTAGACCATGCTTCTAGACCTTTTAATTCAACAATCTTTAAGACAATTACTTCAAAAATAATTTTATAGAATATAATTTTTAAATATTCGAATTTGAAGGAAAGTCAAATACTGTATTGAATAAGAAAATTGGTAATTATTTTTTATAGTCTTAAAAACTTAAAAAATACATTACCAATTTTTTGTTTTATATCTGTTCATAGTTTTTAGAAGAAATGACATCGTTCTGAATGTCTTTAATAGATAAACATACTATTAAATTAAAAAATCTATAAATACTTAGCGCATTAAAATAGAAAAAGCCCAATCGCAAGATTGGGCTTTTTACAAAGTTTAGTTGATGATTGCTTCAAAATTCATCGATTTATAGTTTATAACACTTAAAGCCTTCGAATAATTAAGTAAAAACGAAATGGTTTCTACTTTTGGTTCCAAATTTTCAGCCTGTTTACCCGGCGATGGTTCTGAGTAAATTTTTGACATATACGTAATTTTGGTTTATAAGTTATGTCAATAACGCAAAATCTACTCGCTTATTATATTAATTTGTCAAAATAATATTATGCTTGTCAATTACCTTACGTAAATTGATAAGTGCATATCGCATTCTTCCTAGTGCAGTGTTGATACTTACACCTGTTTTTTCAGAAATATCTTTAAAACTCATTTCTTGATATACGCGCATATAAAGCACTTCTTTTTGATCATCTGGAAGCTCTTCTATCAAGCGTCTTACGTCACACTCCACCTGATCTTTGATTAATTGTTTTTCAGCATTGAGACAATTATCACTCAATACAGAAAATATACTGAACTCTCCATCGTTATCAAACTTAGGCATACGATTGTTACGTCTAAAATGATCAATAACAAGATTATGAGCAATACGCATTACCCAAGGGAGAAATTTACCTTCTTCATTATAACGCCCTCGTTTAAGAGTATTAATTACTTTAATAAAGGTATCCTGAAAAATATCTTCAGAGATATCTCTATCATATACTTTAGAATAAATAAAACTATAAATACGCTGTTTGTGCCTCGTGATTAATATCGATAATGAATTTTCATCGCCTTGGATATAATTACTAACGAGTAGGGCATCGTCTGTTAACACTGTTTTCATATTACACTTTTGTAGGTTATAACTTAAAAAGGAGGGTCTCCTTTCAATCATCATTTTTAAAAGTAATAATATGCTATAGGCAGAAATGTATTTTATTGTGTTAACAGTGGTAAATATAATAGTATTATTTCAACAATTGCAAAAAAATGTCATTATTTATTTAAAAAAAATACAGAAACACTAGTGTTTTCGGTATGAAACAGAAGTAGTATCTTTGTTTCCAGATGCAAAAAAATACTATGTTAGAAGACATTTCGCTTGTAAATCCGAAGGAAAATATTATTATCAAAGGAGCAAAACTTCATAATCTTAAGAATATTGATGTCATTATTCCGCGTAATAAATTAGTTGTGATTACGGGACTTTCTGGTTCTGGAAAATCCAGTTTAGCCTTTGATACCTTGTATGCAGAGGGACAGCGACGTTATGTAGAAAGTCTTTCGTCCTATGCTAGACAGTTTTTAGGACGGCTGGACAAACCAAAAGTAGATTACATCAAAGGGATTGCTCCTGCTATTGCCATAGAGCAAAAAGTAAACTCTACGAATCCAAGATCTACGGTAGGAACTTCGACAGAGATTTATGATTACCTCAAATTATTATATGCACGCATTGGGAAAACTATTTCGCCTATTTCTGGTAATCAAGTCAAAAAAGACACGGTTACAGACGTGGTGAAGTTTGTTAACGCTTTCGCGAAAGCGGAAAAACTCCTACTCCTCGCCCCTATTCATCTGGAAAAAGGACGGAAATTACAGGACAAACTCAAAGCCCTTCAACAACAAGGATACGCGCGAATAAAAGTTAAAGACGATGTAAAACGGATTGATGCTATAGATGATGTAAAAAAAATAAAAGCCGCTGATGTGCTTCTGGTCGTAGACCGGATTGTCACAAATCCTGATGACGAAGATTTTAATAACCGATTGGCAGATGCCGTACAAACTGCTTTTTTTGAAGGAAAAGGAGAATTATTTATAGAATCCTTAAGCGATCAAAGTCGGAGACATTTCTCTAATAAATTTGAGCTAGACGGGATGACATTCTTAGAACCTAATGTACACTTATTTAGCTTCAACAACCCGTATGGTGCTTGTCCTACGTGTGAAGGGTACGGGGATGTGATTGGCATAGATGAAGATCTTGTGATTCCAAATACAGGGCTGTCTGTGTTTGAAAACGGTGTTTTCCCATGGAGAGGAGAAAGCATGAGTTATTACAGAGACCAACTCGTCAATAGTGCCTATAAATTTGATTTCCCTATCCACAAGCCCTATTTTGAACTTACAGAAGAGCAGAAACAACTATTATGGGAAGGCAATGAGCATTTTGAAGGAATCAATCAATTTTTTCAATTTCTGGAATCCAAAGCCTATAAAATTCAAAATCGAGTGATGCTTTCTCGCTATCGCGGAAAAACAAAATGTAACACTTGCAAAGGAAAACGCCTAAGACCAGAAGCGACATACGTAAAAGTAGGAGATAAAAACATCATTGATTTGGTCACGTTGCCTCTCAATGAAGTCGCCGACTATTTTAAAGAGTTGCAGTTAAATGAATATGATACGACGATTGCCAAACGTCTTTTACAAGAAATCAATAGTCGACTTGAATTCTTATCCAAAGTTGGCTTAGATTACTTAACGCTCAATCGTAAATCAAATACCCTTTCGGGAGGAGAGTCACAACGTATTAATCTGGCGACATCCTTGGGAAGTAGTCTTGTGGGATCTATGTATATTTTGGACGAGCCAAGCATAGGGCTCCACCCAAAAGATACTGAAAAATTAATAGATGTTCTTAAATCACTTCGTGATCTTGGAAATACCGTCATTGTTGTTGAACACGATGAAGACATTATGAAAGCATCTGATGAAATTATTGATATAGGTCCCGAAGCAGGAACCTTTGGTGGTCACGTAGTTGCTACAGGGAGTTATCAAGATATTCTTGCTAGTGATTCTCTAACCGCGCAATACCTCAATGGAACGAAAAAAATTGCTGTCCCAACAACAAGGAGAACAACCGGTTTTTATGTAGACATTATAGGCGCCAGAGAAAATAACTTAAAAAATATTGATGTTCGGTTTCCTCTGGGTGTATTTACTGCGGTTACTGGAGTTTCTGGTAGTGGAAAGAGTACACTAGTGCGTAAACTTTTATATCCTGCTCTATTGAAAGAGATAGGCGGTTATGGACAAAAAGCAGGACAATTTACGGAGATCAAAGGAAACTTTGATACTGTAAAAACCGTAGAGTTTGTAGATCAAAACCCAATAGGAAGATCCTCGCGTTCCAATCCTGTGACCTATATTAAAGCTTATGATGATATTCGTAAACTATATGAAAATCAGAAGCTGAGTAAAATACGGAGTTACAAATCGAAGCATTTTTCTTTTAATGTAGACGGAGGGCGTTGTGAGACCTGTAAAGGAGAAGGCGAAGTGACTATTGAAATGCAATTTATGGCAGATGTGCATTTGGAATGTGAAAATTGTAAAGGAAAACGGTTCAAAAAAGAAGTCCTCGAAGTCACCTTTAATGATAAGAATATTGATGATATCCTGACAATGACCATAGATGATGCTGTTGCCTTCTTTTCTGAACATAACGAAGTAAAAATTACTCGTAAGTTAAAACCACTTCAAGATGTAGGTTTAGGGTATGTTACCTTAGGTCAAAGCTCTTCTACCCTATCAGGTGGAGAAGCACAGCGTATCAAGCTTGCTTCTTTCCTTGTCAAAGGGACAACCAAAGACAAAGCTCTGTTTATATTTGATGAGCCTACTACAGGGTTACATTTTCATGATATTAAGAAACTTATTGCTTCTTTTGAAGCGCTGATTCAAAAAGGACATAGTATTATTGTCGTAGAGCACAATATGGATTTGGTAAAATGTGCAGATTATGTGATTGATCTCGGGTTAACAGGAGGTAAAAATGGAGGGAATATCATGGCACAAGGGACTCCTGAAGAAGTGGCTAAAAATAAAAAATCCTACACAGGACATTATTTAAAAGAAAAAGTATAAAGCACTATGGGTTTGCAAGGTTTTATAGAAAAAATAAAGGAACGCTTACAACCTGAACTTTTTGACGCCTCTGTATTTAATGATCCTTTGGCAGACAAAACAGCTTGGCATCCACAAGCTAGAGGTGGTGCAAACTTTAAAACACGTACACTAAAAAAAGTATCTTCTTCAGAATTACACTATAAAGGATCTACAGCAGGATTGCTATTTGCACTCGTTTTTACAGTATTTCCTATAATTTTTATTGTCATTTTTTTTAGTAGTGGTTTCTTCAGTACAGAAGGAGATTTTAAATATGCCTTTTTATTTGTTTTTATTTTCCCGTTTATAGGTTTCTATTTACTTTACCTACACATACGACCGGTTGTACTAGATAAGCGATCTGGCTATTTCTATAAAAGCTTTAAAAAACCCGTCAATAGTCTTCAGCGCTTAACAACTAAAAAGCATATCAAATTAGATACGATTGCTGCATTGCAAATCATTCCTGAATATGTAAGATCGAAAAATAGTAGTTATACGAGTTATGAACTCAATTTTGTTTTTGAAGACGGTCAACGGTACAATTTGATTGATCATGCCAACTATAAAGCTATTAAAGAAGATGCTACTGTGATCTCAGAATTCTTAGGTGTTCCCTATTGGGATGCGACAAACTTACAAACCTATGTTCCAAACAATAGAAAAAAATATGTAGACACCGATGCTCCTTATGATTCTACGAAGCGTTATAGAGATATGTAGCTAAAAAAATAGGCGAACTTTAAAAATTCCCCTATTTTTCTATTCACTTGATTGATGAAAGACTACCAGAATTGGCAATATCCATTACTTCCACAATAGGTATCTCCAGGTCCAATATATTGTTCTGGACAATAGCAGTCAGAGTTTCTAAAACACCTCCCATTATTGAGGCCTCCATGAATACTTTTTTGTTCTGTTTTGTTTAGCGTTGTGCCTAAACTTGTTATGTTTTTTAACATGGTATAAAATATTTTGAGGTTAATAAGTTCAAAAGATAGCGTATGCACTTTAGCAATAAAATAAACAACACCCTATTTTGGATAATTTGGTGTACTATACATAAGAAAAACTAACACTTAGCAACCATTGATTTATTATCAACAAATGACTGCTATGTCTATGATACTCTCATAAAGAAAGACTGTTTTTTGTATCAAATAATATATATAATCCCCATAATTATTTATCACTCTAAGACGCTCCCCATTTAGAATGTGTTAGAGCTATTTATTAAAGATTAAAAACATAAAGGAGTGTATAGAGAACTGCATCATAAGAAGCTACCAATCACTATAGAAATATGCAGTGAGCAAACAGAATAAAACGGTATAGAAGTCGCCTTTTGACTTTTAAAAGCAGTAAATTTACAAGAAAAATAAAAATTGTACTTGTTGAGTAATTTTATCAATAACACCTTCATTGCTAGAGGACACGTTGATAAATTTTTTGATGCTGACTTTCAGACTGAAGTGAAAAATTAAAAAGATCTTAATTGCTTTTCATTCATTTCCAAAAGACATTATTGATTTAAAGGAGCTTCGGGTATATACGCTAATTGAAAATACATGTCAAAACTACCTGAACGCTATGCTTTTTTAGATCTTTCTGATTATGGAAGACCTATAGCCAAATTCATAGCTTCTTCTTTAAAAAATACAAGTTTCACACCCATTCACGTGACTATAGCCTTTATTATTTCAGGGGTTATAGGAATTGTCTTCATCCTCAAAGGGCTGTATTGGTGGGCTGGTTTTTTTCTTATTTTAAAATCCATTCTTGACGCTGCCGATGGTGAGTTGGCAAGAATAAAAAATACACCTTCATACACTGGAAGATATCTAGACTCAGTGTCAGATATTATATTAAATATGCTTATTTTCTTGGCGATTCACGTGATTACAGATAGCAATATGCTATATACATTCTTAGCTTTTTTTGGAGTACAATTACAAGGAACACTCTACAATTACTATTATGTGATTCTTCGCAATTCACTTCAAGGAGATACGACAAGCCGTGTTTTTGAAGACAAAACCCCTGTAGCATTAAAGGGAGAAAAACAACGTCACGTAGATGTTCTTTTTAAAATGTATAAACTCCTATACGGTACATTTGATAAAACTATCTATGCATTAGATAAGAATGCCTACAAAGGTGCCTTATGCCCTAAATGGCTGATGACCGCTATTTCTACCTTCGGATTAGGCTTTCAGTTATTAATTATAAGTGGAATGCTCATTACGGGCTTAAAAGAATATATCATTCCCTTTTTTATGGGATATACCGTCATGGTTTTTGTTTTTATAGGGATCAGAAGAATGCTTTAAGCCTACAAAGTATTTTTTTGAATCTGCTTTTGTGTTTATAATTTCACACGGTAAATATGGTTGGTACGCTTTCGCGAAAGCGTATGATGCCTTATCTTTAGATCAAAATCAAATGTATGCGCATTTTAATACTACTCCTTGTGAGTCCGTTTTTTGTTCTTGCACAATCCAATACAGAAGTCTATCTCTTTGATGTTCTGGTAGAAGGCAACAATCTCGAATTCGTAAATCAGCGAAATATCTCTAACAATGATGGCTATGATAATCAGCCCTCTTTTTATAATGATAATCAAGTCCTCTTTGCGAGTACCCGCAATAATCAGACGGATATTGCAAGTTACAATGTAAGAGATGCAAACGTCCATTGGATCAATGATACGGGTTTTGGAAGTGAATACTCCCCTACCAAAATACCCAGTCAAAAAGCCATCTCTGCCATCCGATTAGATACCACAGGGTTACAGCGTTTATATCAATATGATTTTGAAACTGGAAAAAACAAAGAACTCGTTAAAGACTTAGTCATAGGCTATCATGCTTGGTATGCCAGAGATATTTTAGTATCGGCTGTCCTTGCCGATGGCGGATTAGACCTCGTTGTATCCAATCTGAATGATGGAACCAATTACACACAGCAAAAAAAGATAGGTCGCTCCTTACATAAAATCCCTAATTCCGACCTCATCAGTTATATCAGTAAAGAAAACGATCTTTGGGAAATAAAATCGTTACACCCTATTACGGGCGCAACACAAACCATTATCCAAACTATCCCTGAAGCTGAGGATATGTGCTGGCTTATTAACGGAACCATCTTAATGCCCAAAGGAAATGTTATTTATGCATTCAACCCGAAAACGGATAGTACATGGCGTGTGTTAACTATATTTAAGGACCCTAATGTATATAACATCACTAGAATTGCTACGAACACTACCTCAACGCTTCTTGCTTTAGTTTCAGATACAAAATAGTCAAATAATAAAGCCACCTCTATAAATTCATCTCCCTAATGAAAAACATTTCCTTACTTCTAATTGTAATCCTAACGATGATAGGCTGTAAAAAAGACACACAAGAAAATGTCGCAGAAGTTTTCTTATCAAAAAAAGATCACCAACTCAGACAGGTCACTAAAGCCATTATCACACCAACCATAGATGGTATTGCAAATGATCCTGCATGGGAAAACATTTCTTGGAATCCGTTAGACCAGCGATGGCTTGGAGAAGCATATCCCAAAGAAGACTTCTCAGGACGTTATAAACTCACGTGGACCCCAGAAGCCTTATACCTGATGGCAGAGATTCAAGATGATGTCTTATATGATCAAAATAAAGATCCGCTTGCTTTATGGTGGGACGACGACTGCCTTGAAATATTTATCGATGCAGATAATTCTGGCGGTGGACATCAGTTTACCCATAACGCCTTTGCATATCACGTTGCTCTCGATGGGAATGTGGTCGATATGGCACCAGGAGAAATCCCTACCTTATACAATAGCCATGTTAATTCTGCTCGCAAAACAACGGGCAATACCACTGTGTGGGAATGTGAAATCTTTATCTATGAAGACACCTATATAGACCATACAGCCAACGAAACTAAAATACTCGCACCTAACCAAAAAATAGGCTTCGCCCTCGCCTATTGCGATAATGATAGCAGTCCGCAGCGTGAGAATTTTATAGGCTCAGTTCCTGTAGAAGGAGACGATAAAAATAGAGGATGGATTGATGCTGGTATTTTTGGTACTATCCAACTCACAGAAAACACAAACGAATAATTTTTAAAAAACTCATCTCAAAATAGATCATCATGCCACACAAACCCTATTCCATTGTAAAAACCCTTTTCGCTTTTTTATTCATAAGTTTCTTTGTAGCAACGTTCAGCCTCACAGCACAAACCGATACTCGAATCTATGATATCATAGATGCCGTCTCTGCCGATAGAATCAAGAAAGATGTAAAAACACTTACCGAATTTGGCACACGCCATACCCTAAGTGATACCGTGTCACAAACACGTGGCATTGGTGCTGCTCGCAGATGGATCAAAGGTCAGTTTGATGCGACTTCAAAAAACTGTAATGGCTGTTTGGAAGTTTTTTATCAAAAAGATTTGGTAGAAAAAGGGCGTAATGGTCGGATTGTAAAAGATGTAGAAGTCGTCAATGTGGTTGCCATACAACGTGGTACCAAGTATCCAAACCGATATATTATTATGAGTGGTGACATTGATAGCCGTGTTACAGATCCTACCGATTACACATCAGATTCACCAGGAGCCAATGATAATGCAAGTGGGATGGCGGGAACGATAGAAGCAGCGCGTGTTCTTTCAAAATATACATTTGAAAATAGTATTATATATGTTGGACTTTCGGGAGAAGAGCAAGGACTCTTTGGGGGTCAGGGATTGGCCGCTTTCGCGAAAGCAAACCAATGGGGCATCATCGGGATTTTAAACAATGATATGATCGGAAACATCACGGGCGTAGATGGCGTGATCGATAACCGAAGCTTCCGAATTTTTTCAGAACCTGTCCCTCCTACCGAAACAGAAAACCAGCGTAGTGCAAGACGTCGTTACGGAGGTGAAGTGGATGGAATCTCACGTCAGTTAGCACGCTATATTCATAAATCGGTAAAAACCTATATGCCAGAAATGAATCCTATGATGATTTATCGTCTGGATCGTTTTGGACGTGGCGGACATCATCGTCCGTTTAATGATGCTGGATTCGCAGGAATTCGTATTATGGAAGCCCACGAAAATTATACCCAACAACACCAAGATATTCGTACCGAAAACGGAATCAACTATGGAGATACGTTTGAACACGTAAATTTTGACTATGCTGCAAAACTAACAGCTGTCAATGCCATCAACTTAGCAAGTATTGCATGGGCTCCACCTGCACCAGAAAGTGTGGGTATTGGCGGGATCGTACAACCAAATGCAAAATTTACCTGGAGTGCAGTAGAAGGTGCTGTCGCCTATAAAATTTATTGGAGAGATACTACCTCACCTACTTGGGATAACGCACGACTGGTAGGAAATGTTACCGAATATGAACTTGAAGGTATTGTGGTAGATAATTTCTTTTTTGGCGTCGCAGCCATAGGAAAAGACGGACACGAAAGCCTTGTTGCGTTTCCGAATAAGATTATTAGAAACTAGTCTTTAAAAAATCTCAAATCTCAAAAAAACAAATCTCAAGAATGTAAGTTTGTAAATCATATATGAAAACCTCAAAAAATGTCCAAACCTTATAATTTAGAAGAAAGAACATTTTTATTCGCAAAAAACGTAAGAGATCTGGTATATAAATTACAATATAGTATTGCAAATAATGAAGATGGAAAACAAGTGATAAGATCATCTGGATCTATAGCTGCAAATTATATTGAGGCAAACGAGCACTTAAGTGGAAAAGATTTTGATTACAGAGCAAAAATTTATCGTAAAGAAGTAAAAGAAACGGTGTTATGGATTCATTTATTAAATACACCTTTCAATATCGATCACAAAAAGAATATCATTGAATTAGCAAATGAAGCTGAAGAACTAAAGAAAATATTTTCTGCAATTATTGAGAAAAGAAAAAAATGAAATAAGAAGTTATAAAATTTGTGATTTATCTTTTTTGTGATTTGTGATTTGCCTTTTTGTGATTTGAATATTTAAAAAAGAAAACCAAAATGAAATACCTTCCTTTCGTCTTACTATATACCTCTCTGAGTGTCTTTGGTCAAAAATATAATAGACAAGATACGCTACAAGGTTCGGTGACACCACAACGAGCTTGGTGGGATTTGAATCATTACGATCTTTCGGTAGATGTGAATCCAGATACCCAATTTATTATAGGGAAAAATACAATGACATATACTGTCCTTGAAGAAGGAATGGATGAATTGCAAATTGACTTGCAAGCACCGATGAAACTCAATTTGATCTCGCAAGATGGAATCGCTTTAGAAGTCCGTCACGAAGGCAATGCACATTTTGTACAACTTCGTGAAAAACAAAAAAAAGGAACTACACATACCCTCACTATGGGTTTTGAAGGAAAACCTCGCAAAGCAAAAAACGCTCCTTGGGACGGAGGATTTTCTTGGAAGAAAGACGCAAAAGGACGTCATTTTATTGCTACGTCCAATCAAGGCATAGGTGCTAGTGTGTGGTGGCCTAACAAAGACCATCCGTATGACGAAGTAGATAGCCTAGATATGCACGTGACTGTTCCAAAGGATTTGGTCGATGTTTCTAATGGACGCCTCGTAAGTGTAGACACGACAGCGACCTCCAAAACCTATCATTGGACGGTTAAGAATCCTATTAACAGTTACGGAGTCAATCTCAATATAGGATATTATACCCATTTTAAAGAAGTGTATCAAGGAGAGAAAGGTCCTTTGGATATGGATTACTGGGTCATTGAAGGCAATGAAGAAAAAGCAAGAGAACAGTTCAAACAAGCACCGATGATGATGAAAGCTTTTGAACATTGGTTTGGCCCCTATCCTTTTTATAAAGATGGTTACAAGCTAGTAGAAGTCCCGTATTTGGGAATGGAACACCAAAGTTCTGTCACCTACGGTAATAACTATAAAAACGGCTATTTAGGTCGTGATCTTTCTAAAACAGGTTGGGGTTTAAAATTTGACTTTATTATTATACACGAGTCTGGACATGAATGGTTTGCTAATAATATCACGAATAAGGATGTTGCCGATATGTGGATTCACGAAAGCTTTACTTCCTATTCTGAAAACCTCTATTTGGATTATTATTTTGGAAAAGAAGCGTCAGCCGAGTATGTGATAGGTCTCCGCAAAAACATCCGTAATGATCGTCCGATTATTGGTACCTATGGTGTACGAGAAACGGGTAGTGAATCAGATATCTATTATAAAGGCTCTAATATGCTTCATACGCTCCGAACACTTGTAGAGGATGATGAGTTATGGCGAAATACCTTAAGAGGATTGAACGCTGAATTCTGTCATCAAACAGTGACTACAAAACAAATAGAAACCTATCTAAGCAAAAAACTGCGTAAAGACTTAAGTGCATTCTTTGATCAATATTTACGGACGACAGATATTCCTGTATTAGAATATCAAAAATTGCAAAATAAAATCACATTCAGATACTCCAATGTAGTTACTGGTTTTGATATGCCTTTACAAATGATTATCAATGGGAAGAAAGAATGGATCTATCCATCAACACAATGGAGAACCTTTAAAGGAGATGCACGAATTAAAGACATGAAAATCGCAGATGATTTTTATATAGAATTGAGAAAGATAAACCCTTAACATAAGAACGACCAGCAAACCTATCGATCATTTATGATAGAAGAAAAAGATACTGATATACTTGAGAAAATCATTTGTTTTCTTCACTCAATTCACATCCCAGTAGTTGAGAAAAAATTACCAAATAACACCTTTCTGCCAGGCGTTAGTCTTGAAGGCGCTACCATTTTAATGAATCCATCACAATTAAAATATCCTGGAGACTTATTACACGAAGCTGGGCATATAGCGGTCACAGAAGAAAAATTAAGACCACTCATAGGTACTGATAAAATGGATTCTAGTTGGCCAACAGATGGAGATGAAATTGCAACGATTCTTTGGTCTTTTGCTGCAGCTCATCATTTAAATCTTGATCTAAACATTGTCTTTCATTCTGGTGGATATAAAGATGACTCCGAGTGGCTTATTGAAGAATTCAATAACAAAAGATATACAGGATTACCGCTTTTAGAATGGATGTCTTTATGTACTTCAGATGAGTTCCCAACCATGAGAAAGTGGCTTCGATAGCTGTTTTATGGGTTATTTCATTATCCGTTATCCGTTTGACTATAATTAACATTTTTCACTATTACTTTTCACTTTACACTTTTTACCGCTTTCGCGAAAGCGTCATAACCCCATCTAAACTGTCATTTAAAAACTATAGTAGCGTCAGTTTTAAGTTGAATATTTTACTATCTTGATTTTCTTTTAATACACTAGCATAAAGAAACACAAAACCATTAGAAAATCTTTTACAGGTTTCTTATTTTTAATTTTTATAAAAACAGCTTTTACTATGTCCATAAACTATTCATTTGGTCTCCCTCTTAAACATAACTTTGCAGAATACGTGTACTATCAGGGATTATTTCTTCCTCACGAAATAGATAGAATCCTTAACTTTTGGGATGATAATAAAACCATAGAAGCCACGGTTTCTGATCAAAATGTGACTGACGATGAGCTCCGGAAGAGTTCTGTGATGTTTATTGATAATACCCCAGAAAATGATTGGATTTATAAAAAATTAGCAAGTCTCGCTATTACGTGTAATAATGAAAGATATTGGTTTGATTTATTAGGCTTTCACCAAGAGTTGCAATTGACAAGATATTCAGAAGGAGATTTTTTTGAGTGGCATTTAGATTTTGGTGCAGGAGGAATTTCAGCTCGGAAGCTAAGTATGACCATACAATTATCCGATCCAGATGAGTATGAAGGAGGCGATTTACAGTTTATGATCAATCAAAAAGTAGTGAATGCACCACGAGAAAAAGGAACAATTATCATTTTTCCTTCTTTTATTATTCACCGAGTGACGCCAATTACTAAAGGGGTGCGTCAGTCCATCGTAGGTTGGGTTTCAGGACCTCCATATAGATAATAGGTGGATCTGATAAAATCATCTTTAAGATCATAAAAGGTTAATAAATAGAAGGCATTAAATCCCAAGGCAAGTGAAGTGCTGGATCCTAAAAATCGACCCAAAGAGTCGAGGTAATGAACTATCTCGATGCAAGCACGCGAGGTATCAAATCACAAATTAAAAAAAAGAAAAATATGATGTAGGTATCGGAGAAATAAACCTTCAGAGATTAAACCATAGATCCTGCTGAAAAAAGCGGGATTAGTTCAACTACCAATTTTGTATGCGACTTTAAGACTTTACAAAATAGTGTTTCACTAATAAAAAAGGAGGCTTCATATAGAAAACCTCCGTAGTTTTAATAAGGGTATTGCTTCACTGATCTAGAATTGTCGCAAACTTGCAAGAAAGAAGCTAGATGCATCTCTCAAGTCATTCCCTATTAGCTGTTAATTATAGCAATTTAGTTATTGGCTTCACATCGTATTGCCTTTTTTAAATAAATAATTAACCCAAAATGGTAAAATTACAGAATACTGCTATCTGTTATCAGTTAACTATCTACTTTTTACTTTTAAACCTAAAACATAGCAATAGCCAAATACACAAGAAAAACTCCCCATAAAATAGTAGTCTAGCTGATACATATTATTAATTTATAGTATTTTTAGATTGTACATACTACCTGGCATAAATCAACGCGTATGAAAAACTTATTTCTTAGCCTCGTATTCTTAGTAACTATATCTAGTTATGGACAAGATCAAAAACATTCTATAGATATTGAAAATAACCGTTGCATAGAACAAGCGACCCCTACAACAATAGGATCTATAAATTGTGAAAAACAAGCTCTCGAAGCGTGGCAAGCCGAAATGGAAACTGTTTTACAGAAATTACAATCAAATCCTAAACTTCTGGATGTAGCATTACTTGAAGCAAGCCAAGCAACGTGGAGTGCCTTTCATAATGCACAAGTGCAGTTGTATTATTCGTATTATCAGAAACACTATCAAGGTGGTTCTCTGGCAAGAGCCGCAGCACTAAGTTATGAAAAGAGACACCTAAGAGAGCGTGTTTTATATTTGACAGATTTGTACGAAGAAATAAGTGGAGACTAAAATTGACAAACAGTATCTTTACGGTTGTGAAACATATACACGGTTTTTTAGCATCTCCTTCCCTTTGGGAACAAACACAGTTTGGACTTCAGCAATTTGAAATACCACCATTAGATCTTACGCATTTTGAACCACAGCCCATTCCTGAGAAGTTACGATTAGGGCATCAAATAGAATATATTTTTCATCAATTGATATCACACTCAAATGTCTATGAGGTAGTTGCACATAACATTCAGATAAAAAAAGGGAATGATACCTTAGGAGAACTAGACTTTATTATGCGCTCCTGCCTGCCGGCTAGGCAGGAGTACGAAACCTGTGCTGAGCCTAGCCGAAGTAGCAAAAAACTTCTTCACCTAGAACTTTCCTATAAATTTTACATCATAGATCCTACCATTTCTGAACCTATCCATCGGCTCATTGGTCCTAATCGAAAAGATGCGTTTTTTGCCAAACTAAAGAAAACAAAACAGAAGCAACTCCCATTACTTTACACAGAAGAAGGACAACAAACGCTTGCTTCACTAGGTATAGAAGCTTCTGAACTAGAACAACAAGTACTATTTATAGGACAATTATTTACACCTTACAATACATCCATTCCATCCATACATCCCTTAAACACAAATTGTATCCTAGGCTTTTGGATCCGTATGCAAGATTTTAAAACCGATGCGTTCAAAGCAAACCAATATTATATTACCTACAAATATGAGTGGATTCATACACCACATGAAAAGGTGACTTGGTCTTCTTATGATGAAATAATCCCTGCAATACAGGAGAAACACTTCCGAAAACAAGCACCTATGATGTGGATTAAAAAACCAGCGGCATCTATTGAGAAGTGTTTTGTTGTTTGGTGGTAATAGGATAACACTTCTAAACACGTCACATTCCATTATTTTTTTCGTCCTTTGCCATGTCAATCAAGATCAAATCAATGAAAACAGTTTCCCTTACATACATGCTTTTATGCTTTCAATTATCCCTTTTTGCCCAAAAAGACTTTATTGAAATAGCGCATAACGAAATCTTAGGAACCCTCAGTTTTATTGCTGCTGCGAGCAATCAACCTGGCACAGCGCCTTCTTACAAACAATTCATTGATTCCGCCGTTGGAAACGATAGGACTTTTCAATTACTATCAGAACGTTTTTCAAAAATAGACGTGCAAGCAAGTCTACACAGAGAGCAATTTCCTGAAAAAAGACATCCGTTTATAAGTACCATGGATTTATTATGGATTGCCAGTGCAAACGCAACAAGTATAGATGACTTTGCCACACGTACGATTGGTTTTTTACCGCCTAATGATCATACCGAACTTATTGCCATTTTAAGAGGTGTACTCCCTTATTATACTCGTCATATTTGGAAACCTACAGAAATAAGTAGAAGACGTATGGAAGAAGCACTACGTCCCTATGCTCCACAAATAGAAACATTATTCAATAAAGTAGATGTATTCTTAGGAAGCGGCTGGTCAAAAACGACACCCTTTAAAATCATGTTGTATCCTATTCCCTTAGAAAGTGGTGGGACTACCGCAATCCCAAAAGGAAATAACCTGATCTGTTCCTACCTTTCCAAAAGAGAAAAAGAAGCCCAAGACATTATAGGAATTGCCATCCATGAGATGAATCATATCTTATTTGATGCACAACCTTTAGCACTCCAAAAAGATATAGATACTTGGTTTACCACCTCTAGCAATCCGTATGCTGCGGTGGCGTACGACTTTTTTGACGAAGGACTGGCAACTGCGGTCGGTAATGGATGGGCGTATGAGCAACTGAATGGAAAAATAGATCCAAGAGAATGGTATAGCTTTGAGTATGTAAATGGCTATGGTAAAAAATTATATCCGCTTGTAAAATCCTATATGGACTCCAACCGAACTATTGATCAGGCGTTTATAGACAAAGCAATTGCTCTTTTTGGAGAAGCATTTCCAAAAGCAATTACCGATCTTGATATTCTTATGAATAACCTCAACATCTTTTCACAAACAGAAGATGAAGCTTTAATAGATGTCTATTTTGCTGGGGTTAGAGAACGTTTTAGAATGCGATCTGCTTATTTCTCTAGTCCCATTGATAGTGAAAAATCTTTTATACGCTTTCGCGAAAGCAATAGAACAAAACTCATTGTTGTAGATAAAGATCAGCGTACTATTTTACCTATATTACAAAAACAGTTTGCTGACATTCCTAAAAATATACAACTAGACACCTCCTTCTTAACAAGTTTTTACGATCAGCAGACGCAAAGTACGGTGATACTTGTCAATTGCCTTAAACAAGAGGATTATGGAGTATTAATGGATGCCTTACAAGCTGAGAAATATGTGACCTATGGTAACGTATTTATATTAAAATAAAGGTTTCAATCCTCAGAGAAAATCCTGTAGACTTCTCAAAATTGAGTTTCACTACTACATAAGAAATAGTATATTTAGATGCTATAAACAACATCTTTGAAAACTTATCCTTTTGATGCTTTGATAAAACACCATTTGCTAGTTGCACTTGCGCTAGCTATCTGGATTTTTGTATTTCTATACTTTACAGAACCTCTTGATGTAAACGAGTTTAATGATACCCAAAAGCTCATGTACCTTCCTGGATATGGCGTTTTAGGAGCACTATGTTATATATGTATGCTCCCTATACAACAATTTTTATATAAAAAGTCAAATAAGGAATGGTCTCTAAAAAACGAGATGCTGTTTACACTTGTTTTTATCTTATTTACATTTCTTGTCGTACGTTCGTTTTATCTGTATGTGATTATGTCTGGCGATCGTAATCCATATACATTAAGATATTATACTATTAGTATTTTCATCCCCGCTATTGCCACTATTCTCCCTATCGTACTTGCGGGAAGGTGGGCGTTAGGAAAATATAAAAACAAACGTCTGGAAGATGCAAAAATCGAAATACAAGGAGAAGGAAACTATGAGAGTTTGCGATTGTCATTTAATGATTTAATTTGTGTGCAATCGTCAGATAATTATGTGGAGGTTTCTTTTTTAGATAATAGCACGCTTAAAAAACAATTAATACGAAATAAACTCTCTGTCGTTGAAACGAGTTTTCCAGAATTGCTCCGTACACATCGTTCTTTTTTAATGAACCCTTATCATTTTCAATCTTGGAAAACCGAGAATGGGAAGTTGGGTATTGTCGTATCTCAAGATATTTTCATCCCAATATCAAAGACCTACGCCACAGGTGTAAAATCGACGTTAAATTCTACCACAAAATAGGCGCATTTCGCCCCAAAGCATCATATATAGTAGTCTAGGCGACTTTTCATATATACTTTTGAACCAGAAGTCAAACGTAAAAAACTTAATTATGAAAACGCTATTAACTACTATTGTAACTGTTTTATGTATTCCTGTATTCGCTTTCGCGAAACCTGCACTGAGCCAAGTCGAAGTGGCACAAACCTCTGAAGGATGTGATTGTAAAAAAGATCTCGATTTTTTAGCAAATAAAATGGAGGATATGATCTCTTACAAAAAACAAATTAAAGGAGATAAAGTCGCTGAATTCCAAAAAGTATACGCAGAGATGTCTAGCGAAATGCAATCACCTATCACTAAAGTAGATTGTATGTTTAAATTAAATACACTTCTTAGTGTTGTAAAAGATAAACACGCAAGTATCTCTTCCAATGGAGCTCCTATAACAGATGAACAATACCGAGATACCATCTATCGATCTAACTTTAAGCAAACGGCTATTTTTAAAAATCATCCTACAGTTTCTAAAGATCTTACGGCATTAAGAAACCTATTAGCACAAGCACCCTTTGATGCGATAGAAGGAATCTATATAGATAAATATGTAGGTGAGATTGGAGTGTATGAAACGGCTATAAAAGGAGAATACGTAGCTGTTGTTTTAAACGCCTCATCCGATTTTTGGGGAGTAGGGCAAATCGCTTATAATATTAATCACATAGAAGGGAATGAATACCAAGTACTACGTTACCATCCATACTCTCGTAAACTATGGTTTCAAAAATCAATGTTATTTTATAATGGAAAGCTATGGGGATTACAAAAACCATTAGATGGTCCTAACTATGTAGAAGCTCCTGCAGAAAATGGGGATTGGGAATTTAAACAACTTACAGAAGACACGCAGTATTTATACTTTGGTTCGTTTTCTAATAGACAAAGTAATGTAGATGCTTTTAAAACATTTTATGCTACGTATAAAGATCAAATAAACGCACCTAATATCATTGTAGATCTTCGTAATAACGAAGGTGGAAATTCAAAATATAGTGATCCTTTTGTAAAGATTCTTAAGAAATCTGGTGCAAAAATCTATGTACTTACCAACTATTTTACAGGAAGTAATGGAGAGCAGTTTACCTTAAAACTTAGAAATCTAAAAAATACGGTTCATCTAGGGCAACGTACCAATGGGATTATAGCGTATGGGCTTAATTATGGGACTGGATATGATTCACCCACAGGTAACTTTACCTTCTACCCGACAGATATGAATTTCCATAAATTTATAGCCTATGAAATGGTAGGTATCCAACCCCAAGTATCGTTAGATTTCTCTAAAGATTGGATAGCGCAGACACAAGAAATCATAGAAGGTCAACTTCCGTAATTGTTGGAAAAAAGAATCTATTTTGTAGAAACCATTGCACTCGAGTTTGACTTCTCGAACCGCAATGGTTTTTCTTTTAAAATCATATATATCTAATAATCAATTAGTAATACGTTATAATAATGATAGTAATGACAAAATTATTGTCAATATAAAAGCAGCACTAGCGGCAAAACTAGAAGAATCTGAAAAGCATTTATTAAAAGTAAAACACAAATGCCTCTAGAAAATTAACGTCTATTCACCATAAAATCCCTCATATAGTAGTATTTGAGGGATTTTATAGTATTTATGTCTACCTGTTAAAGCATTCGCAAACCTGTCTGCCGGAAGGCAAGAGCGTACTCATTCTTTCCAAAAAAGTATTACAATCACTACAAGTTCATATACGCTTCCTCAAAAACGTTTACTTATGTCTCTCTATTAATGTTTTTTCTACACTGCGAAGACCAAATCCCTTAGCTCTTAGTAGCACCATAAAATGAAATAGTAAATCAGCACTTTCATTTAAAAACAATAAATCATGTTACTACTGAATCCTTTCATTATCAAAATGAAAAAAACGCATATGCTTGGGGGTTAGCTTTAACAGTAAATACAAATATCGCGTCTCTGACGGCGCAACGTAACTTGACCGGATCGCAGAGCGATCTCGCAACATCACTCGAACGCTTGTCATCAGGCCTTCGAATTAACAGCGCAAAGGACGACGCTGCGGGTCTTGCGATTTCTGCTCGCTTTGAAGCGCAAATCCGCGGGCTCGATCAGGGTGTTCGAAATGCCAATGACGCGATTTCGCTGTCACAAACCGCTGAAGGGGCATTGGGTGAAGTGACCAACAACCTGCAAAGGATTCGTGAATTGGCCGTTCAGTCAGCCAACGCGACAAACTCAGCATCTGATCGAGCCACCTTACAAGCTGAGGTGACGCA
>NZ_CALEMI010000024.1 GCF_937910895.1 uncultured Dokdonia sp. | reverse complement strand
GACTGCTTCTGCGAGTCGTCCAAAACGACCTCTTTTAATAAAATGAGAGTCTATAATCACGTTAGCGATAAAATTCATGCCTTCTCCCATTCCTACAGCTCCTTTAATAAAGGATTCTGTACTACTTCCACCAGTAATCATTTCTTTAGACATACACATCGCTCCAGCGCTCGTTCCTGCAATGACTAGATGGTCATTTTTATAGCGGTCTAAAATGATATTGTGAACGGTTGTATGCCCAATCTTTCTCGTAATCTTGGATTGATTTCCACCACTGAACATTAAACAATCTGCTTTTTTAATCAGTGCTATGTTTTCAGCTAATTCTGAATCTTCTTTTTTTCGAATGTCCATTACATGAACATTTGTACATCCTAATTTGCCAAAAGCGCTTAAGTAATTTTCTCCTACTTCTTCGGGAATACTTGAGGCTGTAGGGATCACAACAATCAATGCTTCAGGACCTCCACTCTCGCTAACAACTCTTGAGAGAATTCCATCCTCAACATATTCCAGCGTGTGTTGTTCGTGTTCTGTATTTCCTTTATCCTCGTTCCCCCCAATTGGAATTAGTGTTCCTTTTGTCATGATCATCATTTTTAACAGTTTGCAAAAATACATCAAATGTTCTATAAAAATGATATATTTATAGGATACCAATATTAATTATCTATATAATCTTCTACATATGAAAATAAGAGAAATCAATGCTATGCGTGGTCCTAACTATTGGTCCGTGAGACGTCACAAATTAATTGTTATGGTTCTAGATTTAGAAGATATGGAACAACGACCATCCAATACGATTGATGGTTTTTTAGAACGTTTAAAAACGGTGTTTCCTACGATGTATTCTCATCGTTGTTCTGTGGGAGAACCTGGAGGGTTCTTTCAACGTGTAGAAGAAGGGACATGGATGGGTCATATTATAGAGCATATCGCGTTAGAGATTCAAACACTAGCAGATATGGATACTGGTTTTGGAAGAACCAGAGATTACGGCGAACCAGGCGTATATAATGTCGTCTTTTCCTATATAGAAGAAAGTGTTGGACGTTATGCTGCCAAAGCAGCTGTACGTATCTGTGAGGCACTTATTGACGGAGAATCGTATGACCTTAAAGATGACATACAAGAAATGCGTGAATTGCGAGAAAGCGAAAGGCTAGGGCCAAGTACAGGCTCTATCGTAGAGGAGGCAGCAAATAGAGGTATCCCTTGGATTCGACTTAATAGGTATTCACTTTGTCAATTAGGATATGGTGCGAATCAAAAAAGGATCCAAGCAACGGTTACTAGTGAAACCAGTAGTATTGGTGTAGAACTTGCTTGTGATAAAGAAGATACCAAATATTTACTAGAACAAGCAGAGGTAGAAGTACCCCGTGGGGATATTATTAGTAGAGAGCGCAGTCTTGAAGAGGCATGTCGTTATGTTGGATATCCTTTGGTTATTAAACCTATTGATGGAAATCACGGGAGAGGCATTACCGTAGATGTTCAAAATTATGAAGATGCTCTTGTCGGTTATCATGCCGCTAAAGAAGTATCTAGTAGAGTTATTGTAGAAAAATATATTACAGGAGAAGACTATAGATTGTTAGTCATTAACCATAAACTGGTGGCAGCAGCAATCCGTACGCCAGCGCATGTGATAGGAGATGGGAAATCTACAATTACAGAATTGGTAGATAAAGTAAATGAAGATCCTCGTCGAGGGTTTGGACATGAAAACGTACTTACGCAGATCACGATAAATGATCTTACCAAAACCATTATTAAAGACGCTGGATATACTGTAGACTCTGTATTAAAAGATAGAGAGCGATTGATTTTAAAAGACACCGCAAATTTAAGTACTGGTGGTACTGCAGAAGACATCACGGATATTGTACATCCTGCAAATGTTTCTATGGCAGAGCGAATCTCTAAAATCATAGATCTTGATATTTGCGGTATAGATATCATGACTAATGATATTACGAGACCTTTATCAGAAACAGGAGGAGCGGTACTTGAAGTGAACGCTGGACCAGGTTTTAGAATGCACTTAGCACCGACCACAGGACTACCTCGTAATGTAGCAGCACCTGTAATTGATAAATTATTTCCAGCTGGAGCTACAGGACGGATTCCTATTGTAGCCATTACCGGAACGAATGGAAAAACAACAACGACAAGATTAATAGCTCATATTGCAAAAATGAGTGGCTACAGAGTGGGATATACAACCAGCGATGGTGTATATATTCAAAACCGATTATTAATGAAAGGAGATTGTACAGGACCTACAAGTGCAGAATTTGTATTGAAAGATCCTACAGTTAACTTTGCTGTATTAGAATCTGCAAGAGGTGGTTTATTAAGAGCTGGACTTGGATTTACAAATTGTGATATAGGAATTGTGACCAATATTGCAGCAGATCATTTAGGTTTGAAAGGAATTCATACTGTTGAGCAATTAGCACGTGTAAAAGGTGTTATTCCAGAAACCGTTTTACCAGAAGGATATGCTATTTTAAATGCAGATGATGATCTTGTCTATAATATGCGCCGAAGTATTGATTGTAATCTTGCCTTATTTTCTATGGATGAAAATAATCCTAGAATTCAAGCACTACAACGTAAGGGTGGAATCACCGCTGTTTTTGAAAATGGGTATGTAACCATTTGTAGAGGAAGATGGAAAATGCGTATTATGAAAGTAGAAGATATTCCGCTTACGTACGGTGGGAAAGCTACCTTTATGATTCAGAATGTACTCCCTGCAATTCTTACGGCAAATATTAGAGGGATTAGTATTGAGGATATGAAAGCTGCTCTAGAAACCTTTATCCCGTCGGCTTCTCAAACACCTGGTCGTTTAAATATATTTGAATTTGAGAATTTTACCATTCTCCTTGATTATGCGCACAATCCAGCAGGAATGCGAGCATTACAAAAATTTACAGAAAACCTAAATCACTCTTACAAAGTAGGGATTATTGCAGGGATAGGAGATCGCCGAGAAGAAGATAATAATGAAATGGGAATGATCGCTGCGGATATGTTTGATGAAATCATTATCCGCCAAGATAAACATCTTCGAGGGAGGACGGAAGAAGAACTCATCAAAATGTTGAATGATGGAATTATGGCAAAAGATCCTAATAAGAAAACAACGATTATTCCATCCGAAAAAGAGGCAATTACACATGCAGTAAATAATGCAAAGAAAGGGTCTTTGATTATTTTATGTAGTGATGTTATTCCAGATGCCCTAGATTTAGTGGTTAGATTTAAAGAGCAAGAATCTAAAGGAGAAACAGTTTTTGCTTATTAAAAATCATTGATACAAACTATATTTAAAACGCCTTCTCAGTATGTATTACTAAGAAGGCGTTTTTATATGCTATTTCCACTAGTGTTGTGTACGCTTTCGCGAAAGCGTACTAACTTTTAAAGTATAGTATTAGATGATATGGCATCAGGAAACCGCTCGTTGAGTGATTTCCTTGTGTAGAGAGTTTCGTGTACTCGCGACCCCTTTTTTGATTTGTAATATTCAGATGAAATGAAACTATAGAAAAAAAGAAAGCCAAGCAAGATGCTTGGCTTTCACCCCAAATCATAATTGATTATTTAAAAGTCAATTACAACAGTCTTAAATATTTTTAGCTCTAAAGCGTTTGCAAATATAATAGAAAATTATAAAATACTCATTATTAGAGGTTGATTATCTTTAGTTACGTGTTATTTATAACATAACGATGGTTTTTATACAATAGTATATTGGAGTGTAAATTTTACTTGTAAAACTTTATCTATTATGTAATTAGTTCATTACATTTCTTGTTTTTTTTGGATGATTACAAGATTTTTTCAATAGCTAAAATACAAATTTATTAACGTCCATATTTAGAAAGTTGTGCTTTTAATTATTCATTTTCTAGTGCCTGTTTCCTTTTATGAAGATAGTATCTGCTAAAAGATCAATGTTAATTTTGGTTTGGGAGTTTGCCTAAGTACGCTTTCGCGAAAGCGTATACTGCCCAAATAATACAAGAAATATGTATTGAATACGTGGAGGAAATGCAATGATAAATGATGCAGGAAATTTAGTGTTAGTGAGATTTTTTAGTGAGAGATTAGTGTAGCTTCCTGGCATCATTTATATTGCTACTCAAACATACTAGGAATTGTAATTTAAATAAAAAACTTTTAGTCAAAGGCTTTATTTATTTAGTAAATATAAAATTCGCTAAATAAAATATAGTGTGATGATGGCAAAAAATTAGAGTTGTAAAAGCTTTAATAACACAGGACGATTAGCTGTGCTTAATGGGATAGATTCTTCTTTTAAGATTACTTTATCTTGCGCAATACTTATAATATGATGCTTATTTACGATGTAAGATCGGTGTGTTTTTACAAAATTGCTAGTGTTCAATTTTGAAACAGTATGTTTTAAGGTATGTGGAACTAATAATGTTTTTGACGTAGTGACAACATAGCAATAATTGTCAAAAGCCTTGAGGTATTTGATAGTCGTTTGATCTATTTTATGAACGTATCCTTCTGCTTTGATGAGTACATATTCCTTTGCAGTTAAAGATAAATTATGCCATGCAAGTTCAATATTGCTACGTAATCCGTTTTCTGTAAATGGCTTTACAATATATCCTAAAGGTTTGGTTTTTTTTACTCTGGTAATGGTCTCAGGATCTGTTTGTGAGGTAAGGTATAAATAAGGGATGTCTTCTTTGTCAAGTTCTAAAGCTAGATCTATTCCATCTTGATCTCCTTCAAGCTGAATGTCAAGTAATATTAAATCAGGTCTTAATTTATGAATTTGATGAAGTGCCGTTGCGTAGTTTTCACTATCGCCTATGACTCTATATCCTTGTTTTTGTAATGCCGTTTCAATGGTGGCAGCAATAATAGGGTCGTCTTCTACAATATAAATTTTTGGCTTCTTCAAGATACTGATTCCTTGCTTTTTCATAAAACTAACTCAAAGTATGTAGGATACGTCATTTATTTAGTGAAGTATCATTTTTCTTTAGTAAATCATAATACTTGAAATCTTGTGATTTTTAAAGTGGCTATAGTGCCCGTAGGTTCTGTGCCAGAATAAACGAGTGTTGCCTTTAGCTTTTTTGAAAGCGCCTTGATCAATTGAATACCAAAAGAACTCTCTTTGATTGTTTTGCACATTCCCTTGCCATTGTCAGATACTTTTAAAAGTAGGTTGTCTTCTTTTTCTTCAAAAGCAATGTGCATATTGCTTTGTGCATCTACTTCATCAAAAGCATGTTTTAGGACATTGGTTATTAGTTCGTTGAGTATGAGTCCTATCGGTGTTATCGTTTCGACATCCAAGACCATAGAAGCGACTTCTAGAGAATAGTTGATAGGTAATTTTGTAAACTGATGACTCTCAAAAATATCTTGTGTAAGGTCTTCAAAATACTCTTTGGTATTAATCCCTACTAATTGATCTTTATTGTATAATTTCTGATGAATAAGAACCATAGAGCGGACTCTATTTTGTGCTTCTTTTATGGCAAGTTGTGCTTCTTTATCTTGTATGCTTTCTGATTGTAAATAGAGGAGAGAAGATACAATTTGAAAACTATTTTTTACACGATGATGTGTTTCTTTAAGTAGTGCATTTTTATCATCTATCGTTGCTTCTAGAAGTATTTTTTGTTTTGCTAATAGGTTGTTTTTCTTTCTATTTTTATAATAAAAAAATCCTAGTAATAATGTGAGTAAAAAACCAGCAAGCGCTAAGTACGAGTATAAACGGCTTTCTCTTTGTTTTGCTTGTAACTCTATGTTTTTTAACTCTTCTTCCTTACTAAACTCATAGTCCATCTCAAGTTGTGTCTGTTTTTTTATGTTGGTAGCATTAAAAATAGAGTCATTCGTTTGTGCATATATTTCGTGGTTTAATAACGCTTTTGGAGTGTCGTTTAAGTTTTTATATGCTATATACAGACAGTGACAGGATTGAGTAATTACTTCTACAATAGAGTTTTCTACAGCGATTTTTTTTGATTTCTCACAATCTTCTTTTGCTTTGTCATATTCTTGTAAGTCAAGATAGGTATCTCCCCTATATGCAAGAGATTCTGAAAGTTTATTGTTTATTTTTTGACTTTCATAAAATTGTATCACCTCGTCTAGATATTTTAGGGCTTCTTCATATCGTTGTAACTTTGAAAGTGCAATACCTATATTGAGATCAGAATTTGCAATAATTCTTGGAGGTACGTTTTCTTTTGATTTTAGTAATTTACCTTCCTTAAAAAAATCGAGAGCTTCTTGGTACTTTTTCGTTTTTAAGAAAAGGTCTCCTTTGTTTGTTATAAAAACGCCAGCAATAGAATATAATTCACTTTGTTTTGCTATTCTATAACCGTCATCATAATACGCAATCGCTTTTTCATATTCTTCCATTTGGTTATAGAAGTTTCCAAGCGAATTACTTAATGTCAATTTCTGTTTGTTGAATACTAAGATATTTTTAGAAGATAATTTTTTGAGGTCAATTTTATCAAGAATTCTCTGAGCATTGAACATAAGATTTATGGAAGAAGAGATATCCCCCGATTTTCTGAAGACACCACTCTTTGTCATATAAATGGATGCTTTTAATAACTCTTGTTGATCATTCAGGTTTTCTTCACTCAACTCAAGATAGTAAAGCGACGAGTCTAATTTTGAATTGTAATAGTAATAGTTGCCATAATTAAAATAAGTGTTAGAAAGCATTTCCTCATCACGTGCATTTTTAGATATTTCTAATGCTTTTTTAATAAGCTTTAATGTAGACTTGTTATACCGATAATTACTTATGGTATAATTAAGTGTATCTACTTTCTTTGCATCTGAAGATATATTTTTTATTTGTAAAAGAAATGCATCTGTTTTCTGTTCAAAGGTGTCTTCTTGAGCATAAATAGGGGCTGTACATAGAGATATAATCAGTATTAAAATCAGTTTAGATAAGGAATGCATTTACTAAATTTTATGAATGGTTATAGCAGGTAAAAATAAATAGGGGGTCTTTATTTTATTTAAAAATACAATTATATCTTTTATGTTTAGTTATAGGCATATTCGAGCGCTTTTATTAGTTTATTAAAAGACAGGATAATATCATATAATATTATGGTTTTTTAGTAAAATGATCGGATACTATAGCCTCTGATTTGCCATCGCTATACTTCATCATAGTAAACCCTTCGTGTATGGCATAACTTCCAGTTTCTCCAGCGTTATTCATAGCGATATATGCTACTTGAAAATCTTTATAACGATCTCCTTTTTTTACAATACGATGGATCGCTTCTTCACAGGCTTTTTGAGGAGACATCCCGTTACGCATTAATTCGACCACAAGGAAACTACCTACTGTTTTTAAAACTTCTTCTCCCATTCCAGTAGCTACAGCGGCACCTATTTGATCATCTACAAATAATCCAGCACCTATAATGGGAGAGTCTCCTACGCGACCCTTCATTTTATATCCCAATCCAGAGGTGGTACAAACCCCAGCAATTTTGCCAGAGGTGTCCATAGCAAGCATGCCTATAGTGTCATGATTTTCGACATTGATCGCGGGTTGGTAATTACTCGTTTTTAGCCATTCTTTCCAAGCTTTTTCTGAAGAAGGGGTCAGTAATTTTTGTTTTTTAAACCCTTGGGTGTAGGCAAACTCTTCAGCACCTTTACCAGCCATAATCACATGCGGTGTTTCTTCCATGACTTTACGCGCTAATGCCGCTACGTGAACAATATTTTCTACCGCTAGTACCGCTCCATAATCTCCTTCTGGAGACATGACACAAGCGTCAAGTGTTACATTACCTTCTCGATCTGGAGTTGCACCTATCCCTACCGTTGTGTTTTCTTCATTGGCTTCTTCGATAGCCACACCATCTATAATAGCATCTAATGCAGGTTTGCCCTGAGCTAATAACTCCCCAGATGTTGTATTGGCTTTTTCAGTATTCCAAGTACTAATGGAAATATAGGTAGGCTTCGCCAGCGGTACACTAGCTGTTTCTATTGTTTCTAGTGCCTTAGTATCCGATTCTTTGCAACTTATGGCGGCAACACCTGTAGCAATTCCTGCTCCAGTCAACGCCGTATTTTGTATAAATTTTCTTCTATTCATTCTGGTTTGGTGTGTTTTGCTTTGTACTTCGACTGGCTTCATTTGAATTTTGCTTTCGCGAAAGCGTATATCTTTATAGCATTAGTATTCCAAACATCATAGCCATAGAACGATCTCAAGATACTACTTTATTCTTTTTTATTTTTTTGTAGATCCACTGAAATAAAAATACATAGCCTATAAACAGTCCTAATTTTAATAAGAGATGCAATGGCCAATAGGGAATTGTATCCAAAATGTACAATAGATCAAAACCTGACGCTCTATCTGTCCCATAATCTCTATGGATGGAGGTAATAAAAATCACATATTGTTCTAGCGTAATTAAGAAAAAGGAACTGATAGTAGTCTTATCAATATGTTTTTTCTGACACGCTTAAAGCGAAAAGGTTGTGTGATAAAAAGCCACGAAAATAACATAAGCCAGTATGCCCACGCATACGGTCCCGTTGCTCTGTTGATGAGTGCATACTCTTCATTTAGATTCTCTATAAAAAGGAAAAGATAGCAATAAGAGGCAATGATGATGAGCGTGTAAAGTATTCCAGAAAATACAATAAGGCGACATGCCATCTCATCAATTTTTGAGACCGTGTCTTTTAATTGTGGAATGTGACGCCCAATTAGAAACGGAATCGTAAGGAGACCAAAAGGAATGAAAATATCACTTCTTAAAAATTCTAATACAATACCAAAAAGATCTGTCATTGGATAGCAATTTCATCTATAAATACCCAACTACGTCCTTCATAAGGATGTCCTTTATGCCATGTTGGGACAGGACCAAGTGTTTTGGCAATAAGCTTTACATACCGGATTCCAGACCGTTTTTCTTCGCCTTTGACAGTTTTGATGCTTACGTTGTCTGTAGGAGAAGGAGGTACTATCGTCTCGCTCTTATATAATTCAAATGTTTTACCATCACTAGAAACCAGCAATTGTACTTCTTTGGGAAAGAAAATCCAGCTTCCTTGATCTTCCAGAAAATTGGTTTCGATAGATGTGATGTCTTGAGCGCTTCCTAAATCTACCGTAGCAATCACATCCCTATCGTGATATCCTTGCCAAGTACCTGTTCTAAAATTTGCTGTCCCTCGTATCCCATCAATCAGTGCATCATTACCCCCAGCATTATACGCATTTGCATATTCGGCATCTAGTTGTATAGAGAGGTTTTCGTCTATTTTATAAAAATTGGTTTTGATGGTGACACTCTTTTGACCTTCTTTTTCAGAATAGGTGTGTAGGGTTATAGCTTCTGTAATAGTAATAGGTGTTGTATATTTTTGAAAATCACTTCCCGTTGTGCTGTAATAAATCGTCGTTTCTGGGTCTACTATGTCCAATACAATTTCTGTCTGTTTCTTGAAGGCAATATCACCTTTGGCAATAAAAGGTACAGGAACAATCAATGCGTCTTTGATTTCTGTACTTGGGATATGTGCATTGTCTGTTCCCCAAGTCGAGGGTTGATTGGTCATTTCAAAGATGAGTGAACCTCCTTTGGTAATAGCATCATGAGTTAGATATGAAAACGGGTGTAGCTCACCGTTTAATTTCGCGGAAGCGATATAGATATTCTCATCAGACAGGTTGTTGGCTTGTATGGTAAACGTATTTCCATTTTCAAGATGGATGGTGGCTTTGTCAAATAAGGGCGCGCCAATAATGTACGTGTTACTTCCTGGAGTTACCGCATAAAAACCCATACTGCTTAACACATACCACGCACTCATCTGACCGCAATCCTCATTGCCTGAAATACCATCAGGTTCGTTGGTATACAACGTCGTTAAAATCTCGCGAACTCGCTCTTGTGTCTTGTGCGGTTTATTGATAAAATTATAGAGATACGCCATGTGGTGGCTAGGCTCATTGCCGTGTGCATACTGCCCAATAAGTCCCGTGATATCTGCTTGGTCACGTCCTGAAGTCTGTGACTTGGCGGTAAATAGTTCATCTAGCTGTACTTCTAAGACATCTTTTCCACCCATGAGTTGTATGAGTCCTGTGATATCTTGAGGGGCATAAAAACTATATTGCCATGCATTTGCTTCGGTATAATTAAAGTTGACTTCAAAAGGATCAAAAGGGGAGAACCACGTATTACGCACCCGACCTCGCATAAATTTACTACTAGGGTCAAAAGTGTTTTTATAGTATTGCGCTCGTTGTATAAAAGTATTGTAGGTTGCCATATCTCCTTTGGATTTTGCCATTTGCGCAATGGTCCAATCATCATAGGCATATTCTAAGGTTTTTGATACCGACTCAGATTCTTCTTCAACAGGTATGTAGCCAAAGGCTTTATAGGCTTCTAGTCCTAAATGATCTCTCGTTGCGCTATGCAACATCGCTTCAAATGCTTTATCGGTATCATAATCGCGGATGCCTTTCATATACGCATCTGCAATCACAGGGACGGCGTGATATCCGATCATACAGCCTGTATAGTTTGCCGAAAGATCCCACATGGGTAAGATGCCGCCTTCGTCATATTTTGCTAAAAAAGTATTTATAAAATCATTAGTGCGCTCTTCTTCAATGATGGTGTATAAAGGATGTGCCGCTCTGTAGGTGTCCCATAATGAAAACACGGTATAATAGTCAAAATCGGTGGTTTGATGTATTTTCTGATCCATCCCTCGATATCTGCCATCAACATCTTGGTAGATATTTGGCGCCAACATTGTATGATATAAAGCACTGTAAAAGTTGGTTTTGTTATTGGTATTTGTGTCTTCAATCACAATTTTAGAAAGTTGTGATTCCCATGTATCTCGTGCTTCTTGTTTCAGTTGCTTAAAGGATTTGGAGCTGATTTCTGTCTCTAGATTCTTTTTGGCACCCGCTTCGTCTACGGCAGAGATTCCCACCGAAACATAAATAGGTTCGTTGTTGGGGTTGTCAAATTCAAGAGCCATTTTAGTAGGAGCACTCTCCCTATTTGAAGTGGTTTTAAACGGACGAGACGTTTTAATATAATAAAAAAGCCTCTGCTCTTTTGCCCAAGATTCGGAGAATCGGTGACCGCTGATTTCTGTGTTAGAAAGGATATTGATGCTTCCATCTAGTAATATGTCTCGATGTTCTATGTCCAAAATGATGTGTTGATTTTTCGCTTTCGCGAAAGCGAACTTATGCATCCCTGCTCTCTGAGTAACCGTCAGGGCAACATCAATATCTGTACTATCCAAATGGACTTCATAATAGCCAGGACTTGCTTTCTCAGTATCATGAGAAAAGGGAGCTCGGTACCCATGTTTACCATCGGCGCCATTATGAAAGGTGACAGAGGTGGTAGGCATCAATAAAATATCTCCATAATCTAAAATCCCTGTACCACTTAAGTGCGTGTGACTGAAACCATAGATATACGTATCATCATAGTGATAGCCAGAGCAACCGTCCCAACCTTCTAGTCGGGTGTCAGGGCTTAATTGCATCATACCAAACGGCATCGTAGCGCCAGGATACGTATGCCCATGACCACCTGTCCCTATAAATGGATTCACATAATTTATTAGTGGGTAATCACCAGAAGCTAGCGTAGCGTTATCTTTTTTACAACTAAAACAAACAGAGAGTATAAAAAGGAGTAGGATTCTAAAACGCA
>NZ_CALEMI010000023.1 GCF_937910895.1 uncultured Dokdonia sp. | reverse complement strand
TGAGTGCCAGATTTCAATGAAAGTAATCTATAGTCTATTTTATTCCAATTACCCTCTCTAGAGAAACTATATTCAATAAAACTATCTCCTACAGACCATAAAATTCCTGTATGCTCATCAAAATAAATATGCTCAATTGATTGAGACTTTATTCCCTGAGCTTGAGTAATTGGTTTTGCAAATTCCTGTGAAAATTTATTTAATCTTAGAATTCCTGCATCTTCTGTACCAAAATAAAAATATGAATAATCTTCTGATATAGAATTAATCGCACCTACCCCACCATACTGCTCCCAACTAAAAATATTAAACCTATTGTCAATTTGACTAAATAAAGGTCCAATCAATAAAACAAAAACTAATAGATTGAAAATATTACGACTTTTTGTTTTTGAATTTGCTTTTGTTGAAGCTATTACGCTTATATCCTTTTCTGACTTTTGATACATGTCCGTTATCTAAATATATGACCACATTTGCAAATTGTTTCACAAAATAATCATTTGTGGAAGATAAAATGATTGTAGTCCCTAGAATATTGTTCATTTTCATCAATTTCTTTCGAAGAATCATTTCATTTTTCGGATCAAGATGCAGAGCATAATCATCAATAATAAGAACTCTAGGATCTTTTTCTACCCCTACAACAATTTTCAACCAATGCTTTTCACCATCCGATAACTTACCTATAGGTGTTTTCCATAAATGCTCAAGACTGAAGTGTTTAAAGTGGCGTGTTTGAATCTGTTTTATTTTACTAGAAAACATACTTTTTAAGAATTGTTCAACAGTAGAACTCTCTTTAAGCATATCTACATGAATATATTGAATCTCTTTATGCTTTTTAATGCCTCCGAAGAAACCAGATTTGAACTTAGCTCCTTGGTAAAGAACATCGCCATTTGATTCTTTTTGAAGTCCTGAAAGAACTTTAAGTAAGGAAGATTTTCCAGATCCAAAATTACCACATACGCCATAAATTAATCCGTTGTGAAACTTTAGAGTGTTAATCTCTAGTGCTTTTTTCGATCCAAATTTTAATTTTAGACCACTAATATCATAAATTTGTTTTAATTCCATCTTTTTCTCCTTGAAAAGACAGAAAAACTATTCTATAAATCTTCTAAATATTTTTCTGCATCTATTGCGGCCATGCAACCAGAGCCTGCTGCTGTAATTGCTTGCCTATAATGATCGTCTTGCACGTCACCGCAGGCAAATACTCCAGCTACATTAGTCAAAGTTGATCCTGGATTAGTAACTATATATCCTTGATCGTTTAAATTGATAATACCTTTAAACTGATCAGTATTTGGCTTATGGCCAATTCCATAGAATATACCGTCACACTCAAAATTTCTTTCTTTTCCGTCAATAGTGTCTTTTAGTAGAATACTAGAAACTCCATCTTTTTGAGAACCAAGAATATCAGATACAACTGCATTCTTAATAATTTCAATTTTTGGATTATCCAGAACTCTATCAATCATAATCTTGGATGCACGAAACTCATCTCTTCGATGAACAAGAGTTACCTTGCTAGCAAACTTTGTTAAAAAACTTGCTTCTTCCATAGCAGAATCGCCTCCACCCACTACTACAATTTCTTTGTCTTTGAAAAAATAACCATCACATGTTGCACAAGTACTTACCCCGTATCCCATTAGCTCTTTTTCTGCATCGAGTCCTAACATTCTTGCTGATGCACCAGTAGAAATTATTACTGATTCAGCAAGATACTCCTCCTCAAGAACATAAACTTTAAATGGAGAGCTGGAAAAATCAACTTTTGAAACGTGCTTATAAAAACACTCGGCTCCAAATTTTTGAGCTTGCTTTCGGAAAAGATCCATCATGTCTGGACCTAAAATACCGTCAGGAAATCCTGGATAATTTTCTACATCTGTAGTAATTGTCAATTGCCCTCCAGGCTGATTCCCTTCAAACACAATTGGACTTAAATTAGCACGAGCAGCATAGATTGCAGCTGTTAATCCAGCTGGACCAGAACCGATAATGATAGTTTTATGAATAGTTTTATCTGTCACTTAAATTAATTGTTTAATATTAACTTTTTTTTATGATTTGGTTAATACTATCAACTAATGCCTGCTCAGACTGAAGACCAACCTCTTGCTTTACAATTTCACCATTATAAAAAAACAAGAGAGTTGGAATACTGCGAATACCGTATTTTACGGGCACTTCTTTGACTTCATCGACATTTACCTTACCTACAAGTACGTTATCGCTAAATTCATCAGAAATTTTATCTAAAATGGGTGCTATAGCTTTACATGGACCGCACCATTCAGCCCAAAAGTCTACAATTACGAGCTTTTCTGCTTTAATTACAAGCTCATCAAAGTTTTGATCTGTTATTTTGATAATTTTATCAGACATAAGTTTTCCAAATCATATTAATAATTACCTTGGAATTTATAAGAATAATTGAATTTGAGTAACAAAAAAATAAGTTAAATGATTTCTCAGATGAGGATTAGCCTGAAATTTTTAAAAATCTTCTTTTACCAATCTTCACAATAAGCTCACCACACCCTTTACTTACAACATAACCTATATCAGAACATACTTCTCCGTCAATTTTGATAGCATTCTGACCTATTAAACGCTTACCTTCTGCCTTACTAGCAATTAATTTTTCTGACAATAATATATCTAGAATATTAGAGTCAATCTTAACTTGGAAAATAGGCATATCATCTGGGATAGATTTTTTAACAAATATTTGGTCAAATGCTTGTTCAGCTTCTAATGCTGTTTCTTTGTCATAGTAGCGCTCAACCAAATCTTTGGCTAAATCTCTTTTGATGTCTCTAGGATTTATAGAGGAATCTTTCAGTTGCTCTTCAATGGATAAAACTTTTTCTTTTTCTGCAAATACGGCTAGTTTATAATATTTTGTAATCATAGAATCATTAATAGACATTAGTTTGCCATACATATCTTGAGCTGAATCGTCTAAAGCAATATAATTATCATAAGATTTAGACATCTTTTCTATCCCATCCGTTCCCTCAAGAAGAGGTAACGTAATGATAGATTGAGGTTCTTGATCGTATTCTCGCTGTAAATCTCTACCAACTAATAAATTAAATTTTTGATCTGTACCACCGAGTTCTACATCGGATTTTATTTCAACAGAATCCATCGCTTGCGCTAATGGGTACAAAAACTCATGCATTGAAATAGGTATCTCAGATTCAAAACGTTTTGTGAAATCATCTCTTTCAATCATGCGAGCAACTGTGTACTTACTACTCATATTTATTACATCAGAGAAGTTCATTTTATTTAGCCAAGTGCTGTTAAATAAGACTTTAAGGGTTTTTACATCAAGTATGACCTTAGATTGTTCAATATATGATTCAGCATTAGCTTTTGCTTCTTCTAAAGTAAGTTGTGGACGTGTCTTATTGCGCTCAGAAGGATCTCCGATCATTGCTGTAAAATCGCCGATTACTAGTATAGCCTGATGTCCTAGATCTTGAAAATCTCTGAGTTTTTGGAGAACAACACTATGTCCTATATGTAAGTCAGGTCTACTGGGATCACAACCAAGTTTCACGACGAGAGGCTTATTGTTTTTAATGGAAGATTCGAGCTTATGTCTAAGATCTTGAAGCGGAATTACCTCTTCTGTCCCTTTAGAGATAATTTCTAATTGATCATCTACTGGTAAAAATCCCATTATTTTTTACTCATTTCTCGTCGAGCTTCTCTATCTAAATCTTTCATTTTTAAAGCGTCTTTTTTCTGATATGTTTTCTTGCCTTTTGCTGTAGCAAATTCAATTTTCGCTATCCCTCCTTTAAAATAAGCCTTTAAGGGGACAATAGTTAATCCTTTTTGAGCAGCAACATTCTTAATTCTAATCATCTCTTTTTTGTGTAGTAATAATTCACGATTTCTCGTCGGGGCATGACCTGAAAAACCAGTATGAGAATATGAACTAATATGAGCTCCAATTAACCAAACTTTTCCGTCTTTAATTGAAACGAAACTATCTTTTAAATTTAATTTCTTTTCTCTTAAGCTTTTAACCTCACTACCGAGGAGAATCATTCCAGCTTCATAAGTATCAATGATCGTATAACTATAAAAAGCTTTTCTATTTTTACTGATAATCTCTATATTTTCGCTCATAAAAAAAGTTGTATTATTTTAATATTATTTTGTTAAATTTAAATATTGTTACATATACAAAGTTTTCAACATTGTGTGTATAATAATTGTGTGTTAAGTTTTTTTGTAACATATTAATACCAAAACTTAAAGAGAAAATATAATTATGAGTAGTATTTATAAACGAAAAAGAAATGGGAAAAATGATGGATATGTAATGTATTCGATTTATGCGTACGATCCTTTAAAAAATAAAAAAAGGTATTTTAATATAACTTTAGGAAAAATCGGCCCTGCCCTAACCTGGGATGATTGCTTAAAACAAAAAAAAGAGCTTGATCGTGTTTTTGATATCAAAAAAGGCGGTAAACAAGAAATGCAGCTAAATAAGGCTATTACAACCTATCTAAAACATAAAATGATACACTTTAATATAAAACCACCTAAAAACAGCTCAATAAAGCTTCAAAACTACCACCTAGACAAGTTTAAAGAGATAATTGTTAAAAGGTATGGCTCAGGTATCATGATGAAGCATATAGACGATCATATACTCAAATGGTATTATGAAATAAGAGAGGAAAAATTAAAGACTAGCTCTTTTATAGTTCATAAGAGAATAATAAATGGTTTTTTAGGTTGGACTAAAGACTGAGCGAGTGACGCGATTCGAACGCGCGACCCCAACCTTGGCAAGGTTGTGCTCTACCAGCTGAGCTACACTCGCATGTGTGGTTCATAATAAAACAAAATTATGGTTTTTCAAAAGAAAAATCTGCGCTATCTGCTATCTTCTCAATAAACGCTGCTACACTCCTATCGTCTGGAATCGTAGGAGAAAGAGGAACGCTAAAAAATATACTACGATCTCCATACTTAGCCAAAGATTGTCCTAATTCAAATGCTTCTTTTTGATACTTTGTAACTAGGCTAAGCACATTAGGATCGTT
>NZ_CALEMI010000022.1 GCF_937910895.1 uncultured Dokdonia sp. | reverse complement strand
AAGAATGTGTACGCTATAATATCCATTTTCAAGTTGATGTGAATAACGCTGCAAATCTGCAAATACGTTTACTAGGATCAGGAACAAGTACAGAGATATCCTGGCGTTGGTCAGCACCTATAGGATATACAGGTACATGGAGTACAGCAGAGCAACAGGCTCCTTGGTATGATAACCACATGGACTATTGTATTAATATTTCCCCTTCTGATGTTGGAATCTTAGTGAGTTTATCAGAGCGTCCAGGAACTTCAAGCAGTCAATGCCCTTTTATTCCAGAAGAACAAGTGCAAAAAGAAATGTTACGCCCTTAAATCTCGCTATGAAATCTAAGTTTTAAGATTTCGACACTTATGCTAAGGATTACTTCTTTTTTCGAAAAAAAGTTTCAGCATCTATTCCAAAAATCCGAACTCCTTTTGGAAAGAAATAAGCGTATACAAACAATGCGATCATGATACCTATGATAATAAGAACTTCCATACTTGATAGGTATCTCAAATCATAAAATTGTTACACACTTACGATGGTTAACGTATCGTCTTCACAAATGCTTTGACACTATCGGCGCCATGAGCTGTGAGATGTTTGATAAATGCACTTCCGATGATGGCACCTTTCGCGAAAGCGGTAGCTGCCTGAAACGTATCTGAATTACTAATCCCAAATCCTACAATTTGAGGATTGTTGAGATCCATATTAGCAATACGTTCAAAGTACTCAGATTGGGTATTTCCAAAACCACTTTGAGACCCTGTCGTACTTGCGCTACTCACCATATAAATAAAGCCATTACTGGCAGCATCTATCTGCTGGATCCGGTCATCACTAGTTTGAGGCGTAATTAAAAAGACATTGATCAATCCATATTTTTCAAAAATGGATTTGTACTCCGCTTCATATTCGGCGAGCGGTAAATCGGGCATAATGATCCCATCAATCCCTATTTCTTGGCATTTGGCACAAAACTTCTCCACCCCATATTGAAGCATCGGATTAAAATAGCCCATCACAATCAGTGGAATATCAATAGTCTTACGTACATCTTTCAACTGATCAAATAGCAATTGTGTGGTCATTCCGTTCTTAAGAGCCGCCGTACTGCTTTCTTGAATCGTCGGACCATCGGCAAGCGGATCAGAAAAAGGTAATCCGACCTCTACCATATCCACACCGCTATCTTGCAGTTGTTGAAGGATAGACATCGTATCGTTTATGTTAGGGTATCCAGCCGTGAAATACAGACTGAGTAACTTTTTATCTTCTTGCAGTTTTTGTTGTATTCTGTTCATTTTATTCTAGCATAGGCGGGAATCTCTTCCAGCATACGACTTTATTATGGTTAATCTGTTTCATTCCCGCACTTCGATTACACTCAGTGTAAACTCCAGTGGGAATCTCATTTTACTTTGTGTTCTTTTGCTTTCGCGAAAGCGTATAAACACCTTCCTGAACACCTTCTATCTAGGAAGAAGATCATCTTTTATAATCCGAAATATTCTATGTAGGTATTTAAATCCTTATCCCCACGTCCAGATAAATTAATCACAACTACATCGTCTGGTTTAAATTTTCTAGTTTCAAAAATCGCGAGGGCATGACTGGTTTCTATTGCAGGAATGATTCCTTCTAGTTTACTCAATTCCAACCCAGCTTGCATGGCATCATCATCGGTAACAGAGATAAACTCCCCACGTCCTGTTCTAAATAAATTTGCATGCATCGGTCCAACACCTGGATAATCTAAACCAGCCGAAATCGAATACGGTTCTGTAATCTGTCCGTCGGGAGTTTGCATCAGGAGCGTTTTACTACCGTGAATAATTCCTTCATGACCTAATGCAGATGTGGCGGCACTTTCGCCCGTATGAATGCCTTTCCCAGCAGCTTCCACCGCAATAATTCCTACGTCTGGTTGATCTAAATAATGATAAAATAATCCTGCAGCATTACTTCCGCCACCAACACACGCCACCACATAATCGGGGTTTTCGCGTCCTTCGACTTCTAGTAACTGCTTCTTTGTTTCCGCAGAAATCACCGATTGAAAACGAGCCACCATATCTGGATAGGGATGTGGTCCTACTACAGATCCAATAATGTAATGCGTATCTACTGGATTGTTAATCCAATCCCGTATCGCTTCATTGGTCGCATCTTTAAGGGTTCTACTTCCTGACATTGCAGGTCGTACTGTCGCGCCTAACATTTTCATACGAGCGACATTCGGCGCTTGACGTTTGATGTCAATCGCACCCATATAGACGATACATTCTAATCCCATAAGGGCACACACCGTTGCGGTGGCAACACCGTGTTGTCCAGCTCCTGTCTCAGCAATGATTCGGGTTTTACCCAACCGCTGTGCCATCAAAATCTGTCCGATGGTATTATTTACTTTATGGGCTCCCGTATGACAAAGGTCTTCCCGTTTTAAATATACTTTTGTGTTGTATTTTTTGCTAAAACGTTTTGCATAATACAAAGGTGTCGGGCGACCTACATACTCTTTCAGCAAGGCTTTAAATTCCTTTTGGAACGAAGGTTCTTGCATAATTTGTACATACTGAGAACGTAATTCTTCTACGTTTGGATAGAGCATTTCTGGGATAAAGGCACCTCCAAAATCTCCATAATAGCCTCTTTCGTCTGCTTGGTAGCTTTCTTGTGTTTCTGTGATCATAGCGTTGCGTGTTACACCTCCCTCAGTCCCTCCTTTCTAGGAGGGAAGTCAGTTGAAAGGTAAAAGTTGTCAATGTTTTAATATTTTTTAGGCCAGGCTTATCTTCAAACTTGCTATTCACATCGAGTGCAAGAATGGGTAAATCTGATCCTAGTATTTCTTTTATGTTTTCTATTTCTTCGAGTCCGATACCGCCACTAAGAATAAAGGGTGTTTGTGATGGATAGTCTTTTAAAACCTGCCAATCAAAGGTGTATCCATTTCCGCCTTTAGCTTTTCCTTTGGTATCAAACAAAAAGGCATCTACTAATGATTCATACGGTGTTAATCGGTTAAAATCAAAGCTGTCTTTGATGGAAAATACTTTCCATATCTCGACTGCGCTCGATACAACTCTTAAGGCTTCGACAGGTTCAGCCTGACAAACCGTTTTTAGTGCTTCAATATACTCGAGAGACTCGTTGCCGTGTAATTGGATGATGTCTAAATTGTATTTTTCTATGTTCGCTTTCGCGAAAGCGATCTCAGCATCCACAAAAACGCCTACTTTTTTTACACCTTTTGGAAGGAGCGGAATCTCTCCATCAAAATGACGCGGACTCCCCTCATAAAATATAAACCCAAGATAGTCGGGCTGCAGTGCAGCGACTTCTTGTGTATTGTATTTCATTCCGCAGATTTTAAGTTTCATTTTTATTCCAGCGAATGCGGGAATCTCTCCCCGCTTTCGACTTTTTTATAATTGTTCAATAAATATTTTTGCACTCGCCCCTGGGTCATCGGTTTTCATAAAATTTTCTCCGATCAAAAAGCCTTCAAAACCGTAGGGTTGTAATTCTTTAATGGCACCAACTGTACTAATACCACTTTCGGATACTTTGACAAACTCATCTGGAATCAAGGTGACTAAATCTTTGCTTGTTTGAATGCTTACATCAAAAGTCTTTAAATTTCGGTTATTAATCCCTAACATATCGACGGTAGCAACGATCGATTTAAGCAGTTCTTCTTCATTGTGTGATTCGCAAAGGACGTCGAGGTGTAGCGCTTTCGCGAAAGCGGAAAAATCTTCAATCTCCTTTTTGGTCAAGGAAGCAGCTATCAACAGGATGGCATCAGAGCCGTGGGCTTTGGCTTCTAAGATTTGGTATTCGTCTACGATAAATTCTTTACGTAACAATGGAAACTTGGTAATTGCTCTGGCCAGCAGTAAATCATCTAGGGAACCGCCAAAGTACTTTCCGTCAGTCAACACAGACATACCACTAGCACCTGCCGTTTCATAACCTAAAGCCACATCCTGAACACTCAAGCTATTATTGATGACAGATTTGCTGGGGGATCTACGTTTGTGCTCTGCGATAATGCCAGATCCCTGGCGTAAAGCTTTTGCCAGCGATTGTGTCTCCCGCTCAAATAAAACAGATTGCTCTAATTGACGTATCGGAATCAGCTGCTTTTTAAGAGCCACTTCTTTATGTTTATCGGCTATTATTTTGTCTAGTATCGTCATATATAAATACGAAATTTGAAATACGAATTACGAATCAAATTAATTCCCAAGACTTTTTCCAAATTTTCTTTTTAATTTTCGTAGTACTTTTTTCTTTATCTCGATAATAATCACTCCATATCTTCCTGAAGTTCCATATAAAGTAGTGATTTTATTATCAGGTTTATACAGGTTTAGTGACTTTATATCCTTAAGTGATATGGCTTCTATGATTTGCCAATCAATAACGTGATATTGATTTAGAATTATTATAGGTTCTTTAGCGATAATACTTGATTTACACCTTATAATGTCAACAGAATTAGTATGGTTATGTGACATGCTAACCTTATTGTTAGCAATGGAATCAATTAATTCAGGTTTAAATTCTAGATATTTATAACCTTGATTTTTAATGAAACTAGATAAAACTATTGTTTCATCCATTTTTCTAAGCTCGTTATTATAGTCTTGAGCAAGGCTATTAAAGTATATTAAAAAAATACTAATAAAAACTAACAAAAGCTTTTTCATCCTATTTCTATTATTCTTTTTTAAATTCTATTTATACTTT
>NZ_CALEMI010000021.1 GCF_937910895.1 uncultured Dokdonia sp. | reverse complement strand
TATACGAGACCCGTATGTACGGTGGTGTGAGAGGCGCAGTGGCGGTTATCTGACCGTCACCCGTCTACTCGATTAGCCACCGTTTTTTAATTCGTTCAGACTCTTTACATTCTTACCATTTCCGTCGAATGGATAATCTTTACTTGGGTTTTGATTTATGTAATTAAACGCTTTTGCCTTTAATTTTTCATTCAAATGTTCATCGCTGAATGAATAACCTGATATAAATAAATTTTCTGTTTCGTCAATTGTTTTTTGAAAATTTTGAAACAACTGTTTGAATAAAAAATCATTCTCGATAGTATCTAATTTTCTTGTTCCAGTTATAAATTTCGGTACTATATCAAAATTGTAATCTTGTAGTATTTCTTTAGTTTCTGGATTAATTCGGATTGCATTATGTTTCGTAGAATAGCTATTAGTCATATAATAATCATATTCTCCCGTTGGTTGTAGAAATAATTTTCCGCCATCGGCATAATGTTTAAATTGAAAAAAATCTAAACTGCCGTGAAGTTTATGAATTTTTATTTTTTCATTAAAGGTGTTATTGAAATATGGTACTTGTAAATCGTTATGACTGATTGGTGAGCCTTGTGAATTAAAACCTTTTGAATATTTTACTTTATTTAGTTCTAAAACTCGTTCCAATAGTAAGTCGTGGTTAAGTGTAAAAATATCTACGTTTTCGAAATTAGATAAATAGTCAATAAAGCCTTGATATATTTCTATTAACTCGGCATCTGTTTTAGGAATTACATTTAAAATATCTCCAATTAAGTAGTTGAGAATAACACTAACCTTTTGAAATTGTTTTTTGTCGAATGCGAACAAATAACTTTCGTAATATTCTTTATTTTTCTCTTCTAAAAAAAATGGCTTGTCAGCAAGAAGTGATTTTTTCGCTATTTCAAATAAATTTTCAACCCAATCTGGATTCTCGAAATTGTCAATGATATATTGATAAAAGTCTTCGTAATAGATAAAACTACCTCTATCTAAAACATAACTTTTTACTAATTCATTAAATACATAGGAATAAGCTAAATAATCATAATTCAATCTTCCATTATGAATGAAAGTTTTATCCTTATCGTCAATCCAAAACCATTCACTTGACGAAGCGGAAAGAAATTTTTCTTTCAAATCTCTATTGAATCTTTCGGCTATTGTACTTGCGGTTGGCATTCCTGCATTTGCTGAAAATCCTGCTCCTAAAATTACTGTCAAATTTTTCTTCATAAGAGTGATTTCAAATGGTGGCTAACTACTATATATCCAACACTTACACTATTTTTTGTAAATATGTTCCTTTACAAATCTAGTATATATTTTTCAGTAATTAAATGCGAACCTATTGTTTACTAGGTTTTTTTGATATAATCATTTTGTTTACTTTGAGTGTAAACGTTTATAACCGTTTTAAACGGCTTTTAGATACACCGAACCTACACAACTTTCATCAAAGTAACATACGGTTTTTAACAATATCAAAGGTCTAGGTATTTGGGATGAGTGCGATGGCTTATAATCTAAAGAAGTATCTAAAATTTACCAATAAAAAGGTAAGAAGTGGCGTAGGAATGGAGTTTTTATCTAGATGTTACAAAATCATTTCTTATGACTTCATCACATTTGATATAAACGCTTTTAAAATCAGATCTAAATACCCAATGATATAAAATAAGCTTCGGGAGAGGGGTAGAATGAGTCGTTTTTATCAGAATTATAGGATTGTGCAACGATTACCGGTGTTATGTGCTGGCTTTTTTTGTTCAACCATTTTCCTTTTCAAATTCTTCTATTTCTCTGTAGAATTCAATGGCTTTTTCAACGGATTTTCCGCCCGAACCTGCTATTAACTTTCTAAACCATTTTTTATTCAAGTTTTCGGGTTTGTGATTTTTATACAACCAAAAGGAAAAGTAAATAAAACTACCTGTTAGGATTATTTGAAAGATAATATATGGTAATCCTACGTTTTGTGGAAACCAATTGTCACTCAAATAAAATGTTGTAAAAAAGGGAAATTGCAAACACATAATTTTGGCGTGGTCAATTATGGAAAGTTGAAGTCTTGATAATTGTTTTTGAATTTCCATTATGCTACCATCGTAATTTATATTTTTTGTCCAAGCAAGATGTTTAATATAGTCTGCAAACCCTTTTATATTTATCAAAGCGATTGCTGAAACTGAAACAATAAAATAATTACTTGCCGAAGAATAATTTGAAATAGCATAAAACAAGGCGTAGCCTAAGATGAGAAGATAAAATACAAAAGCTACTATTCCTGCCGTTTTTAATTTAACCAAGCCGTTTAAAGTAGATTCTGCCTTTCTGCCAATAGTCTCTTTTAAAAGCAATTTATTAATCGTCAATGTTTTTTCTATTTTGACATTTTGCTCTTTCCAAATATTTATAAGTTCTATATTTTCCATTTTATTGATTTTTAAGTTGATTGAATTCTTTTTTTAGTTTGCTTTTAATTCTGCCAATTTTTGTTGCAACATTTGTTTCGGTAATTCCGATGATTTCTGAAATTTCCTTGTAACTTTTTTCTTCGAGGTATAGCAAAATTAGGGCTTTGTTCAAATCATTTAATTCTGAAATTATATGATTCAATATTCCCAAGTTGGTTTCTTTTTCATCGGATATTTCTGTGTTGGAAAAATCGAAAATATTTGTTATAATCGGGTTTGAAATCCGTTTCCTACTGTTCTCTTTCCTGTAAAATGAAATAGCCACATTCAATGAAATTCGATATATCCAAGTTGAAATTTTAAATTTTTCATTGTAGTTGTCAAACGATTTCCACAACTGCAAAATAATTTCTTGAACGAGGTCTTTTCTGTCTTCAGTGTTCCGACAATATGAGTTTGCCACTTTAAATAGAATACCTTTATTGTTCTCAACAATAACGAGAAAATTTGCTGCTCTATCTTTGTGCATCATTCGGTTTGTGCATTTGAAAACCTAACTTTAAAACATAGGTTGTGCTGTCTATTTTTATTGGTGTCTTTGGTTTTTTACTATAATAATTTCGGGTTATCGAAATGTTACAACCTGTTGTGAGTATTGTAAATGCTGTAACAACAACAATAATTAATCTGATATTTTTGTATTCCATTTTAGTTCGATTTTATTAAGAAGTATTCGTCTTTTCTTAATTATTCGCACAATGGTTACAAAAATCACACTTTTTTGAAGAAATTTTTTTCAGTAAAGAATTCGACTTAAACTTTTAGTGAAGTACAGAGAAGAAGTTTGATATTATTTCTGAAGTTTTTTCTTCCGCTTGCAGAGAACTCGTTATAAAATGTATTTTGTCGTCGATATCCCGTAAATAGATCGGGATATCAACTCTTTTTATCGTTGTTATCCTGTAAAAAAGAACCAGATATCTTATCCTTTTTAAGGAGGATTACGCTGTCAATTTAAGTGATTATTTTAAGAATAGTATTTAGGTAAATAATTTATTTTAAAAAGATTCTAGACATATCAAAAATCAAAAATCAAAAATCAAAAACCAACAATCATTCACCATCAATCCATCTGATTTTCATTAAACGCACTTGGCAATAATTTAGGAATGAATTTTACGAGAATAGGAAGTAAGATCGTACCGCCTGGTAATAAGAAAATGGCGAGTGAAGGAATGGTTTTGCAAATATCGAGCAACTGATTTTTAACGACTTTCTTTTCGTCTTCAGAGAGGTCGCGTACGGTGGAGTTTCCTAAGAGGATGACTAAATCCTTACTTTGTGTTATTTCTTTAATAAGACGCTTCTTATTGCGTAATATCAAGGTAGAAACCGTCCGTGTCGTCTGATTGTAAAAATGTTTGACAGGATTGCTGTAATTGAGATAAGCTATGTCTTCTTTGTTTTCTGAGATAAAGGTAGCCACAGCTTCCAATGAAGTTTCTTTAGTGGTCTCTGGGATCTTCAGTATGCGTGAGACTTCGTTCATAAAAATGGCTTCCTGCGGATCTATTTGTTTATCATCATATAAGGATAAGGCACATAGATCTAATAAGTATAATTGTTCCAGCGGTTGTGAAACCACATTAGTCTGTATATCTTCTAACGTAAGGCTGTCACTTTTTATGGTGGTGTTATATCGAATGGAGCTTTCAAAAAGTTTAATCAAAAGTTCGTTGTAATGATCTTTATTTTCTTTTTGCTTTAAGGCTAACCAAACAATTTGTGTAAGATTTTTTTCAAGACAAATCGCATAAGGCAACGGATCTTCTCCCGAAATGAGATAATGATCAAAACTCAATACATCTAAAAACAATAACGCATTGGTAATAATGTGGCTGAAATTCTTTTTAAAAAGGGTCTCATTGGTTTGAATGCGTTCTTGGATAATCCGTTCAAGAATTCTATAATTCGCGTCTGTAGAAGCACCTACTTGTATTGGAGGACCTCCTTGGTTTTTATTGAGTTCGCTATAAAAAGAAATGATACTCTTGATACAATCTGTACTACTGGTATTTTCTATACAGTCAAAATAGGTAAACGTAAGCGCATCAAATAAGTTGATTTTTGTTTTTTCTTCTTCCGTCCATTTCAATTGTTCGCTCTCTTCATCACAAAGCGTTTTAATGGAGGTCCCATAGATAAACCCTTTAGATCGAAGTTGTATGTACATTTCGTCTTCATCCATAGGATGTGATGCCATAAACTGTAAGAAGTAAGGCAAATGCTTTTTTATCCAGCCTGTGGCAGATGGGTTCATGAGATGAATAGCTTTATCGCAAAGTTACTTTTTTTGTTTAGAGTTGGGATAATCTAAAGCGTATTATTGTATCTAAATATCGGGATACTAAAAAGGCTCAATAATCCGTGGATCATTGAGCCCTTTAGTAATTATAGCTAGGTCTTTTTCTTTGCAGAAAAAGCTAGATGTATAACTATATCAAAATGTGATTAGTTTACTGCGTTTCCTAACTCAGAACCCGCTTTAAATTTTACTACATTTTTTGCAGCAATTTTGATTGTTTTACCAGTTTGAGGGTTTCTTCCTTCACGTGCATTACGCTTAGATACAGACCAAGATCCAAAACCTACAAGAGAAACACGTCCTCCTTCTTTAAGTGTTCCTTCAACGTTACCTAAAAAAGACTCTAATGCTTTTTTTGCAGCTGCTTTTGTAATTCCTGCGTGCTCCGCCATTCCATCAATTAATTCTGATTTGTTCATAATGTTAAATTTAATTAATTATTGTTAGTTAAACTGTGTGTTTAATTCTGTAACAAATTTATACGTAATATCCACTCATGCAAGTAATAGCAAGGGAAATCACCGATTTTGTTGATAAGTTAAGGCGATTGTTAATAAAGAGGGTGCTTTTTGGGGTCTTCTGTTAGCCCAATGATAGTGCGGGTTTAGCGCATTTTGACATTTTCATCAAAATTATAGCCGTTTAAAAGTGACTTTACATCCATTTTTCGCTTTCCTGGAAGTTGTATTTCATTAATATAAAGGTATCCGTGTAGGGCAGTGACTTTTAGCTTTCCGTCTTCTACTTGGATGGTTCCTAAAGCGGTATTTTCATCTTTTTCTTCTACAATTTCTGAGTACGCTTTCGTATTTCGACTTGGCTCAGTATAAATTTCAGCGGCATAAATCTTTACCCGCTCCTCCTTATTATTATTCATGAGGTAACACCAAGATCCTGGATATGGGCTGAGCCCTCGGATGTGATTATGGATCGTTTTAAGAGGAGCTTCCCAATCAATTTTTGTGTTTTCGGGATAGAGTTTATAAGCTGTTTTTAGATCTCCAGATTGGGGTTGGATGTGTGTGGTAATAGTATTGTTTGCAATCGCATCTACGGTCTTGGTCACTAGCCCTGAACCAAGATGCATTAGACGGTCATGGAGACTACCTGCATTTTCGTTTTCGCCTATAGTGAGACGTTCTTGAAATATGACAGCGCCTGTATCTATTTTTTCGTCTATAAAGAAGGTCGTGACTCCAGTTTCTGTCTCTCCATTAATAATCGCCCAATTAATAGGTGCCGCACCGCGATACTGAGGTAGGAGCGAAGCGTGGAGATTAAACGTCCCGTATGCTGGCATTTTCCAGACAGCAGCGGGTAAAATACGAAAAGCAACGACGATTTGAAGGTTGGCTTGTAAAGCTTCTAGTTCTGTCAGGAACGATTCGTTTTTAAGATTGGTCGGTTGTAAGATGGTCAATCCTTGTGACTCTGCATATACTTTGACAGCGCTCTTGCGTAACTTCTGACCACGTCCAGCGGGACGATCAGGAGCTGTAATGACGCCTACAACGGTATACCCCTGCGTGACTAAAGTTTCTAATATCGTAACGGCAAAGTCTGGTGTGCCCATAAAAACGATGCGGATCTCTCTCATAATAATGTATATGTATTTGCTGAAGTAAGGGTAATCTTTTTCTGGTCTAAAAGCAATTGTATTGCGGTAATAATTTCAGTTTCTGTATATGCCAAATCACAAAGTTGGCGAGAGGTTTGTTGCTTTCGCGAAAGCGAACTTAAAATCGCCTGTGCTGCCGAAGCTTGTTGTTTTCTATTTGAGTTCTGCGCTAGACAGACATCGCATTTGCCACAAGGCGTTGTGATGTCTTCTTCAAAATAGGTGAGAAGTTGAATGGTTCTACAAACCGTTGTATTGTTTACATAGTTTTTGATCGTTTCTATTTGTTGCTTTTTGTAGTTGGCTTGTATTTTTATGTTCTCAGCAATCACGTGAATGGTGCGATCGTCTTCTCTAGGCACCAAAAATGTAAGCGCCGTATCATAGCTCTGATGCTCGTAGGTGATAATGTCATCTTTGGCAAGCATCAATAATGCGTTGTGAATCTTATCTATAGAACTACCCGATTTATTGGCGATGATACTATAATTAATGGTCACGACCTGCTCAAAAATACCTCCATACGTGCGGAGGATGGTTTTTACAATCGGATCCCATTGTGGATTTTTAATCAGGTAATACGTCAGCGCGATGTCAGTAACATTAAAGGTAACGGTGGCTTTTTTGGTAAACTCCTGCGAGAGACTAATCACACTATTTCGATCCAAGGCGAGTAAGGCATTATAGGTGCGCATAGTGGGAAGCGAATAGGTCTGACAGAAATGACTAAAGTTAAATCGGTGGTTGGTTTCTTCACCTTCGCCATACGAGATTTGAAAATAACTATTGAGTCGGCTATAGATTTCTTTTACGAAGGAAACCGTAGGAATGACCTGCAAAAACTGATTATTCAGTCGGATGATGTCGTTCTCATTATATATAAGGACAGCTTGTGACGGTTGTCCGCTTCTTCCAGCACGTCCTGATTCCTGAAAATAATTTTCAAGACTATCGGGAATTTCTAGGTGTACCACGGTATCTACATCGGCTTTGTCAATGCCCATCCCAAAGGCATTGGTGCTGACCATGACTTGGGTTTTATTATCTCTCCAGTCCTTATAATGTTTGTGTCTATCATCTCGTGACATACCGCCATGATAAAAGGTAGCGGTGATGCCTCGGCTTTTTAAAAACTGAGCCGTTCCTATTGTGGCTTTTCGATTCCGTACATAGATGATAGCACTTTGAGTCGTATTTTTTAATATTTGCTCAAGGCGAAAATTTTTATCGGCGCTATGAATAAGGGTGTAGGTCAGGTTTTCTCTATGGTAAGATCCTTTACAAAGTAAGGGATCGTTCAACTGTAATTCTTCAGAAATATCCTGAACTACTTTGGGTGTTGCGGTTGCTGTGAGCGCAATGAGAGGGGCGTTTGGTTTTATTTCGCGTAAGCGGGCAATTTTACAATAGGCAGGTCTAAAATCATGTCCCCATTGTGAGATGCAATGTGCCTCATCTACGGCAATGAGCGAAACATTCATTTGTTTGATCCGCTCTATCACGAGTTCTTGCTGTAAGCGTTCTGGCGATACGTATAAGAGTTTATAATTACCATAAATGCAATTGTCCAACAGTGCGTCTAAGTCAGTGTATCTGATGCCACTGGTGATGGCTAATGCCTTAATGCCTTTTTCTTGAAGATTCAGAACTTGGTCTTTCATTAAGGCAATAAGTGGTGACACTACAATAGCGATGCCTTCTTGGGCTAAGGCTGGGATTTGATAACATAGTGATTTGCCTCCACCAGTAGGTAATAAAGCAATCGTGTCTTTGCCGTTTAAAACACTTTGAATACTATCTTCTTGTAAAGGTCTAAAGGAGTCGTAGCCCCAATATTTTTTTAATATGTCTTTTGGGGTATGATTCAACCCTTTAGTGTTTTTAAAATAAATGATGCTCTCGTGGCAACGTCACCCGTAGGCACCTCAATAGGAGCATAGCCATACTGGTGATACGTAGCTAGCAAATGCTTTTGAATTTCTTGTGCTTGCTCAAAGCTTTCATACCGCTCTGCATCTGTTTGATGGATTTCTTTCCATAACGGGAGGATAAAAACAAATTCGTATCTATAGTTTTTACAATCGTTTATAAACTCATCGGTATATGTCTGTCCTATATAGTCCATATATGCCACAGTGTCAGGAATTCCTCGGTCTAAAAACACATAGTCGGTGTCAAAAGTACTCACTTGTTGATGCTGTTGTATTCTCGCGTCTTTCAATAACTTGCTGAAAAGCAATGGTTTTTCAAGAAAAAGCTGATCTATTCCCTCGCTTTTCGCCTTTTTTGTTACCTCTCGCGAGATCTCCTCTAGGCAGGGGTATCCAAGGGTTTTAAGATGATGTATAAGCGTTGTTTTTCCTGTGGAGGGTCCCCCTATCAATAAAATGCTTTTTGGCATAAAAATGGTACTAATTTCCACAAAATTAGGCAAACCAAGACGAACAACAAATTTATATGTTGTCTTATCTTTGCCAAGATAAAAAGAGGATATGACTCCAGATAATAATACAGCAGCATTTTATAAAAAATTAAAAGAACAGTTAAGCGATACTTCCACATGGCCAGCGCCTTATTTATATAAGTTTATAGTGCCTTCTGACGCTACTAAAATCAAACAAATAGAAGATATTTTTGATCATACGGGAGCAGTCATTAATAGAAAAGAATCACGTACAGGAAAGTACACCAGTGTATCTATTAACGTGCGTATGAAAGATCCTGATGCGGTAATTGAAAAGTATCTAGAAGTCGGTGAGGTAGAAGGGGTAATATCTTTGTAATCTCATTTTAGAAATATAGAAAGCAGCTACGAGATTTTATTCTGTAGCTGTTTTTTATGATATATCTTCTTATTAAATTAACGTAATAATTTAAAAGGTCATGTCATTGGAATCTTAGTACGTAACAAAATAACCGTATTGTACATTCTCTTCATTATTTATTTTGTACGCAGTGTCAAATATTACAATAGATCAGAATTACGGATTAACCGTAACTATTTGATTTTTAATTATTTTTTACTAAATTAAGAGTATTATTAACTTTTAAATTTTATTACTATGTTAAAAAACATTTTACATATAGATGGTGTTCAACCATTGAATGCAGATGAGCAAAAATCTATTCAAGGCGGTTTTGGAAAGTCAAGAGGATTTTGTTGTGAGTGGTGCCCAGATGGCTCTTGTCTTGATTATGTTGATTCCCCATCTACTACTTGCCCATTTGCGGCGGCGTGCCCATCCTAATAGATCATTTTATAGAAAAGAGAACAAACGCTCTTTTCTTTAGACTTCAGATTAAACAGCTGCGGGATTTTATTCCGTGGCTTTTTTTGGTAACCTATACTATAAACAAAAACAACAGTAAGCTTATATTAACCCATAGCATCTTTTTTATGATTTATGCATATTTGGTGTAAATTTACACCAAAAAGAATATGGCACGACAAAGCATCTCCTTTACGGATCCCAATGATGAATGGCTAAAGGCTCAAGTTGAGAGTAAAGAATATGCTAGCAAAAGCGAACTCGTAAACGACTTGATACGACAAGCTAGAAAGCAACAAAAACAAATTGACTAGATAGCTGCTAAACTAGACAGCGCTGAAAAGAGCGGTTTTACTCAAGACACCAAAAAACAATTATTAGCGCAATCTAAGTCCTTGCTTAATGGCTAACTATAGATTGAGTAATGTCGCAAAAGACGATTTTGATTAGGATTCATCAGTATGGCGTTAAGAAATTTGGAATACAACAAGACGATAGGTACTTTGAAACTTTTTTTCAATACTTTAATATAATTGCAGAACGCCCTTTCTCTTTTGAAGCGGTTGATTATATTAAAGTGGGATATAGACGTTGTGTTTGTGGTTCTGATACTATTTATTATAGATTAAGTAGTGATGCTGTCATAGAAATTATGACAATTATCGGAAAGCAGGATTTAGAAAGTATCCTTTAATTCTGGTTTAAAAATCCTAACTTTCGATAACTACAATTTTACAATCTTTAAAGCACTTCTCTCTTTTCCTGCTTATACCACACATACGAATACATAATCGGAATGATGGTAATGATCATGGTAATCACAAGAAAAACAGTCAGATTTTGTGGCTGTGGGATTAAAAGCGAAGTCATAATAATCAACAAGCCGCCAACGACCCATAATTTTCCTGCCAGTCGATGTGTTTTTTTCCAGACCGTAGCACTTTCTAATGTCCAAGGTGTGCGTAATCCTATAAAATAATTAGGCTTCACAGAAGGAAAATAATTTCCTAAAGCCGTAAAAAATACACCTATTAATACAAAAATCATTTTAGGACTCGACATCGATTGCTGTTGTACAGCATATATAATATATAATCCTAATACACTTAAAAATAAAACGATGATAAATTTGAGTTGGTAAAACTTGGCACCCATTTGTTTGATTTGTCCTTTAGGATCAATTTTAGGCGCAAGGCTCATCAATACATAGCCTAAAAAACCAGTAATAAAAGGAATGATCCAAAGCATACTTTTTGATCCCCAATTGTCTATTTGACCTTCTATATTCCAATGCGTAGGGACAGTGTCTGGTAAATCTGCATACAGGTATCCTAAATATAGGAACGGTAATAAAGCAATAATGATAAGCGGAATTTCTTTACGTAGATTCATAATGTTGGTTATTAACAGGTTAGTTTTTTAAATGTATAATCCATTGCATGACTTCTTCGAGAATCGTTGTATTGAGACTATACGTGACATATTGCCCTTTTTTTACACTGCTTACGAGATTAGCTTGTTTTAATAAATCAAGATGATGCGAGATACTGGGTTTTGAAATATCAAAGGATGCTGCAATTTCTCCAGCGGTCAGATCCTTTTCTTTTAAAAGATTAAGAATCTCCCGTCGAGTTTCATCATTGAGTGCTTTAAATAGTGTATTCACGTAATTAAGTATTTAGACAAATATCTAATTAATAGACGTAACTTTCAAATAATTGTTACATAATTTAGTAGAAATTAAGTTGGGAGTGTTATGAAAAATCCTGCTTAGGCTTTTGTTTGTGGGGTTTCCGCTTTCGCGAAAGCAAAAATACTCATTACAAAAAAGGAATCATGAATTAAGACATAAAGGAAAAGAGAGAAAAGAATATAGAGAAGAGAATATAGAGAAGAGAAAAGAGACTCAAGTCACTAGATACTGAGAAAAAAGAAAAAAGAAAAAAGAATATAGAAAAGAGAATAGATTTTTTTTATAGCTACCAACCAAAGACCAAAGACCAAAGACCAAAGACCAAAGACCAAAGACCAAATTTTAAAGCATATTTAAAACACAAAATAAAATTCAACAAGAGTTTGCACAATTTTTAGTATTTTGCAAGAGTTTATATACATAGACAAACTTCACTTAATTTTTTACAATTGATAGATCAATTAGAATACAATACAGAGAGAGATCACTTGATCATTCCAGAATATGGACGCCATATTCAAAAAATGGTAGACCAAACTACCGTGATAGAAGACCGCGATGAGCGTAACAAAGTAGCCAAAGCTATTATTGCTGTGATGGGAAATTTACAACCCCATTTAAGGGACGTACCTGATTTTCAACATAAACTTTGGGATCAGTTATTTATTATGTCTGACTTTGCGTTGGATGTAGATTCTCCTTATGGAAAACCGTCCAGAGAAGAACTTGCAGAACGTCCAGAGCCTTTAGAGTATCCTCAAAACTTTCCTAAATACCGATTTTATGGGAATAATATCAAACGTATGATTGATGTTGCCGTAGGTTGGGAAGAAGGAGATATGCGAGAAGCATTGGAGTATACCATTGCCATTCACATGAAAAAATGTTTCCTTAACTGGAATAAAGATACCGTAGATGATGATGTGATTTTTAATCATCTTTTTGAGTTGAGCAAAGGACAAATTAATCTTCGCGAAAAAGAAGAAACCTTACGTGATTCTGAAAAGCTGATTAGAGCGACCAAAAAAGCAAAAGCTTCAGATCACCCGATCAAAAAATCTAAAAGTAACTACACGCGTAAAAAACGCTACTAACCCCTTTTCTTTACATAATACATGGGTACATTTCAAATAGAAGGAGGCCACCAACTCAAAGGCGAAATCCAACCACAAGGAGCAAAAAACGAAGCATTACAAATCTTATGTGCAGTCTTACTCACTCCTGAGAAAGTAACTATTACTAATATTCCTGATATCCTCGATGTCAATAAACTGATACATATCTTAGGGAATTTAGGTGTAAAAATTCAAAAACTAGGCAAAGGAGCCTACACGTTTAAAAGTGATGAACTCCAATTAGACTATCTAGAAAGCGAACTTTTTAAAGTAGAAGGAAGTGGCTTACGTGGCTCCATTATGATTGTAGGGCCTTTATTAGCTCGTTTTGGAAAAGGATATATTCCGCGTCCAGGAGGTGATAAAATCGGTCGCCGTAGATTAGATACCCATTTTCAAGGATTTATCAAATTAGGAGCTGATTTTAGATACAATAAAGAAGAACGTTTTTATGGCGTAGAAGCTCCCAACGGATTGACAGGAACGTATATGCTCTTGGATGAAGCATCCGTGACTGGAACTGCAAATATTGTCATGGCTGCCGTACTCGCCAAAGGCAAAACCACCATTTACAACGCCGCTTGCGAACCCTACTTACAGCAACTTTGTAAGATGTTAAATCGTATGGGCGCTAAGATTACAGGCGTAGGCTCTAATATGCTTCATATAGAAGGTGTAGAAGCTTTAGGAGGTTGTGAACATCGTGTCTTACCCGATATGATTGAGATCGGTTCGTGGATCGGACTTGCCGCCATGACGAAGAGCGAAATCACTATTAAAAACGTAAGTTGGGACGACTTAGGTGTCATTCCTAATACCTTTAGAAAACTCGGAATTACCCTTGAACGTAAAGGCGATGATATTTACATCCCTTCACATACCGATGGTTACCAGATAGAGAGCTATATCGACGGCTCTTTTATGACCATTGCCGATGCGCCTTGGCCAGGATTTACACCCGACTTGTTGAGTATTATTTTGGTCGTAGCCACACAAGCGAAAGGCGAAGTGATGGTTCATCAAAAAATGTTTGAAAGCCGTTTATTCTTCACCGATAAACTTATAGACATGGGCGCTAAGATCATCCTTTGTGATCCCCATCGCGCTACCATTATTGGGCATAATTTCAAGTCTATGCTGAAAGCAACCACTATGGTATCTCCAGACATACGCGCAGGAATCTCTTTACTTATAGCGGCATTAAGTGCCAAAGGAACGTCTGTTATTCATAACATTGAGCAAATTGATCGTGGTTATGAAAATATAGATGAACGCCTTCGCGCCATTGGAGCCAAAATTATTAGAACGGCGTAGGTTTTTTACGCTTTCGCGAAATATCATACTGAACTTGTTGAAGACAGATGATAATGATAGCTACTTCAAAAGATAAAGAACATAGAAAATAGAGCATAGACTTAAAATAGAGTAGTACTTTAATGTAGAGTGTTACTCTATTTTAAATTAAAAATTTCGAACACGGAAGATCAAATATCTAAGTGAAAAATTGGAGATTTTTGATTGCTGATTTTTGAACTTAAAAGAGAAGCAAGCTACTTGAGTGATTTTAAAACATAACGAAGTGAAGTTTTAAAACAGTACCAAATTTACCGACTTTAGAAAATTAAGCGCACCAGTTTCCCCTCTAGATAAGAGATTACGGGAGGTGTTAAAGCAGAGTACGCTTTCGCGAAAGCATACCAATGAGATCTAAATGATGTATAAAAAATATGAGAAGCACACTTACACGTATACTTCTCATGATTGAATTGTTTTTTAAAAGATCGATTATCCCATAAGCGTTTCTAATGGATCAGAAGGGTTTGGTCTAATACCATCTCCTTCCTCACAAGTAGCGCCGTCGCAACAATTAGGATTGGACTCCCCACTTTCATCACAACTATTTGAAACAACACAATAGACAGTGCAATCACCTGAAACTGGGCATGAATCAGTGATAATATCACACTCTTCTCCAGAAGTATCACATTGATTTTCAAACTTAACACCAAAAATATCGTTATTAAAGTGACACGAAGAGCCATTAATAGATATTCCTTCTGCTCTTTGAATAAGATAGATCGTACGTTTTTCTTTCTTGTGGGTTAGATACGTAAGTTGTTTTACTTTTTTAATCTTCATCCCTTTTGTACTATGATTTTTCTTAGACAGATACATAATAAACTTTTTAGTATCTACAGGAGTTAAAGAAGTCGTCTCACTATACTCAGCGAGTAATATTCTTAGTGCAATATTGGCAGATTTAGTTGGTTTTTTTTGTGCATATCCTCCAAGCGTAAAAGAAAGAAATAGTACAAGCGTCAATTGAATAATTTTCATAATGTTTTAATTAAAGTTGAATCTAGTTATTTAAATGAATATATATAATAGCCCAAAAGTACTATGAGATAGATGATTAGCGTATAGTTGAAAAACTGTATTACAGGAGTTAAATGTCCTTTTCGAAATAGTCTAATCCCCTTTTTTATAAAATCATATTCTAATTTCTTATGTAAAAAGTAAGGATGGAAGTGAGTGAATACATCGTATTCTTTTTCCTTATTTTTGCACCCTTAAAATATACCCATGATTGCAGTAGATAATTTAGCCGTAGAATTTAGTGGCGATACCTTGTTTAGTAATGTGTCTTTTTCCATTAATGAACAAGATAAAATTGCCCTGATGGGAAAAAATGGCGCAGGTAAATCTACGATGATGAAGATTATTGCAGGCGTTCAGAAAGCGACTAGAGGAAACGTACGCTATCCTAAAGATGCGGTCATCGCCTACTTACCACAACACTTACTCACAGATGATGATTGTACCGTCATGGAAGAAGCCTCCAAAGCTTTTGCTCACGTTTTTGAAATGAAAGGCGAGATGGATCGGTTGAATAAAGAACTAGAAACTCGTACCGATTATGAGTCGGATGCCTATATGGATATTATTACCAAAGTATCAGACCTTGGTGAGAAATTTTATGCGATCGAAGATACCAACTATGAAGAAGAAGTCGAAAAAGCACTTCGCGGACTAGGATTTAAGCGAACAGATTTTACGAGACCGACTAGTGAGTTTAGCGGGGGATGGCGCATGCGAATTGAGTTGGCTAAAATCTTGCTTCAAAAACCAGATCTTATTTTGCTAGATGAACCTACCAACCACGTGGATATTGAATCGGTGATTTGGCTAGAAGATTTCTTATTGAATAAAGCAAAAGCCGTGATTGTGATTTCTCACGATAAAACCTTCATTGATAATATCACCAATCGTACGATTGAAGTCACCATGGGACGTATTTATGATTATAAAGCCAACTACTCTCATTACCTAGAACTCCGTGCAGACCGTCGGGTACATCAGATAAAAGCCTACCAAGAACAGCAAAAATTTATTGCTGATAATAGGGCATTTATAGAACGTTTTAAAGGCACCTATTCCAAAACAAACCAAGTCTCTTCCCGAGAGCGGATGCTAGAAAAGTTACAAATCATTGAGATTGATGAGATCGATACCGCAGCTTTAAAGTTACGATTTCCACCAGCCATGCGCTCGGGAGATTATCCTGTAAAAGTAGAAGCATTGACCAAAGTATATGATGATCACGTGGTTTTTAAAGATGCTAATATGTCGATCGCTCGAGGCGAAAAGGTCTCCTTCGTTGGTCGAAATGGAGAAGGAAAATCGACGATGATTAAAGCCATTATGGGCGAAATTGAGTATGAAGGGAGTTGCGAATTAGGTCATAATGTGAAGGTCGGCTACTTTGCGCAAAACCAAGCAGCATTATTAGATCCCGACCTTACCGTCTTTCAAACGGTTGATGAAGTTGCCAAAGGCGATGTACGTACGCAAATCAAAAATATTTTAGGTCGTTTTATGTTTGCTGGCGATGACATTGATAAGAAAGTCAGTGTCCTTTCTGGAGGAGAGAAAACACGACTGGCGATGGTCAAATTATTATTAGAACCTGTGAATTTACTCATTCTCGATGAGCCGACTAACCATCTTGATATCAAATCAAAAGATGTATTGAAAGAAGCTTTGCAAAATTTTGATGGGACGTTAATTCTCGTATCCCACGATCGTGCCTTTTTACAAGGTCTTTCTAAAAAAGTATTTGAGTTTAAAGAAAAACGCGTCATTGAGCATTTTGAAACTATTGATGATTTCCTAAAACGCAATCGTATAGAGAACTTGAAAGAAATCGATTTGATGGGGAAATAAAGGAGCAAAACACACTCATATAAAATTTGTAATATATCATTTTACAAGTCAAATTTATGTAATCAATTGCAAGTAAGTTTGTTGAGTTTGAGCAATTAAATGTGCGTTGAACAATCAAAAATATGCCTATTCTTATTTCAAAGATAATTTAGTAACTTCCCTTTTTTAAACCCACGATATGAAGAAACTAATACTCTTTTTTAGTAGTCTGATCTGCTTTTGTAGTTCCTACGGACAAGTTTTTTTTGAAAACCAATCTTCATCACTGGGAGCAAATATTGTATACGAAGGAAATGTTTTAGGGGCTGGTATCTCTTTTTATGATTATAATGGCGATGGTTTAGATGATATTACACTAGCTTCTTCATTTGACAATAACCACGTATTCCTGAGAAATGAAGGAGGTTTTTTTGTAGAAGACGATCTAGGAATTTCTAATGGCGGCGCAAGAGCCAAACAAGTGATTTGGGTTGATTATGATAATGATGGAGATGCCGATTTTTTCTCAGCAAATGATAATAGTAAATGTCGTCTGTATCGTAATGATGGTGATGGAGTATATACCAACGTGAGTGATAGTAGTGGTATTCCACAAACCACTTTAGAATTTTTTGGAGCATCCTGGGGAGATTATAACAATGATAGTTTTTTAGATATATTTCTTAGTGTTAGAGACCCTAACCAAGTAACAGCTAATTTTTTATATAAAAATAATGGCGATGGTACTTTTACAGATGTCACTGAAGAAGCTGGTTTAGATACTACTGGTTTTTTATCTTTTTGTAGTGCTTTCTTTGATTATGATAAAGATGGTTTTCAGGATATTTATGTAGCTAATGATAAATTTTTCACTCCTAATCTACTGTACAGAAATAATGGAGATGGTACGTTTGAAAGTGTGGGAGTAGCTGCGGGAGCCGACTTATATATGGGGGCTATGTCTACGACCATAGACGATTACAATAACGATGGTTGGTTAGATATTTATGTAACCAATTTTTATCCACCAGAAACTGATCCTGAAAATGGCGTTGTAGGCAATGCATTTTTACGCAATAATGGGGATGGCACTTTCACCAATGTTGCCCTAGAAAACGGAACTCGTTTTGACAGTGTAGGCTGGGGAGCGGTATTCTTAGATGCAGATAATGATACACATCATGACCTTTATGTGAGCGGAAATATAAGTGATCAGAGTGATTTTCTAGAAGCCGCTTTTTATGAAAACCAGGGAGATGATACTTTTTTGATTCCTGAAACCGCTGGATTTGTAGGAGATGACGGTACTAGTTATTCTAACGCTATAGGCGATGTAGATAATGATGGGTATCCAGAAATTATTGTTATGAATAGTGGATTTGAAGAGATTTATGTTTGGAAAAATGAAACGCCACAAGATAATAATTGGCTAAAAGTCAAATTAGAAGGTACAGAGAGTAACCGGATGGGAATCGGTTCTTGGATACGTATAAGTGCTGGAGGTCAGGAGCAATATCAGTATACACTTTGTGGTGAAGGATTTTTAGGACAAAACAGTGCGTATGAGTTTTTTGGATTGGGTGACGCGACCACCATCGATTTTATCGAAGTTACTTGGTTAAGTGGTCAAGTAGATTTTTATGAAAATATAGAAGCAAATACATCTTTATTAATCATTGAAGGTCAGGAGGCTCTTGGTATCGAAGAAAAGGCTATTACAAATGACTTTGCTTTATTTCCTAATCCAGTAAACGCTGATGGAATCTTCTTTTTAAACAGTAAAAACCCAATAGAAGGAGATCTTACATTATATGATGCCACAGGGAAAGAAGTACGAAGTGCTTCCATGAAGGGTTCTTCTACTCAATTTAACGTACAAGGATTATCTTCTGGGTTTTATATTTTAAAAGTAGTCACTCAAAATAGCATAGAGTCTTTAAAACTGATTATTAAATAATAGCTAACACTTATTACTTTTCTATTTAAGTAGTACCAATAATAATACAGGAATCAAAATCCCAAAAGGTTCTTGTGTAAGTGATAATGGTTCCAAGAGTTATGTTTTCATTGAAAGTCTTTGTCGTACCTACTATATAACTCTAATAACTATATGTGCAGTTAACTTAAATGCTAGTGTTATAAAAGGTAGAAAATAGTATCACTATACTGTTTTTTTAATACAATAGTACGCTTTCGCGAAAGCGTAAACAGCCTTACTTGGAATGTTTGAATGCCTTTTATAGCGTTGTTTATCAATTATCTGCATATTTTTTTCATTTTACGAAACCGAACCTTTACATACTTCGTAAGTGTTTTAGTAAGGTAACTAGTATCTATAAAATAGATAAATAGTACTTCATAATAAAAAACAACTAAAACATACACTTATGAAAAAAACAACTACTAAGAATCTTCTTTTGATGATTTGTACGTTCTGTGTTACAGCAATGTCTTATGGACAATTTGTGGTAGCCAATGGCGATGATAGTGGTCCAGGCTCGCTTCGTCAAGCGATACTAGACGCTAATATGGCGGTTGGTCCTAACACAGTAACATTCACAGGGAATTTTACAATTAATCTTTCAACTGGAGTGTTAAGTATAACAGACGATGTTACGATTACAGGTACAGGAGTTGGACAAACCATTATAGATGGAAGTGCAAACGATACGTCTAGATCAATGTTATTTAGTAATGGGACAGCTCATACAATAACAGGAATTACTTTTAGAAACGCATCAAGCGATTTTAATGGAGGCGCTATCGCAGCCATTAATGCAGGAACGCTTACAATTAATACTTCAGAATTTATAGGAAACGAATCTACAGGTATAGCTGGGGGTGGTGCTATTTATGGCGAATCTACAAATCTAGTTATCAACGGAACTGATTTTAATGCAAATACAGCATTAAATACAGATGGTGGAAGTGGTGGAGCTATCTTACAAGCAACAGCAGGAACACTTTCGGTAACAGGCGGTAACTTTACAGGCAACATGGCTGCAAGAGCAGGAGGCGCGATTGAAGTAAATTCATCAGAAACACTAACAATCACAAACGGAATTTATGATGGAAATACGACAGGTGCTGTCCCTGGAAATGGTGGAGCAATTCATATTACAGGATCAGCAGATTCTAATATCTCAAACGCCACATTTACAAATAATATAGCTAGTAGAGAAGGTGGAGCGCTTTGGAATGGAAGTGGTACGATGACAATAACAGATGCAACGATAGATAGTAATGAAGCACAAGGAGCCGCAGCAGATGATGGCGGCGGAGGTATTTTCAATAATGGAGGTAGTCTTGTTGTCACAGGTGCATCTGAGGTTACAAATAATACAGCTACTGGAACAGCAGGTTCTGGAGGAGGTATTTTTTCTTTAACACCAGGAACCTTATCAATAGACGGAATTACGATAAGCAACAACACAGCAAATAGAGCTGGAGGAGGAATAGAAGTTCGCTCGGCAGCAGGGGAAACCTATTCTTTTACAAATGTAATTTTAGAGGGAAACAGTATTGATGTTGCCGTTCCTGGTAATGGAGGTGCATATCATATAAGTGGTCCTGGAAATACGAACTTTACAGGAGGAAGCGTACTAAATAACACCGCCATTGAAGGTGGTGGACTTTGGAATGGAAGTGGTACAATGACTGTTTCTGGAACTATGATCACAAATAATATCGCCAACGGATCGAATACTGGTGGTGGTGGTATCTTCAATAATGGAGGTACACTTGAAGTCAATACGACTACAACACTTTCAGCTAATACTGCTATAGGAGCAACTCCAGGCGGTAGAGGTGGCGCAATTTTTAATAATACAGACGGTACATTAACGGTATCAACAGGAGTTACGATCTCTGGAAACTATGCAAGTAGAGCAGGAGGAGGTATTGAAGATAGTTCTGGTACTACACTTGTTCTTACAGGTGTTACCTTAACAGGAAACGCAGCAGGGGTTGATATAGGATTAGGAGATATGGCAAATCCTGGAAATGGAGGTGCTATTCACTTATCAGGTGCTACAAGTGCAACTATTACCGGGGGTACTGTCTCTGGAAATCTAGCAGCCTTAGAAGGTGGTGGATTATGGAATAATGTAGGAACCATGACGGTTGACGGAACAACCTTAGATGGAAACACCGCAAGTGGAGCAGCCGCTAATGAAGGTGGTGGAGGTCTTTTCAATAATGGAGGGACACTAACGGTTCTAAATGCGACAATTACTAATAATGTTGCAGATGGTGCTTCAGGTTCTGGGGGAGGAATCTTGAATGATAGCGGAACTCTTTCCGTAACCGATACAGAAATTTCTGGAAATAGTTCGATGAGAGCTGGAGGAGGAATTGAAGTGGCTTCTGCTGGAGGTACAACTACTTTAATGAATGTAGATTTAACAAATAATAGTACTGCATCTGCTCCTGGAAATGGAGGTGGATTGCATATTACAGGAAGTGACAACAGTACGATTACTGGCGGAACAGTTTCTGGAAACACAGCAAGCCTTGAAGGCGGTGGATTATGGAATGGTTCAGGTATCATGACTATTGACGGAACAACCATAGATGGAAACACAGCAAATGGAGCTGCCGCGAATGAAGGTGGTGGTGGTCTTTTCAATAATGGAGGTACATTGACTATTCTAAATGCGACCATTACCAATAATGTTGCAGATGGTGCTTCTGGTTCTGGTGGTGGAATTTTAAATGATAGCGGAACGCTTTCCGTAACGGATTCTGAGATTTCTGGAAATAGTTCGATGAGAGCTGGAGGAGGAATCGAAGTTGCTTCAGCAGGTGGAACAACTGCATTAACCAATGTTGACTTATCTGGTAATAGTACTGGATCTACCCCTGGAAATGGAGGTGGATTACATATTACAGGAAGTGATAATAGTACGATTGTAGGCGGAATAGTTTCAGGAAACACAGCAAGCCTTGAAGGCGGTGGATTATGGAATGGATCAGGAACTATGGATATCTCAAATTCGAGAATCGAAACAAATGAAGCTGCACAAGGGGCAGGTATCTTCAATAATGGCGGAACTTTAAACATTATGACTTCTTCTATAACAAATAATAACGCCGCAGTTGGTGGTGGTATCTATAATGAAGAAGGAGGTATATCTGAGCTAAATAGAACTACGGTATCAAGTAATACTGCCATTGCTTCAGCAGCAATTCTTAACGCAGGATCTATGACCATTGCGACTTCTTCAATTTTATTTAACGAAGCGAGTGACTTCAATGGCGGGATTTCTGGCGGAGGTTCAGGAATATCTCTTAAAAGTTCTATAGTTGCCAACAATGTGGATCCTTCGGGACCTTTTGATATTAGAGGAATAATCACGTCCCTAGATTATAATCTTATAGGCTCAGATCCAGAAGGTATTTTTACGCCGCTGTCAAATGACATTGAAGGAGCAGACCCTCTGGTAGGACCACTTCAGGATAATGGGGGGACTACGTTAACACACGCACTTTTAGAAGAGTCTCCAGCATTTAATGCGGGAGACCCTGACAATGCATCTGCAGATCAGATTGGTCAAGCTGTTTTTGATGATATTCGTGATATAGGCGCCTTTGAATCTCAGACAGTCCTTGGACTAGAAGATATCCTTCTAAACGGAAATGGAGTTTTAGTATACCCTAATCCATCTAGAGGAGAGGTTACTCTTGATATTAGAGAAGCTTTAGGGAACTCAAATACTATCACAATTATTGAGATAGGATCTGGAAAGGAAGTGCGAACTTTCACAACACTAGCTGGAACAACACCTGTTAATTTGAGGAATTTAGCAAACGGAATCTATATTGTGAATGTAGTTTCTGGAAAAGCTTCATCTTCCCATAAATTGATTATTTCTAAATAGCAACTTACTTACCTAAATAGAGAAAATGGCTACCGATTATTGTTGGTAGCCATTTTTGATTTGTAGTATGTATAAGGTATCAATTTTAAGGAGGTTGTATACGCTTTCGCGAAAGCGGTTTATTCATTATTTCATATTAGATTCGAGAGATTGTTGATAAGGTTTTTAGGACTCAAACCTTTTATCTGGATTCCGTAAATACACTTGATCTTCCGCATTGATAGGAATCACATTTTCAATCTTTTCTTTGGTTGGGATGAGGGTAAAAAGAATTCCTAAGGCTAGTGCGGCAATGATTAAGAAAAATAGATTATCAGTAGTCATATAAGTAACGGTAGCAAATAGACCAATCCCTTCAATAGGAGCAATACGAATAATATGTGCTGTTTGATATATGCCTAATTTTTGTTGTAATGTTTTGTTTTGAAGATCCTTGTGAAGGATTGTCTTAAACAAAAACCGCCCTACAAGTGTTGCTCCAATAAGTAATGCTGGAATTAAAAATTCAAATGGTTGTTGGGTAAACGACAACGATCCCGACTCTTCAGATGAAACAAATATAAAAATGCAAAGCATTAGTAAACCACTCATCATCCCAAGATGAAGTATGGATAACGTTCTTAAAAAGGTTTTAAAACTTGCAGCAGGTTGTTGTTGCATGAGAGATTATATTAAAATCGTTTTTCGCCATCATTTATTTCGATCCAATATCCATCAGGATCTTGAATATAGACTTGTTCTACACTGTCAGGGCGTATAGAAACAGCACTCTTTTTCCCTGGCCAATCATAATAAGGAATATTTAAGCTATTCAAGTGATCTATAAACATAGATAGGTTTGCTGTGGTTAATGCCAGATGCACTCCTTTAGGGATATCTAATTTGAGATCCTCTACACTAATAATATGCAGTTCTTGACGTTCTCCCAACCGAAACCATTTGATATGATCGAGTTGCGTGCCATTATATATTTCTTTGATCCCAAAGACGTTTTGATAATAATCAACACTGCGTTGTAAGTCGGTGACATTAATGGCGTAATGATCTATAGAGAACTTCATGGTAGGGTTTTTATCTTGCCCATAAGAGGTGAAAACAGCACTTATGAGCAAGATGAAAATAGATAGTTTCTTCATTTATTTTTTAATAAACTTTTGAACTGTTGTGCCAACAGAAACAAAATACACTCCAGATTTTAGATTTGATATATCTATAGATTGTGTTCCTGTTACTTTTGTATTTTGACTAAGTACCTGTCTTCCTAGTACGTCATATACAAAGATAGTACTCGTTTGTGCTTCTGGATGTAACGTAAAGTTAATTTGCGCAGAAGCCGGATTAGGAAATAACGTAAATTCTTCTATACGCGTCACATTATCTACACTTAATAACCCTTCTCCTTCTACAATAGTAAGACTTGTATTGCTATCTACATTCTCAATCGTATCCACAATTCCAGAAGGCCAGTTAACAATAATCGTTGCTATGTTGGTTGCGGCTCCTAATCCAAAATGAGACGTTAATGAGTTTTGAGTTCCGTAGCTTTCGCCAGCACGAACCTCTCGTATTTGAGATCCCCAAGCGCCTTGTATTTCTACACGAGCTCCGATACCATTTACATTACTCTCAACACCTTCTAAATGTATCTTAGTCCAATTATTGTCGTTTCCGTCATTTATAAATAACTGATCATCAACGTTAGAAGAATTGTTAAATCCTGTTGCATATCCAGCAATCACATCAATAAAACCGTCATTGTTAAGATCACCTACAGCCGCACTTTGAATTTCGTCATTACTCGTGGCGAATGGATTTGAAACCGAAGTAAAGGTATTATCTCCATCATTTAATAAGAGTAGATGATTTTGGTTTGTAGAGGTTAAAATGATATCTATAAACGTATCATTATTAAAATCTTCCATCATCACTTGAATCCCAAGCCCTAAAGAGTTGAGCTCAGAAGCGACTCCAGAACTTGCCGTAATATCTGTAAACGTACCATCACCATTATTTTCATAAATTTGACTGCTCAGATCGTGATTCACCATCACGGCATCAAAATCACCATCATTATCAATATCTTCAAAGTTGGTAGACCAAGTTTGTCGTCTAGGGCGTAAACCAGCCTCTTCGGCTACTTCTGTAAAATTATTTGATCCGTCATTTTGGTATAAGACATTTAAGCGACGTGGGTCATCAGGATTTCCTGCGGCTTGTAATCTACATTTAGAGATAAAAAGATCTAAATCCCCATCACTATCATAGTCTGTCCAAATAGATCCGTAGTTTCCAGAATTGTCAGAATCTCCAGCCGAAACCGCATTGATCATACTTAAATCATAAACAAAGTCACCAGCTCCATTGTTTCTATAAGGAGAAGAAACTCCATCGTCATGACAAGCAAAAAAATCTATAGCGCCATCGTTGTTAATATCTGCAAAATTGGTGTTTTGCACAAAGATATTTGGACCGCCTAATGTTTCTAAGGAAAAGCTGGTACCATCATCACTAGCTGCTAGAAATCGTACACCATCGTAAGCACCACCGACGATAATATCATTAAAACCGTTTTCATCTACATCGGCAATTGACATTCCCCATGGGTTTCCCACATTTCCGATAATGAGTCGTTCAAAACTTCCATCGGGTTGTTGGTATTCTATTTGAAGATTTACGCCATTATCTATTCGAATAATGTCATCAAGTTTGTCATTATTCATATCTGTAACCGCCATAGCAACGCCGCTAGAGAGGGTTTGGTTTTCAAGTAAGTTGGTGGCATCTGTGAAGGTTATTTGTGCTTTCGCGAAAGCGGACACCAACACAATTGCTGCTAGGGAACATAATTTTCTTTTCATAGTATAGGATTTATATATAGTTTTAGTACTGAATTTTGTTTTTAATTTCCGTTGATAGGTGGTGGTCCAGCAGGTACAATGGCTTCATAAACCGTATCGCCTTTACGCTCTTTATACTCGTCTTTTACTCCTTGTAAAAGGGTGGGATTTTCAAATAAATCGAGCATGGTCATTCCCATTGCTTTACTCGCATACGTCATTCCTTTGTGACCGATGGACATCCCGCCACAAGCGACAACAGCCCAAGAGTGCCAAGGGGTATCTTTAGGTGCGGTGGTCACTCCTAAATTGATGTTAGGAACATTCCAACTCACATCTCCCACATCGGTACTTCCGCCACCAGGATGTTCTCTCGTATCTTCCAACGGATTGATTTTACTATCCATTCCCACTTGTGGTTTTCCTGTGACTTCTTGAATCTTTTTTCCAAAAGCTTCTTCTTCTGGAGTATAGGTAATAGGACCTAATAATTCTAGGTTTTTTTGCATGGCTTCACTTCCTGTTCTATTCACGAGGACTTCGTAAATACCAGAAATTAAAGAGACTTTGTAATCTACATTTGCCATAATTGCAGCACCTTCTGCCATCTTTTGAACGCGTTCATAGACAGGCATCATGCCTTCACGTTTGGTGTCACGTACACGCATCCATAAACGAGCATAATCTGGCACGACATTTACGACTTGCCCACCATCTTGTATATGATAATGCATACGCACGGTTGGTTTTACGTGCTCTCTGTAATAGTTGACTCCAGTCGTATATAATTCTAACGCATCTGAAGCACTACGACCATTCCAAGGATCGGCGCTGGCGTGAGCTGCTTGTCCGTAAAACTCTATTTTAAAATCCACAAGGGCAAGTGAGCTTTGTACATCTGCCTTTGTTGCCGCCGATGGATGCCAAGACACATTCGCATCTACGCCGTCCCAAACACCTTCACGAACCATCCATATTTTACCAAAGAATTTCTCTTCAGAGGGAGTTCCCATAAATTTGACGGTCCCTTTTATTTTTCCAGCTTCGATCAGTTCTTTAATGGCGATAGCAGCACCAAGGCTTCCTGCACCAAAAAGGTTATGACCACAACCATGTCCAGCAGCACCATCATTCAGCGCTTCTTTGGTCGGTTGTGCTTTTTGAGAGATACCTGGCAAGGCATCAAATTCTCCCAAGACGCTAATGACAGGACTTCCAGATCCGTAGGTAGCGACAAAAGCCGTGGGCATTCCTGCCACACCTCGATCTACTTTAAAGCCTTGTTTCTCGGCATAATCTGCCAATATTTTACTGGATTGGGTTTCTTCAAAAGCGGTCTCGGCAAGTGCCCAGATATTATTTGAAATTTCAATAAGCGCTTGCTCGTGTTTTTCAACCGAAGCAATAATGGCTTTTTTGTTTTTGGATAGTTTTTGTGCGGTAGCTCCAAAAGTAATTAGGAGTGCACATAGGATAAGGTAAACATGTTTCATAGAAGCGGTGTGTTACTAGTGGCTTCTAAGATAAGGAAAAGTTACATAAGTTATTTATTTGGCATAGCCATACTTCACTTAATAATGATTACCCTACCGCTTCTTTATACACTTTTAAACAACGTTCTCGTGCTTCCTTATGATCAACTATTTTATCTGGATAGGTAGATTCTTCTAGTTCGGGAATCCATTTATGGATGTATTCTTTTTGTTTGTCAAACTTATCAATCTGAGTCATAGGGTTAAAGATTCTAAAATACGGAGCAGCATCTACACCAGAACCTGCTGCCCATTGCCAGTTACCAACGTTGGAACTCATATCATAGTCAAGTAGCTTTTCAGCGAAATAGGCTTCTCCCCATCGCCAATCGATCAAGAGGTGTTTACATAAAAAACTAGCTACAAGCATTCGTACGCGATTGTGCATAAAACCTGTATTGTTGAGTTCGCGCATCCCTGCATCTACAAACGCATATCCTGTATTTCCTTCACACCATTTTTCAAACTCCTCTTCATTGTTGCGCCATTCAATACGGTCGTATTTGGCTCTAAATGCTTTGTCTTTTGTATGTGGAAAATGCCAAAGGATCTGCATAAAAAACTCCCGCCATATCAATTCGCTCCAGAAAACTTCATTCTCTTCTGCGATGGCTTTTTTAACCATTTTACGAACGCTTACCGTACCAAATCGAAGATGAGGTCCTAGTCTGGAAGTTCCATGCTTTTTAGCAGGAAAATTACGAGTATCTTCATAATTTGCAATAAGATGCTCCGTTACTGTATAATCTGGAACTTCAATACTAGACTTTTTAAAGCCCATATCACTCAACGTTACATTAGGAAGACGTGTATGCTCTATCAGATTTTGCAAGCTTTTGTGTGAATAATGCACCGTAAGATTTTTATCAGCATCAAAATGTTCTTTCCATTTATTTTTATAAGGCGTATACACCACATAGGGATCTCCGTCATTTTTTACCACCTCCTCTTTTTCAAATATTACTTGATCTTTAAACGTGTTAAAGGCAATATCTTTATCCTCCAAAAATGATGCAATCTTCTCATCCCTCTCTTTTGCGTAAGGTTCATAGTCACGGTTTGTAAAGACTGCCGCTATATCATATTCTTCCACTAGACTTTCAAACACGTTTTCAGGAGTGTCATGATACATGGCTAGAGAGCTGCTGTGCTTTTCTTGTATCTCACTACGCATTTCTTGTAATGTCTCAAAAATAAAAGTGACTCTTGCGTCGTCCTCAGGGAGTTTGTCAAGAATATCTTTATCAAAAATAAAAATAGGAAGTACAGGAAACTCTCCTTGTAATGCTTCATATAATCCTACGTTATCATACCAACGTAAGTCACGTCTAAACCAGAAAATAGCTACTTTTTTCATACATATATTTTCATTCCCACACTTCGATAATGCTCAGCATAAACTCTGGCGGAAATCTCATTTTTCTACTATAGAAATCTAAATTATTTCAACGTAAAGATCTCATTATTTTTTAAGATAAACATCTTCTTGTTTTTATGGTATTATACGCTTTCGCGAAAGCGTACTTAGCCATATTAGTTTACATTTAATGTACTCATACCACCATCTACACCCAATACCTGACCTGTAATCCAACTACTCTCATCACTCAGTAAAAAAGAAGCCACATTAGAAATATCTTCTACGGTACCTACACGTTTCATAGGGTGTCTGGCATCCATCATTTCTTTTTTCTTATCATTGCTTAAAAGACGTTTTGCAAGCGGTGTATCTGTAAGCGAGGGCGCAATGACATTAACACGCAGCTTTGGGGCATACTCAGCAGCAAGCGCTTTTGCAAAACCTTCTATCGCTCCTTTTGCAGCAGCGACACTCGTATGAAATGGCATTCCTACTTTTACAGCAACGGTGCTAAAAAAGACAATACTTGCTTGTTCTGATTTTTTAAGATGATCCATTACTTGATGTAACGCCTTGATCATACTGAAGAAGTTAAGTTCCATATCATCTCTAAACGTATCTGTAGAAAGCATTTTGAAAGGCTTCAAGTTGATCGTACCTGGACAATATACGAATCCGTCCAAGTGATCTGGTAATGCGTTCAAATCTAGTTCGTCTTTTTCTGCATCATACGGAATGTAGTTGACTTCTAAGTTTCCTAAGTTTTCATTGGTTCTTGAAGCTACATAGAGGGTATATTTTGTGTGTAGTTTTCTAGCAATTTCAAAACCGATCCCATGGCTACCACCTATTAAAAGTATATTTTTTGACATATTTTTTTGTGTTATTATTTATGAGGTTGGTGCTTTGTATTCACCAAACAATTCTATTAATTTCTTTTTTCGATATTCAAAAATCTCATTGAGTTTAGGCTTAACAAGAAAAGGATGAGCGAGTTGTCCTAAAATCCCAAGAGGGACTTTATAGTCTACAATATCTTCCATCTCTACACCGCCAGGAATTTCTTTGATAAAATGTTTGTGATGCCATAGTGCATAAGGACCAAAACGTTGCTCATCTACAAAATACTCATGATCTCGAACGTGTGTGATTTCTGTTACCCATTTTGTTTTTATACCTAGTACGGGAGTCACAATATATTGAATAATCTGTCCTGGATACATCGGTCTATCTGCGCCTGATAAAATCTCAAATCCCATATAATCTGGAGTAATGGTCTTTAGATTTTTTGGATCAGAAAGCAATTGCCATGCTTGATCTAAAGAGATAGGTAGATTTTGTTTTGTGTGTAACGTATATATTTTCATAAACTACATTGAGGATATAAAAGTATCATTATTTTGTTTAAGATTAAAACATATTTGGTTAAACAAAAATTAAATTTTAATATCTTGTATCTATGTGTTAGCTTATCTATAAGCTAACACATATTATACATGTGCGATTTATGGTAGTAGCGGTTATAAACTCAATACTATTTTACGGCCGCCTTCTTTAATAGATTGATAAATGGTTTCTACGATTTTGAGATCTCTCAGTCCCATACTACCAGGTGCTTTGTTGGGAAGTCCTTGAGTAATATGCAATGCAAAATCATCCATTTGTAACGCTTGTTGTCTTTTATGAGGAAATGAGATTTCGTTTCCATTGGAGGTGCGTCCGTGTAACGGACCGTAGGAGAAAGCAATATCTAACTCATACCAGCCTTTATCGCAAGAGGCATATAGTCGATCTGCTTTGGCGTTGTGGGATGTAAATATAGAACCCATGGCACCGCTTGGAAATTCAAATTGAGCAGTGATTGTCTCGTCGGTATCTTTAAAATAGTCTGGTTTGGTACTAAATTCTTGTGCGGTTACAGAGATTGGGAGTTCGCCAGTTCCATAAATAGCGCCTTGTATGGCATATACGCCCATATTCATCAACGCCCCGCCTCCAGATAATGCTTTATTAAGACGCCACTGATCAGGGTTTGGATTTCCATAAGAAGGATATCCCGCCCCGGTACTGATATACTGTACCTTTCCAAATGGTTTTTCTTTGACAATGCGTTGTATTTCTTGCGTATAGGGTTCTGAATGTAATCGGTACCCAACGCTTAATTTTACGTCAGCTTTCGCGCAAGCGTCAATAATAGACTGACATTCGGCAACACTTACTGCCATTGGTTTTTCACAAATCACATGCTTTCCAACTTTTGCCGCTCGGATACAAAAATCGGCGTGCATGGCGTTGGGTAATACGACATACACAATGTCTATCGCATCATTGGTAGCGATGGTATCAAAGGTGTCATAGTTGTATATATTCTCTTTTGGGATGTTGTATTTTTCTGCCCAGATCTTTTCTTTTTCAGGAGTTCCTGTCACAATTCCTGCGAGATGACAGTGTTTGGTTTCTAGAAGGGAAGGAGCTAACTCATACGTACTATAGGTGCCGAGACCTACCAAGGCTATACCCAGACTTTTCTTGTTCTTGTTAGCTTCAAAGGCGCACGCTAGTGGGATATTACTTAGTAAAGCGATACCACCGACGGCTTTGGATAGTTTGGTGTTAAAGGTTCTTCTATTCATCCTATTCGATTAAAAATCATCAGAAAGTTAGGTATTTTGGCTCAACACAAAAAGTTGTGGGGTATCTAAATTTGAGACAACTTTGCTTTAAAAAATTCTATGTCCTCAGACGCTT
>NZ_CALEMI010000020.1 GCF_937910895.1 uncultured Dokdonia sp. | reverse complement strand
ATGTATGACAAACTCAGAAAGTCCTATATGCGATGGATTATCTGGACTCCAATCATAGGTATATCCTAATTGAGTCCATGGGTATCCATATTCTTTAAATTCTGTATCTGTACAATCATTATACTGTACAGCACGTATCTTATTAAACCATGCACGGTATTCGTCAGTGACGTCTATAGGAATATTTAATTCACAAGCGGTATCACTTGTCCCATTATCTGGACAGGGGCGATATAAATCATCTGGTTTCACCCATAATTCTAAGAAGAAGGTTTCAGGAGTGAAAGGTTGTAATCCCAATAATTGACGCAAACGCATATCTGGATCTTTTTGTGTTTTAAAGAAACTCCTGCAACTATCTTTTATGATAGGAGCCAATGTCACCCATATATCATATCCTTGCGTACTATCTATTCCTTTATTAGGATAATAGCTGGGATGCGATTTCCAAGAGACTACTTGTATATAACGTTCTCCATTGATAAGCGTATCAAGAAGATTGGCATTACCTTTTATAGGAATGAGATTTGTGTTTATTTTTTGAGGCGTTGGGTTTTGTGCATCAAGAATCGCTTTTTCAAAAAGACCTCCTAAATACGCTACTTGTGTACTGTCATATCCGGGATATACATTCTTTTTGGCAACAACTATTTTTGTAGTATCTACTAGCACTTTTTTACTATCAACAGTTTGCTTGCAGGCAGTGAAACTTATGATAAATAACACTAAAAAAACGGCAATTACAAAAAGTCTAAGTGAAGAAAAATAGCGAATAACTCTCATGATTGAATATATTTTATTCATATTATAATGATACAAATCTACTGTAGAATTGGAAGATGTCTATACGTAGTTTTACGGGAAAATTACAACTTGATTTTAAAAATTGTGAAAACCTATATTCTATGAAACCATTCACTTCAAAAGACAGTAACACTTTGCTTTTATGCGCTTTAGTTTACTACATTTTAATAAGGAATTCTTATAAAAACAGTAGCTTAGAAGTGCTTTAAGAATAACCACCCCGTAAAAACACGTGTTTTTAATAAAAATGTTTTTTAATCAGTCAATTTTAGCGAACTTGGAGACTTATTAACCAAAAACCTCTAAACTTATGAGTACTAAAACAATTTCATTTGAAGATGCTGTAGCAGATACTGATTTATGGCAAAAATTGAATCCTGATCATGCAAAAGCTTTTTTAATCCCTACAGATGACCTTCTATCGGCTCTAGCCGAAATGGACGTGATCACTATAGATCCTACAACAGGTAATATCACAGGTAATACAGCTGCGTCAAATAATCAAGACGTACGTGCTTATATGGGTATTGACACGACTATTTATGCTAACTACGGTAACGGCAAAGACCCTAAAGAGTTCAAAGCCAATGGGTATGGAGAGAAGCTATTAATTGTAGGCACTATGGCAAATCCATTAGTACCTAGTTCAGATATTGATGTGATGTATGACGAAAAAAACAGAGTAACATATCCTCCAGGAAATAGGTTTAACATCAATGGAAGTGGTATCTATGATTTTACGAGGCCTTGCCCAAATGAATGTGACCCTACTAGTCCATTATATCATAAATAAAATTCATTAATGACAATTACAGATTTAAATAATGTCTTCCAATACTTGACTCTAGGTTTATTATTTGTAAATGTTGAATTATATTTAAGAAGCCATAATCTGTTCTCTAAGGTTATGGCTTACAACTTAATTTTTATTTACATAATATTAAATCTTATAACATCTTTAACTTTAGAATATTTATACCACAATAGAATTGAAAATCTTTATTTATCAAATTTTTATTTGATATTCCAATTTATTTTATTTTCATATTTCTACTTGAATTTATTTAAAGATAAAAAACAAAAAAAATATGTAAAAACTTTATTTGTAGTAGTTATATTAATTTTAACCATTCAATATTTATTATATCCTCTAAGGTTTTTCTATTTTAATTTGCTGGAAGTATTCTTAACATCCTTTCCATTAATCACTTATTCGATTATTCATCTTTATAATTCATTGGCGACTAAAGGGAAATTTTTATATATAAATGCTGCTATTTTAATTTATTTATCATCCAGTACTTTAATTTTTTTCTTGGGTAACTTTTTAAGAGGGTTAAGTAAAGAAGATTCAAATAACATCTGGCTTATTCTTAAAATATTATACTCAATTTTTTTAATCTTATTTACACTAGAATGGAAAAACAGTTTCTCATCATACAAGATCAAGGCTCAGTCATAGCGGCACTTGCTTATGGCATTATATTCCTAGTCTTATTGACTACGGGACTGCTCTTGTTTTTCCATTACTCAAGACGCAAGATCATTCAAAAAGAACTAGAAAAAGCAGCACTTAGACTAGAGCACCAAAAAACGATTTTACAAGCCACGATTGCTACTCAAGAAGAAGAGCGCAAGCGTATTGCTCAAGACTTACATGATGCCATCAGTGCCCGCCTGAATGTCGTGAGTCTTACCGCTAACTTATTACTAGATGATGACGACTTAAACGAAGAGCAAAAATCATCATTAGAACACATCTTAGGCATCACTACAACAACCCTAGAAAGCTCTCGTAAAATTGCGCATGACCTTTTACCTCCTATTTTAGATAAATTTGGACTTAAAGTAGCCTTAGAAGAACTCTTTGATGACTTTAGTAAAACAAAACAAGTACAAATTAAATACGATATTGATGAACTAGATTTTCTAAGCAAAACCAATGACTTACACGTGTTTAGAATTGCACAAGAACTCATCAACAATGCTATACGACATGGGGATGCGAGTCGTATGAAAATAGTTTTAGAAAAAGAGGATGAAAACAGTTTTACACTTATCTGTAAAGACAACGGTAATGGTTTTGATGTATCTAAAATTAGTAAGAAATCGGGTATTGGATTACAGAATATCAAAAGCAGAACTGCTATTTTAGAATGTAATCTACATGTAGAGAGCGAGATAGACAAAGGAAGTATATTTACCATACAATCAAAAAAATCATGAGTGATCAAATAAAAATAGTGCTTGCAGATGATGAGTTACTCTTCAGACAAGGATTGCGTGCCATATTAAGTAGAGAAAAAGAATTTGATGTCCTTTTTGATGCTACAGATGGAAAAGACTTAATGGACCAACTTCGGGATAGTGACCTATTACCCGATATTATCCTTACCGATCTTAAAATGCCAGAACTTAACGGTGTAGAGGCTACCAAGCTGATTCATAAAGAGTTTCCAGAGATAAAAATTGTTGCGTTAACGAGTTATTTTAGCAAACCGTTTATAGTGAATATGATTTCTATAGGTGCCGTTGCTTATCTCGCTAAAAATAGTACTCCCAAACTTATGGTCAAAACGATCAAAGAAGTTCATGAAAAAGGATTTTACTATGATTCACAAGTATTAAAATTTATTCAAGAAGGACTCTTAAATCCCTCTGAGAAAAAGCTTAAATCTAATTTTGATACTACTTATTTTACCAAAAGAGAGAAAGAAGTACTAGAACTTATCTGTAAGCAACATACGACCAACGAGATTGCAGAAGCGCTATTTATAAGTCCCCGTACGGTAGAAGGACATCGGAATAATTTATTACTCAAGACAGAATCTAAGAATATTGCAGGGCTTGTAGTATATGCGATACAACACAAAATTGTGGATTTGGATAGCAAGTTTTGAAATTAGAATATAGATCACTTCGCTTTTAGAAAATAAAATTTTTACTGTTAAACTTGATAGCACAATAATAACTGGTTACTTCATTAAAATGAGAAGAATAAGTGATTTTTGTTTTATCTTAAAAGAGAAAATAAAATACATAGATTTTTTTATGTAACATCTGCATCCTAAACACGTCCTATCAAATAATACTGCTATATTTTAGTAATTTATTAATATAAAATACGTCTAGTATATAGTACTTTTGTATTTCAAAATAACTTCGCATCATTAACTAGATATGAATCCTACTAAAATTAGAAAAAAAAGCCGTCTGCAATTATTGCATCAATATTATAGTTATACTGGTTTTTATAGTTTTATAAAGGATGCGCTAAAAAAAGCAGTCCCCGCCATTCTTATTGTTGTAGGGATTTTACTGCTCATCAATTATTTTGTGATCGATATCAATACAGCTCTCACGTATGTAATCGACAACTATTCTGACTTTACAATTATCTTCACGTTTCTATTATCAGAATCTATTTTAGGGATTATTCCCCCAGAACTATTTATTGCTTGGAGCGCTAAAACAGCATCACCATTTATAAGTCTTACAATATTAGCGACCATGTCTTATTTGGGAGGCATTTTATCCTTCTTTATGGGAAAAGCCATTACCAAAATACCGGCTGTACATAATTATCTGGAAGTAAAAATGAAAAAGCACATTAAGAATACTCGTAAATGGGGAGGTCTTATCATAGCAGTAGGGGCATTACTTCCTATTCCCTTTGCGATGACTAGTATTGCTGCGGGTATGATTAAATATAAGTTTACGAATTACCTGTTGTTTGGTGCCTTACGCTACTTACGCTTTTATGCCTATGCACTTGTGATCTTCAACTTAGTGTAATAAATGATGGATGATGGATAAATAACATTCTTTAAAAACAAAAAATTAGGATAGGAATCATTCGTTATTAATACTATAGCCTTAATGCTTTAAAGTACTGATTCTTTTTTTGCTTTCGCGAAAGCGCTTATAGTAAGACACTATTTTAATAAACTTCATACAATTAAAAGGCACCATCATTAATAGTGTCGAACTAAGTATCACGCTTTTTAAATGACGTTGATTCGTAGTTTTAGTTTAGATATTATAAAGCCTTTTATACTCATCAAGAAAGTGTTGCCTATGTTCTAGCCCATTAAATCCACCATTAATAAGTTTGGTCACCATATGAATATCATCAGTATCGGCATATCTGTTTATTCTTCTTTTCTTCCAAAACCAACACGCAGAAGATAATGCCCATTCTGGTTGCGTCACCAAGGTTGGATTTGCTACAAAATCTTGTCCCGTAGCTGCTGAAAAAGAAGTGTAATTATCCTTACCTGTTAATTGAATCAAACCCCGACCTCTATACTTCCAGCCGTCTCCACTTGCTTCATCTCCATTCCCCATCCGATTGGCATACACTTTATTAGCAATTTTTTCAGGCTGTCTTGCATATTCCTCAGCCGCTGCCATTGTTGGAAAATACTTTCTAAAAACTGCATATAAAGCTTTTGCTGAATAGTTTAGATTTTCTGAAACAAATTTAAAACTCCCACTCTCATGAGAAATCTGTGCTAGAAAATGTGCTTTACGTAACGATGTATTGATCTCATAGTGATCTAATATTGCCTCATAAATATCCAAATACGGCTCTATATACTGCCAGTTTACATCTGGCACAACCTTGTGAAATTCTTCTTTTGTGATCATAATTTATGAGTTTGTAGGTGCAAATATGGATTTGAGACGATCTATTAATCCTTGTAAAATTGTAAATATAGCGTCAGATGAGAAACCACCCAAAAGAGCCAACACACTTTTGTTAAACAGATTGATATCTTCTGGGTCTTTGGTGTAAAGATTAAGGATTTCTGACAAGATCAAACCCGCGATCACACCTAACACTATAAGCGCAATATAATAGATACTATCCTCTGGAATTAAGTTTCCGTTTTTTACGGAAGTACTTACATTTCTAAGCATATAAAAAGATACGCCAAGACCTGAAATAGAAGACAAAAAAGCTAAATTAAGCAGTAAAGACAAACCATGGTTATTCATAACTCCAAGATCTAACGACGCATTATTAACATTTGGAGAAGAACCTGTAACAATAAAAATTACCAAAAAAAACAACGACAGTATCACAAGATTTCGGACTAAAGGCAACTTGCTAAAAAGTGTCTTTCCTGGCGAATCTTCTCGTAGTTTTCGAGTATAAGCAATAGACTTTGGTGTCGCAGGCGCTATATTCTTACACAACAAATTATGTGCATTGACCAGATTATCTACAGAACTGTTCTGTATAAGAGTAACCACATCTGTATTGATAATTTTACCATTATAGACGGCAAAAGAAAGCATTTCATTAATCTCACGACTCATTTCTTCTTTCACATCTTGCGAGATTCCTAAGGGTTGACCAGATGCTGTCATATCTTTATTTGATGTAGTTGCTGCTTTGGTTTTTGATGTAGCTGCTTTAGAAGGTACGCTTGGCGTTTCTTCAGAGGGTGTTTTTGTGGTTTCGGTAGTTGTTGCCATAAAGCGTGGTTTATTAGAATAAGATCAAACTTAGTTTAATCATACTCTGTTTTTAAAGGGGTTAGTATCTGTTTTAAAAATCAAGTAATACTACGCTATTTAATATGCATATTATTCAGTATGCTGTTTATGATATTACAATAGAATCTTCAAGGATTTTGATTTTGAATTCATGCTAAATATACACAGGATTTTTATACCCTCATGATATATCTATGTCAGTTTCTGATGTATCTTAGCTACTTGTTAGACTTAATGCTATACAAATGACACTTGTTTTTGCCACAAACAACCCACATAAACTCAAGGAAGTTAAAGAACTCCTCCCTGACTATATTCAATTAAAAAGCCTTGAAGATATAGGATGCACAGAAGATATTGTCGAAGATGCACCTACTATAGAAGGTAATGCCCTTTTAAAAGCAAACTATGTAAAAGAACATTATGGGTATGATTGTTTTGCAGATGACACTGGTCTTGAAGTAACTGCTTTAAATAATGCACCTGGTGTATATTCTGCTAGATATGCAGGTCCGCAAAGAAGTGCTACCGACAATATGAACAAACTTTTGATCAATCTAGCGGTTCAAACGGATAGAAGTGCGCAATTTAAGACGGTGATCGCTTTCGCGAAAGCGAATAAAACCTACACCTTTGAAGGTATTTGCAAAGGTCAAATTACGAAAGAACGTCACGGAGATGGTGGTTTTGGATATGATCCCATTTTTATGCCAGACGGCTATGACGCTACGTTTGCCCAGATGGCACTTGCTTTAAAAGGCAAAATAGGACACCGCGGAAAAGCAGTCGAAAAATTCATAAATCACATCGCTGATTTAGGGTAATATTAAATGTAAGATTTAATAACTTTAATTCATTAATTAAGTGTACTTTTGCACCTTCAAAACCCCAGGGTGGGGTTTGTATCGTTAATATTCGGTACACAAGTGTTGATCGAAGCAAGTGGTTTTTATACGTCGTTGCGCTTCTTAAAGCACGCTAATGTATAAAATATATCAAATGACATTTGATCAACTAGGCTTAAACGAGCCTTTACTTCAGGCAATCGCCGACATGGGGTTTGTAACTCCATCAGAAATTCAAGAAAAAGCAATTCCTATATTACTCGAAGAAGATCGAGATATGGTAGCACTTGCTCAAACAGGAACAGGAAAAACAGCTGCTTTCGGTTTCCCTTTATTACAAAAAATTGATGCTACTAGCAAAACGACACAAGGTCTTATTATAGCGCCTACTCGTGAACTTTGTCTACAGATTACTAACGAGATGAAATTATATGCCAAACATGTAAAAGGCGTACGTGTGGTTGCTGTATATGGAGGTGCCAATATTCAAGAACAAGCTAGAGAAATCTCAAAAGGAGCTCAGGTTGTAGTTGCTACTCCAGGACGTATGCAGGATATGATGCGCAGACGTATGGTGGATATCACAAAACTAAGTTTTTGTGTCCTTGACGAAGCAGATGAAATGCTAAATATGGGATTCTATGAAGATATCACTACGATTCTAGCAGATACACCCAAAGATAAACTTACATGGCTCTTTAGCGCAACCATGCCTAAAGAAGTATCGCGTATTGCTAAAGAATTTATGACAAACCCAGTAGAGGTTACCGTAGGTTCAAAAAATGAAGGTGCAAAAAATGTATCCCACGAGTTTTACGTAGTACATACCCGCGATCGTTATCAAGCCTTAAAGCGTCTAGCCGATGCAAATCCTGATATCTTTTCTGTGATTTTTTGTCGTACCAAAAGAGATACACAAAAAGTAGCTGAGTTATTAATAGAAGATGGCTATAATGCTGCTGCACTTCACGGAGATTTAAGTCAAAATCAGCGTGACTTAGTCATGAAAAGCTTTAGAGGAAGACAAATCCAAATGCTTGTCGCTACCGATGTGGCCGCACGTGGTATTGATGTAGATGATATAACACACGTTATCAACTACCAACTTCCAGATGAAATAGAAACCTATACACACCGTTCAGGTCGTACTGGACGCGCTGGAAAGAGTGGAACTTCTATGGTAGTGGTTACCAAAAGTGAAATGCGTAAAATTAAACAACTAGAAAAAATTCTAGGGAAGAAGTTTGAGCAAAAAACAATTCCTGATGGAAAGGAAATTACCCAAGTACAACTTTTTCATCTTGCAAACAAAATACACAATACAGAAGTTAATCACGAAATAGATGCCTACCTCCCTGCAATAGAAGAGGTACTAGTAGACTTGACAAAAGAAGAATTGATAAAGAAAGTTTTTTCTGTAGAGTTTACACGTTTCTTTAATTATTACAAAAAAACAAAAGATCTCAATCAAAATGCTGTTGCAGCTTTTAAAGAAGAGTCTGGAGAAACCACCCGTTATTTCATTAACATAGGTAGTAAAGATGATTTTGACTGGATGAAGTTAAAAGACTTTTTAAAAGAAAAAACAGGTCTTGGTCAAGATGGAATTTACCGTGTAGATTGCAAAGACAGTTTCTCTTTCTTTAATACAGATACAGAACATAAGGAAAAAGTAATTGCACTCTTTGAAGATTTTGAACTTAATGGACGTCGCGTGAGTGTAGAAGAAACACAAGGTGGCGGAGGTCGTGACCGCAATCGTGGAGGTAGCGGAGAGCGTAGACGCAGTGGTGGCGGAGAGCGTCGTAGTAGCGGTGGTTTTAAAAGTGGAGATCGCAGTAATAGAAGAAGCAATGACGATAGACGCAGTAGCTCAGATCGTAGTGGCGGTGACCGTCGTCGCAATAGTGATGATCGTCCTTCTTACGGAAAGACTTCAGAAAGTAGACCTCGTCGTAATGATTCCGACAGACCTTCTTATGGGAGTTCTGAAGGAGGAGAAAGAAGAAGACGTCGTTCTTCATCAGAAGATCGCAAACCAGCACGTGCAGAAAGTGGAGCACCAAGATCATCTCGCAGATCTGACGATAGTGGTAGTTCTAATTCACCATTTTCAGGAAAGAGAAGACGTCGTAGTTAATGACACATTGGGATTGGGGCTTTAATTGTTATATTTATGGTAAAAATGTTGTTTTGATTCGTTTTTAACGACATAATCCATAAATTTATGCCAGCTATGAGAAGACTAATATTTACATTATTACTAGTAAGCGTAATAAGTACCGTTATTGCTCAAGAAGACACAACGCCTTCGCAAAAAAACGATTCTGTTCCTGCTTTACAAGAAGGATATATTAATGGTGCTGTTTTAAGTTCGTCTACAGATCAAGCACTACAGAATGTAAATATTGTCAATCTTACCAATTTAAAAGGTGCCATTACAGACACTGACGGTGCATTTGAAATCAAAGCGCAAGTAGATGATACGCTGTTTTTCTCATACTTAGGGTACAAAACACTTCAAGTACGTGTAAGTGCAGATTGGGTAAAATATGGAAATGTAAAAATCAAAATGACAGAAGTAGGAATTGCACTGGAAGAAGTTCTCGTGCAACAAATACAGCTGACAGGATATTTAGAAATAGATGCTAAGCGTATTCCTATTTATAATAATTCACGCTTTAGCATTTCTGGATTGAACACGGGATATGAAGGAGGAGCATCACAACCAGGTGCAGTATCTAGAGTTATAAACGCTATTTTTAATCCTGCAGATTTGCTTTACAATATCTTTGGAAAGAAACCTGAACAGCTCAAAAAGATGCGTAAAATGAAGGAAGATGATACGGTGCGTAATCTTCTGGAAAAGAAATTTGACAGAGAAACATTAGTTGCCTTACTTCAAATTGACAAAAATGATATAGATGCCATACTTAATAATTGTAACTATTCTGACAATTTTATAGTTACGGCAAATGACCTTCAAATACTAGACGCTATCAGTGAGTGTTACGAAGAGTATCGAGTACTTCAGAAAAGAAATTAATAATCCCATCTACATCCGTAGATTAGAATATAGAAAAACGACTGTCCCTCACGGATAGTCGTTTTTGATTTGTTGTTTCTTTTCTGCTACCTTTCTATAAGAGAAAACGTCATCAATGTGTACTATGCAATGCTACTTTATTGCCTTCTGAATCAATAAAAGTAGCCATATAGCCGTGCTCTTCACTTATCTGGGTTTTATTTTGTAATACCTTACCTCCGGCAGTACTCACGCGCTCTAGACACGCTGTAATATCTGCTGCATTAAAATAGAGTAAGGATCCTTCTTCACTTGGAATACACGATTTATATTGAATCAATGAACCCGAAGAAGCTCCTTCGTTATCGGGTCTTGGAAAAAATCCCATAAGAACTCCTGTAAAATCTTGCAAATCTATCTTAATTCCAAATACGTCCTCATAAAATAAGATCGCTCGTTCCATATTTGTTACTGGAACTTCAAACCAACTTAGCTTCATTTCCATAAGTTATGCTTCTAAAATTATTTTTAAATTCTGAAGACCTTCTTCAAAATCTTTACCTACGACTTTATCCATATTGATAAAAAGCATCAATATGGTTGCTGGGAATTTATTTTGTCCTTTAAATCCCCAAACTACTTTTGTTTGACCAGCACCAGCATCTTCTACCGTATAATACCCATCACTTTCAGATTTCCAAGGTTTTAAAAAAATTAAATGATTATCGATACGCTCATTTTCAACCACGGCTGTAATGGTCTGACTTCCTTCACCAACATCTTTATTTCCTTTCCAACTTGCTTTAAACCCTACTTCGCCGTCGGTTCCTGTATAGGTTTGTTTCATATCTGGATCTTTTCGTTTCCATGGAGACCAATGATCTTGATTTTTGACCATCTTTACATAAGGAAATACAATTTCTTTTGGCTTGTCTATGACTATGCTCCTGCTTACCTGATAAGTTTTTGGCGCTATAGCAGCTAGGATAATAATAATTACAAGAATGGTAGCGACTATATAAATAAGAATCATCATAGGGATGTTATGTGTTGGTTATTTCATTAAAGTTAAACAAAATAGAAATATCAACTCACAAAAAGAGCCTTTTCACTATTGAAAAAGGCTCTTTCATATATAAAAACTTCTTTAAAGTGCTGCTATAATAGCTAATGGATCTGCTCGAAGCTTATAGTCTTCAGCTAAAAAATGATAGCTTACTTTACCATTTTGTTCAATGATATAGGTGGCAGCAATAGGTAATTCGTTTGCTGAATTTCCTTGACTTTCTATTAAATCTATTCCAAATTTAGTATACAGTGATACCAAAGCTTCTGGCAATTTATACACAAGTCCTAACGAACGTGCTAGTTCATTATTCTTACTAGTTAACACTTCAAAATCTAATTCATTTTTATCTTGTGTACTCAGTGTATTATCTGGTTTTTCTGGAGTAATTGCCACAAGTGATGCTCCTTTTTCTTTTATTTCAGGGAGTGCATTCTGTAATGCCTTTAAAGCTATGTTACAATAAGGACACCAACCTCCTCTGTAAAACGTGAGTACTACTTTACCTTCTTTCAAAAGGTTACTCAGCGTGATATATTCTCCTTTTGCGTTTGGTAATGTAAAATCAGGAAATGAGTCTCCTGTTTTGATTGCATTTTCTAAAATATTAGTGGCCTCTAGTACTGAAATAGCATTTTTCATAATATCCTGGGCAGCTCCTGGATGTCTCTTGGCACTATTATCAGCAAATTCTTTAAGTTGTTCTGTAAGTGTTGTCATGATCATTTATTTTGATGCTAAGTCTCATTCTATCGTCAATAATTACAAAACACAGTTTTAAATATAGTATAGATTCTCAATGAAAAAATTTCTGAGTTCGCTTTCGCGAAAGCGGTATCAACAAGAATAGATCATTAGATATGAATACGTTTCATCTTCCCCTAGCCTTTTGATCTTCTTCCCAACGGGCGACTATACGATCTACATCTTTGATCATTTTTTTTGTCCATTCAAGCTTCTTCCCAAACACCTCTGAATCTGATAATTGCCAAGGAATAGAAGATGCTTTTAGACGGGTCATGATATGTTGAAGGGTAATCGCCGCAGAAACTGAGATATTCAAACTTTCAGTAAAACCTACCATAGGAATGTAGATAAAATCATCGGCGGCTTCTAGGACATCGGCACTTAATCCTTGGGTTTCTCTTCCAAAGAAAATAGCCGCTTTTTGTGTGATATCAAAATCTTCTAAGCGATGTGCTTTTTGGTGTGGTGTGGTAGCTACAATTCGATAACCGGCTGCTTTTAGAGATTGCAAACAAGCTTTGGTGCTTGTATGTCTGTGTACATCCACCCATTTTTGAGCGCCCATGGCAATTTCTCTATCTATACGTTTTACATTTACCTCTTCGATCACGTGAAGATTTTGTACACCAAAAGATTCACAACTACGTATCACAGCACTGGTATTGTGTAATTGATAGACGTCTTCTACCGCTACGGTTAGATGATTGGTGCGTTCTGACAGCACACGATCAAAGAGTTCGCGACGTCTTTCTGTTAAGAATGATTGTAAATAATTTAAGAGTTTATAATCCATGAACATTGTTTACGATGTAAAGATACAGTACTTTTATTCTTATGAAAAAACAGAAAGTCGTCATTATAACAGGTGCTGGGATTAGTGCTGAAAGTGGTTTAAAAATGTTTAGAGATTCTAATGGATTGTGGGAAGGTCATGATGTGATGCAAGTAGCATCACCGCAAGGTTGGACTGACAACATGGAGTTGGTTTTGGATTTTTATAACCAACGAAGACGGCAGTTATTAGAGGTGCAGCCCAACAAAGCGCATACTGCATTGGTTACTCTGGAAGACTATTTTGATGTACATGTGATCACTCAAAATGTAGATGATTTACACGAAAGAGCTGGAAGTTCTCACGTATTACATTTACACGGTGAGCTATTAAAAGTACGAAGTACGTTTGATGAGGATCTTATTTTTGATTGGAAAACGGACCTACGTGTTGGCGATATGTGCGAGCATCATTTTCAGTTACGACCGCATATTGTTTGGTTTGGAGAAATGGTACCCTTATTAGAGCCTGCTGCGCATCTGGTAAGCCAAGCAGACTACATCCTGATTATTGGGACATCTATGCAGGTATATCCAGCAGCAAGTTTGATAGATTTTGCAAAACAAACTGCTTCTATACATTTTGTAGATCCCAAGCCAGCTATAGCCACAAGAGCTCATCTGACTATACATTCAGAAACAGCTACCGTCGGTGTACCGAAAGTAGTGAATACACTTATTGAAGGATTAGACATCTAATACATTTCATCTGTCTGATGAGTTAAAAATACATTTGTTATTTTTAACAGATCAAACAACAGTATGACGTATCAAGAATTATATGAGCAACTTGATTATGTAAATCATAGTAGGGAAAAACGCGCCTATTATTCACAATTGATAATACGCAACCCAACGCTCATGCCATACGTTTTAAAGATTTTATTTCAGGTAGATGATCCCATCTCCAATAGAGCGGGATGGTTGTTAGAATTTGTATGTAAAACAGATATTAGTCTATTATTTCCCTATCTGGATGTGTTTACAGAAAAAATGCATACGGTACATCAAGATTCAGCAGTTCGACCTGTGGCTAAAATATGTGAATACCTTGCATTATCGTATTACAAAAAGAAAGACTCGCTTACGCGAAAACATTTAAAACCGTTACATAAAGAACGTATTTCTGAAGCTGGATTTGACTGGATTATTACAGATCAAAAAGTTGCTGTAAAGGCATATACATTGACTACCTTATTTTGGTTAGGTACAGAAATCGATTGGATCCATCCTGAACTGAAACGTATTATGGAAGATGATTACCATAAAGGAAGTGCAGCCTATAAAGCGAGATGTAGACACATGTTTGAGGCGTTGAGAAAGTTTAGAAAGCAATCTTGAATCACTTAAAAAAACAGAAGTTCTTAAGTAAATATCTTAACTCTTACACACCTCAACTTACTTCCCTATTAACCAATTCCCAACAGCGCACTGTAAACATTTATGTACTGAGCAATATTCCGTTTTTAATTGTATAAGCGCTTGTGACTGTAACGCATTTTCAGCTTTAGGACGCATGGCGTTGTATTTTTTTATAATACTATTTTTTTCGGGTTGTAGGGCTGTGATAAAATCTAAAATAGTATCTGTTTGGTCTTTCCCTGTATACTGACTGTAAGCAAACTTTACAGGAATAATGGTATTAATTAATAGCAGGTCAATAAATGCTTTTGACATTTTTTTGACTCTCTTTTTTTGGGAAGTGGCAAATGAATAGTGGGTATCCCAGTAGACCGAAGCTTGGACTTGTAGGATGTCATAAAATTCATCAAGTTGTTCTATCTGCATTAATTTTTGGAAAAGTCCTGGGATTGTATAATACAACATCGCGAGTTGCGAGAGTCTAATGGTAGGAAAATTATCTGGGCGTAGTTTAAAAAATTGAACAGGTAATATCCCTTTTGTTTCTAACTGAAATTTATGATGTACAAACTCATACTCTGCTTGTAATTGTAATACATAACTATCTACACTCTCTTCGGGAAGCAATCCACCAGCGCCTAACAATAAAGCTTCTAATCGAAAAGGTTCTTGCGCACATTTCCGAATCACATTAAAATCTATATGTCCTGCTAGCGATTGAAACGAGGGACCGTTAACTTTAGTCCCAAAAGCACGCATCAACATCATAAACAAAACACCTTCCCAATCATTCTTAGATTGTGTTAGTATTTCTTGTATGGTTTCTGTTTTACGTTGCAAACGCTCTAAGTACAAACGTTCTTGCCAATGCTTCCAAATAACTTCAGGTACATCGGATAGTACTCCTTCACAATTGATCCATTTCTTAGATTGATTTGCAAAGAGTTTTTTATAATTATTCAATGCTGATTCACCTACATAGTCTTTAAGTTGTAATGTTGGGAGTGGTGAATTATCACTTCTATAAATATCTATATCGTGCTCCCATACCACATGAAGAATTACGTTATCATAGGCAGGATCAGTTTCATGTCCGTGGGCATACCAATCTGATGACTTGATATGAATCTCTACATTTCCTGCCCATTCCTGATCTCCTATAAAGAGGCGTGCATTGAAAAAATCAGGTCCAGCCAGATGATTATGTTGACCTAATGTAGTAATGGTGATTGCAGTATTAGTTGTTGTTTTTGCTTTCGCGAAAGCAAACTTTTTATATTTCCATAAATAGTGTAAAAAATCTTCACGCATTCCTATAACAAGCATTTTGATGTTAATCTGTTACTAATCAATAAATATAGTTCAATTTTAAATGCCTCATACACAGAACAGGTTTGCATTTTTGAAAAAATACAAGGACAAAATGATCGTATTTAACAAAAAATAGCTTTTTTTTTGGAAACTTTATAATATCCCTACTATTATATATTGAAAACTACATTTTTATTATTTTTCTTGGTTTCATTTGCCTATGCACAACAACCAGAAAATAACCACATTCCATCGCACTTTATCTCTGGAGAGTATTTAGTAGGCTACTCCTTACCTGTAGGCGAGGCTTTTCTTAAAACATATACTGGAAAAGGGTTATTTGTACACCTAGGAACTTTTCAAGACCACAACCCCCATGAATGGGCATATCGTTTACGATACCCAAAAATAGGGATAAGCCTTGGGGTAATCGATTTTCAAAAAGTTCATGATATAGGATATGCCTTTACAGCTATGCCCTTTCTAGAGTTTAGCCCTTTTAAAAATGATAGATTTAAGATACATTCTGGCATAGGTGCTGCATTTATAAGTGGGTCCAACAAACCTCCTTTTGATAGAAAGCTAGATGTTATTACGACAAATCTAAATTGGTCTTTTGAACTATTCTTTAAGTACAATGTATTTCAATATCAAGATCTAGACTTTACACTAGGAATGGGATATTTTCATTATTCTAATGGTCATACAAGATTGCCCAACATAGGACTAAATGCGCTTATGTTAAGCACGAGTATAGCGTACACTAATAAAAAACAAATAGAGATTACAAAAGAAAAAGAAGTGCCTTCTTACACTAGATCCTCATATTATGCATTGGAGTCCAATGTTGGGCTTGGTATTCAAGTGCTTTCAGATCAATTTAATACTCACAAAAATGTATATTCCATATCGCTACTAGGAGCCAAAGTATATAACAATACATTAAAAGTAGGTGTTGGCGTTTATTATCGGTTTTATGATCATTTTTATGATTATATAAATAATAACGAACAACTTATAAGAGAGTCTTATACTGATTTCAAAGATGCCCCTTTTCGGTATTCTACAAATTTTGGTGTGTATTTACATGGAGAATTACTCTTGAATCACATCGGAATTATAACAGATGTAGGGTATAACATTCACAAGCCCTTTTACGAAGTAGAACGGCTTTTAAGCCAAACCTTTAGTACCATACAAGAGACACCCAATGGATCTGAAAAAATTTATATCTACGGAGGAAAATTAAATGGAGGTTATAGACTTAGAAAAGCGATCACTAGTAGATTAGGTGTGCGGTATTATTTAAAATCTACTGAAAACAATACCGCATATAATTATTTTATAGGAGCTAATATCAAAGCAAATGCTGGTCAAGCTGATTTTAGTGAGTTAAGCATGGGAATGACCTACTCTTTTATGCGTTCAAAATAGATGTCCCTAACTTATTTGATAGCACTGATGATATCATGCTTTGTAATGATGTGATATTTTTGATCCCCTAGATCCACCAATACTGCATTATTTTCTTTGGTAATTAGTTTTGAGACTTCTGCAATAGGTGCCTTACGGGTTACAATAGGGTATTGAGCGCCCATGACGTCTTTAATAGGCGTATCTGCGATGTTTTGATCTTCCATATAGGCTCTGAATAAATCGGCTTCATCTACACTTCCTACAAATCCACTTGTATCCTCTACTGGAATTTGTGATATTTTGTAATCACGCATACGTTCAATCGCATGAGAAACGAGTTCTTCTGTTTTTACGGTAATTAATGGCTTACCGATGTGATCTTTGATAAGGTCTTCTGCCACGGTTACTTCTTCATCTAAGAAACCGCGCTCACGCATCCAATCGTCATTAAACATTTTACCCACATAACGACTCCCGTGGTCGTGAAATAACACTACCACCACATCGTCTGGTTTGAAATGTTCTTTAAGTTGAAGTACCCCTTTTATAGCAGATCCTGCTGAGTTCCCTAAGAACATACCTTCTTCTTTTGCCAAACGTCTGGTGTATACAGCAGCATCTTTATCAGTCACTTTGGTGAACCCATCTATGAGGCTAAAGTTTACGTTCAAAGGAAGGATATCTTCTCCTATTCCTTCTGTGATGTATGGATATATTTCATTTTCGTCAAAAACACCTGTCTCGTGATATTTTTTAAAAACAGAACCATAGGTGTCTACTCCCCATATTTTTACATTTGGGTTTTTCATTTTCAGATAGCTCCCTACGCCAGATATCGTTCCACCCGTTCCTACACCTACTACAAAATGTGTTATTTTTCCATCGGTTTGTTCCCAAATCTCAGGTCCTGTACTGTTGAAATGTGCTTTACAATTGGAAGGATTATCATACTGGTTTACATACCAACTATTAGGGGTTTCTTCAGCCAGTCTTTTTGAAGTTGAATAATACGATCTTGGGTCATCTGGATCAACATTGGTAGGGCAAACAATCACTTCACTTCCTACAGCACGTAGGATATCCATTTTTTCTTTAGATTGCTTGTCTGATATAACGCATATCATTTTATAGCCTTTGATTATTGCAGCAAGTGCCAATCCCATACCTGTATTCCCCGAAGTACCTTCTATGATGGTTCCTCCTGGTTGAAGACGCCCATCTGCCTCTGCATCTTCTACCATCTGTAACGCCATACGGTCTTTTACAGAGTTGCCTGGGTTAAAGGTTTCATATTTGGCTAAGACAAGACAAGGTAGTTCTTCGGTAAGCACATTCATTTTTACCATAGGGGTATTACCTATGGTACCTAATATATTTTCAGCGTAATCCATACTGGTTTTTTGAGATTGCAAAGATACTTAGTACATCTTTAAATTAGAATTAATATGTGACAAAACTCTCACACACTAAAAATCCTAAATACTTCTTGTTTTAGAACAAAGTATTCAGGATTAAAAAAAATACAAACTGTAATTCTGCTTTTTTATTTAGCAATATTTACAGCTCTTGTTTCTCGTATTACGGTCACTTTTACTTGACCAGGATATGTCATATCTGTTTGGATTTTCTGAGAAATCTCGAAAGAAAGTGATGCTGCTTTTTCATCATTTACTTTTTCGCTTTCTACAATCACACGAAGTTCTCTTCCTGCTTGTATTGCGTACGCTTTCTTAACGCCTCCAAAGCCAAAAGCAATGTCTTCAAGATCTTTAAGACGCTGTATGTAGGAATCCAATACCTGACGTCTAGCGCCTGGGCGTGCTCCACTTATGGCATCACATACTTGTACGATAGGTGATAATAGTGTTGTCATCTCTATCTCATCATGGTGAGCACCAATGGCATTACACACATCTGGTTTTTCTCCATGTTTTTCTGCCCACTGCATTCCTAAGATAGCGTGAGGCGTTTCTGTTTCTGTATCCGGCACTTTACCTATATCGTGTAATAGTCCAGCTCTTCGTGCAAGTTTTGGATTCACTCCAAGTTCTGCTGCCATGACAGAACATAGCTTTGCTACTTCTCTACTATGTTGTAATAAATTTTGTCCGTAAGAAGATCTGTATTTCATTCTTCCTACCGCCTTAATCAATTCTGGATGCAATCCGTGAATACCAAGATCTATCACAGTACGTTTTCCAACTTCTACAATTTCTTGTTCTATCTGTTTTGTCGTTTTACGAACCACTTCTTCAATACGAGCAGGGTGTATACGACCGTCTGTCACAAGTTTGTGTAATGACAATCTAGCAATCTCTCTACGTACACTATCAAAACAAGATAGAATAATAGCATCTGGCGTATCATCTACAATAATCTCTACGCCTGTAGCGGCTTCAATCGCGCGTATATTACGACCTTCTCTACCTATGATTCGACCTTTTACGTCATCACTTTCAAGATTAAAAACAGAGACACAATTTTCTACAGCTTCTTCGGTTCCTATACGTTGGATGGTGTTGATGACAATCTTTCTGGCTTCTTGCTCAGCGGTCATTTTAGCTTCTTCCATCGCGCTTTGGATGTACCCCATCGCATCGGTCTTTGCTTGCTCTTTAAGCGACTCTACGAGTTGTTCTTTGGCTACATCGGCAGAGAGTCCTGAGATGACCTCTAATTGCTGTACCTTACTATGATGTATTTTATCAATTTCAGTTTGCTTTTTCTCTAGATACTGAACACGGTTGTCGTAATCTTTAACCTTAGCATCTAAGTCCTGATTGAGTTTTTTATTTCGCGAAAGCTCACTACTCACCTGAGATTCTTTATCTCTGGTTCGTTTCTCAGATTCAGATATTTTCTTATCACGATTAAGAATTACTTTTTCATGTTCAGATTTAAGCTCTATAAATTTTTCCTTTGCTTGTAATATCTTTTCTTTCTTTGTGGATTCGGCTTCTATCTTTGCTTCTTTAAGAATACTTTGCGCATTCTTCTTTGCATTTTTAATTACTTGAGAAGCATTATTACGTTCTAGTAATTTTGCAATAAGAAACCCAACAACAAGGGCTACAACACCCACAATTAATGGGAGTAAATTATCTTCCATATACATTTTTTATATATCGATACTCTTCTGGTAAAGAGTAATACAATGGTTAATATTAAAGGTATCATCATACCTTTTGAGTTGGTTACACCCTAAAATTAGGGTATAAAAAAGCCTGCATTAGTTGGGTTTTTGTATAAACTCCTAAATAAAAGGATTAGAGCTAGAGGACTGATCAAGAATCCGTGACGAAGACGGCGCGCTTTTACAATCCAGATTCACTCTTTACAAAAAAATATCTGTTGAGTTTATCAAAAAAAGACCAATGCAGGCAGTAATATGCTGTATGTAAAGAACGTCTATAATTGCTCAGCCAAAAGAGTACTTAACACCTGCAGGCGTTTTGTAATTTCTTCTTGGTTTGAGTTTTTATCTATATTTTTTTGGGTTGCCTGAGATGCAAATTGCAAGGCACACATCGCCAATACATCCTGTTTATCTCTAACGGCATAACTTTGCTCAAATTGCTTGATCATGGCATCTATTTCTTTTGCGGCTTTACGCAAACCTTCCTCTTGCTGAACAGGAATAGTAAGCGGATACACACGATCGGCTATTGACAATTTAATTTTAAGCTTTTCAGACATAAAATTTCCTTTTATTCAGAAAGTGATACCATACAAGCATCTATCTCTCTAATTAAGGTGTTTATTTTGAGCTTGGTTTCCCTTTTATAATCGTTACTGCCTAGTAATGCATTTGCTGCTTTGAGTGTATGAATCTCTTTTTGCTTTTCTTCCAGAGTCTCTTTGAGATTTTTATTCTCAACATCTAATGATGTAATGGTTCCCTCTAGAAGTTCGAGCCTTTCTTTAAGCGCTTGATGTCGCTTTAATAAAGTATCAATTCTATATTCTAGAGAATCAACAACTTCTATAAGATTACTCATACTAACAATGCATATACTACGTAACACAAAGTTAACATTAGTGTGACAGAATAACAACTTGAAACGTTAAAATTTCAAATAGATTACAAATACTTGTTTTCCAGCTATATAAAGTTATTTTAAAAATATAATATACGCTTTCGCGAAAGCGTACTAAGCCATACTCCTTAAAGTAAGTCTTTAATCCTTATTTTTGAACTCTAAAATACATACTCGTGTCATTTACTAAAACTACAGAGCAAGATTCTCATTACGACCATTTAGAAAATATGTCTGTTGCTGCATTATTGTCGAATATGAATAGGGAAGACAAAACAGTACCACTTGCTGTAGAAAAAGCTTTACCTCAAATTGAAACTCTTGTTCATCAAGTGGTTGCAAGGCTAGAAAAGGGAGGTCGTTTGTTTTATTTAGGCGCTGGTACTAGTGGTCGTTTAGGTATAGTAGATGCCTCAGAGTGCCCACCTACGTTTGGCGTTCCTCACGATCTCGTTATTGGATTGATTGCAGGTGGAGATCCTGCCATCCGTAAGGCTGTGGAGTTTGCCGAAGATAGTAAAGAGCAAGGATGGAACGATTTACAAGCATTTGATATCACTGAAAACGACTTTGTTATCGGCATCGCAGCATCTGGAACAACGCCTTATGTAATTGGTGCTTTAGAAATCTGTAATGCCAAAAATATAGGCACCGGATGCATTACCTGTAACCAGAATAGCCCGCTTTCACAAACAGCAACTTACCCTATCGAAGTGATCGTAGGACCCGAATTTGTAACAGGAAGCTCTCGCATGAAAGCTGGAACTGCACAAAAATTAGTGCTTAATATGATTTCTACAGCTACGATGATCCAACTCGGAAAAGTAAAAGGAAATAAAATGGTAAACATGCAATTGAGTAATCATAAATTGGTTGCACGCGGCACACGTATGGTGATGGATGCATTGCATATCGAAGAACATAAAGCTAATGAACTCCTCCTCAAATACGGAAGTGTACGCAACGCAATAGAGAATTATGAGCACAAATAAAGAAACTCTTTTAAAAGGAATTAAAATTATGGGAGGGACATTAGTCCTATTGATTACGGCTCCTCTTATTCTAAATTCTTCTTTTAAAAATCAAGATCATCCTCTTTTTATTCCAGTACTTGGAATAGGAATCATCTGTTTAATCGCTGCTATTTATTTTGGCTTTAAAGGAATAAAAACGCTTATGAACGCGTTATTTGATGAGTAGTTTATATTCCCTCTCTTTTAGGTACTGGCGTGGAAGGATTATATCCAAAACCTGGAATTACCACTTCTACACGCAAAGTCTGTAGCATATAACTTATGATCGCATAATGATGTGTAGCATGTGTATTTGCTTGTGCCAAAATGCTTTCTAACGTATACATAATGGTTACCTTTCCACTCCCTAAATTATCCGTTACATGGAGTAGATAATCTGTGTTTACATCTATAAAAGAGGCAAGTTGTTGTTGGATCTCTCGGATATGATTTTTTGCCGCTTCTGGATTGGTTGAAATAACTTCATCGCGTTTTCGAGCTGTCAAATCAATATCATTCTCTTGAATCCCATTTATAATACAATCAAAGAAATCTAAAGCATGTCGTATATGTGATCCTATACTGCTGTAATAAGGTCCCACAGAAGTATCCCTATACACACTAGTATCTATAGCATCGATTAGAGAAATGGCATTATTTAAATTTGTATTGATAGCAGCTATTACTGAAGAACGCATAAATTTTTATTAAGGTGCAAAGATAGATAAATTAACTTTTACGTCGTCCACAAGGTATCTAGCTTGCAAATTTCAACGGTTTTTTTTAAAAGATATGTCTATTATAACATACCACTATTCGATTTTATATTTAAAACATAACTACGGGACTTATCTTTATAAGTCTTAAATAGGAGGTGTCGTTTTTTATTTTCTTTACACGCTTTCGCGAAAGCGTATAAAAGCTACCTACGCTGTGAAGAGGAAGATTTATAAAACAAAGAAGCCTCTGTTAAAGAGACTTCTTTTGTCATGTGTATGTCAAATTAATGAATAATTAGCTTCTCTGTAAGTAAGCCCATGTCGGTTTCTAGACGAAGGATATAAGGTCCTTTGCTCATATCAGATACTGGTAATTGAATTGTTGTTGTCCCTGTTTCTGGTTTCCATTGTTGTATAACTTGTCCAAGCATAGAGAATAATGTTGCCCTATTTATAGTGTTAAGATTATCTTTTGTAATCGTAATCATTTTTTGTTGTGAGCTATATGCTATTATAATGCTATGGTTTGTCGTTTCATCTCCAACACTTAAGGCTTCACTGTCTTCATCATCCGTATTTTCACTTGTTCCAGAAGTTTCTGCTTCTTCCCAACTACCTGTCGTTTCTCCTTCCTCTTCTTCTTCCCAACCTGTTTCCTCTTCCGAGTCAGAATTATCATCTTCCCAATCAGAATCTTCTTCTTCAGTTTCTTCTTCCTCTTCTTCGGTGGTCTCTTCTTCGTTGCTATCATTTCTAAACACAATGAGGTAACGATTGTAATGATCTCCAGCTTCAAGGGTAGTTTGGTAATCACCTTCCAGTAAGTTAGTTACTGTATTCTGTACTCTGTCTTTTAAATATACAGTTGTTGTTTCTGTATCAACATTTTCAAGAGCATCTATCCCTATTGTGATAGGACCTGCTTGTGGCAGTGTCACCACGAGAGGAAACTCTGTCACATCGGTAATATTAGGAACTCCTTGTATAATAAACTTTTTATCTTCCAAATCCCAAGTCATATCTTGACTAGGACCAAATTCGATTTCTCCATCATAGGTTCTATCGACACCAAAAGTGGTATTTGGATCTACCGTTATAAGAAGTTGTCTGTGATATAAACTTGGAGAGTCAAAACCAATTCTGAATTTCTGTCTGGTATCTGGCGCATCTAGATCTGAATCATCTAATTGTGCTACAATAGGTGTATTCTGTTGATCGTTCTCTCCTTCTTGCTCTTCTCCAAATAAGAAAATAGAAGCACCTGTCTTTCTCACAAAGTTACGTTGTGTGTTACTAAAGTGAATATCCCCATCACTATCTGCAGCGACAAAGAATCCTTGTCCTACTGGAATATAGCGCTCTGGAGTTTTAGTTCCTCCTCCTATTTGAGATACATCTGGATGACTTACCGCAGGAGTCCCTCCAGATAGTGTATATAATGCATATCCAGCTTGATAATCTGCTGTGATATGGTTTCCTCCTCCGTAATGTTCCCAGAAATATAAGGTACCATCAAGGTGTGGATTATCATTTATAAAATCATTTGCATCTAGTGCAGATGGGAATGGATTTCCTATGATATAATCTCGATTTGCAAGCGCAGGGATATTGATATCTTGTGCATCTGTACTATTGTTTGGTTTTCCTACGAATACATAGTTTTGAGGATCAGTAATCACACCAGACCCGGGTCCTTTCATGGTATATCCTTCTCCTACACTTACACTTCCAGATGAACCTATGTGCTGGAATTGTTCAATCCCATTTCCATATTTAAAGATCCAATAAGAACTAATAGTAATCGGAGAGGTAGCAGAACCATTAAGATAACCCGTAAAATTCATTCCAACTGGATTATTAGGGTCTGTACCATCCCTCATGATAGCACCTACAGAGTGGTTTGTGTTAATTTGAGAATTATTAATCAAACTTACTGGTGAAGCCCAAATATTATATGAGTATGTATCTGCAGTTCCTTGTTGATCCTTTTCTAAAGATCCGGTACTTGTTATATCAAGATCACTATTTTCTGTTTGTATAAGCTGTGACTCACCAACAAGATCTAATACTCCATCCAATTTGAGATAGTGAGATACTTCTATTTTACTGTCATTTTCAATAGATAATTCATTTGACTGAACATCTAAAGCAAGTACTGAGTTGTTTGCTTGTGTCGTTACATCGTGCGCTATTTGCACAATATTCCAATCAATACGCACATTATAATCTGATATAGATGTCGCATTTGGAACTTGGAATCCGCTACCATTTTCCCAAGTAGCTTCATCTGTCCAATCCCCATCTGCTTGTGAAACATAAGGAAGAGGAGCCGTCTGAAAATCTACGGTCTTTAAATTTTTAATGGCAGCTACAAGATTATTATTGGACGCATCCATAATGTTTGTGAATGCAAACGTAGTCATAGGAAAATATCCTTCCAGAGATTCCCAAGGGATCGCATCAATTTCATTTTTAGAAATAGTAGATGGCACAATCTCTCCTCTTACCATAAGGTTCGTATTCTCTTGAATCTCTTGATTCATAATAAAACGAATCTGATCTTGACTCAGTGCTCTATCCCATACACGTAACTCATCTATAGTTCCTTCATAAAAATTAGTAGGAGCTCTTTCATCTACGGCAGCAATTAAGAAGTGACGATCAGTATCCACTGGAGGATCTAATGTGTCTGTATTATTTAAAACACCATCTATATATACGTTTGCCGTTGTGCCATCATAAGAGATCGCAAACTGATGCCATTCATCATTAGTAATTGCAACTAAAGTTCGTATTTCCTGCATAGCTCCACCAGCATCTCTCCATCGTACTCTAACACGCCTATTGCTTATGATGTCTATAGCATATCCTTCTGTGAACGCCGCATCTCTTTTTGATAATATGGTATATCCAGCATCACTATGTTTTATCCAAGTAGATATGGTAAAAGGTCCCGTGAGATCTAAAGAATCGTCTGCATCCATATAATCAGCAACCCCATTAAAAGTAACTGAACGATCAAATACATAATTTGGAGCATATCCAAATGTGACATACTTTGTACCATTGAAGTCATACGTGGTTTCTAAATTTAATCCATTGAGGGTCATAATTCGATACTCAGAGCTAGGATTAAACGTTGGTGTATCTGAAATAAACATAAAGAAACTTCCTGGAGGATCTAATGTGGCACTCAAAGCTATTTCTGGAATCGATACTTCTACAGTACCTACACTTCCTGTTTCGACTACTTTCCAGCTACGCTGTATTGATGTGATATCTACAATGGTATTTAAACCTGATATATCATTACTTAAATCGACAATGATGGATGCCGCCGCGTTTAAACTTTTATTATCATTACCCCACATCAAAAAGTTTTTGTCGGTAATAACATCAGAGTTTAAAGTAATATTTTCACTATTTGTATCATACGTATCAGTAAGTCCCATCGTAACGATAGCATTAGGATTTACACTCATTGATTGTTTTTGATTTAATCCAGAAACATCATCCCTACCTATACCTGCGATATCATAATTATAACCTGTATGAGCAGCAACATTCCAAATAATACTTCCATCAGAGTTTATATAATTCTGATCCCCTAATCTTGTTATGGTTGTACTATTCACATCGTGTAATGTGATCCCATTTTTAATTGCCAAATAAGACTGTATTTTTTCTTGGTCAAAAACAGTAAGAGGATTTGCATAACTAATGATTTCTGTCATTTTTCCATTGAAATGAGAATCATAATTAGTTCCGCCTATCGTAATACGACCTACCCCTAATACATAATTTGAATTGGTTACATTGATAAAAGGCAAATCCTCGACAGGACTGCCTGTCGTTGTTCCTGTATAATTATCTATACGAATACCGTTTTTATATATTTCAGCTGAGTCTCCTGAGCTATTCATTTTAATATTTAGGATGATAGGCTCATTATCATAACTATCTGTATCACTTGTGTAGGCTCTACCATAACTACCATCACTTATACTTACTATAGAAGAACTTGTAGATCCTACCATGTGGCTTACAATATTATCTACGCCATTAAATCTAAGGGATCCTGGATTTATCCATAATCCAGTTCCATCTTCAGCAAACTGATCTCTAGAAACTCTACCTGACATTACTCCCTTAATTGGGCTCGATGAACTTATGCTCCCATCGGCTTGCATAACTACCCAATATTCTTGTGTATAATAACCTCCTTTACCTTTAAGCTCAGAATCTATCACATCACTAAAATCTATCACGGGATTGTAGTTAATATTTTCATTGAAACTATTATAGAAAATAGGTTGCTGTCCACTAGCACCCCGTTGAGCATCATTATTAAGTGCTTGATCTTCCCATACGCCAATTTGCGAAGCATTGGTTGCACTTCCAGTACCGTCAGTTGCTTTAAGCCATAATTTTAAGTTAGAATTTACACCCGCTGGACCTGTGATTGGATCAGATGAAACTATAGGATCTCCTAAAACAAATACATTATCAAAATTTACCCCATTATCATTCTGGCTATTATCTGATGCAAAATGCACTCTAAATCGTACATTAGGATTATTCTCCAAGATTGCTGGCAACTCAACAGAGGCTTGTGTAAAATCAGATTTCGTAGCACTTACAATATCTTGGTTTAACCCAGCCCAACCATCGGCTCCACTTGATAAGGCATCAACATTATCTGCATTGTACCAGTTATCCACTTGAGGATCTGCATACGCCCCTAATAAATTCCAAGTAGCTCCTCCATCACTAGAATACTCTACATTCATTCCATCGTCTAATCCATTATCATCATCCGTATCATAACGAATATCTATTTTAAATGTAAGATTATCATATCCCGTAAGATCAATCACGGGACTTGTCACATAGGTATTTGAATTTGAATCATAATTATCATAGTCATCCGTATACCAATAGTTTCCCTCGGTACCTACTTCAACATTATTACTTCCGTATCTCCATACGCTTTCGCCACCAGGGTTGGAGGCTACCCAATTATTGTTATCCGCATCAAAATTTGCATAATATGGCGTATCTAAAGGATTTATATTTTCGGTAGCTGTTCCTGTTATTGTATACGAATAGCTACCTTCATTAATATCATCATTTTGCACAGTTACAATCGCTGTATGAGTTCCCAAATCAAAAGGATTATATTGAACTTGAAAAATAGTAGCGTCAGAAGCATTTATACTATTGGAAGGTATCGTTTGTACAGAAAACTGTGTAGCGTTGGGACCTGTAATACTTACATAAGGAGTTCCGCCAGTTAATGTTAAAGTTCCTGAACCTACGTTATGTATCGTAAAAGCAACATTCTTTTTTGTACCTAAAGAAATAGACCCATAATCTGTAGCATCTACAGTATTTGGTGTTGAATCTCCATCTAAAACAACAGTTCCATTTCCTGAAATTTCAATCTCAGGAACTAAGACAACTGCAGCGTTACCTACAATATCAAATATAAATGGATTTTCATCTGCATCATTATTTGCGATAGATACCGTAGCCGTATGCGTTCCTATAAATAAAGGATTATAAGTAATTTGAAATTGTGTAGTACCTCCATTTTGAGGAATTGTATTAGAAGGAATTGTAGTTATTGAAAACTGAGAAGCCCCTGCTCCTGTGATACTCAGATAAGGAGAAACATCTGTTAAGTTTAAAGGGATCAGCCCCGAATTAATGATAATAAAATCATTAGAAACTGGAGTCGCTAACGTTGTAAATCCAAAATCTGTACCATCAAAAGTAGATGGAATCACATCTCCAGAATTAATAGTATTCCCTAATCCCGAAATATTAATCTCTGCCGAGGGAGCTTCACCACGTCCTACAATATCAAAAACATAAGGATTCTCATCACTGTCATTACTAGCGATAGAGAGTGTTGCAAATCTATCTCCGACTGCGCCAGGAGTAAACCCAATAGAAAAAGGGGACGTTCCATTTATAGGAGCTATAGGAGATATCGGAACCCCAGTAATACTGAAATCACCCGCGTGAGTACCAGAAATCGTAATATATGGATTGGGATCAGTTAAAAGTAATGCTAAAGCTCCTAAATTTTCAATAACAAATGTACTAGAAGTAGAAAGCCCAACAGGTATATCGCCAAAATCTGTTCCATCTAAAACCGAAGGAGTAGTATCACCGCTAGCAATATCATTTGACAAGCCTGTAATATTAATCTCAGGATTTACAGAGGTTACAGTAACTACAACATTATCTATCGCCATATCACTCGCAAAACCATTTCCTGTTGTTCCCACGAACCGAACATTAACCATGCTACCTATGTAAGCATTTAAATTTAAAGAAGAAGTTATCCAAGGTGCGCTCCCAGAAGTTTGCTGTTGTCCAGATATAATTTGTAATACAGTCCAACTAGTACCAGAATCATTACTTACTTCTATACTTAAATCTCCAATATTACCACCATACATATGATAATCAAACGTAAAAGTAGCACCACCTACTGCTGTCAAATCAAAACAAGGACTAGTTAATATTGCTGTAGCATTAGAACCTATAGCGCCTCCTCCAACAGTTGAAGCCTCTGTATACATATAGAAATTCCCATCACTTGCGTCACCAGGCCCCGTATTATTAGATGGCGTTCCATTATTATCACGCCTCCAATCACCATCATCATCGGTGTTTTGAGTAAAAGTATAGCCACCAGATTCAAAACTTTCTGTATATGGAAAAGTATCAACAACATCTCCCGTGCAAACATACACGTCATCTGACTTTGAAATTGTAGTGGGTTCTGTGGAAGCTTCTAAAGATATCGAAGATAGCAAAAACAAAAAATTGACAAGAAGAAAACTTCTTACACACGTAGGATATTTCATTTTTAAACACTGTTGCTATAAAGTACTAATACTTTATAATGATTTGGGATAGCCAAAGTAATGAAAGTTTCCCACATTAAAACTACGGTAAAGCCATAATTTACATATATGTGTTTTTTATCGACTTTTTAACACACTTAGTCGATTATAAGTTATATATCAATGTTTATTTTTAATACAAAAATCTTTTTAGAAACGACAAAAAATAATATTTATATTATTATAATTATAGATTTTTTATGGTTTTATGACATAAAAAAACCTAAATTTTCCTACAACACATCTAATAAATTTAAACACAAAAAGAGCAAGATCTTTAAGCTCTCCTGTTGTAATATCTTGGTATAAAAATATACGCTTTCGCGAAAAAATCCTCAGATCCGATCTTTTTGGGTCAAAATAAAGAGTACCAACTTCGTATATAGTTTTTCTCCATAAAGGACAATTAAAACCAGGAATCGCTTGATGATACTAATAGCTTTATAAAGCCAAGGTCTAAGCTTTGACTGAAAGAATTTTAACTTAAAAGATCAGCGACTTGCTGATATCTACGCTGAACGTAACGCAATGTGCTAGTAAGAGCAATCCCGCCTATTATCTATAAAATAATAACCAAAAAAAAAGACCCGACACATTTTTATGTATCGGGTCTCAAACACTGAATATAAATCAGCGTAAAAAGGCGGCGACCTATAAATGACTATCTGTGATCACAAGTGTAACGCAGTTAGAACAGTAATAGGAATTAATCACGCTTACAGCGTGACTCTCTCGTATATTTCTTATAAAAAAAAGACCCAACACATTTTTATGTATCGGGTCTCAAACACTGAATATAATTCAGCGTAAAAAGGCGGCGACCTACTCTCCCACGATTGTAGTACCATCGGCGCTGGCGGGCTTAACTTCTCTGTTCGGAATGGGAAGAGGTGAGCCCCGTCGCTATAACCACCTTAGTTTTAATCCCCTCTCAATCTCCCCAAAGGGGAGAGGTAAGTCATCCAGTGCTTGAGCTCTTCCCCTTTGGGGAAGCTGGATGGGGATAAATATCGTAACATACTAGAAAATAAAAAGAATAAGTCATTATATAAATCAATACTCAATATAAAAATTAAAGAGTTTGCACCCCTCAGTACTCATAAGAGTAAGTGTCCTCCCTTTTGGGGGAGTTAGAGGGGGCTTGTACATAAGCTTACGGGTTATTAGTACTACTTGGCTATGACATTACTGCCTTTACACCTATAGCCTATCAACGTGGTAGTCTTCCACGACCCTTTAAAGAAATCTCATCTTGTGGTGGGTTTCGCGCTTATATGCTTTCAGCGCTTATCCCTTCCCGACATAGCTACCCTGCAATGCTTCTGGCGAAACAACAGGTACACCAGCGGTCAGTCCAACTCGGTCCTCTCGTACTAGAGTCAGATCCACTCAAATTTCTTACGCCCACTGTAGATAGAGACCGAACTGTCTCACGACGTTCTGAACCCAGCTCGCGTGCCACTTTAATGGGCGAACAGCCCAACCC
>NZ_CALEMI010000019.1 GCF_937910895.1 uncultured Dokdonia sp. | reverse complement strand
TAGATTATCAACGTGTTCCTTTATTAAATGGAGGAGGTTTTATAGTAGCAGGAATTATAGGATTTTTATATAGTTTAAAATATGTGGATTTTAAAAAACCAGACTATAAAGCGATCAGAATTTTACTTAAAGACTCTTCAAGTTTGTTTATCTCTAATTTTGCTACAAGTCTTTATACTTCATCAAATACATTTATTTTAGGAATGTTAGGAGGCGATGCAATTGCTGGAATTTATTCAAGCATGGAGAAGTTAGTGCTTGCTTTAAAAAATGTGTTTGTCCCATTATATCAAGCCATATTTCCTTGGTTGGCAACAAAAAAACCTTTTCAAATAAAAGCTTTTATAAAAAAGATTTCAATACCAATTGCAGTTATCGGTATGATATTAACAATTGTTATGATACTTATTGCTAAGCCTTTATTACATTTTATTTATGATGATGTAAACATAGATAGTTACAGTAGCATATTTCAAATACTAGCCTTAATTGCTTTGTTTTCGTCTCTTAACATGCTTTTGATTTCTCTATACTACCCAGCTATAAAACATTATAAAAAAAGAATGTACACGTTAGTCACAGGCGGAGTTTTTAATTTAATAGTAGCGTTGATTGCAGGATATTTTTACGGAATATATGGAGTTGCTATAGCAGCAGTAACAACAGAGTTATTTATTCTTATTCTTGCTAGATATTTTTATAGTAAAGACACAGATATTATAATAGAAGGATGAAAAAACTTGTCATCATACAAACAGTAACTCCCGATTATAGAGCGGGGGTCTTTAAGGTGATAAGAGAGGCGCTTACTTCCTCTCGTTTTGAATTGTATAGAGGGAAGGAATATTTCGAAAAATCTGTTAAAACAGATCAGCGTATAGAAGCAAAGGAAGCTAAAAACATCTACCTATTAAAGCGTACACTTCTTTTCCAAATAGGAATCTGGCATCTCTTATTTAAAAAAGCAGTTTTAGTATTAGAAATGAATCCTCGTATTCTTTCCAATTGGATTTTTCTTATTGTAAGACGACTTACAGGAAGAGAAACAGTCTTATGGGGGCATGCTTGGCCAAGATCAGGAAAAGGCAGTAAAAGTGACTGGGTAAGGAATGTAATGCGTACATGCGCATCTTCAATTATAGTCTATACAAAACAACAACAAAAAGAGTTGTCTGTCTATATGCCCCAAAAAACTATTTATGCCGCCCCTAACGCGATATTGCATAAAAAAGATATACTTGTAAAAGCAACCTCTCTACCTCCTAAGCATCTTATTTATGTAGGGAGACTTTCGGAAGCGAAGAAACCTCTTTTTTTAGTAAGAGCTTTTAAAGAATCACTAGATATTTTACCCGAAGAAGCAAAACTTATCATGGTAGGTGAAGGAGAACAAATGAGCGGGATACAGCGATTTATTAAAGACCATCATTTGGAGGATAGAATCCTTCTTAAAGGGCATATAAATGATTATGAGCAACTAAAATCACTTTATAACTCAAGCATCTTTAGTGTTTCTCCAGGATATGTGGGTCTATCTATAACGCAAAGTTTTGGTTTTGGTGTTCCGATGCTTATTTCAAAGGAAGAGCCTCATTCACCAGAAATCGAAGCAGTAAATGAAGGGAAAAATGCGATATATTATGAAACAGATGACATTATACGCTTTCGCGAAAGCGTAAAAAACATCTATTCAGACACGTCAAAATGGATTGATAAAAGAACAGAAATCGCCTTATATTGTAAAGAAAACTATTCTGTGGAGTCCATGGCTACTACATTTATTAATCTAGTAAATACTGAAAATTTAAGTTAATGGCATTAGTGATACAATCATTGATATTTATAACACTTTTTTATGTGTTATTAAAAACGATACGATTCTATATTTTCAGCCCTATATATGCTTATGTTTTTTTTATAGTTATAGTTATAGTTCTAACATTACCGTACTATTATTTTTACGAACCTAAAATCTCATTATACAAATTTGATAATGTCTCAACAAAAGATTTTTTAAATACTATAAAACTTTACTTAATAAGTCTCAATGCTTTTTTGGTAGGAGCTTTAGTTTATTATTTTTTTTCTACAAAAAACACACGTGTAGTTTTATTTACAAAGCCTAAAATTGATCTAAGAATAAACCTTGAGTTAGGAAAAAAATTTAGGACTTTCTGTATTGGTTTTGTGATTTTTTTGATAATTTCTTTTTTGTTTTTATACAAAGAGACTATTTTTTTTAGGGAAATATATCTCCCTAAAATAGGCTATAATGCTCTATTGTCTGTACATAAAGTTTTATCTCTCATCGCATGTATACTTTTGGCCATTTTAAACAAGACAAACGGTAAATCAAGTAAATTTCTTTTCCTACTATTGGTGATATTGTATTTAGGAACAGGGTCTAGAATGGTTTTCCTTTTTTTAGTACTGTATATTGTTATTTCTTTTTTTAATTCTAGAAAAACTCTATTAAGACGTTTTTGGTTTGTTACTCAGCTTCTTTTTTCTTTTTTCTTTTTTGCATATCTCATACAGTTGCGATCTTTAGAGTATCATGGAATCATACCCTATCTCGCTAATATACCAGTCCTTGGATCAGGGATAATAGAAAAATCGATATTTAATATTTATTATACATTTATTTTTGGGGTTTTTGTAACTATACAAACTATAAATGAATCTGTTGTAGATTGGTATATAATTGTAGTAAATCTTAACCCCTTACCAGGTTCAATTGCTGGTTGGTATGATTATGCTGCCAGTAGAAGACTCAATAGATTTGCTCCTTATTCTTTACATGGGGAGGTTTTTAGTATGGGTATCACTTTTAGTATTTTCTTTTTTACCTTGATAGGAATTTTCTTTTCTTTTCTTGAAAAGAAAATAAAGCAACGATTTATTTCTAAATCCTTTTTTCAAGGATTTATTCTTGTGGTGATTTTATATCTCCACATATTTTATTCCTTTGAATACAATATGAGGTCTTCTTTGAGGTATATATATTATGCCTTTTTTTATCTATTTGTATTATTTCTTATTAGAAAGATAGTATTAACAATTAAAAGGAGATATCGTGTTAAAACTTAAAGAACAACCTTACGATTTATTTATAAAGGGAGTTTTGATTTTAGTGGGTTTATTTCCATTAGTACCCTTTCATAAGAAGCCTTTTATTGTAGTTGCTCTTCTATTAGCAAGCATACTTCACGCTAAAAAGTTTCCAAAACTTGTTTTTAAAACTCATTATTTAATAAACGCGATTGTTCCACTACTGTGTTTATTAAGTTTATTAATTACTGAAAATATAGATTATGGTATAAACAGATTTGTTAAACTTCTTCCATTATTAGCATTTCCCGTAGCTAGTTATCTTTTTTCAGGATTAGTAGAGAAAAAAGGTGTTTTTAAAAAAATAGAGAAAAAAGTATTTACTATATACTTTCTATCATTAATAATATACTGCTTATTAATGTATTACTATATCTATGGCTTAGGGTTTTTTTCAGGGAAAGTAAGTTATGCTTATAGTCTTTCGTATGTTCAAGGCTATTTCTTCTGGGGTTTACATGAACATCCTATTTACATTTCTCTCTACTTAGCAATAGGAATTTTATTGTCACGGAAATTTTTTTTATGGTATAAAAAAACGCTGTATAAAGTGTTGATTTTACTAGGGAGTCTTTTTTTAATAGTTACCCTTATCTTCCTATCTCGAAAAGGAATTATAATTGGGCTATTACTAGCTTTGCCTTTATTATTGTTATTGGAACAAAAGAACATGAATATTGTTAAAAAATACAAGTCATTTCTTGTCTTGTCAATACTTGTTCTTTTATTAGTAGTAAGCGTTTTTCCTATTTCAAAGCGATTTTCAGACTTATTTAACACTTCCTTTTCAGAAAACACTGAAGTTTCGGCAACTAGCTCTACAAGTATCCGAATAGCTATTTATAAATGTGCTATCGGTGATGTAGTAGAAGCTGGACTCTTTGGTTTTGGTGCTGGAGATGTTCAAGAAAAACTATGTGAGTGTTATGAAGAGACGTCAAATATTTTGTCTATAGGAAAATATAATACGCACAATCAATTTCTTAATATATGGCTGTCTTACGGGATAATAGGACTTTTACTATTTCTTTATTTCCTTTACATAAACTTTCGTCTCGCCTTTTTACAAAAAGACATCACTTTTTTATCTATATTGATTGTATTATTAATGGCGCTTCTCACAGAAAATATTTTGAACAGACAGAATGGGATCCTGTTTTTTGGACTGCTGATTAATTATTATTCATTTAAGTGTTTAGCACTTAAAAAACGAACCTCCTAAAATAGTGTACTATGTTATCAGACAAAACGTATAAGTTTTTTCTAAAACTGTTTAGTATTTTTTTAGGGATATTATTTGCTTTAATAATCATTCCCTCTAATGCTAAAGCATGGATGATTATCTCTTTAATTGTTATAGTATGTATATTACGTTTGCATCAAAAGGTGACATTTAATAGACGATTTTTCTTATTAAATTCAGGATTATATGTTGCGTTATTAGTAACACTTTTATACACAGAAGATATAGATTACGGGATTAAGAAGCTGTTTACTATGTCTTCAATTATTATTTTCCCAATAATTTTTGCACTACTTTCCAAAAAAGAGATACACTACGTGTTCTCTATTATTGAAAAATATCTACTAGCCTATATTGTATCAGTACTGTTATTTTGTGTAGGTACTTTTACATACCTTTTTCTTGATTCAGAAAGCTTTTTATCCCTTACAACTCTTTTCCCTAAAAGGATTATAACCGATTTAGGAAAGTATAGCATACATCCCATATATCTATCTATTCATTTGGGCATTGGACTATTATTTTCTTTCTATATCTTATTTAAACAAAAGACTAGAAATAATAAGATTTTCTTGTCGTTAGTTAGTATTCCATTCATCTTTTTTTTGATGATACTTTCTAATAAAGGAGTGCTCATAGGTCTTTTTGTAATCTTAGTATTATATGTATTATTAATATTTAAAAAGAAATTTTTAAAAGTATATCTGGCAAGCTTTATTGCGGTCTTATTTATAATTTTTTTGGTGCCAAAAACTAAAAATAGTTTTATGGAATTAGTTAAAATCGAAGACATACAAGTTGCAAAGATTACTCCATCAAACATTAGATATACCATTTATAAAACAACTCAGGAATTAATAATACAATCCCCATTACTAGGGTATGGAATAGGAGATTACAATAATGTATTATTAGAAAAGTATGATAAAGATGGAAATCAGCTACTTGTAGAAGGTAAATATAATGCGCATAATCAATATGTAAGTTTGCTTTTAATAGGAGGGATGATGGCTTTACTAGCCTTTTTCACTACAGTAGGAATAAATCTCATATATGCGATTCGTTATAACAATCAACTATTGATTTTACTGCTTATTTTTTACATGATTGTGATGTTTACAGAAAACATTTTGGAACGAGAATCTGGCATTATATTCTTTGCCTTCTTTTTAAATTTCTTTGGTCTTAAAAGTCTATATGTTTATGAAGAAGACTAAGTCTATACTTATTATTGGTCCTTTTCCAGAGCCTACAACAGGGGTTTCTTTAGCAAACAAAGTGGTGTGTGATATCCTAAAAGAACAGTCAAATACAAAGGTAGGCGTCATTAACACCTCCTATTCAAGATTTGATGAAGCTATAGGGAAGTTCTCGTTTCACAAATTGTTTTTTAACCTGTCTTTTTATCCCAAAGCGTATAAAATATTTTTTCATAAGATAATTTATATAACGCCAGGGCAAACCTTTTTTGGGGTTGTAAAATATGCAGCCTTTATTTTATTAAGCGCTTTATTAAGAAGTGAGATTATTATCCATGTACACGGAAATCATCTAGGAAATGAGTACAAAACCTTAACAGGGATCAAGAAAAAAATCTTCTATTATTTACTTTCTAAAACCACCACAGGGATTGTACTTTCGGAATCTCTCAAAGGAAATATGACGCCTTTTATAGCAAAGGATAAAGTAAAAGTACTTCCAAACTTTGCTGAAGACTATTTACTTAAAACATCAACTGAGAAATCTTTTGAGAAACTTCAAATCATCTATTTGAGCAATTTGATGGAAGAAAAAGGGATTTTTGATCTTCTAGAAGCATTAAGATTGCTTGAAAAAAATAATATTCGGTATGAAGCCAAAATAGCTGGAGCAATAGATCATACACAAAAAGAAGAAATAGAAAAACGCTTTTCTACGCTCAGTAACACTTCGTATGTAGGGATTGTAAAAGGGAATGAAAAAAACGATCTATTAAACTGGGGAAATCTTTTTGTACTTCCTACCTATTACAAAATGGAAGGACAGCCTATCTCCATCTTAGAAGCCATGGCTACAGGAAATGTGATTTTAACCACAAAGCATGCAGGCATTCCAGATGTGGTAAAAGATAAAATTCACGGACAGTTCTTTAAAAAAAGAAACCCTCAAGATTTGTACAAATCTTTGATATATTATACTGAGAATATGGAAGAGATCTCCCAAATCAGCCAAGCTAATAAAGTATATTTTAAGGAGAACTTTACTAGATTGCAGTTTAAAGAGAGACTCTTAGGAATTATATAAAGGAAAAATCCTGAATAATGAAATATCAAAACCTAGATCAATATCAAACACCAAAAGACTTTAGAGGAAAATCTAAATTCACCGTTCAGCTTTGGTGGATCGTACAGGCAACTTTGTTCTCTTGGTCTCCCCAATTTTTATACGGATGGCGCCGTTTTTTACTACGCTCATTTGGCGCCAACATAGGCAAGAGTGTAATCATACGTCCCACAGCAAAAATTACCTATCCATGGAAGCTGACTATTGGCGATTACAGCTGGATTGGAGATGATGTAGTTTTATATACCCTTGGAGAAATAGAAATAGGAGCACACGCAGTGATCTCTCAAAAAGGATATATCTGCACAGGCACGCATGATTATGAATCTCCAGATTTTAGAATTTATGCCCAAAAAATAACCATTGGAGCAAAATGTTGGCTTGCTACAAATACCTATGTCGCTCCAGGAGTCACTATTGGTGAAGGTACGGTGGTAGGCGCAAGAAGCAGTGTTTTTAAAGACTTACCCTCAGGTAAAATATGTATAGGCAATCCAGCAAAACCAATACGAGACCGTGTATAACTTCACAAAAAATACGTTCTTTGTAGCTTAACAAATTTTTCTTGAAGAAACGCACTCATATTACACTCATTGGTCTTAATTTCTATCCAGAAAGCACAGCCATTGGACTGTATTCTACGCAACTTGCACAGTATCTTGAAGATCATAATATCCAACTGGATGTAATTACCGCATTTCCCTACTATCCGCAATGGAAGATTGCTTCAGACTATCAAGACAAACCCTCTTATCTCAAGGAAGAATTAGGCACTATAAATCTGTATAGATACAAGCAGTACGTACCTGCAAACCCTACTTTTTTTAAAAGAATCATTCATATTCTTTCTTTTACTTGGGGTTCTTTTTGGAACCTTTGGAAAATTAAAGAGTGTGACATAGTAATTTCTATTGTCCCTTTTACAAGCGCTACCCTTTTAGGGTATATTCAGAAGAAACGTTTTAAAGCAAAATCATGGATTCATATACAAGACTTTGAGTTTGACGCTGCCTTTCAATCGGGGCTTACCAAGAGTGGGGAGCAAAAAGGAGGAGTCGTTTATCGGTTCCTGATGTGGATTGAAAAGTCATTATTTTCAAAAGCAGACAAAGTAAGCACCATCAGTCATACAATGATTGAAAAACTCAAGAAAAAAACAACGGCTCCTACGTATTTTTTACCTAATTGGATCGATGAAAAACAGATAAATCCCGCTTTCGCGAAAGCGCACCCATACCTAACATCTCAGAAATTTAAAATCCTGTATTCTGGTAATATTGGAGACAAACAAGACTGGGACTTTTTCTTGAAATTTGCCAAAGCTATTGATGAAAAACAGTTTGAAATCATCATCGTAGGAGACGGGTCAAAACGCGTATGGTTGGAAGAAGAAATAAAATCATACTCGGGTATTACATTGTACCCTCCCGTTCCTTATGAAGAATTATCAGATCTTTTATGTAGCGCCGATGTACATATCCTTTTTCAAAAACCTGAAGTAGTAGACACCGTCATGCCCTCTAAGATTTTAGGCATGATGGCAAGCGCAAAACCCTCGATTATCACAGGACATCCACAATCTGAAGTAGCCACGTCCATGTCACTGTCTCAAGGAGGGTATTACAGTTCTGAAAAAGAAGTGCATACAGTAATAAATCAGTTGGATGCGCTTGCAAATTCTCCTGAAGTGTCTAAAAAAATGGGCATCAAAGCAAGAGACTACGTAGTTTCTAACTTTGCTAAAAATCAAATTTTGGACTCCTTTTTAAAAGAACTCTCGCAATTATAATCCCTATCGAGATAAAAGACTGTAAATACTTCCCTATTTTTGTGTTTTAACCAAGTTGAGATATGAAATGAGCATAAACAAATTAAATTTTTTGTATAGCAATCTTACTAATTTAGATTTTTTATGCGAAAGCGTAGCGGTTGATCTAAGCAGAAATTTTTTATTTGTTTTTATAGAAAATAAAAATTTTTAAGGAGATGAAAATAACCGTAGTAGGAACAGGCTATGTGGGTTTAGTCACAGGAACATGCCTTGCAGAGACAGGGAATGAAGTCGTTTGTGTAGATATAGACAAAAAGAAAGTAGACCGCATGAAAAATGGAGAGGTACCTATTTATGAGCCTCACCTTGACGTACTCTTTGACCGAAACATCAAAGCAGGACGGCTTTCTTTTACCACCGAGCTTCAACACGGTCTTGATCACGGAGATATTATATTTTTAGCATTACCAACCCCAGAAGATGAAGACGGCTCTGCCGATTTATCCTATGTGCTAGGTGTTGCCAATGATATAGGAGAAAAAATGAAAAGCTACAAAGTGATTGTAGATAAAAGTACTGTTCCTGTTGGAACGGCAGAAAAAGTACGAGCGACCATTGCAGCAAAAACAACCATTGATTTTGATGTGGTGTCCAATCCAGAATTTTTAAGAGAAGGATTTGCGGTTGATGATTTTCTAAAACCAGAACGTATCGTCGTAGGATCTTCATCAGAGAGAGCGACAGCGCTTATGGAAAAGCTCTATAAGCCTTTTGTAAGGTCTGGAAATCCTATTATCATTATGGATGAAAAGTCGGCAGAGCTTACCAAGTACGCAGCCAACTCTTTTCTAGCTACAAAAATTACCTTTATGAACGAGATTGCAAATTATTGCGAACTCGTAGGCGCCGATGTAGATAAGGTACGCCGTGGGATGGGAACAGACTCACGTATAGGAAAACGATTTTTATTTCCTGGTATAGGATATGGAGGGTCTTGCTTTCCTAAAGATGTAAAAGCACTCCATAAATCGGGGAAGGAATCTGGATATAATTTTCAAATATTAGATGCTGTTATTGACGTAAATAATCATCAAAAAGTGAAACTGATTCCTAAAATTATGAATCACTTTGATGGAGACATCACTGTTAAAACAATAGCCATTTGGGGATTGGCATTTAAACCAGAGACAGATGATATCAGAGAAGCCCCTTCACTGTATATGATTGATGCATTACTCGCTAAAGGAGCAAAAATTAAAACCTTTGATCCAGAAGCGATGAACAATGTAAAAGCAAAATACGAAGATCAAATCGAGTTTGCTACCAATATGTATGAAGCTACAGAAAATGCAGATGCATTGGTCATCAGTACAGAATGGAGTATTTTTAGAACTCCAAATTTTACAAAACTAAAACACAATTTGAATCAACCTGTAATTTTTGATGGGCGTAATTTATATGATGTAGAAGACATGGAGAATGAAGGATTCACATACATATCCATTGGTAGAAAAGAAGCATAACTATGCGTAAACGAGTTTTAATAACAGGAGCAGCAGGATTTTTAGGCTCTCATCTATGTGATCGATTTATAAAAGAGGGATTTCACGTCATGGGAATTGACAATCTCATCACAGGGAGTCTTGAAAATATCGAACACTTATTTAAACTTGAACAGTTCGAGTTTTATCATCATGATGTGACAAAGTTTGTTCACGTACCAGGAAATCTCGATTATATATTACACTTTGCATCACCTGCAAGCCCTATAGATTATCTTAAAATACCTATCCAAACACTTAAGGTAGGATCTTTAGGAACCCACAATCTTTTAGGATTAGCCAAAGAGAAAAATGCACGCATCCTTATCGCATCTACATCAGAGGTATATGGAGACCCATTGGTACATCCTCAAACAGAAGACTATTTCGGTAATGTAAACACAATAGGACCTAGAGGTGTATATGACGAGGCAAAGCGTTTTCAAGAATCAATCACCATGGCATATCACCGTTTTCATGGATTAGAAACGCGTATTGTTCGTATTTTTAATACCTATGGTCCTAGAATGCGACTTAATGATGGTAGAGTGATCCCTGCCTTTATGGGACAAGCATTACGAGGAGAAGACTTAACAATTTTTGGTGACGGTTTACAAACGCGTTCTTTTTGTTATGTAGACGATCAAATAGAAGGAATCTATAGATTATTGATGAGCGATTATGCACTACCAGTTAATATTGGAAACGATGACGAAATTACCATCAAAGAGTTTGCAGAAGAGATCATAAAATTAACAGGAACGGATCAGAAAATTGTCTATAAAGAATTACCTATAGATGATCCAATGCAACGTAAACCCGATATAAGTTTGGCAAAAAAGATTTTGGGTTGGGAAGCAAAAGTATCTCGTAGTGAAGGAATGAAACGTACCTATGCCTATTTTAAAAGCCTTACCAAAGAACAACTCCATAAAAGTGAGCATAAAGATTTTTCTAAGCACATAGTAAAATAAAGAATGGCCTACAAAAAAGGAAGATATTCTGGCTTTATAAGACCAATCATTTATAGTATGGATCTTTTGATCATTATCATACTCGCTAAGGTATGTCTTGTGATGGACACACACCTCTTTCTGTTTATTGGGTTTATTACCTTTACTTGGATCGTTTCTTCCATAAAATCTAATTTTTATGAAGTATATCGATACACCCCTCTCATTAGAATCTTTTCGTTACTAGGAATTCAATTGATTTTATTTACCCTATTGGTCTTTGCCTTTTTTGGATTCTTCAACGAGATTAATAGCCAACCTAAAGAAATAGTTGCCTACATATTATATGTTTTTATTGGGATAACGATTGTGAAATTAGGTGTGTTCTATCTTCTTAAGAAATATAGAACAGTATTAGGAGGTAATTTTAGACGTATTGTTATTTTAGGAGTAAACCCCAAAACACAACAATTAGAAAACTTTTTTAATGTTAATAAAGCCTACGGATATCAGGTCATTAATAAATTTGATGTGCAACCTTCTGGAGAACAGTCATTAGAATTATGTTTTGCTTTTATAATAGAAAATAGTATTGATGAGATTTACTGTTCCACTTCAGAATTTACGAATGAGCAAATACGTGAGATCTCAGAATTTGCAGACAATAACCTTAAGATTCTCAAGTTTATACCCGACAACAAAGAAATTTTCACTAAAAAACTCAACTATCAATACCTTGGGATTACCCCAATATTATCCTTACGTACGATCCCAATAGACACCCCTCTCAATCAGTTTATAAAACGTACGTTTGATATCGTGATGTCTATCATAGTCCTAGTAGGATTGCTTTCTTGGCTCACACCTATTATGGCTATTTTAATTAAGCTAGACTCCAAAGGACCTGTGTTTTTTAAACAAAAACGCAACGGACTTGACTACAAAGAATTCTACTGTTATAAGTTTCGGTCGATGCAACCTAATCCTACAGCAGATTTACATCAGGTGAGTAGGGATGATCAACGGATCACACGCTTAGGACGCGCCATACGCTCTACTAGTATAGATGAGTTGCCACAATTTATTAATGTTTTAAAAGGAGATATGTCTGTAGTAGGACCAAGACCCCACATGGTAAGCCATACACATATGTATGCAGAGCGTATCGATAAGTTTATGGTACGCCATTTTATAAAACCAGGGATTACAGGACTTGCGCAAGTAAGCGGATATAGAGGAGAAGTAGAGTCAGATCATGATATTATAAATCGAGTAAAATTTGATATTTTCTATGTAGAAAATTGGTCATTACTTCTCGATATAAAAATTGTTATTCAAACGATTATAAAGGCACTAGCAGGAGATGATAAAGCCTACTAATCATCCGCCACTTGTCTCAATTATTACCCCGCTGTATAATGCAGAAAACTATATCACTGCAACCATTAAAAGCATCCAAAACCAAACCTACACTCATTGGGAGCATATTATTGTAAATGATGTATCTACAGATGCGTCATTACAAATTGTAGAATCATTTGCAAAAAGAGACTCAAGAATTAAAGTGGTTACGCTTTCGCGAAATAGTGGTGCCGCCCAATCCCGTAATAAAGCGACAGAAATTGCTACAGGAGCATACATCGCATTTCTAGATGCAGATGATCTTTGGCATCCCCAAAAGCTAGAAAAGCAATTGCAGTTTATGCAAGAAAATAATGCCGCCGTTTCGTACACAAGCTATGTGCATATCAATGAAGCTGGAGAATCCCTCGGAAAACGTATCAAAGCAATTCCTGAACTTACCTACAAAAAACAACACAGCAATAATTACATAGGAAACCTGACGGGCATTTATAAAGCAGCTGAAATAGGTAAAATAATAGCCCCTAACATCCGCAAACGCCAAGATTGGGCGGTTTGGCTAGAAGCGATTAAAAAAAGTAATAGACCTGCGCTAGGACTTCAAGAAGATTTGGCATATTATAGAATCAGAGAAGGATCCATAAGTTCCAACAAGTTGAACTTAATAAAATATAACTTTAAGTTTTATAAAGAATATCTCAGCTATTCTTGGATGAAAGCAGCTTTCTATTTACTTCGTTTCTTTTATGAGTACTTTTTTGTAAGAACCAAGTGGATTGAGAAAATAGATTAATCTTTATAATTTAGAAACAAACTGCTTTAATTTTCCACGTTTACTACGATCCATTTTTTCTGTTTTTTCAAACAAAATTGTCAAGCCCTTTTCTAAGTACGTATAGGTCGCTTTCTTAATCTTTTCTTCTTCAGAGGTTGTTAGTGGTCGCTGTGCAGTATAGATTACCTTAAACGCGTCTAAAGCCGTTTGTTCAATCACAAATTCAGAGACATTGCCGTCTTCTTCAATCACACTTTTGGTCACATAGTAAAACGTAAGTCCAGGCACAATTTTTCCGCTAGGGAGACGCGCCACATCATTGGTACGACCTATCAAGTTTTCTAGAATGGGTTTTTTGGGTGTACTCTTTCGCGAAAGCGTACCCATATCCCCAATATCATACCGTATAAAAGGGTGGGCTTTGTTATAGAGAGACGTAATTATCACACGTCCGGATTCCCCATGAGGAACGGGTTGATTGTTTTCGTCAAGAATCTCAACATACAACAATTCGCTATCTACCTGAAACTGATTTTCTGTATTTTGAAAAGCAATCAGTCCTAACTCAGACGCACCATATTCATTAATCACGGGGATTCCAAACTGAGTTTCCATAAGTTGTTTGTCACTTTCAAAAAGCATTTCGCTAGTGACAATACAGGCTTTAAGCGTAGGGCAGAGATCTTTTAATATGAGTTGGTGTTGCTTGAGATATTTAGCAAATAAAACAATGCTACTGGTGTATCCGTTGAGGTATTCAAAGGAAGTACGCTCAAATTTTTGACGTATTTTTTCAAGTTGCGGTTCGCTCAAATCAAAAATAGGAAAGCGATATCTATTGCCCAACCAGTCCTTAAGGCGCTCTTTACGATATCCTACAAAATCTAACGGAATCCCATAAAAACGTGCCTGTTTGGAGGTGTTTACATTCAGATCAAACCATGCATACCGATCTTGAAAACTCGCCCAGGAAAGTGCATGGGCTTCTTTGTCTTTGGCAAAAATAAACGGATGCCCAGAAGAGCCTGAAGTTTTATTTATATATACGTTTTTGAGCGCATATTCAGTAGATAGACGATTTTCTAATGGTTGTTGTAAATCTGTTTTTGAGAGTACTGGCAGAGCTTCCCAAGAGGGGTTTTCTTGTTGGGAAGTGAACTCTTTATAAAAAGGACTGTACATTTTGTGATAGGTGACAATTGCTTGTTTTTGTTGCTCAATATAGCTAGCATATTGATCTTCAGGTATAGATTGAATACGGGATAATTCCGCTTTCGCGAAAGCGATATCAAACCCTTTCACTTTTAATGTCAAATCAAATAAATTCACGAAAACTGTATTAGTAAGGCAATTTACAAACAAATTCATTCCCGTGAAGACGGGAATCTCTTTCTTTTTAACCGTAAAATAAAAAGAAAGGTTGTTTTAGAATAGTAGTGCAATTAGAAATCCAACGTGTGTTTATAGACCTCAATATTTTTATAGGATTATCTTGTTGTAAAAGGGTAGACAAACTACTTTTGTACTTTGACAAAAACAACAACCTCATGAATATTTTAATCTTAGGATCTGGCGGAAGAGAACATACCTTTGCATATAAAATTGCACAAAGTAAACATTGTGATACCTTATTTGTAGCACCAGGAAATGCGGGAACAGCCCAAATAGCAACGAATGTTGCTATAGGCGTTACTGATTTTGAAGCCCTCAAAACGCTCGTTCTTAAAGAACATATTGAGATGGTTGTGGTAGGACCTGAAGATCCTTTGGTTCAAGGCATTTATGACTTTTTTAAAGCAGACGAGCAGTTAAAAAAAGTAGCGGTTATTGGTCCGTCAAAAGAAGGAGCGACACTTGAAGGAAGTAAAGAACGTGCTAAAGAGTTTATGATAGCACACGGAATCCCTACAGCGGCGTATGAAAGTTTTACAGAAGCAACACTTAAAGAAGGGCAAGCTTTTCTTGAGACACTTCAACCTCCGTATGTATTAAAAGCAGATGGGCTTGCCGCGGGAAAAGGTGTATTGATTATTCAAGATCTAGAAGAAGCAAAAGAAGAACTTGCCAAGATGCTCGGCGGGAAGTTTGGTGAGGCTAGTACCACGGTTGTGATCGAAGAGTTTCTGGATGGTATAGAATTGAGCGTTTTTGTATTAACCGATGGCAAAAATTACAAAATCCTTCCCACGGCTAAAGATTACAAACGTATAGGCGAAGGAGACACAGGATTAAATACAGGAGGTATGGGAGCGATAAGCCCAGTTCCTTTTGTAGATGAGGCACTGATGAAAAAAATAGAAGACCGTATTGTAAAACCTACCATTGACGGTCTCGCCAAAGAAAATATAGAATACAAAGGATTTGTTTTTATAGGATTGATCAAAGTAGGGGATGAGCCTAAAGTGATAGAATACAATGTACGTATGGGAGATCCAGAGACAGAAGTCGTACTCCCTCGCATTCAAAGTGATCTAGTACAATTATTTCAAGCCGTTTCTGAAGGAACACTATCTCGTGAAATCTTAGAAATCGATGAAAGATCAGCGACTACAGTGATGCTTGTTTCTGGAGGATATCCAGAAGCGTATGAAAAAGGAAAAGTGATTACAGGAATAGATACTGTCGAAGATTCTATTGTATTTCATGCAGGAACAACCACAAAAGATGGAGCTGTTGTGACTAACGGAGGACGTGTGATTGCAGTTACTTCTTTTGATAATGATTTTAAAGAAGCCATAAAAAAATCCTATCAAAATATAGAAAAACTACACTTTGACAGGATGTATTATCGTACAGATATAGGGTTTGACCTATAATTTATGTTCTAGTTCACTATCGTTTCCTAAGAAACCATGAGAGATCGCGTCGCGTCTTTCAGCACCTTCGGCATTGTGTTCTTTAAGTTGAAGCATCCAGTATACAATGGCAGCACAACAAATAAGCATAAAGATCCAGTTAATGCCGTTTGCGGCCCACCAGTTAGTCAGCTCTGTTTCTGCAAGTGCATTAAACGGTGCAAATAATGTTTCTTCTGCAAATGCTTGAATCCCTTCAAAAAATCCTGTCAAACTCATAAGTTCGTATGTTTACAATAATGGTATCTTAGCTATACGTAGAAATATTTTTCCTACGATAGCGCAAAAATAGAAAAAACCACCTATGCTCACAAGCTTTTTTAGCACATCAAAGCCAATACATACCGTTATTGTCTTAATATATATGTCCATAAGCTACTTTATGGCGAATAATGCCTTGTTTTCTGATGGTTTTTCATGGATCGTATTTTTAAAGACTACAGGAATATGGTTTTTATTTATTCTAACGATGTTCATTTTAAACTTTGTATCTCAGAAAAATGATCTTACAAAGCGAAACTCCTACAGAATCCTACTATTTGCTGTATTTGCGTCTGCAATACCCGTAGCATTACAAACCCCAAAAATCATTATTGCGGGTGTGTTTGTGATGTTAGCATTGCGACGCATCCTTAGTTTTAGGTCAGGACTACACATGGAGCGTAAATTGTTTGATGCAGGTCTTTGGTTATCTCTTACAACTATTACCTATTTCTGGACAGGGACATTTTTTGTGCTGATTTTAGCAGGACTCTTATTTTATGGAGGAGCTACGCTACGCTATTGGTTTATACCTTTGCTTTCTATTATTTGTGTAGCAATCTTAAGTACGTGTTATGTTATTTTTACAGGAGGAGATCAATCTTTTATCTTAGAGATTATAGATGATGTTTCTTTTGACTTTTCTTCGTATTCAGCATTAACCATATTACTTCCTATTGCGGTTTTTTTAACGCTCTTTATATGGACAATTTTTAGATACATACAAGATTCAAAACGCGCCACGATAGCCCAACGCCCATTGTATTTGCTCGTTATTTTTATGGCAATCATCGCGATTTTTATTGTAGCGATTACCAATAATAAAACTGGTGCCGAATGGTATTTCTTCCTGATTCCTCTAGCGATTATCATGACCAATTATCTTGAAAAAGCTTCAGGAAAATACTTTAAAGAATTCTTACTTTGGATTGTTGTATTGTTGCCATTTGCACATTATTTTTTATCATAAGCTTTAGTTCCATGTCAGAAAGCAGGAACTTCTTACATTTGCAGCCTGTAGATAAATAAATCATCGAAGATTATTATCTAGAAGATACCATGAACTACATCGGATCAAAACATAGACTCTCTGAATTTATAAAAACAACTGTAAAAGAAGTATGCGGAGACGACTTGAGTCAGCAGACTTTTTGTGATCTCTTTGCAGGAACGGGTAGTGTAGGGCGTAATTTTAAATCGTTGGTTAAGTCTGTGGTTGCAAATGATCTTGAATATTATAGCTATGTTTTAAACAGAAACTATATAGGAAACCACAAAGAAATACATTCTGAAAGTTATTTTCAAGAACTCAACAATTTAGAAGGAATCCCTGGATTTCTTTTTAACCATTATGGAGAAGGGGGTGATAGCAAACGTTTATATTTTTCAAAAGAAAACGCTCAGAAAATAGACGCGATCCGACAAAAAATTGAAAAGTGGAAACATACTGGAAAAATCTCAGAAGACACGTATTTTTTATTGTTAGCTTCTTTAATAGAAAGCGCCGATAAAATTGCAAATACCGCATCTGTTTATGGGGCTTTTTTAAAAGCAGTTAAAAAAGCAGCAAGAACACCCATAAAATTAGAACCTGCCACTTTTGATAAAACAACAACCCGTCATACCGTATATCAAGAAGACGGAAATATCCTTGTAAAAAGGATCACTGGAGATATTCTATATCTAGATCCGCCGTATAACGTTAGGCAGTACGGTGCAAACTATCATATACTTAATACTATTGCAAAATATGATACCTTTGCACCCAGAGGTAAAACAGGCTTACGCATCTATAATAAAAGTGCCTATTGTAGTAGCGTAAAAGTAGTAGCCGCTTTTGATGAACTTATAAAAAATGCACAATTTAAATACATTTTTTTAAGTTATAATAATGAAGGATTAATGCCTCCTGACATTGTAAGACAAGTGATGCAACGATACGGGAAATATGATCTTGCCACCGTTGCATACAAACGTTTTAAAGCAGATAAAACAACAAGCAGAAACCATAAAGCAGTAGGCACCACAGAATATTTACACATTTTAGAAAAGTAAAATTATGTTTACAGATAAAGCAAACCGTATTTTTATAGAAGCTATAGAAAATTACCACATTTTAAATACGGTCAACCAACCTTTCGAAAATAAATATAACAAAAGCGAAGATCTCATTGGGCATCTTTTATATCGTAAATGTTGGATAGATACCGTACAATGGCATTATGAAGATATTATCCGTGATCCGCAGATTGATCCTGTGGCAGCGCTTACGTTAAAACGTAAAATAGACGCTTCTAATCAAGATCGTACTGATATGGTAGAGTACATAGATAGCTACTTTTTAGATAAGTATAAAGACGTTACAGTAAAAGAAAACGCTACCATAAATACAGAAAGCCCAGCTTGGGGAATAGATCGTTTATCTATTCTTGCCCTTAAAGTATACCACATGCACGAAGAGGCAACCAGAGAAAATGCATCTCAAGAGCATCGTGATGCCTGTAAAATAAAATTGGATACACTTCTGGAGCAACGTGTAGATCTCTCTACAGCCATAGACACGTTATTAAAGGATATTGCGCACGGAGATAAATACATGAAAGTGTACAAACAAATGAAAATGTACAATGACGACGAGCTGAATCCAGTCCTTCGTAACATTAAAAAGTAAACCAAAAAGTCCTCTCCTTCAGGGAGAGGATTTAGGTGAGGGATTCTATGCAACAACCACAACATATTCTCGTTATTCGCCTTTCGGCTATGGGAGATGTGGCGATGTTGATTCCTGTGATATACGCTTTCGCGAAAGCGTACCCAGCAACAAAAATCACGGTACTTTCAAAAACTTTCTTTAAGCCCATTGTTGACACGGTACCCAATGTGCATTTTGTCGCTGCCGAAACCAAAACACACCATAAAGGCATTTTAGGGATTTGGAGACTCTCTCGCCAACTTAAAAAATTGGGCATTACCCACGTAGCCGATACGCACAACGTCTTAAGATCAAAAATGCTTCGGTTTTTTTTAGGAATTCCCAATGCCAAAATAGACAAAGGAAGAGCCGAAAAAAAAGCATTAACTCAAACAGAAAACAAGAATTTTAAACCCCTTAAAACAACCGTGCAACGGTATATAGCTGTTTTTAAAAATCTAGGATTTTCAGACATTAATCCAGAAGCACTCCCAAGACCAGATGCTGTGGATGAGGTGCTTAAGATCATAGGAAAAACCAAACATAAACTTATAGGAATTGCTCCTTTTGCAGCACATCAGGGAAAACAATATCCACTCGACTTGATGAAAGAAGTCATTCAAAAATTAGATCAAGAGGCTGGAATACACGTATTCTTATTTGGAGCGCCAAATGAAGAAGCGCTTCTACATACATTGATACAAGATAGTAGAAACGCAAACGTAGTCGCTGGAACGCTTACATTTCCACAAGAAATTAACCTGATTGCGCAACTAGATGCGATGCTGTCTATGGACAGTGGTAATGGGCATCTCGCAGCGATGTATGGCGTTCCCACAGTGAGTTTATGGGGCGTTACACATCCGTACGCAGGATTTGCTCCTTTTAAACAAGAAGACAACTGTTTGTTATCAGATAGGACAAAGTATCCTGCCATTCCCACATCCACATACGGAAATAAAGTGCCCGCTGGTTATGAAGAGGTGATGCGTACGATAAAACCACAAGATGTAGTGACTAAAATAATGAGTTTGTTGTAATTTATTATGCACGCATACTATTTTGTATCTTTGACTCTCTAAATTCAAGACCATGATCAAGAAAACACCACTTACAGAACTTCTTAATATAAAGCACCCTATTATTATGGCGCCTATGTTTCTGGTGTCTAATGTAGCTATGCTCAAAGCGGGAATGGAGTCTGGAATTGCAGCCTGTGTCCCAGCACTTAATTACAGAACCATTGAAGAGTTAAAAGCAGCGATTTTAGAATTGAAAGCAGCCAAAGTACCTGGTGGTGCTTTCGGAATTAACCTGATCGTTAATAAATCAAATCTTAAATACCCTGCACAATTAGAAGCGGCGTGTGAATTGGGTGTTGATTTTATTATTACCTCCTTAGGAAGTCCTCAAAAAGTCATAGAAGCAGCAAAACCAAAAGGAATTAAGGTCTTTTGTGACGTGGTTGACCTTGCCTATTCTAAAAAGGTAGAGGCGATGGGCTGTGACGCATTAGTGGCAGTCAATAATCAGGCAGGCGGACATCGAGGTGGTGCAACTCCAGAAGATTTAATCAAAGAATTAAATGAAAACTGTGCCATTCCTGTGATTACTGCGGGTGGTGTTAGTAATAAAGCAGATTTAGACAGAGCTATGTCATACGGAGCAGTTGGCGCCAGTATAGGAAGTCCTTTTATAGCCAGTGAAGAAGCGCCTGTTTCTCAAGAGTACAAACAAGCCTGTGTAGATTATGGCGCTGATGATATTGTGATGACCCAAAAAATATCTGGAACACCTTGTACCGTGATTAATACGCCTTATGTTCAAAAAATAGGTACGAAACAAACATGGCTAGAACGTGTTTTGAATAAAAACAAAAATCTTAAAAAGTGGGTGAAAATGATCCGTTTTGCAAAAGGGATGCGTGATACCACAAAAGCTGCACAAGGCGCTACCTATAAAACAGTCTGGGTGGCAGGACCGTCTATAGAAGAGACGACAGCCATTGAGCCTGTCAAGACGATTATCAAACGGTTTATTAGTGAAACTCAATCTTGAGAAGTTACTTCAAATATCCCAATCGTTTTAAATCACTTACATCGTTAGCGATCTGAGTAGTTCCATCGACTAACACTAAATGTCGATCAGAAATATCGAGTACATCCCTGTAATAATGATCCGTGAGGAGTATTCCTTTTTTCGCTTTAAGCGAAAGTAAAAACTCCTTAATCACCTCTTTATACAAAGGCTCAATCATAGAGAAAGGCTCATCGAGTAATAAAAATGGATGCTCTAGATGCGCCACCAGAAGTAACTCCAAATAGCGAAGCTCACCAAGTGATAAAGTGCCCACTTTGTGAGTCGCTACTTTTTCTATAAAAGGCGCTCTAAAAATAAGATCCTGATCGGCTCCGTTTTTATAAAACAACGGAATCACATCACGTACTTTCAAATGTTTAGGCAGAAAATTATCTTGTGGTAAGTAGCCAATAAGCTGCTTCGGAATCACATCTTTAGGGTGTACTTGTTTGTTATCTATCCTTAAGTCCATCGAGTCGGCTTTAAGAGTGCCAAATAGGATTTTAAGCAAGGTTGATTTTCCAGAGCCGTTGCGACCAAACAAGCTTATGATTTCGCCTTGAGCGAAGGATAAAGAAACGTTTTTCAACACCTCCTTCTTGCCAAATGCTTTGCTTACATTATGTAATTGCAGCTCTTTTTTCATCGTAAAAGAACTATAATGCCTATAAAAATAACGGCAATGACTAGATTCACGAGCCAGGTACGAGTAATGAGTTGTTGTCTTGTAAATCCAAGATTATAATACATATAATACTGCGCTTTCTGAAAGTAATTAAAAGACAAGACACCTAATCCAGTTCCGAAGATGCCAAAAATCAATACCGCATCAAACAAACGAGCACTTAAAGAATTATACATTGCCGCACTCGCAAAAGAAGTGAGCAACGTAATCGCCAGCGTATATAAAGTTACATCCCGATAGTATGTCCACATTTTCGAAAAATACAAATTCTTATTCCCAAAAATCTAAAAGAAATGGTAATTTAAAAAAAGATCGCTTCGCTTTTAGAACCAAGAATCAAGACCAAAAAAATAGAGTACTACTCTATTTTACACCTCCCTAACCCTCCTTTTTAGGAGGGAATATTTTAATTGAGTTCCTTCTCCCTCTGGGAGAAGGTTAGGATGAGGTTTTTTCTAAGAGTGAGCTATACTCATGTACAAACGACTACAGACTAATAGATCCTTCTATATTCTAACAGCGAGCATAGCGAGCGGTCTATTTTCTATCAGCGAACAAAGTGAACGATCTTTTTTAAACGTCATCATAATCTACAACCAGTTTTGCTGAGGTAGGATGTGCTTGACACGTAAGAATCAACCCTTCGGCAACTTCACTATCGGTTAAGATTTGATTTTTCTCCATCACGGCAGTTCCTTCTGTAATTCGAGCAATACAACTACTACAAACGCCTCCTTGGCAGGAGTGTGGTGCATCTATATCTTGATCCAGCGTAGCGTCTAGAATAAGGGTATCTTGAGACATGGTAAACTCAAATTCTTCGTCATCTACAATGACTTTAATCTGTGATTGTCCGTCAAGTGCTTCTTTGATAACCACTTCTTCTGTAGAAGCTGTAAAGAGTTCAAAATGGATGCGTGAATCGTCAACACCATTAGAAGTTAATACCTTGGTTACTTCTTTGATCATGGCTTCTGGACCACAGAGGTAGTACTCGTTAAAGTTGTGAGAGGCATATTTGTTTTTGACAACAAAGTTAACGGTAGACTTCATAATACGTCCAAAATGCGCTCCGTCTTCTCGCGACTGACTGTAAATAAATTCGATAGAAAAACGCTCTTTATACTGGTCTCTTAACGCGAGTAATTCGTCTCTAAAAATAGCATCTTCTGGACGTTTGTTTCCGTATACTAGCACAAAGCTACTTTCTGTAGATGCTTCGAGCGTGGTTTTGATCATACTCATAATGGGTGTGATTCCTGAGCCTGCTGCAAATGCGAGATAGGTTTTTTTTGCTTTCGCGAAAGCGGGATCCAATAGAAATTTTCCTTCTGGTGGCGCTACTTCAAGGACGTCGCCTTCCTTTAATTCTCTATTCGCATACCTAGAAAATGTACCGTCTTCTACTTCCTTGATTGCAACACGCAACTCACCACTTTGAGGGGTGCTGCAAAGCGAGTAGGCACGTCGTACTTCTTGACCGTTAATGTCTTTTTTTAAAGTGATATATTGTCCTGCTTGATAGCTAAAAGTGTCTTGTAAGTCTGATGGAATCAAAAAACCAACAGAAATGGCTTGTGCTGTTTCTCTGGTAATGGATTGTATCGTAAGTTTATGGAAGTTTGACATTGTATATTTTTGAGCGCAAAAATACAAAGGATTACGATGAAGATGTAACATTTCACATTTTTTAAACACTAACCCCCCGTAAACAATCAAGAGCAATGATTAAACAATTTTTAAATCTAGAGTGGAAAGGCTTTTTTAGAAAAGCATCGTTCCAAACGAATCTAGCCCTTAAAATCTTAATGATTTTTGGGGTATTGATGATGATTATATACTTAGCTGGTGCGGGTGTTGGGGTATATTTTGTACTTGAAAAAATGGAGTATGAGCCCTTCTCTACTATAAATACGTTTATGATTTACTATGTGGTGGGAGATCTCATTATACGGTATGTGGGACAGAAAATGCCCGTAGTTAATATTAAACCATTATTGCTACTACCTTTTAAAAAAACGAAGATTGTAAAATTTGCATTAGGTAAAACCGTACTCTCTTTTTGGAATTGGATGCATGCATTTTTCTTTATTCCTTTTTCTATCGTTTTAATTGCGCATGACTTTAATCCGCTGGGCATTTTAGCTTGGCATATTGGGATGGCGGCATTTATTTATGCAAATAACTTCATCAATATTTTCTTAAACGATAAGTTATGGCTTGTGCTTAGTGTGGGGGCGATATTTGCAGCATTTGGGTTTGTACAATATTATGGATATTTTGATATTACATTATTTACACAGCCTTTCTTCCAGGGATTATATGAAAATATGTGGTTTGTTATTTTTCCTATGTTACTCTTAGTTATTGTAGCGACTATTGCGTTCAAGTATTTTTTAGCAAGATTATATCTTGATGCTGGCTTAGCTAAAAAAGTAAGTCAAGCCTCTGGTGGAGATTTAGGTTGGGTAGATCGTTTTGGGAAACAGTCTACATTCCTCAAAAATGACATTCGGCTTATTTTAAGAAATAAACGCTCTAAAACTACAATTTTTATGAGCGTACTGTTTTTATTTTATGGACTATTGTTCTTTACAAGTGCCATTGAGGTATATGATGGAGTTTTCTGGAGAATGTTTGCGGCGGTATTTGTGACTGGAGGGTTTCTATTTAGTTTTGGACAGTTTGTGCCAAGTTGGGATAGTGCCTATTATCCGCTTATGATGACTCAAAATATTAAGTATAAAGAGTACTTACGATCTAAATGGTTGCTTGTGGTCATAGGAACAGCAATCTCTACTATATTGTGTATTCCTTACGTGTATTTTGGATGGGAAGTACTTGCCGCAGTTTTGGTAGGAGCTATTTTTAATATGGGAATCAATGCACACTTGGTTTTATTGGGAGGTGCTTATATAAAGACTCCTATAGATTTACAGAGTGGTAAGAAGGCCTTTGGCGATAAGAGTTCATTTAATCTTAAAACGATTTTAGTGAGTTTGCCAAAAATGGTTGGACCCATGGCCCTTTATGCCATCGGACACTTCACATTAGGTCCTGTGTCTGGATTTGCACTGGTTGCTATTGTGGGTCTCGCGGGATTTGCCTTGAGAGATAAAGTATTTGATCTAATTATTAAGATCTATAAGAAAGAAAAGTATAAAACATTACAAGCCTACAAACAAAAAAACTAACACCATGATTGAAATACATAACTTATCAAAAAGCTACAACGGAGTATCTGTTTTACATTTAGAGCGCATCAGCATTCCTAAAGGACAGGCTTTTGGACTTGTAGGAAACAATGGCGCTGGAAAAACAACCTTGTTTAGTAGTCTGTTAGATTTGATTCAGCCTACGACAGGATACATCAAAAACGGCGGGTATGAAGTTCATAAAAGTGAAGAGTGGAAATCACATACAGCCTCTTTTATTGATGAGAGCTTCTTAATAGGCTATCTCACTCCAGAAGAATACTTTTACTTTATAGGGGATCTACGTGGAGAAAACAAAGCAGATGTTGATGCGCTTCTTGCTGGATTTGAAGATTTTTTTAATGGAGAAATTATTGGAAAGCGTAAATACCTACGCGATTTATCGAAGGGTAATCAAAAAAAGGTAGGTATTGTAGCTACATTGATAGGAAATCCAGAGGTTATTATACTGGATGAACCTTTTGCAAATCTAGATCCTACCACACAAATACGCTTAAAAGGAATCATAAAAAAACTAGCAGCAGATAAGGATGTAACCGTGTTGGTCTCTAGTCACGATCTACAACATGTGACTGAGGTTTGTGAGCGGATTGTTGTCTTAGAAAAAGGAGAACTAGTTAAAGATATTATGACGTCTCCAGAAACACTTAAAGAGCTTGAAAAGTACTTTTCTGGAGAAGAAGTAGTGTAAATAACGAGTACCTATTGAGTTTTAAATATAATAAAACGCTATTTTCTTGTGCAGAAGCATATAAGAAAATAGCGTTTATTGTTGTTACCTTATGCAGCCTATAAGGGCTACGATACCAATTTTAAAGAGGTAAACCCACGATTTTTTCAAAAAGAAGTGTATTTTTACGGGCTTCCATACTAAAAATGGTCATTTTCTGTTTTTATCAAAAAACAATGTGAGTTTGAAACTAGGTATAAAATATAGTTGTTGCATTTTCTTTTCAGTTTTGTTCTTAACAAGCTGTTCTCGCAAAAAAAATTCTTTTGTGAGCCGTAATTATCATGCGGTCACAACAGAGTATAATACGTTATATAATGGAGAAGTTGCCTTTGAAGAAGGTCGCGAATCGTTGATCTCTACCTTTAATGATAACTATTGGGACATTCTTCCTATAGAGCGTATTGCTTTTTCAGATGAAATATCTATTCGTCTTAAGGAAGATGATGGAGATCCAAATTTCTTAAAAGCTGAAGAAAAAGCGATAAAGGCAATACAAAAACACTCCATGAAAATAGATGGAGAAGAATACAACCCTCAGATAGATGAGGCTTTTATGTTATTAGGAAAGGCCCGTTATTTTGATCAGCGTTTTGTACCTGCTTTAGAAGCTTTTAATTATGTACTAGCATACTATCCAAAAAGTAATAACATAGCGCAGGCTAAAATCTGGAAGCAAAAAACAAATATTCGCTTAGATAATAATGAAGTGGCTATTGAAAATTTACTAAAAATCTTTAAGATAGAAGATAAATTAAAAGACCAAGATAAAGCAGATGCGTATGCCATGCTTGCTCAAGCCTATCTTAATTTAAAACATAAAGACACCGCACTCATTTATATAAAAGAAGCAACAAGGCTCACTAAAAGAAACGAAGAGCGCGGTCGCTATAACTTTATAAAAGGGCAATTATACAATGGTCTTGGAGAAAAAGACAGTGCCAACTTAGCTTTCCAAGAGGTGATAGACCTAAACAGAAAGATTCCACGTAAGTATTTGATTAATGCACATATTGAACAAGCACGTAATTTTGATTATGAAAATGGGGACCAGTTAGTATTATTAGAATTGCTTGAAAAATTACAGAACAATAGAGAGAATAGACCTTTTTTAGACAAAATTTATTATGCTAAAGCAGCATATTTCAAAAAGACCAATCAGATTGATTCTGCACTTGCAAACTACAATAAGTCCTTGAGAGAAGATTCTCAAGATAAATATTTGAATTCTAGAGATTATCTGGCATTAGCAGAACATAACTTTGATAGTGCTCAATATCAAACCGCAGGGTCTTATTACGATAGTGTGATGGGAGAACTAGATGATCGCACTAGAGAATTTAGAATCATCAGAAAAAAGAGAGAAAACTTAACAGACGTCATTAAGTACGAAGAACTCTCACAACGTAATGATAGTATCCTAACATTAACATCACTTTCTGAAGAAGAACAACGCGTATTTTTTGAAACATACATTGCTAAAATCAAAGAACAAGAACGTCAAGATTCTATTAGCCGTGTAGATGAAATTAGAAATAATGAATTCTTTAAAAGTAATAACAAAGCTACTAGCGATAGATCAGGAGGCTCTAGTTCAGGAAATTCAATAGGCGATTTCTATTTTTACAATACCACCGCAGTTGCTTTTGGAAGGCAAGCCTTTACTAAGCGATGGGGTAAAAGGTCTTTAACAGATGGATGGCGTATTTCTGAAAGACAAACCGTATCCCTTAAAGGAGGATCACTCCCTTCTTTGGTAGATTCGGGAGAAGAGGATACGTCGCTAACGGTAGATGACTACCTAGCAAAAATTCCCAAAGGAGAAAAAGCATTAGACAGCCTCAAAAAAGAACGTGATTTTGCGTATTTCCAATTAGGGCTTATTTATAAAGAGAAGTTTAAAGAATACCCATTAGCTTCCAATCGATTAGAGAAACTTTTAGATATTGATCCAGAGGAGCAATTAATTTTGCCAGCTAAATATAATCTTTATCAGATATATACGCAGATGGATGCTTTGTTCCCAAGCGAAACGCATGGCGCAAAAGCAAATAACTACAAACAAGATATTACGACCAACTATCCAGACTCTCGTTATGCATCTATACTTAATAATCCTAACACAGCACTAGAACAAGATGCGTCTTCTCCAGAGGCTATTTATAATGGATTGTTTAGAGAATTCCAGAACCAGCGTTTTGGATCTCTGTTAACAAGTCTTGACGAACGAATAGAACAATTTTACGGGGATCCTTTTTTACCAAAATTTGAATTACTTAAAGCAACAGCATTAGGCAGATATAAAGGATATAACGCCTATAATGAGGCTTTGAAATACGTTGCACTTACCTATCCACGAACAGATGAAGGTAAGAAAGCACAACAATTACTTAATAAAGTGATTCCCAAAATGCAATTTAGAAGCTTCGGGAATGAAGATACCGCTGTAAACTGGAAGATCGTTTATGCATTTACCAATTCGGACATACAAAGTGCAACAGCTTTAAAAGAACAATTGGACACAGCCTTAGAAACGTTAGGATATTCTAATTATGCCACCTCTCTTGACGTATATAATGATAGACAAACTTTTGTCGTAGTACATTATTTAAACAGTAAATCTCAAGCAGAAGGACTTGTTGAATTACTCGCTATAAACAAAGAGCTTAAAAAACCAATTATAAAAGAGAATACAATCATAGCTTCAGAAAACTATAAATTAGTACAACTTCATAAAAACTTAGAAGAGTATATACAACAAAGCACAAGATAACCCCTAAACGCCCCCTAGTATGTTTTCAGATAATAAAAAAGGAAAAAACGTAGATCATAGCAATCAACAAAATAGAATCAGCCAAGGCACAAAGATTGTCGGAGATATTACATCTCAAGGTGGTTTTAGGATAGATGGAGAGATAGAAGGGAATATTAATACGCCCAACAAGGTGGTTATTGGACAAACTGGTGTTGTAAAAGGATCTTTGATTTGTAAAGATGCAGATATAGAAGGACATATAGAAGGCGTGATACAAGTAAGTAATCTACTAGCCATCAAAGCGAGTGCTTTAATAGAAGGAGAAGTTACTGTTGGCAAACTTGCTGTAGAACCAGGCGCTACGTTTAATGCCTCTTGTGATATGAAAGGCAATTTAAAATCGATAGCAAAGGATGGTAAAAAACAAGGAGAAAAAAGCGCTTAAAAACTGGGCCGTTTTTTCTAGCGTCGCTATTCAGATGGGTCTTACTATTTTCCTTTTTGCAAAAGGCGGTAAATGGTTAGATGCAAATTATAACCTAGGAGGAAAAGCATTTACTGTTATTGGTACATTAGCCGGCGTTGCAATATCTATGTTCTTAATTCTTAGATTAACTAAAAAATTGAATCCGTAAAATCTTTATGAATTCTCCCATTTTATCTTTTTCATCAAAACTTCTCGGAATCTTAGGATTCATTTTTGGAGCACATATTCTAGCACTTTATGTTAGAAAATTACCTTTGTTTGAAGAATATTTACTTATTTCTTACGCGCTTAACTTCACTTTAACAGTTGTGATTTATGCTATGGTTACCAAAGCATCCAAAAAAGAAAGCGCACAGGGAGGTTTTGTCTTTCTGTTTGGAAGTGCATTTAAATTTATACTATTCTTTATTATTCTAAAACCACTGTTTAAGGTAGATGGGGAGATTTCTGGAGTAGAATTAGCCTCTTTTTTTGTGCCGTATTTGATATGCTTAATCTACGAAGTATATATACTTTCTAAAGCACTTAATAATAAGTAAAAAGAACCTTTTTTCTTACAAGAAAAAAAACCGACAGGATTGTTTTTTCATTAAGATTTATAAATGTATTTTTGCACCGATTTTAAGAACACTATTTATTTGTTCGATATGCAAAGAAAAACGTTGATTAGATTACTTTCGGCTTTAGTACTACTTGTTTGTTTTGCCTCATGTGGTGAAAAACCTACGACAACAAGAGAAGAGCGTAAAGAAGAAGTAAAGGAGTATGTGCAACATCACCTTTTAGATTCTCACGACTTTAGTTTATTTTCAAAAACAGATGCTTCTGGAGAGGTACACCATTATGGTTTTCCGTTACCTGTGATTTTATGGGATGGAGGTCTTAAAGTATTTTCTTCTTCAAAATTTCATCACGGAGAAACCGTAGCAGAAGTAGATGGCAATTATTACAAGTTAGAGCATGCAAAAATTTATAAGACAGATGCTGCTGGAACAATGACGTATGATGAGGACAATCATCCGACCAATGAAAAGCCTTTAGATATCTCTATTACTAAGGGAGTTTTCATGATGTTGCTTACTTGTATATTAATGTTCTTACTTTTTCGCAGTCTAGCAAAAAGTTATGCTAAAAATGGCGGAATTGCAAAAGGGACAGGTCGCTTCTTTGAGCCTATTATCTTATACATAAGAGACGATATTGCAAGACCAAATATTGGAGAAAAAGATTATAAGCGCTTTATGCCTTACTTGCTTACCGTATTCTTTTTTATATGGTTCCTCAACATATTTGGATTAACACCATTAGGCGTAAACGTTACTGGAAATATTGCAGTGACAACAGCACTAGCTGTTATCGTATTTTTTATTACCACCTTTTCAGGAAAGAAAGATTACTGGAAGCATATTTTTGATCCACTAGGAGATGGAATGCCTTGGTTCGGTAAAATATTTATTTATATCATTCTTGTTCCTATTGAAATATTAGGAATGTTTATTAAGCCTTTTGCCCTTCTTATTCGTTTGTATGCAAATATGACAGCAGGACACGTAGTATTAGGAAGTTTAATAGGTCTTATTTTTATATTCCAAAACTGGGTAGGGGGAACGCTATCCTTTGGACTCGCATTTGCAATCTCATTAATTGAGGTATTGGTTGCTTTACTACAAGCCTATATATTTACAATGCTTGCAGCACTGTACTTTGGATTTGCAGTAGAAGAACATGATCACGGGCATGATCACGAAACAGAAGTTGCTCACTAATTAGTATACCGCTTTCGCGAAAGCGTATACAACAACAATGAATTTTTAATTTTTTTAAACTATATTTTTATGACAATTCCAATGATGTTAGTTCAAGCTACAGAAATACCTACAGTAATCGGAGCAGGTTTAGCCGTAATCGGTGCTGGTATTGGTATCGGTATGATTGGTGGAAAAGCGATGGAAGCTATTGCACGTCAGCCTGAGGCTTATGGAAAAATTCAAACAGCGATGCTTATTGCAGCGGCGCTTATTGAAGGTATTGGTTTTGCTGCAATTTTTGCAGGATAATCATTCAGTATTCAAACAAACAGCTGTAACGGTTGGTTGCAGCTGCTTGTTTACATTAAAAAGAAAACACCACTTTAGTATATCATAAAATGGAAAAATTAATACAAGAATTTTCATTAGGCCTTTTCTTCTGGCAAGCAGTTCTTTTCATAGGATTGTTATTTCTATTACGCAAGTTTGCATGGAAACCTATTCTTAACGCAGTAAACGAAAGAGAAGAAGGAATTAGAAATGCACTTGCCTCTGCAGAAGAAGCAAAGAAGGAAATGCAAAACCTTCAAGCAGACAATGAGAAATTAATCAAAGAAGCACGCGCAGAACGTGAAGCTATGCTTAAGGATGCTCGTGAGATCAAAGCACAAATGATCGAAGATGCTAAAGGCGATGCTAAGGCAGAAGCAGACAAAATGATCTCTCAAGCTCAAGCAGCGATTGAGGCAGAACGTAAGTCGGCAATTGCAGATATTAAGAGCCAAGTAGCATCTCTATCTTTAGAAATCGCAGAAAAGGTTGTGAAGCATGAACTTTCAGATAAAGACAAGCAACTAGGTCTTGTAGAAGAGATGTTAAGCAAAGCCACTTTAAACTAAACCAACATGGGTAGTACAAGAGCAGCAATACGGTATGCAAAAGCAGTGCTTGATCTTTCTAAAGATTCAGGAACTACAGATGTTGTACTTCATGATATGAAATCTGTTGTAGCAGTTCTGGGCGCAAGTAAAGATCTTCGCCTTGCGTTACAAAGTCCGATTATAAAAACAGAAGACAAAAGAGCGGTTTTAAAAGAAGTTTTTAAAACAGTTTCAAAAGATACTTTAGGGCTTATTGATGTCTTGGTAGATAATAAGCGTGTTACAATATTAGGAAATGTAGCAACTAGTTTTATAGACCTTTATAATAAAAGCCAAGGAGTGCAACTAGCAACAGTAACAACAGCCGTTGCATTAACTCCTGACATTGAAGCAAAAGTGTTAGCAAAAATAACGGAGTTAACAGGAAGTACAGATGTAAGATTAACAAACACTATTGATGAGAGCATCATAGGTGGTTTTATATTACGCATAGGTGATACGCAGTATAACGCAAGTATTGCTAGCCAGTTAGGGAAATTAAAGAGAGAATTTAGTAATAGTATATAATTAAATTTCACTTTTGTGAAATGTATCCTGAGTCTAGGCAAAGGATCAACCAATAAATACATATAAAATGGCAGAAGTTAAACCAGCAGAAGTTTCAGCAATTTTAAAGAAGCAACTTTCAGGCTTTGAAGCATCAGCTTCACTTGATGAAGTAGGAACCGTATTAACCGTGGGTGATGGTATTGCTCGTGTATATGGACTTGCTAACGCTCAATATGGAGAATTAGTAGAGTTTGAAAGCGGTCTTGAAGCAATCGTTTTGAACCTTGAAGAAGATAACGTAGGAGTTGTACTTCTAGGAGCTTCTACAGCGATCAAAGAAGGAGATACTGTAAAGCGTACGCAACGTATCGCTTCTATTAACGTAGGAGAAGGTATTGTTGGGCGTGTTGTTAACACGCTAGGACTTCCTATAGATGGTAAAGGAGCTATCGCAGGAAAAACGTATGAGATGCCATTGGAGCGTAAAGCACCAGGAGTAATCTTCCGTGAGCCAGTAACTGAGCCATTACAAACAGGTATCAAATCTATTGATGCTATGATTCCTGTAGGTAGAGGACAACGCGAGTTGGTGATTGGTGACCGTCAGACTGGAAAATCTACAGTTTGTATTGATACCATCCTTAATCAAAAAGAATTTTACGATGCTGGTGAGCCAGTATATTGTATATATGTAGCCATAGGTCAGAAAGCATCTACCGTAGCAAATATTGCTCAAGTACTAGATGATGCTGGAGCACTTGCTTACACAACAATTGTTGCTGCAAACGCATCAGACCCTGCAGCAATGCAAGTATATGCACCGTTTGCAGGAGCAGCTATTGGAGAGTATTTCCGTGATACAGGTCGTCCAGCTTTAATTATTTATGACGATTTATCTAAGCAAGCTGTTGCTTACCGTGAAGTGTCTCTTTTATTACGTCGTCCACCAGGACGTGAGGCGTATCCTGGAGATGTATTTTATCTTCACTCAAGATTATTAGAACGTGCAGCAAAAGTGATTAATGATGATGCTATCGCTAAAGACATGAATGATCTTCCTGATAGTTTAAAACCTATCGTAAAAGGAGGAGGTTCTCTTACAGCACTTCCTATCATTGAGACACAAGCGGGTGATGTATCTGCTTATATCCCAACAAACGTAATTTCGATTACAGATGGTCAGATCTTCCTAGATGGAGATTTATTTAACTCAGGTGTACGTCCAGCAATTAACGTAGGTATCTCAGTATCACGTGTGGGAGGTAATGCTCAGATTAAATCTATGAAGAAAGTATCTGGTACATTAAAACTAGATCAAGCGGCTTTCCGTGAATTAGAAGCGTTTGCCAAATTTGGATCAGACCTTGATGCAGCGACATTAAATGTAATTGAAAAAGGAAGACGTAACGTAGAGATTCTTAAGCAACCTGAAAACACGCCATTTACGGTAGAAGATCAGATCGCAATTATCTATGCAGGTTCTAAGAACTTATTACGTGATGTTCCTGTAAACAAGGTAAAAGAATTTGAAGCACGCTATTTAGAGTTTTTAAATGCGAAGCACAGAGATATACTAGATACACTAAAAGCAGGAAAGCTTACAGATGAGGTAACAGATACATTAGTTGCTGTTGCTAAAGATCTTTCAGCTAAGTATAAGTAATGGTATTTTGCTTTCGCGAAAGCGGAAACAAAATTTATAATGCTCCCGTGAAAACGAGAGACTTGTCAAGATTAAAAAACATCGTGATCAACGGGACTAAATTCCCGCCTTCGCGGGAATTAAGAGAATATGGCAAACTTAAAGGAAATAAGAAATAGAATCTCTTCCGTATCTTCTACGATGCAGATTACTAGTGCCATGAAAATGGTATCTGCTGCAAAGTTGAAGAAAGCGCAAGATGCTATCACAGCAATGCGACCTTATGCAGATAAGCTTACAGAGCTACTGCAAAACTTAAGTGCAGGACTAGATAGTGATTCTGGAAGTAATTATGCAGACAACCGTGAGGTGAATAAAGTACTCATCGTAGTAATTTCATCTAACCGTGGTCTTGCAGGAGCTTTCAATTCAAATATTGTCAAAGAAGCAAAACGATTGGCTGAAGTCACGTATGCTAATAAAGAAGTTAGTTTTATAACTATAGGTAAAAAAGCAAACGATATTATTAGAAAATCAAATACAGTGATTACAAATAATAATCAAATATTTGATGAGCTTACTTTTGATAATGTAGCAGCTATTGCAGAAGACTTAATGGAGCGTTTTGCAACAGGTGAGGTTGATAAAATCGAAATCATCTATAACAAGTTTAAAAATGCAGCAACTCAAATAGTAACGACAGAACAGTTCTTGCCTATCTTACCTATAGAAACCGCAGAAACTTCTAATGCAGACTATATTTTTGAACCTTCAAAAGCAGAGATTGTAGAAGGATTAATTCCTAAAGCATTAAAAACACAATTATTTAAAGGAATACGTGACTCAGTTGCAAGTGAGCACGGAGCACGTATGACGGCAATGCATAAAGCAACAGATAATGCAACAGAGCTTAGAGATGCGCTTAAATTACAATATAACAAAGCACGTCAAGCTTCTATTACAAACGAAATCCTAGAGATCGTAGGAGGAGCAGAAGCATTGAATAATTAAATACTTGCAAAGGCAGGTATCTCTAACTCCAGAATCCCAAAATTCTAAGTTAAAAATAACACGAAACCCCAATCTGTGAAAGATTGAGGTTTCCTTGTTTAGTGCCTATATCTAAAGGTGTTTTTCGATTTTTTGCTTCGTATCTTTTGTTTTGTTTTGGAAACGATGATCGGGATTCACTGGTTTTATGCGAGTTGAGAATATATTTACAGCTCTTTCTTCACAAATATTTTGGTTTGAGTGATACCCTTCGAGATCTACAATTTCTCGGAGGGTATTTTTATTTGTGAAACACTGTTTTGTAAAGTCTGAAAGACGCATACAAAATAGTTAGTTGAACTAATCTCGCTGAAAAACGGGATCTATGGTTTAATATCTTTTACTACTGCCTTTTCAGCTATGCTCAGAATAAACTCTAGCAGGAATCCCATAATCGTATATCTAGAACTCTCATCACGTATGCGAGAACCTCTCAATCGTTAACTCCAAGACTTTCTTCCCTATATCCAAGAGGCGGGATTTTAAAGACGTAAGTAAGCAGCTATACTTAATTTTCTTACGTGACTTCGTTTCAGTAAAGGCTCTTTAAAATGGAGATCTAAGATATACATACCCCAGACTGAATACTTATTTTGACAATAGTATAGTCTACGTACAAATATGAGACTGTATGATGTAGATTGTCGCAACTATATTAAAATACCTAAAACTTAATATACACTATGGCGTTGCTGAAAGCATATAAAAATTCTACTTAATGCTTATCGTAATAGAGTATTAATTATGGGCTTTAAAGGAAACGATGATCGGGATTCACTGGCTTTGTGAAGGTTGAGTTTATATTTACAGCACTTTCTTCACAAATATTTTGGTTTGAGTTATACCCCTCGAGATATACAATTTCTCGGGGGGTATCTTTATTCCCGTCCTTTGATTATGCTTAGGATAAACTCTGGCGGGAATCTTATAATTGTATAACCAGTGCTTTCATAGCATATCTAATTTTTTTCATTACGCACCTAATTTTGGTAGATAGGGAAGGGTTTTAGTGATACGATAGTTTTTTTCGCGAAAGCGGAAACCTCAATATCTTAAAGTTAAGAGTCTATTTTTATGGATATACATCTCTTAGTTGCGTCATCAAAGCTTAGTTTATTTCAAGTTTAACAGTTGCTCACAACGTTTTCCTAATTAAGGATTTTTAACAAATTGCTCTCTTATATTTGATCGTCATCATTTAAAAATAACACACTATGAAATCTCAAAGAATCGTTCTATTAATAAGCTTATTTTTAAGCTGTACTGTATTTGCTCAATTAGAAAAAGGAGACCAATTATTTTCTATTGCGTTTGCACCCTACCCCACAACATCTAACGGTGAAAAAGATTTTGGAGTGATCGCAAAAGCCGATGCTGAGTTTTTATTTACCAATCGATTCTCTTTAGTTACAAGTGCTTTTTATTCCAACAATACAACGTTTAATAACGCAAGCGATATATCATTTAACGCGTTTGGTGTCATCCCTTCTTTGCAGTATTATTTTGTAAATAAAGAAAAATGGACTGTTTATGGACTTGTAGGATATGGTTTTGGGTTTACAGACAGAAGCTTTAGAAGTTCTGAAAATAGCGCCATTACCGTTGGTGCACTTGGCGCAGGAGCACACTATAAAATCGGGGATAAATGGTATTTAAAATTGCAACTTCCTTATTTTAAAGCGCAAAACATATCATTTGATTTTACAGAGGTGGAAGGAGTAGCTCCATTTATTGGGGTGAGTTATCTATTATAATGATATAGTAATATCTTGTTTATAGTTTTATATCCAATAGAAATACAGCGCCTATAAATTTGTTACTTTTAACATAAGATAATACTTCCTTTTTTGAGTACACTTAAACGATTTTTTAAAGACACTGTTATTTATGGATTAGCGACAGTGCTGCCTAGGGTAATGGGTATTATTTTAGTGCGTCTTCATACAGATGCACTTCCTAGAGATGGGTATGCAGATGTAGCTTCCTTTTATGTTGGAGCAGCGTTTCTTAATATTATTTTGACCTACGGTATGGAAACGGCTTTCTTTCGTTTCTTCTCAAAAAGTGATCAAAAGGAAAAAGTATACAGTACAGTTTTTATTTCATTAACGGCAAGTACACTACTTATCTCTTTACTACTCTATGCGTGTAAAACACCAATTTTGCAAGTGTTAGAATTACCAGCATCTTATTTTTGGTATTTAGCAGGTGTTGTTTTATTAGACACACTAGTAGTTGCCCCATTTGCTTATTTAAGAGCGAGAGGAAAAGCCTTAAGATTTGCAGGATTCAAATTAGCCAATTTATGTATTTACGTTGTGCTTAATTTTTTCTTTTTATGGGCTATTCCAAAATTTGATTGGCAATTTAGTTGGTATGACACGACAGATGTAAGGCAATACATTTTTATTGCAAATCTGGCGGCAAGTGTAGTTACATTATTACTCATTCTTCCAGAATTTTTTAGAGTAAAAGCAGTTTTTGATAAACGTATCTTTAAAAAACTTTGGTCGTATGGTTGGCCTATTATGATTGCAGGATTGGCATTTGTAGTTAATGAACAGCTCGATAAACTTTTTATTAATAAAATGATGGATAAAGACATAGGAGGCGCTTATGCGGCTTGTTATAAAATAGCTGTTTTTATGACCATATTTATTCAAGCATTTAGATTGGGAGCCGAGCCTTTTTTCTTTAATCATGCAAAAGAGAAAAATGCAGCAGGGACATACGCACTTATTTTGAAGTACTTTGTTATTGTAGGTGCTTTTGGACTATTATTAATCACAGCTTTTGTAGATATTATAAAAAATGAATTGATAAAAAATGCTTCTTACCATCTTGCTATGGAGATAGTACCTTATGTATTATTGGCAAACCTCTGCCTTGGTATTTATCATAACCTTGCGGTTTGGTATAAACTTACAGACAAAACAAAATATGGGATGTACTTTTCCATTATAGGAGCTATGATCACTATTTGTTTGAATGTATTTCTGATTCCGGTTATTGGATTTATGGCTTCGGCGTATGCTACGCTTGCAGCGTATGGTACTATGATGATCCTTTCCTACACTTTTGGCAAAAAATATTATCCTATCCCGTATGAGCTTAAACGCATAAGTACATATCTTCTACTAGCTATTGTAGGTTCTGGGATTTCCTTTTATATTTTCAGAGCAAATTACTTGGTAAGTGCTATCTTGTTAGGGATATTTGCACTGGTTATTTTCTTTATGGAGCGTAAACAGTTAAAAGCAATACTCAAAAGATCATGAAAGTTAAAATCATAAATAAATCAAGTCACCCATTACCACATTATGAAACCATTGCGAGTGCAGGTATGGATTTGCGTGCATATATTTCAGAATCGATTACTATTGGTCCGTTAGAACGTGCTATTGTACCTACAGGTCTGTTTATAGAGCTTCCTATAGGCACAGAAGCTCAAATACGTCCAAGAAGTGGTCTTGCCGCAAAAAAAGGCGTTACGGTTCTTAATGCGCCTGGAACTATAGATGCAGATTATAGAGGTGAAGTCGGAGTGATTTTGGTGAATCTATCCAATGAGCCTTTTACAATACAAAATGGTGAACGTATTGCACAAATGATCATTGCTCAACATGCACAAGCAGTCTGGGAAGAGGTTACTGAACTTTCTAGTACAGAGAGAGGTGCTGGAGGTTTTGGAAGTACGGGGGTAAAATAGATTCCTATGGAGGCCTTATATTTAAAAAAGTAAAATCTCTAAATGCAGAAGTCTTATTAAAGTAGAAATATTTCTTTAGAGAGGTCAAAAGGATACAAGTAAATTTAGATTAAAAAGTAGTACTAATTAATATGAGATTCCCTCCTTCGAGGGAATGAAATAACACCCGCTTTTGCCGGGCATACCTATGAAAATAATAGTCCCAATGGCTGGACGCGGTAGTCGTCTTCGCCCACATAGTTTAACTGTACCAAAACCATTAATTCCTGTTGCAGGAAAACCTATTGTACACAGATTGGTACGCGATATTGCCAAAGTATTGAACCAACCAATAGAAGAAATAGCTTTTGTATTAGGAGATCCTGCTTGGTTTGGAGATGAAGTGGTAGGAAGTCTTGTAGATCTAGCTGAAAGTCTAGGCGCTATGCCTTCTATCTATCGTCAGGATCAACCATTAGGAACGGGTCATGCTATTATGAGTGCTGCTGAGTCGCTTTCTGGTCCTGCCGTGATTGCGTATGCAGACACACTTATACGTGCTAAGTTTGACCTAGATCCAGAAGCAGATAGTGTGATCTGGACCAAAAAAGTAGACAACCCAGAAGCTTTTGGTGTTGTAAAATTGAATGAAAAACAAGAAATCGTAGAGCTTGTAGAAAAACCAGAAACGTTTGTTTCTGACCAAGCCGTCATCGGAATATATTATTTTAAAGATGTAGCCGTTCTTAAAGAGAAGCTTCAGGAAATTTTGGACGAAAATATCATGAATGGAGGCGAATATCAGATTAATGATGGTATTAAAAAAATGATGGCAGAAGGACGTATCTTTAAAACAGGTACGGTAGATGAGTGGATGGATTGTGGAAATAAAACGGTGACAGTAGAAACCAATGGCAGAATGCTTCAGTTTTTACATGATGATGGTGAAGAGCAATTGGTGTCAGACAGTGCCGTATTAGAAAACGCAAGCATTATTCCGCCATGTTATATATCAGAAAATGTAGTGTTGCGCAATGTTACCATAGGTCCCAACGTTTCTGTAGGAGCTGGTACGGTAATTGAAGACAGTACTGTAAAAAATAGTCTGATTCAATCAAATAGCGTGATTAAAAATGTACAACTAGATCAAGCGATGATAGGAAACCATGTCAAATATGATGGTCATTTCACACAAGTGAGTTTAGGTGATTACACGGTTTTAGAATAGTACGCCTTTTAGGCAATATGAAATAACAATGAAAAGAAATCAGTACATACTTCTATTGTTTTTGTGTCTAAGTATGCTTTCGCGAAAGCATATATACGCACAAGACCCAACACCATTTGCAGATCAAAATGTAGATGATCTTGGAGATGTATCTGATCAATTTCAAGAAACCTTTTTTGAAGCGCTGAAACAGAAAGGGATCGAAAACTATGAACTCGCTATTGTTGCCCTAAACAAATGTATCTCTCTAGAACCTACACAAGCTATCCTTTATTTTGAGAGAGGAAAAAACTACGAAGCGCTTAAAAAATATGATTTGGCCGAAGAAGATTTTCTTAAAACACTCTCTCTAAAACCGAATAAAGAATCTGTTTTAGAAGCGCTCTATGAAGTGTATTATAAGAATCGAGATTATGAAAAAGCAGAAAATACTGCAAAACAACTCATTCCCTTTAATATTCAATACAAAGAAGATCTAGCTCGTATTTATATAGCGACAAAACGCTATGAAGAGTCATTACAACTACTAGATGAGTTGGATACAGAAAAAGGTGGCGATATATACCGTGATGAATTACGGGATCGTATTTATAAACTTTCTGGAAATACCAAAGGACGTACCGATGCCATTGAAAAAAAGATAGCGAGTAATCCTACTGCAGAGGCAGACTATCTTAAATTGATATACTTATATAGTGAACAAGGAGAGACAAAAAAAGCCTACAAGACTGCTTTAAAATTGAAAGAAATTAATCCCAATGCAGAAGAGGTCAACCTCGCACTTTATAAATTGTATTTAGAAGACGGAAAGACAGAAGATGCTATTGTGGCAATGAAAAACGTCTTAGAGAGCAAGAGAATCACTCCTAAAGCAAAACATAGAGTATTAAACGACTTTTTACTTTTTGTAAATGAGAATCCTCAATATGAAGAACAACTGGAAGAAGCTATTTTGATTTTTGATTCCCAAGTGGCAGATTCAAAAATTTATCAAGAATTAGCGAGTTATTTTATAAACAAGGGTATTAATAATAAAGCCCTGCCGTATCTTAAAAAAGCCCTCGCAAACGATCCTGAGAATATAGAAATCATCAAGAGTACGTTGTTAGTACAATTAGATACAGGCGCGTATGAAGATGTAGAAGAAATAGCAGCAGATGCGTTAGAATTATATCCTTCTCAGCCTTTATTATATCTCACTTATGGTGTGGCGCTCAATAGGCAATCTAAATTTAAAGACGCTATAGAGCAATTAGAAGTCGGTATAGATTATATTATAGATGATATAAAAATGGAGTCCGATTTTTACCAGCAGTTAGGAGAAGCATACATAGGAACTGGTAACATGACAAAAGGACAACAACATATAGACAAGGCAAACGCTTTAAAAGCACAAACAAATAAATGAAAAGACTCCTCTTCCTTCTTGTCATTAGTGTACTAGCTAGTTGTGGTGGCACCAAAAAAGCCACCAAAAAGGCAACCACCGAAGATATTGCTACCGTCCGTCTTATAGAAAATCACTATGCCAATAGTTTTGATTTTACAACGCTCGTTGCACGTACGCGTGTTCGCTATGAAGATAAAAAATCGAGACAAACAGTTACCGTAAATATCAGAATAGAAAAGGATAAAAAAATATGGATGAGTGCTTCCATTTTAGGAATCACTGGTGCAAAAGCATTAATTACCCCTGAAAAAGTTTCTTTTTATGAAAAGATTAATAAAAGCTATTTTGAAGGAGATTTTTCGTTTCTGAGCCAATATTTTGGCGTTCAGATGAATTTTGAGCAATTACAACGCTTACTCATAGGGCAAACCGTATATAATCTTAGAGAAGGAAATTATCGAGTAGATCAGGTAGATGGTTTATACAAGATGGCACCCAAAAAACAATTAGCGCTATTGAACCTCTTTTTTTATATGGAGCCTCAAAATTTCTTGATCAAAAAGCAACAAGTCACACAACCGAAAGACAATCTCTCTTTAACTATAAACTATGCAGCACATCAGCTTGTGAACGGAAAACCGTTTCCTGAGAGTATTGGTATTCAAGTGCTTGAAAATACAGATCAAACCCTCATTGAAATAGAGTACCGAAGTGTGGATGTAGATGTTCCCGTACGATTCCCCTTTTCAATACCTTCTGATTATAAAAAAATAACGTTGGATGAGCTCTAACAAAACCAGATATGTCCTCATTTTAATTGTAGGACTTCTTTTAGGAGGTTTTCAAACGGCGTATGCCCAAAAGCCTACACGTAAGCAATTAGAAGAACGCAGAGCTTCTCTGATTGCAGAAATGCAACAATTAACACGCTTGCGCGAAAGCAATAAAAAAAAGGAAATCTCTTTATTGACACAAGTTGAAGATTTGGATCAACAAATCAAGGTGCGTTCTGATATCATAAAAGTAACCAATCGCCAAGCCAACTTACTTACACAAGAGATTAATGAAAATCTCAATAAAATGGAAAATCTGAGAGATGAATTAAAAGATCTTAAAGATGACTATGCACTTATGATTCAAAAGTCATACAAGAGTAAAAGCGGACAAAGTAAAATCATGTTCTTGCTCTCCAGCGAAAGCTTTAAACAAGCCTATAAGCGTATGCAATATATGAAGCAATACGCCAATTATCGCAAAAAACAGGGAGAGCAAATCAAAGAACGTACTGTATTATTACAACAAGTAAATACAGCGCTTATTCAGCAGAAAAAAGATAAAGAAACCCTGATTGCAGAAAATAGAATTGCCAAGGAAAAGCTTGACATAGAAAAACAATCGCAAGACGACCTAATAGCACAAATACGTAAAAAATCAAACGTATATGCAACTCAGATTAAAAAGAAGCAACAACAGACAGATGCAATAGATCGCCAAATAGATAAGATTATTGCAGATGCTATTGCCGCAAGTAATGTAAAAGCTGGAAAATCATATACCAACACAAACTTTGCCTTGACCCCAGAAGAAGAGAGCCTCGCCTCAGACTTCGCATCCAACAAAGGGCGTTTAATATGGCCTGTAGAACGCGGACGTGTTTCTAGGCGTTTTGGAACCTCAAGACATCCTACACTTCCTAACATCACGACCTATAGCAGTGGTGTAGAAATAGAGACGACTCCTGATGCTACGGTAAGAGCTGTTTTTAAAGGAGAAGTATTAAAAATACAAGATGTTTCAGGGAGTAATCTAGCCGTATATGTACGTCATGGGGATTACATTACAATTTATTTTAATATTAAAAAAGTAAATGTAAAAGTGGGAGATAAAGTTGATTTTAAACAACCTATAGGAGAAGTAGGTCTCAATGCATTCAGTGGTAAAACGGTACTCAAGTTTAGAGTTCAAAAAAACAAAACAAAGCTTAACCCTGCAGATTGGGTAAAAGGGATGTAAAAAGCTTGCTCTTACATTTTACATACCCCTATACAAATTGTAGGCAGATTTTAGGTTTTAACATGAGCGTATTAGTATTCTTTAGAGTACGCTTTCGCGAAAGCGTATAAAGGCAATTTATAAAATATATAATACGTCAGAATTGACACTTAAGAGCTTTAATCCTCTTGTATAAAAAGAGCTTTTAATTCTGTAGCATCATTGGGCTTCATTTTTCCAGCAAGTACAAGACTTAATTGTTTACGACGTAGTGCAGCATTGTAACGCTCTTTTTCTTCATCGGTTTCTGGAATTAATTGTGGAACAGGAACAGGCGTTCCTTGCTCATCTACAGCCACAAAGGTATAAATTGCTTCATTTGCCTTACTACAAATTCCGCTCTCGCGGTCTTCGATCCATACATCAATGTAAATCTCCATAGAGCTTTTAAAAGCTCTAGAAACTTTGGCTTCTACGGTGACCACAGTTCCTAAAGGAATCATCTTATTAAAAGCAACGTGATTTACAGAAGCAGTGACTACAATTCTACGAGAATGTCTTCTGGCAGCAATACTCGCTGCTCTATCCATACGAGCGAGTAACTCTCCACCAAATAAATTATTTAAAGGATTTGTTTCACTAGGTAAAACGAGATCGGTAAGTATGGTTTTGGATTGACTAGGCGTGCGTGATTGCATAAGAGGCTTATTTTTTTGACAAAGGTAGTGGGTATGACACGAAATAGGAAGTATGTCGTCAGAAAATAAGGTGTAATTTAACGCACTCTTTTTGAGTAAGAATCATGTGTTAAATAAATGGTCTAATTAAAAAGTCGAAAAGGTGTCTTTTATAATTCTCTTACATCCAGCCAAGCAGATTTATTATCTTCTTTTCGCACGGTACGAAGAACAACGAGTGCTTCTTGACCTGTCTGGTAACTTCCATAAACTACTTGATGTAAACCAAATTTATTCATACCAACAAGTCTTGCTTTATCGTATCCCTTGCTTTGCAATTGCTGTATTCTTTTTTCAGCATTTTCTTTAATTCTAAAAGCACCAGCAACTACATGATAGTTTCCTTTAGGTTGTATAAGATCTAGCGTGATAGCAGGGAGTGGATTTTCTATGATAAAAGTAGCCTGTTGTATTTTTTCATCAATTTGACTTTTTGCTTCTTGCTCAGCTGCATAATTATGAGCTTCTATATTTTTTAGGTAATTAAACCCTCCAAATCCAGCAACTCCAAAACCTATCACAGCAATAGCTGCATATTTCATCCATCCCGTTGAGGTTCTTCTTTCTGGTGTAAAAGCAATAGGTTCTTTTTCTTTTAAAGCTTCTACTTCTTCTTTGTAGACTTCACGTGCAATTTGAGGAGACGTAAATGAAGAAAGTCCAAAAGATGTGGTCAAGTAATTAAGATGATAGGAAGGTTCAAATTGAAGTGTATTTTCTTCACTCAATTGAAAAGAACCTATATTTTTAAACTCAACAGCTTTTCCTTTGTGTAAACTATCAAATAGAAAACGTACATAAGATACAATTTTAGCATTTGCATCTTCGTGAGGAATCATTTCTTTTTTTGCGATATAGTTAGCCAATAGTCCATCGGTATCTGTAAGCTGCGCATTAAAAGAAAGCTTTTTCTTTGGTGGATAAAAAGCCTGTGTAGTCTCATGGATAATAGCTGGCTGATACTGTGTTAAAAACGCTCCAAAACCGGGAACGATCACACACTCATAACGATATAAAAGGTCACTTATGTATTGGTCTAATTGCATAAAATAAAGATACTTTTTTTTAAAACCTTACAAAGAATCAAAACGATATTTTATTAACAAATATAAAATGAAAACAAACCTCCTAGACTTAGATATGTTATCATCATATTTAAAAAAAAGATAAAATCAAGATTGTAATCTGTATATAATTAGCTTAGACAAATAAAGAAAAATTATAATTTGTATCTAATCAAACAATTACTATATTGAGGTGTCAAAAATAATATGAAAGAGTAAATTATTTAAACGCTTTAGATCTATAATTATGTATTCTGAAAAAGAGAAAAAAGCACTCCTTGAATCATTAGGAGTTTCCACAGAAAAAATTCCTAAAGAGGACTTTAATAAATTACTCTTAGGGCTTGAAGAAGAGCTTAAAAACAAAGAGACCCTAGATATAGACAAGCTTTTAGAGAAGCATGATTTAGGTGATTTTTCCCGAACTTTCCGTACGACTACTGATAATAGTGATATTCTCAATCTCTTTGAACAGCTTAAAAAGCTTCGTAAAAAAAAGGGAAACTAAGATGACTATTTCTGAATATGAAAAAGAGATTGAAATCAAAAGAGATGTATTCTACAACTCTTTGGAAAAATTAATTGCCATAGAAAAATCTGAACCTGACAATATTAATAAATTACAAAATTCAATAAATCAAACAATTAAGTCAGGAAATGACTACTTTAAGAAGTTTGAATCTTCAATTTCGCTTTATGAAAGTGAGGATTTTAAAGCAGGAACGAATATTCAGATAGCGAAAATAAATAGCACAAAAATAATTTTAGATACTATTTTAAATTTTTGGCAATTACTTGATAGCATTTACAAACCCATCGATGAGCTTTCTATTCCTTCTCCCCATCAAGATGCATATACTATTATGCAACAGTTCTTAAAATCACATGATCCAGAAAGCGCTACAGCTTTACAACAAAAATTCTCAAAAAATAAATTACCCACAAACGGCTTTGAAGCCAAGAAAAAAATAAACCCAGTAAATTCTATTATAGTGACTAAAAAACAGCAAATTACATTCGGTCTTATTACAGGTGTTGTATTCTTAATTGCCTTGATGGTAATCACACTTGTCTTTGGTTGTCAGGTTCAACAATCGGATAAAATTTTTACAATAATTTTAGCATTGGCTGGAGCTGCCTTTGCTATGGCGATTACGGGAACCATTGGTTTCTCCAACAAAGTTGTTTCTGCAGGAGGACCACTCGCCGTATTTGCTCTTATTTTCTTTTTTAACCCTGCACAGGTAGATGATTTTAAAAGTTGTCAGAAAGATTTTTCTGGGACAGTGTATTTTGGAGATAAACCCATGAAAGATATTAGGGTAGGATTAATAAAATCTGATCAGACAACAGAAAGTAACGATAATGGAAATTTTACGTTTAAAAACGTAGATTTTTCTTCGCTTGGAGACGAGATCAAAATAAATTTAAAAAATAGAGAAATAGACTTAGATACTATTCTTAACCTCTCTAGAAAAGAAATAAAAAGTTCTGTAGATCTTTACGTTTCAAAATACTGTATCACTTGTACTCAAAAAGATTCTCTGGGAAGTACCGTTGGAAGAAAAAACACATGTGCTGCTACAAAAAAGTACATTAGTGGTTATATAAATAGAATCACTCAGGAAAGTATGGAGTTAGGCCTTACAGTAGTATGCGAAGAAGAGTAACTACTAAACATCAAATGAATATGATAGGTGCTTTTTATCGAATATCCTCATGACTGAAAATGAATTTGTTTCTTTACTTACGTTACAGCATATTCCTCATTTAGGAGATGGAAGTATCAAAAAGCTGATTCAACATTTTGGAAGCGCTACTGCTGTCTTACAACAAAAAAAGGAACATCTTCTTAAGATAGAAGGAATCGGTGAGCATAAATTACAATCCTTTTGGGATGAGAAGTATGCCGCTTTCGCGAAAGCAGAATTAGAACATATAAAAACGTACAACATTACCTATAGTTGTTATACAGATGATGACTATCCACAACGATTAAAACATTGTATTGACGGCCCCGTTATTCTTTTTCAACGAGGGAATATACAACTTAATCAACGTAAGATTATTAGTATTGTCGGCACTCGAAAAATCACTTCCTACGGAACTACTTTTGTTGAAAAGTTTATAGAGGAGATAGCCCCTTTTAATCCTGTGATTGTGTCTGGATTTGCCTATGGCGTAGATATTACCGCACATAAAGCAGCCCTTGCCAATAATCTTCAAACTATTGATTGTGTTGCCCATTTGTTGTTAATTCCAAAGAATGCGGAGCAAAGCCGTCAGGCAAGAGTTTATAGAGGTTGATGGTAATTTCATTATCGCTTACCGTAATGTCTTTTGTAATGATTTCGATAATATCTCTCTTTTCTGGAAGAGAAAAGGAATCCCATTTATCATAAAGATTTTTGGCTTCATTAAAAACTGACTGTGTTGCATTCTTTTGACTTGAAAAATTAGAGATTTCAAATTGTATTTCTTGTACTTCCTCTTTTATCTGCTGTAATCGTAAGTAAGGTTTATCGTGATATGTTTTGAAAGCATCTGTCTCAATTTGACCATTGTTATAGAGATTAAGAATATTTTCTATAGAGGTATTCAGTTTCTTTTCTTCTTTTTCTAAGACATCTAATTGCTTTTGTTTGTCAGCAATAACACTTTGAAGTTGTCCAAAATAATGTTCTACACTTTGTTCAGAAACAATGTAGTTATAAAGTTCTGATTTAAAGATTTCTTCTAAATCGTCCTTGTGAATTCTATTTCCACACTGATCCATACAGATGTAGTTTTTACTACTATTTCGTGTAACCATTTTTCCTCCACACGTACAAAAAACATATCGAGTAAAAAGATTTACCCTTCTATTGAGTGGCTGGATATGAGACTTTGTTTGTTTTTGAATGATTGCGTTTACCTCATCCCATATCTCTACAGATACAATGGGATCAACTTTATGAAAAAACCATTCCTCTTTAGGTTTAAAAATTTTATTTCCTTTTTCATTAGAAGTACTGTAATTCATTCTTCGTAAACCTTTGTACACTGGATCAGTTAACATTCTCATAACTGATGCATAAGAAAAGAGATTTCCTTTTCGTGAACGATATCCTTTATCGTTAAGCATACGAGCAGTTGTTCTTTTACGTTTATGTTTAAGAAAAAGTTCAAATGTAAGTTTACAGATTGGAGCTTCCTTATCATCAATAACTAACATTTTATTCTCATTATATCTATATCCAAAAGGAGCGTGTCCTCCAATAGATTTTCCAAGTTTTGCACGTGTCTGAATTGATTCATTTACTCGTTGGACTATTACTTCTCGTTCCCATTCAGCAGCACTACACATTTGCCTAAAAATATGTCGCCCCATAGGGCTTGATGTATCAATCATCATATCCATAGAAATGAGGTCAGCGTCATATTTCATAAAATATTCTGATATTTCAATAAGTTCTTTGGTGTTTCTCGCAAGACGGGCAAGTTTAGCAAAGACAATACCTGATATAACTCCTGTTTTAATATCATGCATCATCTCTTTTGTCTGTGGATAGTTCAAGACAGACTTTCCTGTCATTGCTTCAAGTCTATAAATTTTTACTATTTCCCAATCTCGTGATTTTACAAAATCGCGTGCTCTAATTTCTTGATGAACATGTCCATCTTTTTGGACTTGCTTCGGATCTGAAACACGTATCCAAACCCCTATCTTCTTTTTAGTCATATTACCTTGTTTTCGTTAGACTTTAAGTTACAAAATGTGTGTGCCAAAGGCAACTAAAACCCCTTGTTTTAGAGGGGTTTTATGGCTTTTTTTTAGGCGAACTTGAGAGAATGATTTTTTGAAGGGTGTCGTTCTTTTCTTCTGCACTTGAAGATGCAATATCAATGTGATTTGACTTCACGCGATACCCTCTAATACGTTTAACATTTTGAGGCTTTTCCTGTATGAAATTATCTAAATGTTGTGGTAATTGTAGAGGGGTTAAATATTTTACCTTTTTAAGTAAGGATTTTTCTATGGTGGCTTTTGCTCTGGTGGTAATATTCTTGAGATGTATCATGCTCTCTGAAACCATATATACATGGTTATATCCATCATCTATACATTTTTGAATATTCTTTACTTCATAATCAAGGGTATTGGTTACTGAAATCTCAACAGCGATACGAATATCATCTCGCGTTAATCCAATATCAACGCGACCACCCGTAGCTGTTTGTTCTTCAATGACTGTTTTATATCCTCGTTGTTGACCTAGAGCCTTTACATAGTTCTGTAATGCTCGATGTTTACGTACTTCTTCAAGCTCCTGTGTATCTTTAAGATATTGTTCTTTTTGTTGTTCTAAGGGTGAAGTAGATATTTTTGATGATTCTTCTTTTGGGAGGATTTCCGTATTATCTATTGTGATAATAGGTTCCTGAGTATCTTCTGTTTTCTTTTTTATACTCTTTCCTCGAGGCAATTGTGCATTAAGGATTTTTTGAACTTCCTCCAATGGGGTTGCATAATGCTTTCTTGCATGAGCAACAATAGTATTGGTGTTCTCCTGTGCTTCTTCTTCGCCAATAGATGCTAGGTCATAGGTTGTCATATTAAAATCATGCTGACTACTTCCTAAACGAACAATCGTTTCTCCGATACCGAGACTTTGTAAATCATCGTGTTCAAAGTATGAAAAACCAGATTCAAACTTCTTTGCATCACTATCCCCTAAGCGAAAACAAATGCGAGTATGGGGATTAGATATAACAGAATTAAGAACTTTTGGTTCTTCAATTTGGGCAAGTTCTTGATGAGCTAATATGAGTCCTAAACCATATTTACGCGCGCCGCTGAGTATTGATGTAATTGACGGAGTAATGAAGTTATGAAACTCATCCAAGTAAAGATAGAATGGTTCGCGTTTATTTTTCGATAATGCTTGTCTTCCCTGCGCTACTTGATTAATCTTAGCGAGAAACAGAGAGCCTAAGAGATAGCTATTCTCTTCCCCAATGAGTCCTTGTGATAGTTTGATAAGGATAATCTTTTTTCCTTCAATACAAGTCTTAAAATCAACACCATCCTTTTGAGTAAGAATATATCGTATGATCTTAGGACGAAGAAAGGTATCAATGCGGGTTAAGAGCGGTGTAATCCCCTTCTTTATCATTGGATATTCGTGATGCCAATAATAGAGTATTGATTGATCTTCAACGCTCATTAAAAATTCTTCTCTAAATCTGTCTTCCAAGAGAAAACGCTTCAATTCAATAAGGGTTCCTCTTCTCGTGCTTTCAAGAAAAGTATTAATAGCGTTTGATAGTACCGCTGTCATATTATCCCCCCACGCTGTCGCATGACGTTTAAAAGCCGTCACAAGGTCAGAGGACAAGACAATCTTTTCAGCTTCGCTATGGGCTTGTAAGAGATTAAAACCTATTGGATATTTAGAATCGGAAGGATCAATCAATACAACATCGCTCTGCCTCTCCTTGGGTATTCGCTTGATAATGTCATCAATAATATCTCCATGAGGGTCAAAGAGCGCGCAACCATTACCAACACGAATGTCTTCAAACATCATATTAGCTATCAAGGTTGACTTTCCAACACCTGTAGCACCAATAATATGGGTATGACGTAATCGTGCTTCATCATTGAAAGTGACTTTTTGTTCAATACCATTATGAATATTTACGCCTAAAGTATATTTCTGATATACAGCATCAGAAGGAATGGGTTTTGTCTTTCCTCCGTAAAGTCCAATTTTTAATGAATGAATTGTTTTGTTTGGATAATGCACGAATGATGATAACTCGTGACTATTGAGAATCATCCCAATCCGATTACTTGTTCTATGGTAGAGATTATACAAATGATCTTCATACTCATACCCTTTATTTGTCAAGGGTATCAGCTTATTAAACTCTGAAGTTGAAATTGTCGTAATACTATTGCTAATTTGAGTTGCGAGATACTGCGTTTTGCGTTGAGTATCGCCTTGTGTTGCAATACGCATGACACAACTAAATAATGGTGCTGATACCTTTGCTTCTGCGCATTTAACCATTTCAGGATTATCGGAAAAAAAACTACCACCCGCTCCATCAGATACAGCATAGGTTATGTCTCTTCCCCACGGCGCGGTAACACCTTTAAAAATACATTGAAACACAATGACATCATCGAAATGAAGATGATCCATTGTTGCAATAATAGAAGTTAGTGGATCAATATCGTATGATTTGGATGTTGCCAAAGGACGAGCAAGTTCATCATTGATACCAAAATCACATATCCCAATTACCTGATTTGTATTGAATGGAAGATCGTCAATGATAATGTCTTTGATAATTACGAGTGGGAAATACGCTTTAAGGTGAGATTCAACTCGACCTTTATCACCTTTAGAACAGATTATTTGTATGATGATTTTCTCATACGTTCCGATAATTTCAAATGAAATAGGAGCTTCAGAGAAAGAGAGCATATTGAGAAACTCACGAGAAATTGTAGATGAAATTTCTTCTCCTTTTTTGAATGATATCGAAAACCCAACTGTAAGATCAGCATACGAAGATTCATTCGCTTTGATTATTTTAGGTTGCTCGACTACTTCTTTTTTCTCTTCCTTTTTATTAAAGAGTCCTATGAAGTCATCTAAAAGACTCGGTACTTTTCCATCATCAATATATCCTTCATAGGAAATACTCGTATGCTTGAATGGAATATAATTTGGTTCAATATCAACTTGCTCATTATATGAGTGATAGCCCCTTCCTAAATAATCCCATTCATAAAAATTTAGTGTTGCCTTTTCTAATGCAGACAATGACATATTTATTAACGATTAAAAATATTATTAAGAAGAGGTTTACGCTCATCATCACGTATCAAAGGAACACCCTCCTCAACAGTTAACTCATCAAGAACACTTAACACTGACCTATGAGTAAAAGTCATAAACATGGTTGCAGTATCTATTTTGTAAAACGTAATAGTGAATAATTTTTTCACTAACCAAGGACCGAAAAAAGGGATATACGATATAAATAGTTCTAAATAACTAAAGTTGTAGACAAGCCACCAAGAAAGAAAAAATCCTTTTCCAAAAGGAGCTGCACAAATATCAAAGTGATACTCTTTCCAATGTATTCTTAAATATTCTCGTCGTGAAGAAAAAATATTCCCTTCTTTCAATGCTACTCTTTGAAATCTCACTCCAGTAATACCTTTACTTTGCAACTCTTTTGTGAGAAGCGTATAAAACTCTTTAGAAGAAAATGAAAAATCATTTATTAAATGATCCCAAGTTGAATGTGCCACGGATGGTTTATCTTTCAAATAAAAATAAATTGTACAGACCAAAATGATAATCCAAAATAGTACGTATAGCGCAAATAGTATGTCTCCCATCGTAAAAAGTTATTTAGTTATTTTTTGATTTTTATACTCATTAAAAGGAATTTTAGTTTGAGTATTTATAGGGTTGAGTGCACCTCCATGCACCCAACCAATAGTACCGTCCAATAGTTCAACTTTATAATAATATTCAGGACTATATTTTTCTTTAAAGGTCGCTGATACCTCTTTATCGCCCATCTCGCCTAGATACTTTACAGCTTCCCCCAAAGTAATCGTCGTAAGAATTTCGTCTTTTGTAGAACCACCTGATCTAACGTTTAATTCTTCTACCCAACAGTAATATATATTTCCGTCAGCAAAAGTTGTCTTAGGAAGAGTATTATATTGGTATATTTCTACATCAAGAATACTAGAACTTGTATTATTATTTATACCAAATCCAATTCGACTACCATACCATTTTTTTAATGGAACTTCTCCTAAAAATTGATTATTAATACTATAGTTTAGATTTTTATCTTTCTTAATTATTTTAATGGTGTTAATGGAATTACTACCTCTTGAAATAGCGGAAGAATACTTCCACTTATCACTTTGATAAATCCATTGTTCTTTAGGTTTGTCCCAATTATTATAACCAAATGAAAAACTGCCTGTCTTAGAATAAGCTATAAAATTAAATGCACGTTTTGTAGCACCGAACACGAGAAATGTGCCATTATCATTAGTATTTCTCTTTATTTTCGCTACCAATTCAAAGTCAGAATTTCTTTTAATTTTAGAGAGATAGGTAGTACTATGTACGAATTTATTATCATCATATTCATGATAGAGATTAAGGCTTCCATTTTCTACCTTAACTCCTTTATTTTTTTCTCTTCTATATACTACCTGAGTTTCATTAAAAACATTCCACCCATTTTGATTATTTTCAAAGTCATCTTTAAAAACAAGTGATTTAATATCATATAATTTTTCTGATATCGTCATGCTCTCCATTACAGTAAAAACACGTTCAATGGGGATTTTATCTAAAAAATAAATAGAGTATTTGATTTTAGAACCTATAGGTACTTGTACTTTATTTTCGCTATATTTATTTATTATAGTATTACTACCTATTCCATAGAAGTTGACTAACAAATTTTGTTTACTTGGTAAGTCAAGAATTGTGATATTTATAGTTTTAAGATAATTACTATTTGGATAGAATCTTTGGAGTGTATTGATATCTTCACTACTATTCGTTGTTATGGCGTTGGTATAGAGTAGATCTTCTCGTAAAGTGTGTAGTTTCTCATCATCTCCATATTTTTTCAAATAGTCTGTATATCCATTAAATGATTCAGAATTAATAGCCTTGTCGTAAGCTTGAATTCTCTTATTTCTTTCGTAGATAAAATATGTTGAAACAGAAAGTATTATAATCGTAATAGTAGTAAATACAGTTACCTTCAGATTTTTTCTCTTTTTTTCTCTTTTTAGTAGTCTCAAATTTTTAACGAGTTCTCCTACCTTGGGATATTTTGTTTTAATAAGTGTGTTTAGCCCTCTATCAGCATCTGAAATATTTTTAGATTTTATAGCTTCCTGTACTTGCTGAGATAATATTATTTGTGCCTTGAGTATGTACTTCTCTATTTCCCCTAATGAAAAAAGATAATCACAAGTTTTATCTTCCTTCATCTGTTGAAAGAATTTATTAGCATCTTTTAAACTATTATGATAGTTTTTATTTTTTACGCTCTTGTTTAATTCAAGATGTCTAATATGAGTTAAATTAATAAGAAAAGTAGATATTATTTTTTCTTCTTGTAAAGATTGGGTTATTGAAGGAGGTATACTTTTATTAGCGAGTATTTTTTTATATTGAACTTGAATTTCTTCTATATTATTAAGGGAAAGGAGCGTGTGTATAGCATCTTGTTTGTTATTATTGCTCAAAAGAATTGACACATATTCAAACACGTGCTTTTTTATTGAGTTACTATCTAATAATTCAATAATTGTTAATGCATCTGAATGTTTACCTTTAGCACTTAATATTTTACTTAGTTGTAAAATATACTTCTCACTTTTTAATTTTGGAAAGAGATGATTATGCTTTTGAAAATATTCTATCCCTTTTTCAATCTCTTTTAATTGTATTAATGTTTTTGAAATCCAAAAATGAGCATTGTAGAAAGTTGGATCAATTTCAATTACTTCATAGTACTTATTAAGAGCTTTTTCAAAAGAATCAACTTTGTACATTTGATTTCCGTCACTGAAATGTTCAATGGCTTTATTTCGTATATCGCTCATAATCATTATTGTATTGATGATATGTAGCGAATGTATATTCTAATTGATTGCTGATCAATACGGGATTTCCCTATATTATTATATCAATACTCATGAAAAAATCGTGTGAATGCAGATTTGAATAATCATCTTATTATTAACTTGGAAAATAACCTAGGATTATTTTTTCATGTAATTATCAACATCATATATTTTAGATTCGTGAAGTTCATTTTTACAATTTTGTATCTTACTATATGTGTCTCTTATTTTGATTTTATACCTCTCTAAACTTGCGAAAAAATGTAAATGATTATCATTAAAATCATTATCTAGGTAGTATAAGTTTTCAGTCATTCTATCGTACGCAAATTTGCCATTATGTGATTCAATTGATTTTACATAATGAGAAATAGCTTTTTCTAAGTTATATTTAGCTTTCAAATTTGACATAGCCTGAGATCCAATGAGATTTCTTATTGTTATATACAAAGTTGTTTTTCCTATATCATCCTCATTAGCCCTTTCTATATGACACTTAGGGTCTCTTTCTATAGCATCGTAATCGTCGAAATAATTACACCAAACACTCCTCTTCTCATAGGCAAAACCAAACGTAGAGTGGTTGGTTATATATGTTACACCAAAAATTTTCAAAATACGAATCATTTCGGTTAAACAATAAATACTATCAGCAATTAAGTATTTTATTAATTCTCTGTCATGTTTAATTACCTCCCAATTTGATTGTAGAGTAGTGTTAATTCTTGTTGTTGGAAAATCTGTTGGTCTTTCAAAATACTCTTTGTATTCCTTTTTAACTACAGAGAAAACTTGATGATTCACTTTAACCTTAATATATAAGTTATTAAGGCGACTATACATACCATTAAAACTTGAATATATACTCGGATTATATTTTTGTAAGTATTCTTTTATTCCATCCGGAGAATTACTTATTGGATTATCAATTCCGAAATCGATTGTTAAAAGCTTGTATAACATTAAAACTTCATGGGCTTCACTGATTGAAGGCAAGTTATTAAGTATATAATGGAATTCTCGATCAATATCCTTGGTTTCTCTTAATTTAAAAATACTCTTTATCCTATCTATTTCTTGTCTGGTAGAGGAATGATATGATCTATATATAGAATAAAGAATTTTTTCTACTATTTTTTTTAATTTTTCAAAAAAATCTTTTTTACGTGAAATGTTGTCAAATATTTTAATTAACTCCGATTTATTGATTTCTAATACGTGTAATATTTTTATGAATTGAAAAGAAGCCTTACTATGATCATCATTTTTAAAATAAAAATAATAAGATAGAGCATAACAACAAAAAACAGTATTCAATCTTCCATTGTTATATACACTTATAATATCTTTCTTTAGACTATCTAATTTTTTTGGATCTTGTATGATTTTTTCAAGTAAGTCTAAGGTGTCAATATTAAAATTTAGCTCTTGATCGTCTTTATTGACTTCAGATAAAAGAGAGTCTCCATAATCACTCAAATTACTAGCTACCATTTTTAATTCTTCAAAACTTAATCTATCACTTTCTTGATTTATCAGGTAATCAAATATAATATCAACTACATTATCATTTTGTTCGCTCGTAGGATCTGTGCTTTGCGCAAATAGTTTCAAGGCGTTTAAATACATAAAATTAGCATCGTATTTATCTGTATTATAGTTAGAAAAAAATAGTAGATCGCCTATTTTGTTATGGTATTCAGATAATATTTTTTTCTCTAAAATAGGATTAGTGACCTTTGTTAAAAAAGAGACCTCTTTAAGTGTAAGTTCTATGTCTGCATCAGTTATCCCACCTAACTTTTCTTTATTTTGGACATGTAGTTTTGCTATAAAAGGCTGATAAAGTAATCTAACAGTTTCTAAAACAGTAGTTTTAAGAACTCCCCTGTGACTTTCTGAAGATATGGGTTGATTAAAAATATCTGTAAAATAATTGATGAAGAATTCATTTTCTTTAGAGCCTAATTTCCCATCTTTACCAACTTTGTAAACATTAATATCATTATTCTCTTTTAATTTTACATAACCTATTTTCTCTAACTCAATTTCTATACTACTCAAAATTAAATCAGATAGTTCCACATAAGCCATAAATGCTGAGGTGTAAGCTTTCTTTTTTTCAAAACTTAGTGCCAGTTTTAACATTATTCTCGACAAAACAATTATTAATCTAATACTAATTTCTTCATTATCATTTGATCTTATACTCTGTATCGCATCTTTATATATAACAGAAGCATCGTCGTATTCTTGATCATAGTAATAGAGATCCGCAAGACTTTGTTGGATATACCCTTTTGAATGAATATAATCTTCATTTATCTTGTTACTATAATCTTTATTAATTATTTCTAATTTTTTATAAAAATGACCTTTTACTTCTTGTGATTCATCGAGTGTAAAATTAAGAGCGGCTGACTCTCTATCAGAAATCTTAGACAAAAAATTAATCTCATATGATATTTTCTTCTTGAATTTGAAATCATACAAGCCACTAACGATATATTGCAAATGTGTATAGCTCAGAAAAGTAACAATATCTTCTATTAATTTTCGTAGAGTAGGAGCTTTATTAACATCAATTATTTCAGGAGTTACTTCTAAGTTTCTCCAAGAAAATCCAAAATCATGAAATTTATATAAATGGTCTATTAAATAAGATGTTGAAACCATTAGTTTATCGTTATAACGTCTCACGTAACGTGAAATATTATAGTAGTAGGGTATAGATAGGTAGTTAGTAAATCCAAAGACATGTTGAGAATAATAATCAAAATGAAGAAAAAGGGTATCTCTATTTCGTTTTCTACTTGTATCGACAACAGAAAGATATCTTATTTCCCTATACTGATTATCTCCTCTACTTAACCAGTTATTATCTTTACATATATAATTCTCTAATAAATGTGTCATTTTTTTAGGAGAACCTGAACTTCTATGTGATAGATATATTATGAATTGATTAAGTGAAAAAATAATCTTCTTAATATCTGTTTGGCTTAGTCCAGAACATGCTTCTAGATATAAATTATAAGTCTTTAATGATATACTCTTTCTTCTTTCAGGTTTCAAAAAACCAAACTTAATCCATTTTGATGTTTCTCTTCTGATCCGTTTAGGATTATCTAATCGCGCTTTGTATTTTTTATCTTTATCTTTATAGTCAAATTTTTTAGGCATTAAAAATTGACATACAAATTCCTCAGCCATTGAATGGTAATACGAAACATGAGAAAATTCATAAGAATCCTCAGATGGTGTTTTTAATGAAACAGGATCTTCTGTTAAGAAACTATTTATGTAGATAACATCATGGAAGATGCTCCCTAAAAAATAATTTCTATTACTTATATCTCCAAGAGTTGCGTCGTACATTTCCCTTCCAGCAATAAAAATAAATTTAGCTCTCGCTGTTGAGAAGAAGTGTTTTAAATTTGCTAAAATTTTTGAAGTAGCTTCTTGCCTACTTCTTGTTAACTCAGCATTGGTAGTATATTTAGAGTTCTTTAAGAATTCCTCTTTTTCTATAATTGTTGTATTCCTATGTGCTTCAATTTTATCTAGCTCATCAAACACAAATATGAACTTAGGCTTAAAGAAAAATTTAATCCTATCAATATATTCAAATATATCTAATAATGCTATTTCAATATCTCTAGACCCTGCAATCGTATATGCTAATTTCTTACTGAATAATTTATTCAAATAAGAATTTTTAATACTTATTTTATTTTCTTCTGTTATGTATGTATCAATTCTGTTATTTAAAAAAATTAATTTTTTTATGGCAGAAAAATGATTGGGGAAAATATTATAGAATGTCCTGTGTATTAAAAATCTAATTAATTTGAAAAATAATATTGTGGACACTATAAAAAATGAAGTATCTAAAATCTTACTATTTATAGATATGTAGCTTGATATTTTAAAACTACTGAAAGCTTTAAAGAAGGTGTAAATATCCTCTAAACCAATAATTTCTGATAAGTATAATATGCAAAATGCAATATAAGATGGAATAAATGTAATAGATAAAATACTAAAAATAAGTTTTGAATGCCAATTGATATATTTATCTAAAAGCGACTTGGCAATTAAATTTAGTATATCCTTCTCTTTTAATTCTTCATGCCCGAGGTTAATCTTAACAATTATTGGCGGATTTATTTTTTTTAATTTAAAAGGGAGATTAAAGTGTACTAAGCGAAATAAAACCTTGTTTATTAAACTAGTCTTTCCTACACCTCTATATCCAGTAATTAGATAAGCACCAGACTTAACCTCACTTTTTGTTAATATATTATATAATTTGGTTTCTATTTGATTTCTTCCTCTGAAACGTTCGTCTATTTTATCTACGGTAGATGGGCTATGAAAGAATTTATAGTTTTTTAGTTCAATATAGATTTCTTTTAAATTAGAGTACTCGTAATCGGCCATTACAATAATAATATTATTAACTTTTAAACATTTAGGAGGGGCGAAGTCATATTGTTATAGGCTTACTGTAACAATATATATTCTCATAAAACTGAGGTTCAGCGAATTATTGCTATAAATCTAATAGAATATGTAGAAATATAACCACGTATTTATACCTGATATTCTATCATTATTTAGCAAAACAGACCTTTAGTAATAGAGTAACTAAAAGATTTTATATCATATTTTGATCCATTCCAATAAGTATAACTAGGATTGCTATTTTTTGGGAGGAGTTGGTTTTGGTGTAGGTTTACTAGGTGGATTATTTCCTCTTCTTGGACCTGATGGATTTCCTGTCTTACTTGGTGCGTTAGTTGGTGCCTTTTTTGCCATAGTCTTTATATTATATTTAATAGTTTGATTTTATAGACATAAATAACTGAATAATAATATTTAATTTCTTACGGGTTTCCGTAATGAACTTGAGAAAAAAGATATTTGTTTAAGAATTGTTAATCAATATAGGGTGACTAACAGTCTAAAAGAGGCATTTTGAGAAACTCGCATACTTTTTATTTATCCTTTCTATTCTTTTCTAGAATGTAAAATGCACTTCCGAGTTGAAACCTTGAAAAGTTATTATTTATATCTTCAAGATCATGTACAATACTATATCTGACAAATAGTTTAGATGAAGTAGAGATATCTAAATATGCCATAAACTCAATAGTATTTATCCAATTACTTTTAGTATTTAAAGCACTCAACAAATCTGATTGATCACTTAAAATTTCATAATAAGATAGTTTATCTGATACCTGAACTCCATATCTTCTCTCTGGAAAGAAGTGGGCTTTTACTTGGGTTGTCCATTCTAAAGAATTTGCATTCTGCCCCTCTTCATCATCTGAAAATCTAAATCCGCTTCTAGAAAACTCTAGACCTGTTTCAAGAAATGCATTTAGCTTCAAGTTTTGATTTTCAAAGGAAACTAAATTAAATGATCCCCCTGCTGAAAAATTTCGATATTGATACAAGTCCAAATTGTCAAATACATTATTTGTCGGTTGCAAAAATTTATTATTTTCTTCGATTTTAGAGAGCAGTATTTTTCCATCTAGATATTCAAGAAACCCACCACCTCCACCAAATAAGTCTCCTCTAGCAGTATTTATATTAAAACGTTTAGCTACTTCTATTTGTACAATTCCATTAGGATTTTCTTCTTCTAATGCACCAAGCAAATCTGAATAGACAATAGCTTCAAGAATTTTAGTAGATTCTTCTTTATATAAATTTGATGATTGTTGATGTTTATCTAAAATTATTTTTTGTTTGTCAGGGCTGATATCATTGGCGTTTACATCAATAATCCTCTGATAATTTATTATATCATTTACATAAATAAATAATTTTTCAGTGCTATGTGTTGGGCTATAACCACTTTTAACTTGTTCAGACTTATCTTCAATTTTTACATTGAAATTCTTACCACTAACAAATATTGGAGTAGTTGGAGTTTGAATATCATTAACTTCTACATCATAATCATAAAGACTAAATAACCTCATTTTTCTAAACCCCCCGATATTACTTATTGAAGATACTCCAATAGAATATTTATTTACAAATGTTACATCTATATCATCTATTTTCCCTCGAACTTCAATTTTCTCAATAAACCCTGCATAAAAAGATATTTCTATGACAGGATTTATTAATTTACCAACCTTCCTATCAGCACTATGGCTTTTTAACTTATTCTCAACAGATTTTTCATGCCTTATAGATGAATATACTTCAAATTCTTCATTTTTTAAACTTACTGTTGCGACTTGTGGTCTTTCATTTATCGTATAAAAGTATGAAGCAATGTCTGAATATAATTTTAATAACTCAATTTCATTTGCAGCCAATGCATCATCATAAACATCTGGGACCAACCCTTTTTGTTTTAGTATTGGAAAAGAGATTATGAACTTTGACTTAAACAAAACATAAGAGAAAGGTTTCATCTTGAATGAAGTTCCTCTATTACTATCCTTGAAAGATTCAATAATAACAGTATAAAAACCATTTTCATTTTGAATAACTTTTAAGATAGGTTCTTCAGTAACATTTCCTGACTTTAATATTATGCCAGTGTTTTTCAAAAAAGATTGATATTCTTGTGAAAATGCAGAATAGTAGAAACTTAGAAAAACGAGTAATAGTAAAAATTTTTTCATAAAAATTGTGTTTGGTTACTTTACCATTTTACATAAGTAAGCTTGCTATTGAGTTTGGGAATCAAAACAATTGTGTAATATCTGTAAAGGATTTGTTATTTCATTACGGAAAACCGTAATGAACTTGAGAAAAAAGATGTTTATTCAAGAATCGCTAATCAATACGGGATTTCCCTATAATTAAAATAAGCGATCCTTATAAGGATTTCTAGTTTAGAAGATTAGAATTATCTTTCCCTAAAATTTCAATTATCATATATGATTATCAAATTATTTGAATCAGCTAAAGACTTTACGGGGAGTAAAATAAAAAACCCATTTTTCGGGACGTATCTTTTCGTCTGGATATTACGAAATTGGGATTTTATTTATTCATTAATCTATTTTGATAGTAGTACTAATTTAGAAAGTAGGTTAACCTATATGAAAAGCTATTTGACTGAAAATAGCTTTCTCTATGGTTTATTAATAAATCTAGGAGTAACATTCCTAATTCTCTCATTATCCTATGTGCTATTAAACCTCTCTAGGTTTATTGTGAATTATTCGGAACTTAAAATAAAGCCTTGGATAGATAGTAAAATAGACTCCAATAACATTGTAACTAAGGAGCGATATAGCAGATTAGAACTAGACAGAAATGAATTATTAAGCTCACTAGAAAGCATTAGGGACTCTCTATCAGCTAACGAGAGAGAATTAAAAGAAAAAAACGATACAATAAAAAAATTAAAAAGTACTATTGTAGATAAGCAACTAGATATTAATGAAGTTGAAAAAAAATTAGAAAACACACAAGGAATAGTTGACAACAATCAAAGGCTCTATAATTACAATAATGAAAAAATAGATAAGCTTAAGACTATTGTCTATTTTTCTTTTTCTAGTTATTTAAAATTATCTGATAGTTCAACAATACGATCATTTGCTACTTTATACGATAAAAGTTCCGATGATGATAAGATTATCGCCCATACGACTTTTTTAAAACAATTAGAAGACTTAAGGTTATTAGAGGTAGATAGTAATAATGGTGAATTCTTGTTTAGCGAACTTGCACATTTACTGAGAAAATCTATAACAGAAATACCCTCTGATGTTTTAAAAAAACCTACTATAGATATACAAGAAGGGCTTCGAAAATACCTTGGAGAAGGAACGATAAAAAAAATATAAAGTGGATGTGAAATGAATTTTTTCTAATTAGTTATATTTCCGAATCCTCTGGGTCTGTAAATTAAACTCTGTCTGTTGTTTCAATTCCTCTGGGGCTAGCCCCAGAGGAATTGGTATTTAAAATCAG
>NZ_CALEMI010000018.1 GCF_937910895.1 uncultured Dokdonia sp. | reverse complement strand
ATTTATTTCAGACAGAGTTTAATTTACACCCTCCTTGTCTGTGAAATTCCCTTTTTAGACTATTCATCCACATATTTATTATTTTATGTTTATTTAGGAGTATTCTTTTTTTTAAATCTGATTATCAACAAGCTGAATGTAATTTCTACCATAAAGAGACTATTCAAATCTATTAATATTAAACATGTATTACTAATTCCACTTATACTAATACTGTCGTTATCACCTGAGTTATTTATTGATTTTTCAATTAACTCTTCTGTGGTTATTTATTCTATTTTAATCAGCTTATTTGCTGGTTATGTATATAGTTTAAAGATAAAAAAAGTGGATTATTCTAATAGAAAATCAGTCATTTTAGTTTTATTATATATCTCGTTAATAATTGCTATTAGTTGGTTTGTTTTAACTATGTTTAAGGAGAATCTGCCTAGTAATTTAAATGTATGTTTCAATGAATTGACAAATTTGAATAATTTCATTTTCGATTTTTAAAAACCATTATTTGATACTAAGTATTACGTACCTTATTAAGTTCCTCCAACCTTTTCTTCATAGTAACCTCTTGCGACCTTTCCAGCTTATCCTTCTCAATAATAGAATCCAATAAGATCTCTACCACATTACGGTTGTACTCCGACAATCCCGCTATGGCTTCCAACTTCTCAATAATCGTTTGATCCTTGACTTCGCGAGAACGAAACAAATCCACCACAGGAATACCAATTGCATCACATACGCGCTCCAACGTTTGCAACTGCGGAGATACCTGTCCCGTTTCTAATCGGGAATAGGTACTGGGAAGCATATCACAGGTTTTAGCAACATTCGCTTGAGTGAGCTTCTTTTCTACTCTATAAAACTTCAAGTTATCTATCAGTAATTGTTGTACTTCGGTCATAACGGCGGTTTTGTTTACCTCAAAAGTAGGTCATTTGACTATAAACACCAAAAAACACACTAATTTATATATTTAGTGTGTTTAAAAGCAATTTATTTATATATTTGTGTGTATAACGCTGAAAACCAGAATATGAATACTTTTAATACGACAAATCCGAACCATTACTCATATATCACAGAAGTGTTGGAGTTCCATATTCTCGGTGGTATTTCAATTGCAGGATTGGATCGTATGCGAGTAACCTTAAAGATACATAAGGTTAATTCTCCTTTTCACGCCTTGCGACATACCATTGATTTGTATAATGCGAATGCTCTTGAAAAGTTTGTACGTAAGATTGCCGAATTTTTAGAAGTAGGCACCTCTATTATACGACGTGCCTCGCAAGAACTCATTCATAAACTGGAAACATACCGATTAGAATTATTAGAAATAGAAAACTCAGATGAGGTATTTGAATATGAGCTTTCTCAAAAAGAGAGACGGCAAGCAATGACGATACTACGTTCTGATAAGCTAATGGAAAGAACAAACAAGCTGATTGGTGCAAGTGGCGTGATTGGAGAAACTGATAATAGATTATTAATGTATTTGATATTTACGTCTCGTAAAATGCAGAATCCATTGCATTGTATTTCTTTTGGAAGTTCGGGTGTTGGTAAGACGCATCTACAATCCAAAGTAGCATCACTAATTCCTGATGAAGATAAGGTAGAAATGACGGTCTTATCAGCCAATGCTTTCTATTACTACAAAAGAAATGAACTCAAGCATAAGCTTATCCTTATTGAAGACATGGATGGTGCGGAAGAAGTATTGTACCCCTTACGAGAATTACAAACCAAAAAACGTATTACCAAGTCTGTCGTACAAAAAGGAACTGGTGGGGAAGGCACGACCAAAAGTCTAACCGTAGAAGGACCTATATGTGTTGCAGGATGTACTACCCAAGAAAGTATCTATGAAGATAATAGTAATCGTTCATTCTTACTCTATATCGATGAGAGCGAAGAACAAGACGAACGTATCATGTCATATCAGCGGAGAGCCTCCGCAGGCAAGGTAAACTATGATGATCAGAGTGAAGCACAAAAGATATTGCAAAACGTACAACGCCTTTTAAAGCCGGTACGTATTATCAATCCGTATGCAGAGCATTTGATATTACCAAAATCAGTTTTTAAACCAAGACGGAGCAATGCACATTACCTGCAATTCATTGAAGCCGTTACCTTCTATTGCCAACACCAAAGAGAATCACAATTTGATGTGCATACAGGAGAGGAATATATCGAAACAAGTTTAGAAGATATCAAAATAGCAAATGCACTTATCAAAGATACTTTGCTTCGTAAGTCTGACTCACTCAATGGAGCAACCAGAAACTATCTAGAAAACCTTAAGACTCATTTGAGTAAAAAACAGAATACGGTATTTACCAATCAAGAAATCAGAAGGGAATTACGGATTAAGGAATCAACCTTGAGACGCTATCATCAGTTACTCTTACAAGAAGGATATATCAAACGCAGAACTGATATTCAAAAGGAATCCTTTTGTTATGAAATCGTAGATGTAGACGAGTTCAAGAATTTAGAAAAGACCATCGATATGGCGTTAAATATGTGCATCGAAAAATTGCAAAATGAAGCAAAAGTATAAACGTCTGTGGCGACTCGCCACCGCCACTTCGCCAGTGGTTCGCCACTTGTGTAATGGCGAGGCTAAGTGTTTGATAAACAAAACAGAACGAGAGGTTCGCCATAGAAACAAGAAAATGTAAAAGGGTATAGATAAATTATACGCTTTCGCGAAAGCATACAAAGAGATTCCCAACTACGTGAAAAATAAATATGAAAAAGCTACTACTTAAAAACGAGACATTTAGAGAACTCCTGGACTCATATACCAATTGGTTGGACGTACTGGGCTTTGCTCCTACGACGGTCTACAATTTGCCGAATCATTTAAAAGAGTTCTTTCATTTTCTGGAGAAACGAGGACATCGTAATCTTGATTTAGTAACGACTCAGCTTATCCAAGAATATTACACCCAATTATCACAAAGAGGGAATCAAAGGCGTGGCGGGGGATTATCAAAAGCCTTTTTAAACAAACACCAACAAGCCTTAAAGAAATTCTTGGTCTACTTAAAAGAACACAATGCTAATATCAAATTTGGAGTACATCTCAAAGGAGAGAAAGTATCGTATCAGAATACGGATAAAGTCATTCTTACCCAAGATGAAATCAAACGACTCTTTAAAGCCTGTGATTATTCCCACATGAGTGAACACTTCCAACTGCGTGACCGTGCGATATTAGTATTACTCTATAGTTGCGGACTCAGGCGAAATGAAGCAGTACATATCAATTGTGAAGATATCCTATTTGATAAAGGGCGTATCTATGTACGTAAAGGCAAAAACTACAAAGAACGCTTTGTACCGATTAACGCTTACAATTTGAGTATCCTTCAAGACTATCTCTATGAAGGACGAACAGAGTTTCAGAATAACTATCAAACTGATGCGTTTTTGATTTCACAACGAGGTACACGTATTAACGATCAATCCATTGCAGTACGCTTAAACTATATAATAGAAGCCTGTGAGGATGAAGATATACAAGCAAAGCATATTACCCTGCATACTTTACGTCATAGCATCGCCACGCATTTACTACAGAACAAAGTGCCGATGCAATCTATTAGTCAATTCTTAGGCCACTCTTCACTTGAATCAACTCAGATATACACGCATTTAGTAACTATGAGCGATGAAAAAATCCTTTGATACCTATCTCTATGAACAGGCGTATGCCAAATCAACAATCAATACCTATTTGATCTATCACGACAAGTTTATCAAATGGTGCGAGTCAAAAGACTATGATCCCTATACGATTGATTACAAAACTTGTTTACTCTACGCAAAGAAATTACAGCGTCCAGTAAAAGGAAAAAGACCTTCAAAGAAAAGCACCAAAATAGGCATTGGTGCTTTAAAAATATTCTTCAAATACCTCATAGAAGAAAACCATCGAGGCGATAATCCAATGGAGAATATGAACATACGAGGAGCAAAACGAACGCTCAATCATAACCTTTTAGAATATGAAGAACTGGAAGATTTGTTTTATAGCTTCCCAACACAAAATATAGAATTACCTAATAGCCCGTCGGTGGCGATACGCGATAAAGTGATCACAGGATTTATGGTATATCAAGGACTTTCTATCACTTCTATCAAACATCTCAAAATACAACACGTAAATCTGGAACGAGGGAATATCTATGTACCAAGTACGCTTAAAACCAACTATCGCAAGCTAGAAATCAAATCGCCACAGGTGCTTTCCTTAGCCCAGTATATACAAAATGATAGAGAGGTACTGCAAAATGCTATAGCGTGCCACACAGAGGCTTTTATACCGCAAAATTCGGATCGTTTTACGGTTGCTTGTCAGTTGTTTAAGAAACTCCGCAACATTAACCTAAATATCAAAAACGCTCATCAGATAAGAGCATCGATTATTACGCATTGGTTAAAACTTTATAACATACGTGAAGTGCAATATATGGCAGGGCATCGGTATATTTCTTCGACCGAACGATTCCTGCAAGATGATATTGAAAACTTGCAAGAAATGATTGATAATTTGCATCCTATTAATTAATTACATAGATTAGTCATTCCTTAAATTAAATGTATTACTCTAAACAAACTTCAATATTCATTGGGGATTATTTGTTTATTGTCCTCTGATTACGGGAAACCGTAATAATCACAAATTAGATACTTATATATTACTCAACTATAATGTCTAATAATATTATAAAAAGAGAATTATTTTAATTGAATATGGATTTAGAAACAAAGAGGTTAATTAATAAACTTATAGAAGATCAAGTAAAGAATATAGACCTTTCTTATAAGAGATTAGAAAAGTTTCCAATACAAATACTAGCAATAGAAGGCATAACGCATCTAAAACTATCTCATAATAAAATAACTGAAATACCTGATTCAATAAATATCTTAATTGATCTCGAGTTTTTAGATCTAAATAACAATAGTCTAACTCAAATACCTAGTAATTTTAGTTCATTACAATCCTTAAAAAGATTACGCTTAGATAATAATAAGTTGTTATTTTTTCCTGAAGTAATTTTAAAACTCAAAAAGTTAGAGCATTTATATTTGAATAACAATCAAATTGTAAATATTCCTAGAGAAATTGCATCTTTAAAAGAGATGAAGATTTTATTTATTGCTAATAATAATATAAATAATGTACCATTAGAAATAATAGAAACACAGCCTCATAAAAGTTCCTTGGTTTCTGTTATTAATTATTTTGAGGCATTAGAAAACGGTGAAGATGAACTATTTGAAGCAAAGTTATTATTGGTAGGAAGGGGAGCTGTAGGTAAAACTTCTTTAGCTAATAAAATTAAAAATATTAGCTATAAATTAAAAAATGAGGATACAACGAAAGGTATAGATATTATTAATTGGACTTTTGATGTTCCAAAAAAAGAAACAAAAAAGTTTCGTGTAAATATATGGGATTTCGGCGGTCAGCCTATTTATTACAAAACACATCAATTTTTTCTAACTAAAAGATCTTTTTATATTTTAGTTTGGGATGCCAGATCAGAGGAAGATTATAATACATTTAAGTATTGGTTAAATGTTATAAAATTATTGAGTAATAATAGCCCGGTAGCAATCGTTCAAAATAAAATTGATGAAAGAATAGATGAAATTGAACAAAAACTATTAAAAGATAAGTTCCATAATATAACAGGTTTCTTTAAGGTTAGTTGTGAGTCTAATAGAGGAATAGATATTTTAAAAGAACACTTAGAAGAACATATGTTAAATTTACCTCATGTAGGAGATTTACTACCATCTGTATGGATTGAAATTAGAAATAGTTTAAAAAATATAGAAGAAAATTATATTACTAATCAGCATTATATATCTATTTGTAATAGATATAAATTAAATGAAGTAAAGGCTGAATTTTTAAGTGATTATCTTCATGATTTAGGTTCTATCTTACATTTTTCAGAAGACCCTCTTTTGAAAGAGATGGTTATACTCAAGCCAGAATGGGCAACACAATCTGTATACTTATTATTGGACAATTCTTTAGCTAAGAATAGTTTTGGTAGGTTATCTTACAAAGAGATTGAGAAAATCTGGAAGGATAATGGTTATGTAACAAAACATGCTGAATTAATACGATTAATGGAAAAATTTGAAATGTGTTTTGAAGTTATTAATGATAATGCAAGGAACTATGTTATTCCTCAATTGCTAAGACCTGATAAACCAGATAACTTTATGTGGAAATCTAATGATGAACTACATTTAGAATATCAATATGTTTTTATGCCTGAAGGTATTTTTACCAGATTGATGGTGAAATTGAATACATATATTGAGGATGAGAAAATGATTTGGAGAAATGGAGTTATAGTAAAAACTGGATATAAGTCAAAAGCTTTTATAGAAAACAAACCGTTTGAAGATAAGATAATTATAAGAGTAATAGGTAATGAAAAAGATAAACTAATAACATTAATTCGTTTAATGATAAATGATATTCACTCATCATTAAATAATCCTGATTTTATAGAAAAGTGTGGTTGTATATGTAATGTTTGTATTAATAGTGAAACTCGGGGATTATATATTTTGAAAAAATTAGAAGAGGCAAATAGAAAAGGGATTGAAACTATTCAATGTCAAAATAGTTGGGAAAACATAAGTATTCACAAAATATTATTTGGAATAGAAAAACTCAAAAACACTTCAATTACAAAAAATTACGAAAACAAGGTTTTGCAAATTAATAAAGAAGACGAAAAAGATCAATATTATCAAATGATTGATATGCTCTTTAACTTCATAAAAGAGTATAGTAAGAATCGTGATGAAATTAAATATTTAAAAGCCCAATTAGATATTCTTAGTTATAAAACTACAGGTAGAGATGAAAAACAAACAGCTTTAAATATTTTAAATGCATTCTACACAAAAAATATACGTGATATATCAAATTCAGCTATTGGAGCCGTAATAATAGAATTAGGTAAAATTATAGCCATAAATATTTAACATTTTAGAAAAAATTATAATATTTCTTTTTTTAGCAATTTGGATGATAACACAATGTGTGGTAGGGCATCGATATATTATTTCAATCAAGAGGCATCAACAAAATGATATTGAAAACCTACAGAAGGTGATAAATAATTTGCACCCTACTAATTAACTGTTTTTAAGATCAAAAATTGAGTTTCTTTATTTTTTAACTAACGGAAGGTTAAGAATCAACCTCAATATCAAAAACGCACACCAGATACGAGCATCGGTTATTACGCATTGGTTAAAGCTTTATAATATACGTGAGGTGCAATATATGAGTGGTCATCGCTATATTTCTTCTACCGAACGATTCCTACAAGATGATATTGAAAACTTGCAAGAAATGATTGATAATTTGCACCCTATCAATTAATTAACATATCTTAGTAATCCCATAAATTAAATGTATTACTCTAAACAAACCTCAATATCCTTGGGGATTATTTGTTTATTCTCTTCTGATTACGGGAAACCGTAATGGTTAGATAAATAGTTTATCTAAATTCATCTATTTAGTATATAATTAGAACAGTATAACGTATGTCAATTTTAATAGATATAATTAATTGGGTTGAGGATAAGCCGCAATTTTGGCAAGAAGCTATTAATCGTATTATAAGCAATAAAAATCTAACCGAAAAAGATATTATCGATCTGACAGAAATATGTAAAGCCGAACAAGGGGATTTAGGTTTTGATTTTGAAAAAGTCAATATTCAACATCTAAAAGAGTTAGTTCAAAGTTCAATTACGCAAGGAGATATCAGACTTTCGAAAATATTTAATAATGAAAATATTAATGCATTACAAGATAATACGGAACTTGCTTTTGCCGAAAAAGGTTTAACAACTATATATGGAGACAACGGTTCTGGTAAATCAAGTTATGTAAGTATTCTAAAAAATACTTGTAATACGAGAGGAAAAAAACCTCAAATTAATTTTAATTTATTTAATGCAGATAGTGGCAGTAAGAGGCAAATAGCACAAGTCGAATATCTAAAAGAAGATGATTCAAAGAGCATTGTTACTTGGCAGGATAACTCTTTGGATAGTGGTATATTGAAGACAATTGATGTTTTTGATAGCTATAGCGCAAATCATTATATAGAAGGTGAGGATGAAATTGCTTTTATTCCTTCTGGGTTGGCTGTGTTAGAGAAATTAGCTAAATGTTGTAATCAAATTGAAGCTATAATTAATTATGAAATATCAACTTCAAGAGCATTAGCTTATAATTACTCGTTTTTATTGGATGAGTATGAGACAGAAGTATCTAAATTTTTAAGAGGGCTAAATGCTAAAACTGAATTAGCAGATCTTAATAAGATTTCAAATCACACTGATGTATCAGAAAAGAGGATAGAGGAACTTTCAAAAATTATTACTGAGTTAAAAGCAACAAACCCAGAAAAAGAAACTAAAGAAAATAGTAAGAAAATACAGCGATTCATAGCGTTAAAAAGCAAATATTCAATTTTAGAAGATGCATTTTCAGAAAAAATATTAAACGCCACAATTACCGCTATTAATAGCTATATTTCATTAGCAGAAGCTTCTAAAACTGTTTCCCAGAAAGCTTTCTCTAATCTTTCAATTGATGGTGTTGGAAACGATCATTGGAAACGACTTTGGGAAAGTGCAAGAAAGTTTTATGATTATGGATATGGAGAAGATTCGTTCCCTAATATTGAAGAGGAGACAAACTGTCCTTTATGTCTTCAAGTGCTTGGCGAAGAGGCAAAAATAAGATTTCAAAATTTTGAAGAATTTGTTAAAGCCGATATTCAGGGACAATTAGATCAGGCAACTGAAAAAATAAATAATGCTAAAAAGCATTTTAAAGATTTAAATTTTGATTTTACAGAGAATCAACCAACAATCGATGAATTAGAAGAATTATCTGCAAACTTTAATGGAATTCAAAAAGAATATTTATATGCCTTTCAAGAAAAACAAAATGAAATTCTCTCGTATTTCGAAAACCTAAAGAGTTTGGAAAGTATTAATGTTTTAATATTCGGAATAACTCCAATAACTATTATAGATGGTATTATTGACTCTCTTGAGAAGAGAAATAAAACTCTAGAAGAGACATCTATTGACAAAGAGCTAAAAAAATATGAAGAAGAGTATGTAAATCTCGTCGCAATTAAAAATTTACAAAAATATAAAGAACAAGTTTGGAGAGAAATTGAAAGAATGAAACTTATTGTTTCTTTAAATAAATGCACTAATCAATGTAATACGAGAGGTATAACTCTTTTCAGTAATTTAATAACTAAGAACTACATTACTGATGCATTAAAAGATAATTTCAAAGATGAATTAAAAAAACTTGGTTTCAAGAATATTAGTGTAAATACTGCTACGAAAGGTGTTAGAGGAAGACAATTTCATTATTTAGAATTAGATACCTCTTACGGCGTTAGTGTTAGTCTTAAAGAGATATTAAGCGAAGGAGAACATAGGTGTATATCATTAGCAACTTTTCTTTCAGAACTTTCAATTTCAGAGCATAAATCTGCAATTATATTTGATGACCCTGTATCTTCACTAGATCATAAATGGAGAAATAAAATAGCGAAAAGGGTCGCTGAAGAATCAAAAGAAAGGCAGGTTATAGTTTTTACTCATGATATTACTTTTCTGATAATGTTAGAAGAGCATACATCAAAACTAAGTTGTGATTTTAATATCAAAAGTCTTACTCGCAAAAAAAGTGAAACAGGAATTCCTGCCTTGAATCCACCTTGGGACGCTTTAAAGGTTTCATCACGCGTGGGAATTTTAAAAAATATCCATCAACAATTAAAGAAAATTGAATTGAATGAAACCGAGGATATTTACAAAGAAGAGGTGAAATCATTTTATGGGAAATTAAGAGAAACTTGGGAACGACTTATTGAAGAAGTGTTACTTAATCAAGCAGTTCAAAGATTCAGTAGAGCAATTCAAACTCAGAGATTAAAAAAAGTTGTTGATATGACTGATGATGACTATAAAATGATTGAAGAAAACATGTCTAAATGCTCTACCTATTTTCAAGGTCATGATAGCGCAGGAGCTCTTATAGAAGGCTATCCAGATGCAGACGAAGTAAATACAGACATTGAAATTTTAGATACCTACCTTAGAGCTTTGAGAAAAAGAAGGGGGTAATAACTTTTTAGATTAAAAAATATCATTAATGAGTTCAGTACACTATTTCCAAAGATATTCTCAATTAGAAAATTTTGTGACTAATAATACATTACTATTATTGTCAAGACTTTATAATGAGCCTCCCTTTAAATTTAAGATGTTATTAAATGAAATAGCATATGATTAGATGTAAACGTAGGAGTGGAAAATATGAATAAACGAGGAGCAAAACGAACACTAAATCATAACCTTTTAGAATATGAGAAACTCGAAGATTTGTTTTATGGCTTTCCAACATACTAGAAGTGCAATATATGAGTGGGCATAACTATATTTCTTCGACTGAACGATTTGCTCAAGATGATATTGAAAACTTGCAAGAAATGATTGATGATTTGCATCCTATCAATCAATTACGTAAATTATCATTCCTTAAATTAAATGTATTACTCTAAGCAAGCCTCAGTTTTTGCTGGAGGTTATGCTAATTGTTATTAATTATAAAATTATTACCTGCTGAAGCTATAGATTGCAGTTCGCTATATGTTTGCGATTTACTTATATCTCTGGTTATATTTGTAGTGATATAGTTAATTAATATTTAAAAAAGCAGATAATCTAAAAATAGAAAACTGTATTTTTTGACTAAGTTATTTGTGTAGGATGAGATTTAAAAATTTACGATAATTAATTGATAGTATATATTATCAATTAATTATCGTAAATTTAAATACTATATTAAATTAATTCGTAATTAATTAAAATAATTTAAACTATAATGAAAGAGTTTATTATCAAAGGGGGAAGAAAGTTACGTACAGTAAAGGGGCATGCTCTAAAGTTAACTGACACAGGATTACTTGTTATTGATGATGCAGGATATGTTTTAACTGTTTTCCCAAAAGACTATGTTGGTTAAAGAGAAGATATTATTATTATCAATGAAGAATCCCTTTAAGAAAAAATTTATTTTTGAAACTTATTAAAAATCTATAAATTTAATTAGCTATTAGAATTAATAATCAAACATGCCATATTAATTGTTAAATTGATCCAAAATTGTAACAAAACTTATAATTTATCGACTAACAGAGCGTTATACTCGTTTAAAAGAACTTTTTCTTAAACATATTTAAATAGAATTTGTGTATATTTGCATCCCGTTAGAATTAGTGCTTTAATGTTAAAAACAATACAAAAACTTAAATAACTCTAATTTAAAATCAAGTTATGAATACTAAAGAAAATCTAATAAATAAATCTGTTTTAGCTCATCAAAGCTTTGTTGATAGTATTTCGAATGAAGAATTAGATTTACTAATGAGTGAGTTCGATGCTTTAGAATCAGAATCAAATTTGAATGATACATTAATATTTGGATTAGGTATAGATAGTTCTTGGCTAGATATGTTTAATAGTAAGTCACACAGTAATAAACCACCTAATATCGTGATTCCAAATCGAGATATGTTACAAAAAGAACCTTCAACAGGTTCTTTTTTATTTTAATCAATATTATATATTATGAAAAAAGCGAATCTGACATTTGTAGACTTTATAGTCCCAAGTTTTGCCTTCGAAAAGACTTTCATCTTAGAGAAAGATGAACTTATTCTTGAACCTACTGCTTTTATTAGTAGAAATAATGAACAGTTTCATATAAATATTAAATTAGAAATCAAAGATTTGGAAAGTGAATTTATACTGAAAATTTTAGCTATAGGAACTTTTAAATATGACACAGATCGAGAGGAAGAATTACTGAGTTTTGTATCTATTAATGGTCCTGCCATAATATTTCCGTATATAAGAAGCTTTATTGCTTCAACTACAAGTCAAACAGGACTTAATACAATTACCCTACCTACATTGAATTTGTCAGGCTATAAAGAAGAACTTATTGCTAATATGGTAGATTTAGATACTGAGGGTGAATAGTTTTATTACGAGGACATATTATCATAGTTGTAAAAAAGGAACGCCTGCTTATGTATTAAGAAATGCACCCTTTAAATCTGTAATCAAGAAAAAAGGAGGAGACGTAAAGGTCATTCCTTTTCTTGGAGAGGGGTACTACTTTTATGAAGAAGATTTTGAAGCAGCAAAATATTGGGGAGCTACTCATTATAAAGATTATTCTACAATTAAAATTTTAGATGCAAACATAAGTGAGTTAGATCTTTTAGATATTAATGACACTAAAAGTATAAGGGATTTTGACCGTCTTCGTGATATTTATATAAAAAAAATACCAAAATATAAATCTTGGGAAATCAATAAGTGGATTGAGTTTTTTAAAAAATTAGCAATTAAGAATAAAGATGAGTCTTTATTTCCTTATAATTATATTCGAGCAATTCAGTACTACAAGTGGAAACATGCTAAAAATCAATTTGGTGTAAAAGAGAATTTTTCACAAACTACAAAAGCCTATTATACTATTACTAAGTCCTTAAGAATTCTTTGTGTGATAGATAAACATAAAATTAACTGTAAAGAAAAGAAGGTTGTTGTTTAGAACTTGTTCATTGAAATAACCTCTATTAGTTTGAGGCATTGTTTGAAAAAGGGTAAAAGCCCTCAAAAAACACCCTTAGTTACTATCCCTTTGGATTGCAACAAAAAGGATACAACGACGTGGTTACCTCCAATGCTAACCGCATGGCGGAGAAGTTTGCCTTTGGAGGAAAAGAATACGGACAAGAACTTGGACTTGATTGGTATGATATTTCTGCGCGTAATTATGACCCTGCATTAGGACGATGGATGAATATTGATCCATTAGCTAATGAGATGAAAAAAGTAAGCGCAGTACAACTGCCAAATAAGAATCACATCAGCTCAGAAAATTAGTTTAAAAAAATTAAATTCTATAGAAAATAAATCTGTTAAAATAAAATAATTTTATTTTAACAGAAAATTTTTCATAAAAAGTTTGGATACTACACTTTTCTGTTGCAATATTTGCACTTACAAAGTTCAACAACGTATTGAAATGTTATCAAGAAAGGCAGAGGGAATGACCCTATGAAGCCTTAGCAACCCTTTCACTTAGAAAGAAGGTGCTACATTCTACCCAAGAATCGCTCATTACCGAAACTTGAGGATAGATAACAACGAGTAAGCACACCAGTGCGAGCTTATGTTTTTTCTTATAATATTTTCTAATGAGACGTTCTTTTGAAAAGTTGCATCGCAACGCATTCAAATGAAGCAGTCAAATTAGTCCCGCTACATAGCAGGATCTCTACTCTTGATAATCAAATAGTATCGAGTTTATTTGGCTTTTGTTTTTAATCCATTCACACGAGGTGATTGGGACATTATTAAACTCAAAAAAAGAGAAAAATGAGTACACAAAAATTAGCAACCAAAGCGTTGCACGCAGGACATGATTACGCCGCAAACGGAGGCACTCGAGCAGTACCTATCTATCAAAGTACAGCATACGTTTTTAGAGATGCAGACCACGCCGCAAATCTCTTCAACCTATCTGAGCCAGGCTTTATTTACACCCGTCTTAACAATCCTACAAATGACATTTTAGAAAAACGTCTTACCGAGATTGAAGGAGGTCTTGCAGCTGTTGTGACCGCATCGGGAACCGCAGCCATCAACACCGCTTTATTAACGCTGTTGAAGCAAGGCGATCATATCGTGGCATCCAGCAGTTTGTACGGCGGCACCTATAATTTATTGAGCGTGACGCTTCCACGTTTTGGGATCACGACCACCTTTGTGGATCCTTCAGACCCCAAAAATTTTGAGAAAGCCACACAAGAAAATACCAGAGCTTTCTTTGTAGAGTCGTTAGGGAATCCCAAGTTAGACGTGTTGGATTTAAAAGGAATTTCCGCTTTCGCGAAAGCGTATAAAGTCCCCTTCATCGTAGATAATACAGTAGCAACTCCCGCACTATTAAACCCCATCGAGTACGGCGCAGACATCGTTATTCACTCATTAACCAAATACATAAACGGTAACGGAACTTCCTTAGGAGGCGTGATCATAGACGCAGGAAACTTTGATTGGAGTAACGGAAAATTCCCAGAATTCACAGAACCCTCTGCAGGATACCACGGCCTCGTGTACCACGATGCTTTAGGATCCGCCGCTTTTATTGCCAAAGCACGTATCGAAGGCTTACGAGATCACGGCGCGGCACTGAGTCCGTTTAACGCATTTCAGATTTTACAAGGATTAGAAACGTTGGACATTCGTGTCAAAAAACATTCTGAAAATGCCCTAGCACTTGCCAAGTGGTTACAAACTCGCAACGAAGTCGTATGGGTGAACTATCCAGGATTAGAAACAAGTACTTACCACCAACTTGCAAAACAATACCTCCCAAAAGGGCAAAGTGGGATCGTCACCTTTGGCGTAAAAGGAGGCTTTGAAAGCGCCAAAACCATTGCAAACGAGACACAATTGTTCTCTTTGCTTGCCAACATAGGTGATAGCAAATCGCTTATCATTCATCCTGCAAGCACCACACATCAACAGTTAAGTGAAGCCGAGCAAGAAAGTACGGGAGTAACCAATGATTTGATTCGTCTATCAGTAGGTTTGGAAGATCTAGAAGACTTAAAAGAAGATCTTATAACTGCTTTTTCTAAAGTAGATAAAAAAGTATTGGTTTAATGAATGTTAGTTAGGAAAGCGGGCGCTACTCTCAATGAGCAATTCCAGCTTTGTTTACAAGATAAACTATGATACAACGTCTTACGATACCATCTTTTCAAACACACACAGGCTATATCTGTGACCTATCGGTGACCTATCAATTATTTGGTAAAGCGCTAGGTACAGCTCCTGTCGTTTTGGTCAATCACGCGCTTACGGGAAATTCTTCGGTCACTGGAGAAAACGGTTGGTGGAATAATCTTATAGGAGAGGGAAAAACCATTGATACCAATAAGTATACAATCCTATCAATAGATATCCCTGGAAATGGGCATGGCGGTGAGGTCGATCATCTGATAACTGAATATAAGCAATTCAATAACCGAGATGTTGCTCGGGTTCAAATTAGAGTGCTCAATCACTTACAGATCGATACGCTTTTTGCCGTCATTGGTGGTTCGTTGGGAGGGCAAATTGCATGGGAGCTTGCAGCACAACAACCTACGCTTATAGAACACCTAATTCCTATAGCTTCAGATTGGAAAGCGACAGATTGGGTGATTGCTCAATGCCATATTCAGGACAGTTTATTGAATAATTCGCTCCAACCTATTCACGATGCACGAATGCACGCGATGACTTTTTATCGTACTCCAGCGTCATTTAAGCAGAAATTTAATCGTACCAAAAAGGATGAAAAAATCTATAATATCCAAAGTTGGTTAACCCATCATGGAAACCGACTTTCAGAGCGATTTTCGCTAGCGTCTTATAAATTGATGAATCAGCTATTACTCAGTTCAGATATTACAGAAGGCGTTAGATCCTTTCAAGAAATCACAAAGAATATAAAAGCAAAAATTCATCTGGTAGCTATTGATACCGACGGTCTTTTTTTAGCAAATGAAATATATGACACACACCTTGCTTTAAGGAAAATTGACGTCGATACAGCATATTATGAAATTCATTCTATTCATGGGCATGATGCTTTTTTGATCGAGTATGAACAGCTTAATAAGATATTAAAAAACATTTTTAAAAATAAAACTCAAAATGAAAATCCTAAAATTTGGAGGAAAATCACTGGCTAACGGAAAAGGTATACAAACGGTAGTAAATATTATTGAAAAGAGAGCTAAAAATGGCGAAGCCATCACTGTGGTCTTATCTGCAAGAGGAACTTCTACCAATGAGCTTGAAGAGATTTTGGAAAAAGCATCCAAAAATGAAAATTATAAAGCCCAGTTGGAAGCGTTCAAGCGCTATCAACTTTTAACAGATTCAACTTTAGATACGAAGGAAGAATTTCACTTACTAGATACTATTTTTGAAGGTGTTTCTTTATTAGGAGATTATAGTAAAAAAATTAAAGATAAAGTCTTATCACAAGGGGAGTTGTTATCTGCGCGATTGGTCACCCATCTTTTAAAAGAGAAAGGGGTTAATGCACACTTTACAGATAGTAGATCTTTAATCATTACAGATGATCAGTTTGGAAACGCACAACCTTTAGATGTCTTATCAAAAGAAAATGTATTGCAGCATTTTAAAAAGTATAATGGCACAACCGTACATATAGTCACAGGTTTTATAGCTTCAAACATTCACCAAGAGACCACCACATTAGGAAGAAATGGAAGTAACTACACAGCCTCTTTATTGGCGAATTTCTTGGATGCTGAAGAGCTTGAGAATTTTACACATGTAGATGGAATTTATACAGTAAATCCAGATTTAGTGCCAGATGCAAAAAAGATAAAAAAACTATCCTTTACAGAAGCAAACGAATTGGCATATTTTGGAGCGAATATATTACATGCTAAAACCATTATTCCACTTATTGAAAAGAAGATTCCGTTACGAATTCTCAATACATTTGATTCAGAAAATGAGGGTACGCTTATTACTTCAGAAGAAAATGAAAATGGGATCAAAAAATTATCGGTATTAGAAAATGTATCTCTCATTAGCCTAGAGGGAAGAGGTCTTTTGGGACGTGTAGGAATCGATGCTCGAATATTTCAGGCGTTAGCGCAAGCAGATATTAGTATTAGTATTATTTCGCAAGGATCTTCTGAAAGAGGTATTGGATTTATCGTAGATCGGGAGAAAGCTATAAATGCAAAGGAAGTATTAGAAGAAGAATTCAAAACAGATATTTATAAAAAAGATGTAAGTACAATCACTGTAAGAAACGAGGTGTCTGTTATTTCTATTATTGGACAAGATTTGAGCACCTTTCACAAACCTTATAACAGGCTTATTAAAAATCAGATTGTTCCATTATTACTCAATAATTCGGCAACAGGAAAGAATGTAAGTCTAGTCATTCTTAAAAACCAATTACATAAAGCACTTAACGTGATTCATGGGGAAATCTATGGAATCACAAAAAAAATCAACATAGCTATATTTGGTCACGGACTCGTGGGAGGTACCTTGATAGATCAAATCTTGACATCTACAAAAGAGATTGTAAAAAGGAAAAACATCCAATTACATATTTTCGCAATAGCGAACTCAAAAAAAATACTATTAAAAAAAGACGGTGTTGATGGTCAATGGGAAACGGCATTAAAAGAAGAAGGAATTCCCTATTCTGTAGATGATGTGATACACTATGCAAATACACATCATTTAGAAAATCTAATTGCCATTGATAATACAGCGAGTAAAGAGTTTATTAATAACTACACCCACTTGATAGCTCACGGGTTTGATTTGGTGTCTTCCAATAAAGTAGCAAATACGATGGACTATACTTTTTATAAAACCCTTAGGAATACGCTAGCCGATCATCAAAAGCAATACCTATATGAGACCAATGTAGGTGCTGGATTGCCATTAATAGAGACCATAAAATTATTGCATCTTTCAGGAGAAAATATCACCAGGATTAAAGGCGTGTTTTCAGGATCCTTAAGTTATTTATTTAATACATTTTCAAAGCAAGACACCCCATTTAGTGAGGTATTGCAAGAAGCGATGAACCGTGGTTTTACAGAGCCAGATCCCCGTGAAGATTTATGTGGCAATGATGTAGGAAGAAAATTATTGATCCTCGCAAGAGAATTGGATTTGAAAAATGAAATGGATGATGTAACGATTCATAATCTTACCCCAGAACACCTTCGAGAAGGAACTGTACAAGAATTTATAAAAAGGTTGGATGAATTTGATGCGGTATTTTCTCAAATAAAAGCAACTCAAAAACAAGGACACGTACTTCGATATATAGGAGATTTACACGGAGACCTATCTCAGGAAAAAGGAATTTTAGATGTACAACTCGTATCTGTACCAAAAGATAGTTCGTTAGGTCAAGTAAAAGGCTCTGATTCTATATTCGAAATATATACAGAATCTTACGGAGATCATCCTATGATCATTCAGGGTGCAGGTGCAGGTGCAAGTGTTACCGCTAGAGGTGTTTTGGGTGATATTTTAAAAATTGCGACTAGCTTGAACTAATGGAATATAAAAACCCCGAAACAATCGCCATACGTACACAGTCAGAACGTACGCAACATCAAGAGCACTCAGTGCCTGTGTATCTGACGTCAAGTTTTGTATTTGATGATGCCGAGGATATGAGAGCTTCTTTTGCAGAAGAAAAACAACGCAATATCTATAGCCGGTACACCAATCCCAACTGTGCAGAGTTGGTAGAAAAAATGTGCTTGCTGGAAGGTGCTGAGGCGGGAACAACATTTGCCACAGGGATGAGCGCTATTTTTAGCACATTTGCTGCCTTATTGAATAGTGGTGATCACGTACTTTCGGCACGCTCTATTTTTGGCAACACGCATACCTTATTTACAAAATATTTTCCAAAATGGAATATCTCACATACCTATTTTAATGTCAAATCACTAGAAGATTTAGAAGGTTTAATTCGACCAGAAACAAAGATTTTATATGTGGAGTCGCCTACAAATCCTGCGACTGATATTGTGGATTTAGAGATGTTGGCTACGCTTTCGCGAAAGCATAACCTGATTTTTATTGTAGATAATTGTTTTGCGACGCCGTATTTGCAACAACCCATCAAGTTTGGAGCTGCTATTGTAATTCATTCTGCAACCAAATTATTAGATGGACAAGGGCGTGTGATGGGAGGCATTGCCGTAGGAAAAGCAGACCTCATAGACACGGTATATCGTTTTGCAAGAATAACAGGACCAGCATTATCTCCTTTTAATGCATGGACGTTATCAAAGAGTCTAGAAACACTCGCTGTACGAGTCGAAAAGCATTGTGAAAATGCATTGCAACTTGCCATACGATTAGAAAAACACCCTAAAATACAACAAGTGCGATATCCTTTTTTACCATCGCATCCGCAGTATGAATTGGCTCAAAAGCAAATGAGACTAGGAGGGAATATTGTCACGATAGAAGTAATAGGAGGTTTAGAAAGCGGACGTGCATTTTTGGATGCTATTGAGATGTGTTCTTTAACAGCAAACCTTGGTGATACGCGAACAATTGTGAGTCATCCCGCAAGTACAACACACGGAAAATTAAGCACTGAAGAACGTCAACAGGTAGGGATTATGGATGGTCTTATTCGTGTGTCTGTAGGGCTTGAACACATAGAGGATATCGTACAAGACATTGAAAAAGCATTAGTTAGCATCTAGGTTTTTTAAACTTTAACATAAAAAAATTAAATTTTTAGGATGCTATGTGACTTTAAATTTTAACTTTGTTATTCTATTATCCTAGTAATCCTATAGGATATTAGGTATTTTAAATTTTAATTATGATTTTAGACCAATTCATTCTTACAAAAAATAAAGTAAAAGAGCCTTCTTATAAAGAAGTGAAATCCTCAGAAAAACCAATTCGCAGTGTTGTAAAAGCATTGAGTTGGCGATTTATTGGCACATTGGATACCCTTATCATTTCGTATATCCTGACGGGAGAATTAGGAATAGCCACATCTATCGCGTCGATTGATTTTGTCACAAAAATGATTTTATACTTTTTTCATGAACGGATTTGGAATCTTGTGAAATGGGGTAAATAATAGTGCATACCTAGAAACATAGAAAAATGATAACAACAGAAGAACTACTGAAAATAAATAAAGAATTAAGACAAAAGACGCCGTTGGAAATTTGCAAATGGGCAGTTGCCTATGGTAAAAATCCTATTGTGACCACCAATTTTAGACCTTATGAGGCCGCCATCTTATTTGCGTGTGTCAATGCGAGCCCTAAAATTCCTGTCGTATGGTGTGATTCTGGGTATAATACGCCCGCTACCTATGCGCATGCTGAAAATCTCATAGAAAAATTACAACTCAACGTACATCTTTACGTCCCCAAACAAACCGTAGCACATCGCGCTGTAACCATAGGGATTCCAGACATAGATGATCCTAAGCATACTCTTTTTACAGAACAAGTAAAGCTAGAACCTTTTAAAAGAGCGATGGGCAAATTACAACCTGATGTATGGTTTACCAATTTAAGAAAAGGACAAACAGCACTTAGAAATACATTAGACATTCTAAGTCAAGATAAAAATGGTATGCTTAAAGTAAGTCCGTTTTATTATTACAGCGATACAGAACTTGATGTATATCTAGAAGAAAACGCCTTACCTAATGAGTTTGATTATTTTGATCCAACAAAAGTGCTGGAACATCGCGAGTGTGGATTGCACAGTAATTAAGCGTAAGACAGACATGGAAATAGGAACAAAAGACATAAAGACAGTAGATACTTTGGAAGCTATAGAAACAGAGAACAATACGGCAACACTTGCAATCAATCCCTTGGAGAGTGAAGCTATTTATATATTTAGAGAAGTGGTTGCGCAGTTTGAAAAACCTGTACTGCTTTTTTCTGGAGGAAAGGATTCAATTACTTTAGTTCGACTTGCGCAAAAGGCATTTTATCCAGCAAAAATCCCATTTCCTTTATTACATATAGATACGGGACATAACTTTCCAGAAACGATTGCTTTTAGAGATAAACTCGTAAAAGAGTTGGGTGTAGAATTGATTATACGCTACGTACAAGATTCGATAGATCAAGGAAAAGTGATTGAAGAAAAAGGAAAATATGCTAGCCGTAATAGTTTACAAACGACAACGCTTTTAGATGCGTTAGACGAATTTAAGTTTGATGCTGCGATTGGAGGCGCTCGTAGAGATGAAGAAAAAGCAAGAGCCAAAGAACGTATTTTTTCTGTACGCGATGACTTTGGACAATGGGATGAGAAAAATCAACGTCCAGAACTTTTTGATCACCTTAATGGAAAAATAAGTCTCGGTCAGAATGTACGGGTATTTCCAATAAGCAACTGGACAGAATTGGATGTTTGGAGTTATATCGCCAAAGAAAAAATAGAGATTCCTTCCATCTATTTTGCGCATACACGCAAGACATTTGTAAGAGACGGTATGATCTGGTCGGCAGATAAAGCCGTATATAGAGAAGAGGATGAGGTTGTTGAAGAGCGCTTGGTGCGTTTCAGAACCGTAGGAGACATGTCCTGTACGGCAGCGGTACTTTCTGATGCAGCAACTTTAGAGAAAGTGGTACAAGAAATAAGAGTATCCACCATTTCAGAAAGAGGCGCAAGAATCGACGATAAACGATCTGAAGCCGCCATGGAAAAACGAAAGCAACAAGGATATTTTTAAAGAGTACGCTTTCGCGAAAGCGTAAAAAGGATTTTTGAAAACAGGACAAACAGATTAAAAAGAAGAAGGTCATTATATATAGATATCATGGAAGTATTAAAAATAGCAACAGCAGGAAGCGTAGATGATGGGAAAAGTACCTTGATAGGGCGTATTCTATACGACACACAATCATTAACAACTGATAAATTAGCAGCGATCGAAGCAAAGAGTAAAGCAAATGGATTTGACTATTTAGATTTTTCACTTGCCACCGATGGGCTTATTGCAGAGCGGGAGCAAGGCATTACGATTGATGTTGCACATATCTATTTTTCGTCAAAAACAAAGAGTTATATCGTAGCAGATACACCAGGGCATATTGAGTATACACGTAATATGGTGACAGGCGCTTCTACATCGCAGGCGTCTATCATTTTGGTAGATGCACGTAAAGGAGTGATAGAGCAAACTCATCGTCACTTTTTTATTAATAATCTGTTGCGTGTAAAGGATATTATTGTTGCGATTAACAAAATGGATTTAGTCGATTTTTCAGAATCTGTATATGAAGAGATCAAAGCAGATTTTCAGAAGATGATTGATAAAAGTGGATACAAAGAACAAAATATCACCTTCATTCCTGTGAGTGCATTATTAGGTGATAACGTAGTCATTTCTTCTGAAAACACTACTTGGTATAAAGGAAACACACTTCTTGATCATCTAGAAGGACTCGAAGCGCAAGATGTATACGAGCAATCTCAAATGCGTTTTCCTGTACAGATGGTCATCCGACCTAAACAAGCCGACTTTCATGATTTTAGAGGATATGCGGGAAAGGTATATGGAGATGACCTTGCCGTAGGAGATGAAGTGACCATTTTACCTTCATTAACAACGTCTCGTATCAAGGAAATTTACTTTTTTGATCAAAAATTTGAAAAAGCTGGAAGGGGAAGTTCGTGTACCATTACCCTTAAAGATGATTTGAATATCAATAGAGGGGATATGATTGTGAAGAATACAGAAAAACCCAATATAGGGAAACAATTACAGGCAAAAATATGCTGGATGGATACCAAAGAATTACAGACAGGCACTCAATATTTTTTACAAAGTGGGAGCAATCGAATTTTAGTTAAAATAAAAGAAATATCAGGGGTGATTCACACCGATTTTTCTGGAGAAGATACCACTGTAAATTCCTTAAAATTAAACGAAGTAGGGAATGTACATATTCTCACGAGTCGACCTCTAGCCTACGATTCTTATATGCAGAATAAGATTTCGGGATCTTTTATACTGATTGATGCGCATACAAATACCACCGCAGGGGTGGGGTTTGTAGCATAAAATGATATGTAAGTGCTTTGAAATGCTATGAAAAGTATTACAGTTTTTGGGAAAGAAAACGCTTTAAAAAAGAAAAAGAATGCAAAGTTTTAGAACAGAAATAGAAAACCCAATAGTAGAAAAAGACATTATCGAACTTGCCGATAAGATTGAACTTTTTCATAAAGGGAAGTTGGACGAAGAGCGTTTTAGAAGTCTTCGTCTGGCGAGAGGTGTGTATGGACAGCGTCAACCAGGTGTGCAAATGATCCGTATTAAACTTCCGTATGGTAAAGTCTCAAGTGCACAATTACACAGAATAAGTGAGGTGTCTGATGAATATTCTAGAGGGCGCTTGCATATCACTACACGTCAAGATATTCAGATTCATTATGTAGATCTGGATCGTACGCCAGAATTATGGACACAATTAGAAAAGGATGATATTACCTTACGAGAAGCCTGTGGCAACACAGTACGTAATGTCACCGCTTCTGAACTCGCGGGCATTGATCCAGAAGAGCCTTTTGATGTATCTCCGTATGCAGATGCAGTGTTTAAATTCTTCCTAAGAAATCCTATTGGTCAAGAATTAGGACGTAAGTTTAAAGTCTCATTTTCTTCGTCAGATCGTGATACGGGACTGTCCTATATGCACGATCTAGGATTTATCGCCAAAATAGAAAATAACATTCGAGGTTTTAAAGTGATGCTCGCAGGAGGATTAGGATCACAGCCTAGACATGCCGATGTACTTTATGATTTCTTACCATCAGATAAGATCATTCCGATGATGGAAGGTGTGATTCGTGTCTTTGATCGCTACGGCGAACGTAGAAGTAGAGCAAAAGCACGTTTAAAATTCTTACTCAAAGACGTCGGACTCGATGCTTTTAAAGAACTCATAGATGCAGAGCAGAAAGCGCTCTCACAACATACCGTGCCTATTGATTTTGAAACATATTCTGCTACGATTCCAGCAGAAGTAACCGCGATTCCTGAAGTACACATAGAAGATCAAAAGTCATTCAATCTTTGGAAATCTACTAATGTCATTCCTCAAAAGCAAGAAGGATATGTAGCCATAGGAATCAAAGTGTTACTAGGTGATTTTTATACGGATAAAGCACGACTCCTCGCAGACCTTGTACAACAATATGCTGCGAGTGAACTTCGATTGACGCTACGTCAAAACATAGTGATTCCGTATGTAAAGGAAGATTTGATTCCATTTTTCTATCAAGAATTGAAGAAACTTGGATTTGCAGAAACGGGGTACAATAAAGCAGTGGATATTACAGCATGTCCCGGTACAGATACGTGCAACTTAGGGATTGCAAGTAGTACCGGGATTGCTGAAGAGTTAGAGCGTGTCCTCAAAACAGAATACCCACACTACCTAGAAAATAAAGATCTGGTGATTAAAATAAGTGGCTGTATGAATGCGTGTGGACAACACAATATGGCAAATATTGGTTTTCAAGGAATGTCTGTTCGCACCAAGGATAAGCTAACTGCTCCAGCTTTACAAGTACTTTTAGGTGGTGGAAACAATGGGAATGGACAAGGCGTTTTTGCTGATAAAGTCGTAAAAATTCCAAGTAGAAGAGGTCCCGAAGCCTTACGAAGAATCCTTAATGATTTTGAAGCAAATGCCGACGAAAAAACATTTCAGGAATATTATGCCGCTCAAGGCGAAAAGTATTTCTACCAGCTTTTAACCGATCTTTCTAATATTGATAATCTCACACAAGAAGACTTTATAGATTGGGGAGAAGAAGAGAAATATGTAAAAGCAATAGGCGTAGGAGAATGTGCAGGTGTGGTAATTGATTTGATAGAAACCCTCTTTTTAGAATGTGAAGAGAAAATTGAAAACGCAAGACAATCCCTAAAAGATGCTGTGTATTCCAATGCGATTTACTATGCATATAGCTCGTTGATAAATGCCTCAAAAGCAATTCTCATTTCAGATGGAGAGCGTACCAACACACAAGCAGGTATTGTAAAACAATTTGATGAACTGTATGTGATTACTGATAAAATCCCCCTAGGAACTTCGTTTCACGATTTAATATATCAGATACAAGAATATGCTCCAAGTAAGGAGTTTGCCACTAGTTATATTAAAAACGCAACACAATTTCTGCAAAAAGTAAGAGCCTATCGAGTTGCAGAATTGGTGTCCTAAAAGGATGAAACGAACAGATGAAAACAGCAAAATTAACCGTAGTAGGCGCAGGTCCAGGAGACCCTGATTTGATCACCATCAAAGCCATTAAAGCATTAGCTTCAGCAGATGTCGTGTTATACGATGCCTTGGTAAATCCAGTCTTATTAGATTATGCTCCTAATGCCGAAAAGATCTTTGTAGGTAAGCGTAAAGGCTGTTATAGCTATCAGCAAGAGCAAATTAACGACTTAATTGTAGGTCGAGCTTTGAGTCATGGTCATGTGGTACGTTTAAAAGGCGGTGATCCGTTTATTTTTGGAAGGGGTTCTGAAGAGTTGGATTATGTGCGTGCATATCATATAGAAACAGCCATGGTACCTGGCATTTCATCGGCGTTGGCAGTGCCGGCGTATCAAGGAATTCCGTTGACTAAGCGCGGAAGTGCGGAGAGTTTTTGGGTCATTACAGGAACCACAAAAGCACACCGACTATCTACAGATATTGCCTTGGCAGCGCAATCTAATGCGACCGTTGCGATCCTGATGGGAATGAGTAAATTGAGTGAGATTGTTTCCGCTTTCGCGAAAGCGGGTAAAGAAAAATCACCCGTAGCCATCATCCAAAACGGAACACGAAATGATGAGAAAACAGGCTTTGGAACTATTGAAACCATTGAAAAAGTAGTGCAGGAAAAACAACTCTCCTCCCCAGCGATTATCGTCATTGGGAACGTAGTAGAAGATAGAAGTATCCTCTCTGAAACCGTAGCTTCTATTGAAGAAAAAGGATATCATCAAACCCCATTAAGATATGCATAGGGATCAACACCATACGCTCGTTGGCGATCAACGCAATACTTTATATCCTGTCTTTTTAAAAGTACGTAATCTTTATGTGCTGATCGTTGGTGGAGGCAATGTTGCCGAAGAAAAACTACGATTTTTGCTCAAATCCAGCCCAGATGCAAAAGTGACGATGATCTCACCCATGTATCGTGAGGAGACCATAAAACTGGCAAGAAAGTATCGGGTAACGATGCTAGACGGCGTTTATAAAAAGAAACTTCTGAAAGGGAAACATATAGTCATTGCAACGACAGATGTGCCAGAAGTGAATATCAAAGTGTATACGCATTGCCGAAAGAAAGATAAATTGGTGAATGTAGCAGACAACCCTCCGTATTGTGATTTTTATATGGGAGGTATTGTGACGAAAGGACATGTGAAAATAGCGATTTCTACCAATGGGCAATCGCCTACAACAGCCAAACGACTACGTCAGTTTTTTGAAGAGGTGATCCCAGATAAAGTAGATGATTTGGTTCAGAATTTAAACGAATACAGGAAAACCATCAAAGGTGATTTTGAAGAAAAAGTCGAAACCTTAAATGAGTTTACCAAAGGATTAATAGAAAAAAAAGCTTAAAAGAAATGATTACAACAGATATATTAATAATTGGCGCAGGGCCTACAGGATTATTTACTGTTTTTGAAGCAGGATTATTAAAACTAAAATGCCATCTTATCGATGCATTGCCTATCCCAGGAGGTCAGTGCGCAGAGATTTACCCTAAGAAACCCATTTACGATATTCCTGGTTTTCCAGACGTGTTAGCGGGTGATTTGGTCGATAATCTCATGAAACAGATTGAACCTTTCAAACCTCAATTTACCTTAGGAGAGCGCGCAGAAACGTTAGAAAAACTAGAAGATGGGACGTTTGTCGTAACCACCAATAAAGGAACAAAACATCATGCACCTATAGTCGCTATTGCTGGCGGCCTCGGGAGTTTCGAGCCTCGTAAACCACTACTAGAAGAGCTCTCTAAATTTGAAAATAAAGGGGTGGAATATATTATTAAAGATCCAGAACTATACCGTGATAAAAAAGTCGTGATTGCAGGAGGTGGAGATTCAGCGTTAGATTGGAGTATTTTCTTGTCCAATGTTGCAAGTGAAGTAACCTTAGTACATAGACGTACTGAGTTTAGAGGTGCCTTAGATTCTGTAGAAAAAGTACAGGAATTAAAAAATTTAGGAAAAATTAATTTGGTAACGCCTGCAGAAATTAAAGGCATCTTAGGCGATACTCATGTAACAGGAGTCGTTGTGGAGAAGATAGGAGAAGATCCGTTCATTTTAGATACAGATCATTTCATACCTTTGTTTGGGCTTTCGCCAAAATTAGGACCTATAGGAGACTGGGGATTAGAGATAGAAAAAAATGCTATCAAAGTTGATAATACGTTAGACTATCAAACGAATATTCCGGGAGTGTATGCTATAGGCGATGTAAATACCTACCCAGGCAAATTAAAATTGATTCTTTGTGGTTTTCACGAAGCTACCTTAATGTGTCAAAGCGCTTATAAACGTATTTTTCCGGATAAAAAATACGTAATGAAGTATACCACGGTAGGAGGCGTTGAAGGATTTGATGGAACAAAAAAAGAAGCGCCGAAAGCTATTGTAAGAGCAATCGTCTAAGCGCTGGAGATATAGAAGATGTAACTGTATATAACAGATAGAGAAGGAGTGCAACACAAAGTGTTAGCGCCTACAGATATAGCTATGAATCTAACGGAAGTTGTTCGTTCGTATGAACTCGCTCCAGAAAGTACCATCGGTGTTTGTGGAGGTATGGCAATGTGTGCTCCCTGACAATGTTACATCATATCAAAACATCCATTGAATGAGATGGAAGATGATGAAGAAGCAATGCTTGCAGAAGCATTTCATGTACAGGAAAATAGTAGATTAAGTTGTCAGATCCCTATCATAGAACATCTCAACGGATTAAAACTAATAGTAGCTCAAGAAGTTTAAAACAAGAATTTGAATATGGACTCGATACACAACTGGCCACTACGACTTAAATGCGAAGTAGAAAAATTCACAAAAGAATTGTTCTATAGTCTCTACGAAATCACAAATGTAGGTAGTAAACAATCGCAAAAGATCAAAAAACAATTTATCGAGATTCTAGAGACCTTAGATCACACCAATGCACAACAGATTTGGGATGGATTTATAAAACAATTTCCTGAAATTCAAGAAAAACTAGCCCTAGATGCACAAGCTGCTTTTGAGAAAGATCCAGCGGCAACAAGTATTAAAGAAGTATATCTAGCATATCCTGGATTTTATGCGATTGCTATATACAGGATGAGTCATGTGTTACTAAACATGAATGTAGCAATTTTACCTCGAATGATGAGTGAGTATGCACACGGCGTAACAGGAACAGACATTCATCCAGGAGCACAAATAGGAGCGTCTTTTTTTATAGACCATGCAACAGGTATTGTCATTGGTCAAACATCAGTAATTAAAAATAATGTGTCCATATACCAGGGAGTTACTCTTGGTGGTGTTCAGGTGAGTAAAGAGCTTGCTAATATAAAAAGGCATCCTACTATTGAAGATCATGTTACCATTTATGCCAACGCCACGATCTTAGGTGGCGATATTACGATAGGCGAAAATAGTATTATAGGCGCCAATGTTTGGATCACAGAATCTATCCCACCTAATACGATTGTAAGTCATCAAAGTGCCATTAAAACCAAATTAAGAAACAACTATGCAAGTTAATCCCATTACAGGACAGATCGGAAACACACCCTTAGTGGCACCACAGCGGTTATTACAAAAAGAAGGGGTTCAACTTCTCCTAAAACTAGAAGGCAATAATCCTGGAGGAAGTGTAAAAGATAGAGCCGCTTTTAATATGATTTCAAAAGCATTAGAAAGAGGCGATATCAAAAAGGGAGATCATTTGGTAGAAGCCACAAGCGGAAATACAGGAATCGCGCTGGCAATGGTAGCAACAGTATTAGGTTTGAAAATTACGTTAGTAATGCCAGAGACAGCTACGGGAGAACGTGTACAAACCATGGCAGCCTATGGAGCAGAGATTGTTCTGACAGGTGGAGATAGAGGTATTGAAGGCTCACGTGATATCGCCAATCAATATAGAGACGAAAAAGGCTATTTTATGCTGGATCAATTCGGAAATGATGATAATTGGAAAGCACATTATGCCACAACAGGTCCTGAAATTTGGAATGACACAGATGGTAAAGTAACACATTTTGTATCAGCCATGGGAACCACAGGAACCATTATGGGAACTTCTACCTATCTCAAAGAGAAAAATTCGGCAATTACCATCGTTGGAGGACAACCCACAGATGGGTCTAAAATTCCAGGGATTCGAAAATGGTCACCAGAATATGTGCCAAGTATTTTTAATCGGAGTAAAGTAGATCAAGTAATTGAAGTAAGTCAGCAAGAAGCCACAGCCATGACACAACGATTAGCAAGAGAAGAAGGTATTTTTGCAGGAATGAGTAGTGGTGGTTCTGTAACCGTGGCTTTAAAAGTAGCCGCACAAATTGACAGCGGACTTATCGTAGCCATTATCTGCGATCGAGGAGATCGATATCTCTCATCAGGAATCTATGAATTGTGATAATTGAAGAAAAAATTTCTATAAAATCACACTTATTCGATTTCAATAGATTTTTTTTCTAATAAAGGTTGGATAATTCATTTTTATATCGCAATATTTGCACTCACAAAAGTTCAGTACATATTGAAAAGTTATCAAGAAAGGTGGAGGGATTAGACCCTGTGAAACCTTAGCAACCCTTTCCCTTGAAAGAAGGTGCTACATTCTATCCGTTTTAGGTATAGATAACACAACTATAGGTCGATTACCTATACATCATCTTGATATATATTTTTAGCTGTAAGCTCCAAAGGGGTTGCATCTCTATTTCTTTTCAATATCTGTTGCGCTTAATGATTGACTAGAAACTAAAAATGAATACACTACATAAAGCTCTTAAAGAACGCATTCTTATCTTGGATGGCGCTATGGGAACGATGTTACAAGCCTATAAATTCTCAGAAGAGGATTTTAGAGGAGAGCGTTTTAAAGACTTCCATCTTTCTGTAAAAGGAAACAATGATATGCTCTCGCTCACCCAGCCTGAAGCAATTGCCGAGGTACACCGTAAATACTTTGCTGCAGGTGCAGATATTGTGGAGACTAATACGTTTTCAAGTACCACGATTGCCATGGCAGATTATGAGATGGAAGCCTATGTGTATGATTTGAATTACGCTTCCGCGAAAATTGCCAAAGAAGTCGCACAATCCTTTACCGAAAAAGAACCACACAAACCACGTTTTGTCGCAGGAAGTATTGGTCCTACCAATAAAACAGCCAGTATGTCGCCAGATGTCAATGACCCAGGATATCGTGCTATCTCGTTTGACGAACTCCGTATCGCATACAAACAACAAGTGGAGGCTTTACTAGACGGAGGGGTAGATGTCCTCCTAGTTGAAACCGTATTTGACACCCTCAACGCAAAAGCCTGTCTCTTCGCCATCGAAGAAGTAAAAGAAGAGCGTAATAGTGATGTTCCCGTCATGATCAGTGGCACCATTACCGATGCTTCAGGAAGAACCCTTTCTGGACAAACCGCCGAAGCCTTTTTAATTTCTATTTCTCATATTCCGTTGTTGTCTGTAGGGTTTAATTGTGCCCTAGGAGCCAAACAATTACAACCCCATTTAGAAGCCATCGCTTCCAGAACAGAAGTTGGAATTTCAGCCCATCCTAACGCAGGATTACCCAATGCCTTTGGAGAATATGATGAAACCCCAGAAGAAATGGCATCTCAAATTAAAAAGTACGTAGATAAAAATCTAGTAAATATTGTAGGCGGTTGCTGCGGCACCACCCCAGCACATATCAAAGCGATTGCTAGTATTGTAGAAGGAGTCACCCCAAGACCGATAGCATTATGAGCAAAGAAACTCCAAGATATTTAAAGCTTTCTGGTTTAGAACCTTTAATAATTACGCCAGAAAGTAACTTCATTAACGTAGGTGAGCGTACCAATGTAGCGGGATCAAAAAAGTTCTTACGACTCATTAAAGAAGAAAAATTTGATGAAGCACTATCCGTTGCACGTGATCAAGTCGAAAATGGCGCTCAGATCATCGATATCAATATGGATGACGGATTGATTGATGGCAAAGAAGCGATGGTCAAGTTCTTAAACCTTGTCATTGCCGAGCCAGATATTTCGCGTGTTCCTATTATGATCGACAGCTCCAAATGGGAAATCATAGAAGCGGGTCTTCAAGTAGTGCAAGGAAAATGTGTCGTAAATTCCATAAGTCTTAAAGAAGGAGAAACACAATTTAAACAGCAAGCAAAGCTTATCAAAAGATATGGCGCTGCGGTGATTGTTATGGCATTTGATGAAGTAGGACAGGCAGACAACTACGACCGACGTATAGAAATTGCAAAACGCAGTTATGATATACTTGTAGATGAGGTCAACTTCCCGCCAGAAGATATCATTTTTGACCTCAATATATTTCCTGTCGCAACAGGAATGGATGAACATAAATTAAATGCGATTGATTTTATAGAAGGCACCCGATGGGTGCGTACTAACTTACCACATTGTAGTGTGAGTGGAGGAGTGAGTAACGTTTCTTTTAGCTTTCGCGGAAATAATGCTGTGCGTGAAGCCATGCACTCTGTCTTTTTATATCATGCCATTAAAGCAGGAATGAACATAGGAATTGTCAACCCTGCGATGCTTGAGATATATGATGATATTCCAAAAGATTTATTAGAACGTGTGGAAGATGTTATTCTCAACCGAAGAGAAGACGCCACCGAACGTTTATTAGATTTTGCTGAAACCGTAGGTCAAAAAGTAGTCACCGAAAAAGAAGCCGAAGCTTGGCGAGAAGAAGACGTTCAAAGCCGAATCACAAGAGCACTAGTCAAAGGAATTGATAAATATATAGTAGAAGATGTAGAAGAAGCACGTGTATCCGTATCGGCGCCTATTCAAGTAATCGAAGGACATTTAATGACAGGTATGAATGTGGTAGGCGACCTTTTTGGAAGCGGAAAGATGTTCTTGCCACAAGTCGTAAAAAGTGCCAGAGTCATGAAAAAAGCAGTGGCGTACCTTTTACCATACATCGAAGAAGCAAAAAGAGCCCCCCGATCCCCAAAGGGGGAGTTGCAAGCGTGGCAAACGGCACATCCAGTTTTGTATGGGCTACTTAAAAGCCACGCAAAAAAAATGCGTAATGAACCTACAGAGGCAGAAGCTATACTTTGGAATGCTTTAGCTGGTAAAAATTTAGAAGAATTTAAATTCAGAAGGCAACATATTATAGGTCAGTTTATTGCTGATTTTGTATGTCTTAAAAAGAATTTGATTGTTGAAGTAGATGGATCAATCCATCAATTACCCGAAAATAAAACGAGTGATCAAGAACGAACGGATTGGTTAGAAGCTAAGGGTTTTAAAGTTATTCGTTTTACAAATCATCAAGTGCTACATCAGATTGACACCGTTCTGGAAGAGATTTTGGAAGCGCTTGAGTCTGAAACTCCCCCTTCGGGGGTTGGGGGGCACGGTAAAGTATTAATGGCAACCGTAAAAGGCGACGTTCATGACATTGGAAAAAACATCGTTTCGGTGGTCTTAGCCTGTAATAATTATGAAATTATAGATCTAGGTGTAATGGTGCCACCAGAAAAAATCATTGCCGCCGCTATTGAACATCAAGTAGATATTATAGGATTAAGCGGATTGATCACTCCGTCGCTAGATGAGATGGTGTATCTCGCCAAAGAACTCCAACGTCAAGATATTAAAATTCCCATCTTGATTGGTGGCGCCACCACCAGCAAAGCACATACCGCTGTAAAAATTGATCCAGAATATAAAAATGCGGTCGTACACGTACATGATGCTTCACGTGCGGTAACTGTGGTAGGAGATTTATTGAAAAAGGATTCCAAAGGCACCTTTAAAAATGATTTAAAAGAAGAATATACACGCTTTCGCGAAAGCTTTAACAACAGACAACGCGTTAAGAAATATGTTTCGATAGAAAGGGCGCGGAGCAATAAATTTTCAATCACGTGGAAGGCAGAAGATATTGTTAAGCCAAAACAATTGGGAATACAAACCATTTCAGCACTCGATCTCCGTGTACTCGAAGATTATATAGATTGGAGTCCATTTTTCAGAAGTTGGGATCTACACGGACGATATCCAGACATTTTAACCGACGAAGTTGTAGGCAACCAAGCCACCGAATTATTTGCCGATGCTCAAGAAATGCTTCAACAAATTTTTGATGACAAATGGCTCACCGCCAAAGCAACATTCGGACTCTTTGAAGCAAACACCGTCAATGATGATGATATTCTTGTCCGTTCGAGCGCAGTCGAGAACTCACATCAAAAAAGGAGTACAAATTGTCACCCTGAGCTTGTCGAAGGACAAGCTAAGAGGACAGAGGGAGTATTCAGAACCCTACGCCAACAATCTCAAAAAGCAGATGGAAAACCAAACATCGCCCTAGCCGATTTTATTGCTCCAAAAGAAAGCGGATTACAAGATTATATAGGTGTTTTTTGTGTAACCACAGGTTTTGGAACCGCAGAAAAAGCAAAAGAATTTGAAGAAGCATTAGATGATTATAACGCCATTATGATCAAAGCACTCGCAGACCGTCTCGCCGAAGCCTTTGCAGAATACCTCCATAAAGAAGTCCGCACAAAACATTGGGGATATGCTACCGATGAAACGCTCGCAAACGACGAACTTATCAAAGAGAAATACCAAGGTATTCGACCAGCACCGGGATACCCAGCCTGTCCAGATCATTTAGAAAAAGAAACGATTTGGGAATTATTACATGTAGAAAAAAGTATAGGTGTGACGCTTACCGATAGCTTGGCGATGTGGCCAGCAGCAAGTGTTAGCGGGTATTATTTTGCGCATCCAGAAGCACGTTATTTTGGGTTAGGAAAAATAAAAGAAGACCAAGTGAGAGATTTTGCTAAGCGGAAAGGGATTGCTTTCGCGAAAGCGGAAAAATGGTTAGCCCCCAACATTGCAGATTGATAAATAACAGAAAACTTCCCTCCTAATAAGGAGGGATTGAGGGAGGTGTTTTTATAGAGAAAGCTTCCAATAAAAAAATAACCTACTAAGAATGTCACACTGAGCTTGTCGAAGTGTGTGGGTGAATATAATAATAAAAAATACCTGGCTTTTGCGAGTGCAATAAGCAATAAGATTTCCGCCTTCGCGGAAATGAAAATGAAATTATTTTATGAAAGTAAGAGACCATATAGCAAAAGCCATCGAGGCAAACAAAACTGAATTTTCTTTTGAAATTCTACCCCCACTCAAGGGACAGAATATCAACACCATTTTTGATAATATAGATCCGCTCATGGAATTTAAACCTCCATTTATCGATGTGACCTATCATCGGGAAGAATATATTTATAAAGAACGTGAAGATGGACTTTTAGAAAAGAAAGTAGTTCGTAAACGTCCTGGAACTGTAGGGATTTGTGCTGCTATACAAAACAAGTATAGTGTTGATGCCGTACCTCACGTACTCTGTGGTGGGTTTTCAAAAGAAGACACAGAGAATTTCTTAATTGACATGGACTTTTTAGGGATTGAGAATGTGGTTGCCTTACGGGGTGATGCGGTAAAAAGTGAGACCTATTATAAGCCCAATAAAAACGGAAACATCTATGCCCAGGATTTAGTGGAGCAAATCGTTGCTTTGAATCATGGGACATACTTAGATGAAGATTTACAAAACAGCGCCAAAACAGATTTTTGTATAGGTGTCGCAGGATATCCAGAGAAGCATCTAGAAGCTCCAAGTATGGAAAGTGATATTCATTTTTTAAAGAAAAAACTGGAGGCAGGTGCTTGCTATGTCGTCACACAAATGTTTTTTGACAATCAGAAATACTTTGACTTTGTTGAAAAATGTCGAGCCGCAGGTATTACAAAACCTATTATCCCAGGATTAAAACCGCTCGCGACAAGAAAACAACTGAACATGATCCCGCAACGTTTTAGCGTAGATGTGCCAGATGCGCTTGTTATGGAAGTGGTCAATGCAAAAGATGCGGCAGCGATCCGTCAAGTAGGGATCGAATGGTGTATCCAGCAAAGTAAAGAATTAAAAGCGGCTGGCGTTCCTGTATTGCATTATTATTCGATGGGAAAGAGTGATAATATTCGTCAGATTGCAGCCGCGGTGTTTTAAGAGTGTAACAGATTATAGTACGCTTTCGCGAAAGCGTATACCTCAACATTACCTTTTAATTGCTTTTTGAGTAGGTAATGGTTTTCCGTCTGCCACACTATTTATTAAATAAATACCTGTACGCAATGACGATACATCTAATGTAATCCTGTTGTTGGTGTTTTGATATACTCTTGACGCTACTTGTTGCCCTAACAAATTAGTTACATATACATTGACTTCTCTATAGCTGCTTGCCATCTTGAGGTTGAATATACCATCAGACGATGGATTTGGAAACAAAGATAGATTTGTATTTTTTGATGCTTCATCATTGGGTGTTGCTTCAATTTTAATGCCTGTAGAGGTGCAAGTGCAGTAGTTACAATAATTTCTAAAACAACCGAAAGGTCTTCTCTCCATTTTAATTTCTTGAAACACAATAATAACCTCATCTAACGACTCTCCTTCTAATTTGATAGCAATTTCTTTTTGATTGTTTATGACAATGTCTTGGGTTTGATATCCCGTGTACGAGATAGCAAGTGTGTCCCCTTTTTTTGCGTCTATGGTGAAATTTCCACCCTCGTCAGCTACGGTTCCTACAATGCTATTTTTAATGTAAATATTCGCCCAAGGCAAAGGGTCGATGCGATCTGAAACGGAGCCATGAATAGAGGTTTGTGCATTAGTAAGACCAAAGAAATGGAATGCGATAAAGAGAATTGTAATCTGTTTCATAAGATAATTATTTAATTAGTTAGGTCAAACATACTTGAAGTTCATGTGCTATAAAATGATCAATGAGGGAACGGTACTTTTGAGTGAGCAAACTTCCTTTTAAAAAAGATGAAACATTCTTATAAGGGATATAAAGCTGGTATGTAGCATTTTTCATTATATTTAGTGACATGACTACAAAAAACAATTATACCCTATACCGTTCAGATTTATTTAGACACTTGGATGGGATTGTTACAGCTCCTGTTGCGTATGAGTTATATACTAAAGGAATAACAACTCAATTACTTCAAGAAAAAACGTGTAGGTTGTCTGAGTTGACAAGCGCGTATCATGCCAATGAAGGCTATCTCAATGTGGCTTTAAGAATACTATGTTCTCAGGGATGGCTTACCCAATCTATAGATGGGGATGGAAGTGATGTAACATATAATATAACCTCCTCTAGTGAGATTGCTTTTCGTCTCTTTCCTTTGTATGAAGATGTAGTCAATCTTCAAAAATTTTCAGCAAAATTTCATGATCGGAAGTTTGAAAAAGAACCTTTTCAAATGTTGAAAAATATTTTCAACGCCTTTCAAAATAATTATGGACTTACCATTGCAGATGATGAACACATAGCAACAATTCAGCATCAGGTTTTAAAACATATTGAAGGGATTATTTTAGGACCTACCTTAGTACATCTAGCGATGGGAGGGATGTTTCATAAATACTTTATGCAGGCTAGTTTTAAGCCTGAAGAATTCCATAAAGATGGAAGTAATTTTAAAGATTTATTAGATATCTTATGTTATTTTGAGTTGTTTACGTCTCATCACGGAACGTATCAATTTACAGAAAAAGGACTTTTTTATGCCAAACGTGCCAGTGCGTATGGTGTGACCGTATCCTATATTCCAACCTTACGTACCTTGGATGAACTACTTTTTGGAAATCCTAAAGCTGCCAAAGAAGCTGGAGATGGACATAAAGAAGGGCATGTCGATCGGGCGATGAATGTATGGGGAAGTGGAGGTGCACACGCAAGTTATTTTAAAGTAGTAGATGAAATTATTATTCATTTATTTAATAAACCTATAGAAGAGCAACCGAAGGGAATCCTCGATATGGGATGTGGCAACGGTGCGTTTTTGATTCATCTCTTTAATGTCATTGAAAAACAAACCTTGCGCGGACGCATGTTAGACGAACATCCGCTTATTTTGGTAGGTGCCGATTATAATGAAGCTGCATTAAATATTACCAAAGGCAATCTAGTACAAGCCGAAATCTGGGCCAAAGTGGTTTGGGGAGATATTGGCGATCCAGATCGATTAGCAAAAGACCTTCAAGATGAGTATGGGGTTTCTTTAAGCGAACTCTTAAATGTGCGTTCTTTCCTAGATCATAATCGTATTTGGAAAACGCCTACGTCAAGAACTTCATTACGGGTCAGTGATTCTACAGGTGCGTATGCGTATGAAGGGGAGCGGATCCCAAATCATCTGGTGGAAGATTCGTTGTTAGAACATTTTGAACGATGGGCACCTTATGTAGCTACGTTTGGATTACTAGTCATCGAGTTGCACACCGTTCCGCCAGAAATTGCATCACAGCATATTGGCAAAACAGCCGTCACAGCGTATGATGCGACCCATGGTTTTTCAGATCAATATATTTTGGAAGTACCTGTTTTTCATAAAATTTTAGGAGAAGCAGGATTATTTCCAGATCAGCGTTTGGGGCAGAAATTTCCAAATTCAGAGTTGGCTTCGGTGACGGTGAATTTGTTTAGGAAGGAGTAATTTATGATGTACGGATCATCAAAAAATAGATATATTATTTTAAAATAAGTGGCAATCAGATGAATTTAAAAATTCATCTGATTGCCACTTAAACAATTTATTATATACTATTTGAAAAATTAGTTTTGCACATTTTGAGCTACTAATTTCACATTAATAGTATACTTCACAGTGTCAAAAGTTGTAGAATAGTCTTTAGTACTATTAAACGTTTTAGTTCCTCCTAGAGTTAAATCAGAAATATTTATTGTGAAATTTCCAATAGGATCATCACCACTAGTATCATCTTCATCATACGCATTAACCTGGACAGTCTCATTAAACCATACAGAGCGACCACAATTCCAAGTATCACCACTTTCCATAGATAAATAATCGTAAGTAGGGTAATGATATAGTGTGTCTCCATCTGCTTGAAATGTAAAATACACTTCATTAGCACTTCCAGCACCATCACTTTGCGTACTGTCACATTTCATACTTGTGATAATAAGGAAATTATTTTTTCGAGGTTGATAAACGGGTTTTAAATATCCATCTCCTTCTTGATTACCTAAAATAAATGTGTAGCTTTCTTCTTCATCTGCACCATCTTCTTCTCCGCCACCTATGGTAAGTGTAGCTCCTAGTATTCCTCCTGACGCAGTATAAGAACCAGCCACTTCTACTTCAGCGCCTAACCCTAAATCTATTTCGGTACTCCAAGAGTAACCTCCAATATCAGCTGGAGCGTTTTTCCAAAGTCCAAATTGAACACCAACTAATCCGCCTTCATCTATACCTTCTGTTAATCCTAATGTCAAGAACTCTGATGATGCTAGATTTTTGGAATCTCCTATGCCGATTGCTACTCCAAGAACAGCTTCAAATCCTAAAATAAGTTCTAACTCCATAGTAACGCCAAAAGAGAAACTACTTGCAGGAAGGTCTAATGTATTTAACATTTGTAAAAGTTTTGCAAATGCTGGATTGTCTAAGATGTCTCCTACAGAAGATCTAGCCGCAGGAACATCCATAGCGGCAATTGTTTTTAGTTCTGCTTTTCCAGCAGCAGATTTGCTATACGTTTCCCAAGCATATTTCGCTTCTGTAAAAACTTTTTTTTCAGCGTCAGTTGGTGTATAGGGTTGTTTTGATTTTGCAACAGCTGGCGAAGACATGGATTGATATATTCCAGCATAATTTGCAATTTGTGTATTTATTGTAGTATTCATGATGTTTAATTATTTATTACTAGTTAAAATAAATTAGTTGCAATTAGTCTATATATGTATAATAGATAGTATAATTTGCTCCATTGCGATTAGTTAATTGTATCGAACCTGTACCGCTTCCAGGCTGAAAATCATTGCTCTGTAGGTAGGTGGCTAGGTTGGGGTCGTAGCTTACATCACGATCCCACAAGGTAACTAGTACCTCATACTCAAAGTTGAGTATAATTTTATCGAAGGTCCACGTATCTCCTTTTGCCATACTGTTTGCAGTGTTTATACCTGATGGAATATGGATAGGAAGTCCTGCATCTGCTTGACACACGAGATATACTTCGTCATGTCCAGTCTCTGAGGTGCCGCCACAATAAATTGAATTGATTTGAATAGAATGCTTACTCATTAGTAGTGATTTTATATTAGTACTTATTTTTTCTGAGTTGTTTATGTACTTAGGATCCATACACTAGCAAGTACATCAATAACTCCATTACAAATTTTATAAAACCTTAAGCTTTTGAAAAGAGTAAAAGTTGCTGAATTTTCGTACGGGAAAATACGGGGGTAAATTCAAGGGAATTACCTTATTGTTATCAATGAAATAATTATCTAATATTGTATGTTTTAAATGAATATATAATTACATATAATACGTGCACTATGAATATGAATCAATGGAATATAATCACTTCGGAAAAAGCAACTTTATTAACAGCAAAGTGGCAAGAGCAAAATACCTTAAAGGCTTTTTTGTTTCACCGCAATGAGATAGCCTGCATTCGTGCAGAAAAGGATGCAGAAAAAATACATTTTTATTTTGGTTTGAATAAAGGTGTTGTTGAGATGATTGCTGTCGGTGTAGCAGGTGATGGTGAAGATATTATTGGGAATGATACCAATAGTAAAATATATAATTTTGCAATGCCGTGCCCATCTACTTGTGATATGCGTAGTCCGTTATATCATGGTGCAGTCATAGAAAATAATCCAGTAACATTTAGAGTGCCTCCTGAAAATTTAAGTTGTATTGAAAGACTACAAGAAATTTCCTTGAACACAGCAATTACTTGGACGCTTGCTTGGCAAAAACAACATCCACTAAAATCATTTTTATATGATTTGAATCAATTAGCAATAGCAATGGATCGTACAGAATCTGCTAGTATTAGAGTTTATTTTGGTTTGGACGAATCAAATAACAAACTTCCTTTTTCGATTATGGTGGGTGTAAATAGTAAAGGGGAAGATGATGTTACTAAGATTCTTCAAATAAATAAAACAACACTTTGTAGTAAAGAGAATGAATTCTCTTCTAGTTGTAATGAAAAAAGCCCTTTATACCACGGTGTTTAGTTGTAAACTAGTATCTTGAACCTATAGACAATGTTAAAAGATTATTTCGATATTATTTTCAAAACAGCTCAAATGTCTATTTTGGTGCCTTTGCTAGTCGGTATTTTTTTTCGTTTTAAGTCTTTTAATACTATAAAATATATCCTTTTTATTCTCTTAACTATTTCTGTAATCGTAGCATTGTTTTCTAGGTATTTATGGGGTTTGAAAGAAAATAACTTATATCTTTTACATTTTTATACAGTGCTTGAATTTTGTGGATGGATTGTAATATATTATCTGCTTTTTGAAAGTGTGATTATGAAAAAAATACTATTTGTTTTAGGAATAAGTTTTATTGTTTTTTCAGTAGTTAATAGTGTTTTTTTACAACCCTTATCCACTTTTAATTCTAATAGTCGTTCATTAGAGAGCATTATCCTTGTAGGACTTTCAATCACTTATTTTTTTAAAATTTTTAAAGAAAAAAAAGTTGTTTACTTAGAAAGGAATGATCTTTTTTGGTTAAACTCAGCAGCCCTTATTTATTTTTCAGGTTCTTTTTTATTATTTGGATTTAGCAATCTTTTGTTACAGTCTAATAGTTATGAGATTAAAGAAGTTTGGGTTATTCACGCACTTTTTCTCTGTATGCATTACCTATTAATAACTATTGGTTTATGGATCAAACCGGAACAGATAATCTCTCATTAGTACTTGGTATTGGCATGATAGGTATGTTTATTCTTGCCCTCTCCATTATCGTATTTGTGCTTGTTTATAAAAGAAAAATTATAGAAGCACAATTAATTCATCAACAGCGATTGGTAGAAACCGGTGTAGCTATTCAAGAAGAAGAGCGTAAACGTTTTGCAGCAGATTTACACGATGAAATCGGAGGAGGTATCTCTACCATATTATTATCAATGTCTAGCCTAGAACAAGAGTATGAAAACAACCAAACAGAGTCTATAAAAATTAAGAATATTCAAAAACAATTAGATAACTTATTAAATAGTGTACGCGAAATTTCCTATAATATCACACCCTACACCCTAGAAACCTACGGACTCGTTGCTACTTTGAGTGATATATGCTATCAAGTTCAAGAAAGCGGACAATTACAAATAGATTTTGTTTGTAATGGAAACGAAGATCGGCTTCCATTTTCAACAGAATTAGCTATCTATAGGATTGTAAAAGAACTTATTACGAATACTATTAAACATGCCGAAGCAAATCTTATTACATTGTCAGTCAGCTATAAACAATATTCTCTTAACGTAGATTATACGGATGATGGAAAAGGATATAGTGAAGATACGATAGCAAGAGGCAGCGGCATTAAAAATATGATCAATAGAGCAAAGATAGTAGGAGCCAGTCTCGATATTAGAGGTGAGATAGAAAAAGGAACAAAAGCTACTTTAATTTTAAAGAGATAACATGAATTTGGACACAACCATAAAAATAGCCATTGCAGATGATCATGAATTATTCCGTATTGGGATTGTGAAAATTTTACAAGAATACAAAGATTTTGATGTTATTATTGAAGCTCCCCATGGAGAAGCATTGCTACAAGAAATAGAAAAATATCGACAACTTCCAGATGTGATTTTACTAGATATTAGAATGCCTGTGATGGACGGATTTGAGACCATTAAGATGCTTACAAAAAATTTCTCATCCATTAAAATAATTATATTGAGTGTTCACGATAAAGCCCGGCATATTATTAAAATGATAGAACTTGGTGCTAATGGATATTTACTAAAAAATACACGACCAAAAGAAGTCGTAGAAAGCATCAAAATGGTCATGCAGCAAGACTATTATTTTAATGATAAAATAAATACATTATTGCAGAAAGTGATCCGCTATAAAGGGAATAATTCTGAAGATAAAGACATCCCTGTTTCTATCACTTCTCGAGAGCAAGAAGTACTAGAACTTATTTGTAAAGAGCATACAACAAGTGAGATCGCAGACATTCTCTGTCTTAGCGCTAGAACCATAGAGGGACATCGCAAAAATTTAGTTATCAAGCTAGGAGTGCGTAATGTAGCAGGACTTGTGGTTTATGCGCTTAAGCAAGAGTTGGTGATTATTTGAAAATAATTATAGTTAGTATTATATAATAATCTAGTTTCCTACGATTTTTAATTCATTGGATATAGAATAAAAAAAGGCCACCTCTCGGCAGCCTTTAATATTCTAGTATACGCTTTCGCGAAAGCATAAAAACTATTCTCCTAAATACGGATATCTATAATCTACAGGCGTTACAAATGTTTCTTTAATCATACGCGGACTTACCCAACGTAATAAGTTTAAAACAGAACCTGCTTTGTCATTGGTTCCAGAAGCTCTTGCGCCTCCAAAAGGTTGTTGTCCTACAACAGCACCTGTTGGTTTGTCATTGATGTAGAAGTTACCCGCAGCATTTTGAAGTGCTTTAGTCGCTTCTTGAATCGCATAGCGATCCGTAGAAAGGATAGCACCTGTTAAGGCGTACTCACTGGTTTCATCTACGAGCTTTAGGGTAGCGCTCCAATCTGCATCTTCATATACGTATATGGTCATCACAGGGCCAAAAAGCTCTGTACACATCGTTGAATATTTTGGGTCTTTTGCTACAATAACCGTAGGTTCTATAAAATATCCTTTTGATTTATCATGACCACCTCCTACGATAATTTCTGCATCCGCATCTTCTTTTGCTTGATCGATAAAAGAGGCAAGTTTATCAAAAGAACCTTCGTGAATGACCGCTGTAATATAGTTGCCCATATCCTCTGGCGATCCCATTTTAAAAGATTTGACGTCTTTTATTACTTGTTTTTTAACCGTTGGCCATAAACTAGCTGGAATGTAGGCACGGCTTGCGGCACTACATTTTTGTCCTTGAAACTCAAAAGCACCACGTACAATAGCCGTAGCCACTTGATCTGCTTTTGCAGATGGATGTGCAACGATAAAATCTTTTCCTCCTGTTTCTCCAACAATACGAGGATACGTTTTATAGTTGTGAATATTGCTTCCTATTTTTGCCCAAAGGTCTTTAAATACGTGTGTAGATCCTGTAAAGTGTAATCCAGAAAAATCTGGACTTGCGAGTACCGTATCGGTAATCATCACAGGGTCTCCGTGTACAACTTGGATCACGCCATCAGGAACACCCGCTTCACGGAAAATATCTAAGATAATTTTAGCAGAAAGCATTTGACTATCCGATGGCTTCCATACCACGACATTCCCCATCATTGCACAACTTGCAGGCAAGTTAGCCGCAATCGCTGTAAAGTTAAAAGGCGTAATCGCGTAGATAAATCCTTCTAATGGGCGATATTCTAAACGGTTCCAAGCATCTGAAGTAGATTCTGGTTGCTCGTTATAAATGTCAGTCATAAACTGTACATTAAAACGCAAGAAATCTATAAGTTCACAAGCAGCATCTATCTCGGCTTGTTGTACGGTCTTAGACTGTGCAATCATCGTTGCTGCATTAATGCGAGCACGGTAAGGCCCCGCAATAAGCTCAGCTGCTTTTAAGAAAATACCTGCACGTTGCTCCCAAGGAAGCTCTGCCCACGCTGTTCTTGCTTCTAAAGCACCAGCAATCGCTTCTTCTATGTGTGACTTTTCGGCAAGGTGATATTCTCCTACAATGTGTTTGTGATCGTGAGGAGGAGACATGGTTCTTGTATTTCCTGTGCGTACTTCTTTTCCGTTGATGTACATCGGTACTTCTGTATGCGCATTAAAAAGTGTTTTATACGCTGCGACTACGTCTTCTCTTTCAGGAGAGCCAGGAGCATATCCTTTTACAGGTTCGTTGACAGCAATTGGTACTTGAAAAAATCCTTTTCCCATAGGTGTTTTATTTTTAAATTTTAAGAGATGCAAAGGTACGAAATTGTTTACGCTTTCGCGAAAGCGAAGTTTATACAGAACCCGTTGAAGTGCGAAAGCGTACATATCTTCCATCTATGTGATTTGTTGTTCTCACTATTCGTAGAATTTTTTGTAAGTTGCGACTTAATTTTTGGACTATTTGCCCATGTGTACAGTAACCTATATTCCTAAAGGAAATTCTAATTTTATTCTTACTTCCAATCGTGATGAAGCCATTGGTCGTACTACGTTAGTGCCAGATTTTTATACAGTAGATGGGATTAAAATGTTATTCCCAAAAGATGCGGTTGCAGGTGGGTCTTGGATTGGAATTTCTGAAAAAAACAGTATGATCTGTTTGCTTAATGGAGGTTTTGAAAATCACATTCGAGTAGAAAATTATAAAATGAGTCGTGGTGTTGTTGTCAAAGAGCTTTTAAAAGCAGATGATTTAAGTGCTGCAATTAATGCTTTTAATTATAATGGAATCGAACCATTTACGATTATAGCGATAGATTGGAGTTCAGGACTAAAAGCGACAGAGTTGGTATGGGATGGATATAAAGCACATATTACAGTCTTACCAGATACTCCAAAAATATGGTCGTCTTCTACCTTATATGATGCTACTATGAAGCAAAAACGTCGAGATTGGTTTGGCACTTTTTTAAATAAAGACGCGTTTGAAGAAAAAGATTTATACCGCTTTCATACTACTGCAGGTGAAGGAGATAAAAATGTAGATGTTTGTATGGATCGTGGACTTCTTAAAACAGTAAGTATTACTCAGGTAGAAAAAACAGCCGATGACTGTGTGATGACCTATTACGATTTGCAAAAGGATGAGGTACATCGTACCGAATTTGATACAGTGACAGTGTGAGATATAATGGTAAAATAATTGTTTTAGCTTTTCCAGACACTTTTGTAAAAATGTCTGATGAGTTGATGTGTAAAATATTACCTCTTGTAGGTTTAGGGACACGTACTCATATTAAAGCGGGACATGCCGCACTTGTACTTATAGAGAATGCTACAGGCAATGCTCTTTATTATGATTTTGGACGTTATGTAACTCCTGAAGGTTCTGGAAGAGTGAGAGGGGCTAATACAGATGCAGAATTAGAAATTCCTTTTAAAGCTATTATTAAAAATAATATCCTTGAAAATCTAGATGAATTTTTACTTTGGCTAAATGCACATCCTGAAAAAACACATGGATCTGGTAGACTCGTTGCTTCTTTAAATGAGCATGTGTATTTTGAAAAAGCATACGAGTATATAGAAAAATTGCAAGAGCAGGGGAGTATTCCTTATAGAGCTTTTGGAAATCTGGGGAGTAATTGTGCGCGTTTTGTGACAGAAACGATTCTTGCTTGTACAGAAGAAAGGCACATTATCAAAGCGCTTAAACATAATAAAAAATTCACACCAAGTACGGTAGGTAACGTAGAAAAAAGTGCTTCTGATAAAGTATATCAAGTACATAACGGTGCTATTTATGATTATAATTCGACCGCTTTACGAGAAAATTTAACCAATTATTTTGATAAGAAGGTGCCAGAAACCTACCTCCAAGATGGTAAAGATGATATCATACTCCCAGAAGGAGCTCAATTATTAACAGGGATAGGATGTGGTGCTTGGTTTTATTTAGAAAAAACAACTAAAAATCAGGTTCTTATTACAAGATATACAGAAGCAGGTATTCCAGACTGTAAAGGAATTGCTGAGATTCCATTAGGGTTTGATATTACTCAAAAGTATAGGTTTGTATATGATAGCAATTGTTCGTATTGCACGATACAACAAGCTGAAAAAACGTATCGATTTGATTTAATTAGAAAACCGATGGTTTCTAATTTAGCGCAAAGGGAGCACTTAGCTTAAATGTAGGTATTTTTACTCTAAATTTCCGAGTAGTTGTGAAATTTACCATGTGGTAGTATCCTTTCATAGCTCCAAAAGGAGAGGTGAGTAAACAACCAGAACTGTATGTATGCTTTTCTCCTGGCTTTATAACAGGTTTTTTTCCAATAACACCTTCACCATCTACAATTTCAGGAGCGTTCAAAGAATCATAAATCTTCCAGTGACGTGCCATTAATTGCACAGAATCTTTACTTTGATTTTCAATAGTCACACGATATCCAAAGGCAAAGTGCATTTTATAGTTTTTATAAAACGTGCCTTCAAAGGTAGTTTCTACCGAAATTTTAATGCCTCTTGTGACCTGTTGTACCATCTGTTTTAGTAAAAAGCTGCTGTTACTGCAAAAAACACCAATGCTGTTATAGAAGCAAGGAATAAATAAACAGTATTTAAAAATACAAATTTTATTAATGTAATAACACGATTTTGTTTGTAAAAATTGCGTAGCGCCTTATAAAAGTAAAATGGTCCTATAATTCCCATCAATATTCCAGCAAAAATATCTTGTCCAATAAGGGCGTCAGGAATGTATGCCAAGAGTAGACATATAAACACAAAACTGAAAATATGGAAGATAAAAACGAGATGTTCCATATAGCTATATTTCTTATTAGAGTAGATCAGCCAGAAAAACAAGCCTAAGAAGGGTGCTAGAAAGAATAAGAAAAAAGGAGTTTTGGAAGATAGGTATTTAAAAAAGCGAACAGGGTCGTCTTCAATTCTCTTGTAAGTGTCATTTCTTTGATACAGCCAAATATTAGTTTTTGTTTTACCATATTCCATGCTATCCAATGCTTTGTCAGGATCTTTAATCTCTGTTTTCTTATAAAAACTATAAAAAACGACTCCCTTTCGTATCATTTTTTCTATCCAAATTTTTCTTTTCAAAATAGAATCCTCTGGTTCGTAATTACTACCTAAAGGTTTTAAATTATCTATAGAATCTTGTTTTTTTGAAGCTAGGATTGCCTTATTGATGCCTTCTTCAACATTTGAGAAGTCAATTTTTTTATCACTATTTTTTTGAACTTGGTTTTGAATAGAATCTGCAATAGCAAGCCCTTTTTCTACTCCATCAGGGTCAGCATTAATTTGAAAATTATTATTGGTGTCGTCAGAAACAAAATCTGCAAATCCTAATATTATAAAATAAACGATACTAGCACTTAGAAAAAAACGAAATGGATTTGCATAATGAAAGCGTTTACCCTCTACATAGTATCTAGTAATAGTTCCTGGTTTAAATAATAAATCCTTCAAGGTGTGTCTAAAACGAGAGTCGTACGTAAATATACTCAAGGCAAACTCACTAAAAAAGTCTTTAAGAGTGAGTCGTTTTGTGGTGTTGAGTTGTCCACAATAGGAACAAAAACGATCGGTAAGGTCAAGAGGATGACTACAATTAAGACATTCAACCCCACGATATTTTATGGCTTTTCGGCTATTTGATTTTATCAAAGTTTCCTCCATACTATAAATATAGGGGTTTTGTATTAATTAGTAATCACAGAAGAATTACTACTTCCTACACCTACTAACTCATCAAAACGACCTCCTGGACGACGATAGTACACCAACACCTGATAATCGTTTTCAGTTTGCCAGTAATTACCACTTATGGCATTTTCTCTATCAATAGTGCCATCCTTATTAACGAGAACATACTTATAATTATAAAACCCTTGCTTTAAAAGGATGGGACGTTCATATATGTATTTCCTTGGATTATAAATAAGTTCTGTAGATTCATCGATGACATAATTATTAAAGTTACCATACACATGAATTTTTTGACCTTCTTCAAGTTTTGAATACTCCAAACTAAAATGAATCCAAGCATATTCAGCTTCTGACCTTGGTGTTCTTCCCTGTAAGGTGGTAATCACAAAGTTTCCATTGATGTCAGGATTAAATGTGTAAGGAGTGTCGTAACGTGCAATATTTGTGTATAGGTAATTATGATATAAGCTCTTAAGTTCAATACGGCGTATGGCAGCCGTAGCCCCTCGGATATCTCTATTTTCAAAATTAAAAAACTCATTTCCTCCCCAGAAAGCAGTTTCTTGATCATACCGGTACTCTAACTTATTTCCTATAGTAAATTGAGGTTCAACTCCGGTAATGATATTTTTTAGATTATTGTTTTGTATAAGAACAACCTTTACATTTCGTTTTGGATTAATAATCAGTTGCTCGCCGCCATCTACAAAAAAGCGAAGCACTTGCTTTTCATTCACATACGTAAGATCTCTCGATCTTTTAATTTGCACACCAACGGCAAATAACGGATTGTAGATCATAAATTTTCTAGAAAAAACAAGTTTTCCTTGTTCATTATGAATACTAATTAAATAATTTCCAGTCTGTGTAAGTCCTTGCGTAAACTGATTAGGAATCTGTAATTGATAATTAGAATAGAGCTGTAAAGTTGCGACAGAGTTTTCAATATCTAATATTCGGACATTATCCATACCTCTCATAAACTCGGAGCGAGCTAATTTGCTAGGAGTCCAATCGGCGTCGTGATGGGTAATCTTATAATAATAATCGTGTTCATCTCCAATAATATCGTCAAAACTTAGCTGTAGTGGAGTTCCTAGTTTTATGGTGGGTAACTCACTTAAAAAGGTATCTCCTCTAAACTGTACCGATTTAATATAAGCGGGCTCAGGGGTTTCTACGGCAACTTGTGCAAATGAAAAATTAGAGAAAAAAATAGTGCAAAAGAAAAATGGTAGTAAGGAAGCTTTCATAAAATGATAGTTGTTGGTCAAATATAATCAAATTCTATACCGAGAAAAGATTCATTTTTTACACGCTTTCGCGAAAGCGTACCCTTAAACAAATATATCGTAAATAGTTAATTTGTTATTAATAAAGGGCTTTAAACATAGGATATCTTTGTAATTTGTTTAGACATCTTGGTATTTACTTATTTAGAATTATTATAAATAATATGATCCCCTTTTTACGAGTCTAAAATACGCATAGAAATTTGTAAATTTGCACACCTTAAAAGAGTAAGGTTTTAGATAACAAAAATCTACTGATATATGTCAAAAGACATTAGAATAAAAAAGGGTCTTGATATACGATTGGTGGGCGAGGCAGAAAAAAGTATTTCTGAGGGGCCACAATCCAGAACTATCACTATCAAACCTTCAGATTTTCATCTGGTTACTCCTAAAATGGTTGTCAAAGAAGGAGCAAAACTTCAAGCTGGCGACGAACTATTTTTCTCAAAATCACAAGAACAAATACGTTTTGTATCTCCTGTTGCAGGTACACTCGTTGAGATTAAGCGTGGTGCACGTCGTGTCATCACAGGTCTTGTTATTGAGGCGGATCATTCAGGAGGTTCCAAAGACTTCGCAAAACTTAGTGCTTCTGCATCTCCAGAAGCTATTAAAGAAAAACTATTATCCAGTGGATTATGGCCCTTTATAAAACAACGTCCGTATGATGTGATTGCAAATCCAGATAAGGAGCCTAAGGCTATATTTATTTCTGGGCATAATACAGCACCACTCGCACCAGATTTGGATTTTGTTCTTTCTGGAAAAGAAGCAGCGTTGCAGGCAGCATTATCCGCATTGAATGCACTTACCTCTGGTGGGGTACACGTTTCTGTAGGGTCTAGTAGTTCTATATTTTCAGGAATGAGTGATATTGTTACTCATACTGTAAAAGGACCTCATCCAGCTGGAAATGTAGGAACACTTATTAATAAAATAAATCCTGTCAATAAAGGAGAGACTGTTTGGACAGTCGCTGCTCAAGATTTAGTGATTATAGGAACCTTGTTTCTTACAGGTCATTTTGATGCGACTCGTATGGTATCAGTATCAGGATCTGGTGTAAAAAAGCCATCTTATTATAAAACGGTTATCGGAGCAGAGGTGTCTACGTTTGCGTATGATGCAGGTGTCGATGGTGATTCCAACCGTTTTATCTCAGGAAATGTTCTTACAGGAACTCAAGTACAACCTGACGGTGCTTTAGGATACTATGCACATGAATTTGTAGCGATTCCAGAAGGAGATGATTATGAATTCTTTGGTTGGAACAAGCCTGTATTTGATAAAATATCGCCTTCTAGAGCATTAACCTTCTCTTGGATGCAACCTAATAAAAAATATGATCTTGATACCAATACCAATGGGGAACATCGTGCTTTTGTAGTCACAGGAAATTATGAAGAAGTATTTCCTTTAGATATTTTTCCATTACAGATCTTAAAAGCCTGTATGGTCAATGACCTTGATGAAATGGAAGCTTTAGGAATGTATGAAGTAGCGCCAGAAGATTTTGCACTTACAGAATTTATTTGCGTATCAAAACAACCACACCAAGATATTATTAGAAAAGGTCTTGACTTGATGTATAATGAAATAGGATAAGTGATGGGATTAAAACAAAACTTACATAAAATTAAATTGAAGTATGAGGGCAAGAAAATGGCCCCTGCATTTAATGCATTACATACTTTTTTATATAGTCCAAATGAGACAACCCACAATGGAAGTCACATTAGAGCTGTAGATGATTTAAAGCGTACCATGAATACGGTAATCATAGCATTAGTGCCGTGTTTGATTTTTGGTATTTTTAACGCAGGATATCAACATTATGCAGCGGTAGATGCTGCAAATGGTATCACAAGAGAACTTTCTATTTGGGGTAATTTTATTACTTGGGAAAACTTCTCTCTAGGTGCTTGGAAAGTATTGCCTCTCGTTATTGTTTCTTATGGCGTTGGTCTTTTGGTAGAATTTATTTTTGCAGTCATCAAGGGTCACGAAGTAGAAGAAGGATATCTAGTCACAGGAATGCTTGTGCCGCTTATCGTACCTATTGATATTCCTTTATGGATGCTCGCTGTAGCAGTTATTTTTGGCGTTGTTATCGGTAAAGAAGTTTTTGGAGGAACGGGAATGAATATCCTGAATCCAGCACTTACCATACGTGCCTTCTTATTCTTTGCATATCCTACGTGGATGTCTGGAGATAAAGTATGGGTGGCAGAAGCTGTAGATTTAGCAGGAACACCAGATGCTATTTCTGGAGAAACTCTTTTAGGAGCCTATGCTCAAAATAGCGGAAGCTTAGGATATGACTATGCAGATATGTTCTGGGGATACATTCCTGGTTCTGTTGGAGAAACATCCAAATTCTTGATTATTATAGGCGCATTATTTTTGATTTTCACAAAAATAGGAAGCTGGAGAATTATGCTTAGTACGATCATTGGAGCTGTAGTCATGGGTCTTATGTTTAATGGAGTTGTAGATGCAGGTTGGATTAGTGAGAGTAGTAAATTTTATGGATTAATGAGTGTTCCTTTTTGGCAACACCTTATTATAGGAAGTATTTTGTTTGGAGCGGTATACATGGCAACAGATCCTGTGACAGCCTCACAAACAAATAAAGGAAAATGGATTTATGGTTTCTTTATTGGTTTTATTGCCATTATGATTCGTGTATTTAATCCAGCATACCCAGAAGGGGTATTCCTCGCTATCTTATTAATGAACGTATTTGCTCCTACTATTGATCATTATGTGATTCAGGGTAATGTGAAACGAAGAATGAAACGTCTAAAAGTAAAAACAGCGTAATCATGGCAAAAACAGACGGAAATATATATACTTTAATTTTTGCAACAGTGATGGTCATTGTTGTAGGAGGTATTTTAGCTGGGTTAGCTCAAGGTTTAAAACCAGCGATTAAAGAGAATGAACGCTATGAGAAGCAACAAAATATTCTCTACGCGATGGGAGTTCACGAAAATGGTGATGATACAGGTTCTGTAAATTTTATTCCAACCGAGCGAGTAGAAGGAGAATATAAAAAGTATATCAAGCAGAGCTACATTCTTCAAAATGGGAAATTAACTGAAAGCGAAGAAGCCTTTACTGTAGATATGAAAAAGCAGAGTAAGCTTCCTAAAAGTGAACGTAAAATGCCTCTTTTTGTAGGAGAACGTGAAGGAAAGAAATTTTATGTGATCCCAATGTACGGAAAAGGATTATGGGATGCTATCTGGGGATATATTGCACTTGATCAAGAGTTGGTTGTTCAAGGCGCTTATTTTGATCATAAAGGGGAAACGCCAGGATTGGGAGCCAATATTAAAGAGCGTTACTTTATGGATGATTTTATTGGAGAATATGTTATGGAAGCTGGTAAATATGAAGGAATTACTGTTGCCAAAGGAAATAACGATCCAGTAAATAATACGAAAGATGATAATGAAGTAGATGCTTTAGCAGGAGCAACCATCACAGGAGATGGTGTAAGTGCTATGATAAAAAGCACCTTAAAATCATATATTCCTCATATTCAAAACTTGAAATAATATTATGGGATTACTATCAAAAAAAGACCAAAAATTAATTTTTGATCCGTTAGCAGACGATAACCCAATCACAATACAAGTATTGGGGATTTGTTCTGCATTAGCAATTACAGCACAGTTAAAGGCATCTATCGTGATGGCAATATCTGTACTCTTTGTATTAGGTATAGGAAATGTAGTGATCTCGCTTATGCGAAATATCATTCCTTCTAAAATCCGAATCATTGTGCAGCTGGTGGTTGTAGCAACACTTGTAATTATAGTAGACCAAGTATTAAAAGCGTATGCGTACACGTTAAGTAAAGAACTTTCTGTTTTTGTAGGTCTTATCATTACAAACTGTATTATTATGGGTCGTTTTGAGGCTTTTGCTTTAGGAAACGGACCATGGAGATCATTCCTTGACGGAATAGGAAATGCACTTGGATACGGTGTAATTTTAATTATCGTTGGTTTCTTCAGAGAGTTACTAGGTTCTGGAACATTGCTTGGTTTTAAAGTTTTAGGAGATCCTATTGAAAAAACAGGATTATATAGTATAGGCTATGAAAACAACGGATTTATGTTGTTATCACCCATGGCACTTATTGTTGTTGGACTCATTATATGGGTACAACGTTCACGTAATAAGGCATTAATAGAAGAAAATTAAAATGATGTTATAGCGCTAGAGTTTATCCTGAGCATGCCGAAGGACGAAAGCGTAAACTTCAAAAATAAAAGATATGTTAGAACACGTAGAATTATTTTTTAAATCCATTTTTATAGATAATATGGTATTTGCAACCTTCCTTGGGATGTGTTCTTACCTCGCCGTATCTAAAAAAGTAAGTACAGCAGTAGGATTAGGAGCTGCGGTCATATTTGTACTTGCCGTAACAGTTCCCTTAAACTGGTATCTGGATCAATATATATTGAGAGATGGTGCTTTAGGAACTTGGTTAGGACCTGAATATGCTGATTATGATTTGAGTTTCTTATCATTTATTCTTTTTATTGCAACCATTGCGACAATGGTTCAATTGGTGGAAATTGTGGTAGAGAAATTTTCACCTTCATTGTATAACTCATTAGGTATTTTCTTACCTCTTATCGCTGTAAACTGTGCAATTCTTGGAGGTTCTTTATTTATGCAATCTAGAGATATCCAATCTGCAGGCTTAGCCTTAAATTATGGAATATCGTCTGGTATAGGATGGTTTTTAGCAATCCTAGCTATTGCTGCTATACGAGAAAAAATACGTTATTCAAATGTCCCAGCTCCGCTTAGAGGCTTAGGAATTACATTTATCATTACTGGATTGATGGCTATTGGATTTATGAGTTTTGGAGGAATGTTAACTGGTGGAGATGAAGAAGAAGAAACAACACCTGTATCAGAAGTGACACCAATAGAAGAAATAACAAAAGAAGCTAGTGAAGAATTAGTTTTAACTACAAACGAAAAAGAATAATCATATGTTATTAGTTGCTAGTATGTCTGGCGTTGTAATCGCCACGATTGTTGCCTTTTTAGTACTTACCCTATTGTTAGTGGGATTACTATTATTTACAAAACAAAAACTATCTCCTTCTGGACCTGTAAAAATCACCATTAATGGGGAGAGAGAAGTAGAGGTTGCTTCAGGAAGCACCTTATTATCTACATTAGGAAACAATAAAATTTTCTTACCGTCTGCCTGTGGTGGAGGTGGAACTTGTATTCAATGTGAATGCCACGTTCTTGAAGGAGGTGGAGAAGCGTTGCCTACGGAGACTCCGCACTTTAGTCGTAAAGAATTAGCAGAAGGAGCACGTCTTGCTTGTCAAGTAAAAGTAAAGCAGGATATGAACATTACGATTCCAGAAGAAGTTTTTGGAATTAAAAAATGGGATGCTACGGTTGTACGTAATTATAATGTTGCCTCTTTTATCAAGGAATTTGTTGTTGAGATTCCAGAAGATATGGGATACAAAGCTGGAGGATATATTCAAATTGAAATCCCTCAATGTGAGATTAAGTATTCAGATATTGATATTACAGCTCATCCTGAAGAGCATGACAAACCAGATAAGTTTCAAGCAGAATGGGATAAATTCGGTTTATGGCCATTAACGATGAAGAATAATGAAACTGTTGAGAGAGCCTATTCTATGGCTTCTTTTCCAGCAGAAGGGCGTGAGATTATGTTAAATGTTCGTATCGCGACTCCGCCATGGGACAGAGCTAAAAATCAATGGATGGATGTAAATCCAGGCGTTGCTTCTTCATATATATTTGCTCAAAAACCAGGAGATAAAGTAGTTATTTCTGGACCTTATGGAGAGTTTTTCATTAACGAATCTGATTCAGAAATGTTATATGTTGGTGGTGGAGCAGGAATGGCACCTATGCGTTCTCATTTATATCACTTATTTAAAACATTAAAAACAGGACGTATTGTTACCTATTGGTATGGAGGTCGATCTAAGCGTGAACTATTCTATTTAGAGCATTTCCGTGAGTTAGAAAGAGAATTTCCTAATTTCAAATTCTATTTAGCACTTTCAGAACCTTTAGAAGAAGATAATTGGAAAGTAAAAGAGACTACAGATGCAGAAGGAGATGGGTTTGTAGGATTTATTCACCAAGTAGTGATAGATCAGTATTTAAGCAAACATGAAACTCCAGAAGATATTGAATTATATTTCTGTGGTCCTCCATTAATGAACAATGCTGTTCAGAAAATGGGAGAAGATTTTGGTATTCCTGATGAGAATATCAGATTTGATGACTTTGGAGGATAAACTCATTCCCACGAAAGTGGAAATCTTATACAAAAAGCCCGATACTCTCTTGTATCGGGCTTTTTGTTGAGTACGCTTTCACGCAAGTGAAGTTGATGTTGAGTTTGCCGTAGTACGAAAGTGTATATGACATATACGTTTTAATCATATTCACTGATTCCATATAATATTTCTTTCATCTTACTTCCGTTGATTTCAACAGGCTTATAGGCTGTGTTGAATTTTTCTATGGCGACCGTGATATTTTCTTTTAATTTTCTATACTCAATAGGGATTTGAGTAGCACATTGTTTTTCATTTTCATAGCTGTTAAGCATAATACCAAACTTTTCATAGAACTTACCTCCTTGGTCAATAAAGCTATTGTATTGGGTAATAAATTGTAAAAGACGATCAATAGGAAACTCTAGATTAACCTGCATTTTATGAGCTTTATACCGTTCGCTATCATTCAAAATGGCTTTATTTAGAGCGTCTATATAGGTGTTTAAATTGTCGTGAATACTAGACCAATCATCTGTATTTCTGCACTCTTTTAGCGCGACGCTGTATTTAATAGGTTTTGTGAAATCTACAAATAGTTGCTCTAGTTGCTCTATCGTATTATCATTGCTTTTTTGTAAAAAGGCGGTTTCAAAATAGATGGTTTTTAGATCTGTATGCATACGTAAGGTAAAATCTAAAATACATTCGATCTCTTTTATGCTTGTTTCTTTTTCTCCTTTTGAGGTGTTGCTTGTAAATAACGAAACCAAAGAATGCATGATAGAGGTGTATATATTATCACCTAATATATTTGTTAAATTAAAACCTTGTTTTTTACTAGCATTATTTTTAATAGTCTGCTTATGCTTTACAAATCTTGGATAATGATTAGGGTTGCTTAAGTTATTTATCTCATTAAAAGTTGCCACAGAGGCAAAGTGATGATCTAATGATAACATCTTTTCATAAAGCAATTTGATGATTTGTAATCCTTTGAGATATCTTATTTTACTTAGATCAGATACTTCTGATAGCTTGGTGAATTCTAACCGTTCTTGAAGTTGATTTTTTAAGATCAATAAAGCTACTTGTTCATCTATAGAAGAGCTATTGTTTAACGATGAAGAAACTTGATATAGTTGACTCTGAATACCATTTCTAATACCTTCATAATGTATTGAAATCTCCATAACTTCGTGAGACCATTCTGTAAGGATGCTATTGATCTTCTCTTGTGTGTCATTGTTAGTTGTACTAGAACAATATATATTGCCACTTATACATATAAACAACATTAAGATGATATGTTTTAAATATAGTATCATATTATTCTAAATTAAATGTGATGGTAATGGTATTTTCGGTCATGATTAGTGGATACATCCCACTGTTTATCTTGACATCTTGCCTAAATATGTGAAGTTGCTGAGAGATACTATTTGGAATCATAAAATCATCTTCCATTAGATAGTATATTTGAGTGTTCTCTATATAGTTTTGAGGATCTTCCCGTAGTATTTGAAAGTGCTCATTCGAGTTTATTCTAGAACGATTAACCTCAATGATAATCGTATTACCTACTTCATTATAAGTTATCGTACTATTGGTGTCTATAGTTCTTGCAGTATCATCAAAACTACATAATCCATGAGTTCCTCTACAATGTCTGCCATTAAAGCTAGTTTTTGCCGTTATGCTATTGTTGTTTGTTTCAATTTGTCCAAAAATAAGACTAGGTATAAAAGATAGAAAGAAGAATAGTAGATATTTCATAATGAGTTTTTTATAAAAGGTGTCTTAGTATTGTTTATTCTAAGACACCTTTTGATTTATAGTTTCTCAAGTATTTAAGTTAAAAAATAGATTTTTTTAATGTCTGCAGTCATAAATACACTTGTCATATTCTTTGTTACATTTTCTATTTCCAAATCCTTGTGCAATAAGGACACCGCTATGACAAGCAATTCCTGCGAGAACAGTTATATCTGCAATACCACAGCCTATATGGGCAGCTACAGCTGCAGCCCCAACTTCTAGGATACACGCTTTTCGTACTTCTTCACAAAGATCCTCACATTCATTCGTTTCTCCTGTAGGCTCTGGATCTATAGGAGTCTCAATTTTATTTGTAGATTTAGATCTAAATTGCGATCTAGAATTATTCAAAACATCTAAACTTAATTGAGTTAACTGCGCTTGCGTATATTGACTTAGATTGTAATCTTCGTCTAGCGCTTCAATGATTGCATTTTTATTGCTTATATAAGTATCATAAGCAGCCCTGTTAGGATATCCTAAGAGGCTTGCAATCTGATTAATATCTGAATTGGTCAGGTTATCTTTTTTGATAAAAGATTCAAATGCGTCAAAATTTGTTACATTGTCCATAGCCTTCATCTGATCTTCTGCCAGGCTAATAAAACGCGCATCTGAACTTAAGTCTTGAATAGATGTAGCTGATTTTTCTTTTCCGTTGTTTGTTGTAAAAGAAAAGCAAAGAATGCTTAAAATAATTACAAATAATGTTTTTAAAATATTTTTCATGATTTTTGATTTTTAAAGAGATGGTTATCTCTAATGGTTATTTAATTACTACAATTTTATATACTACATTGCTATTGGAGGGTCAGTCCCTTATGACCGTATGCTTTTAGAAATATTTTGATGAGTCAAATGTTCCTATTTTTGATCACGTTTCAAAGCATTGTTTGTCAGGCATTTATGAATGAAGAGTCTGCGTTTATAAATGAAGACCTTTCTTTTTAAGTTATAAAATACTGATATGCAGTATGTTGATTTTATGATTCGCTTTCGCGAAAGCGTACTCACCTGCATAACAAAATCAACTTTGTTAGCGTTATACTTTGTATGAAAAAGACAATACTCTTTGTAGTTTTTTTGGTTTTAGGCGCATTCGTATTCTTTAATTTTTCTAAAAAGGGAATCGCTATAAAAGAAGTAGCGGTCACGTATGTAGTACCCACTACCCTAATTCATAAAGAAGGCATCACCATAAAAACACGGATTAAAGTTCCTGAAGGATTTGCAAGAGTAGTTTCCGAAGAACAAACGTTTTCTCATTATATTCAAAATTACCAACTTAAAGAAGCCAGTGCCCAAGTCATTAATTATGATGGAAATCCTTACATCTATCAAGCGGGTCACGTAGGTGTGTTGGAAGTCCCCGTTCCTTCCAACGGATTGCAACAATGTGCCGATGCACTCATTAGAATCCGATCAGAATATCTGTGGTCTACCAATAGAAAAGATGAAATAGGTTTTAAGTTTACAAGCGGTCACTACTGCTCATGGAAAAAATATGCAGAAGGCTATCGTCCTAAAATCAGCGGGAACACAGTGACATTTTCTAAGACAGCGACACCTAATGATTCCAAAGAAAATTTCTACAAATATCTTACGCTTATCTATACCTATGCAGGCACCTACTCTCTATCTCAAGAATTAAAAAAGGTAGCAAACCATTCAGAAATAAGAATAGGTGATCTTTTGATATATCCCGGTTTTCCAGGTCATGTCATAATGGTGGGAGATATTATTGAAAACGAACAAGGAGAACGGCGTTTTGCCTTTTTTCAAGGAAATACCCCTGCACAAAGCGTACACATCATTAAAAATGGATCCAATACCAAGATGAGTCCTTGGTATGATATTAAAGATAAAACAACTTTGGAGACACCTATTTATACTTTTTCAAGCTTTGAAATGGTACGATTTAAATAGTAGTATATGTAAGACACATACCTATGTATTTAGAACACAAAATCAACTTCTTTTATTGTAAAAGTAAAAGTATAATTCGGTCATAGGTATTACCTTTGTACTATGGCAGTTTTTCTTACAGAACAAGAGTTACATAACCTTGCAATGAATATTGTTGGCAAGGATTTAGAAGATCAGGGATATGAGTTTATGGGCGTCAATTCAAAACTCAAAAAAGATCCTCAATTTGTAGCACTCAAGAATAAAAAATTACACTTTGTCATTGTACGCGCGATTACCTTTCCAGACAATGCCAATACCTATGACGAAGCTTTTATGCAAAAAATGAAAGCACATGCACTCAAATTTGAAGCGCGTACTTTTTATGCAGGAGTAGGCTTAGGACATGGTGATAACTATCAACATCCTGCCGAAAAGGATGTGCCATACACAATGATTTATAACGGACTTCAAGAAATTTGATGATGAAAATCCATCATGAGGAATTAGAGAAGAAAAGAAGGCATCAGCCAAAATTTGAATAGATGAAACAGATCTTACTAGCACTACTTATATGTATTGTATCCTGCTCACAAGAAATTCCTGATGAGATCACGATTCAGGGAGAAGCCTTTGGCACAACATACGCAGTAACGTATTTTGGTGAAGCAGCAGTAGCCCCTCGTATCAAAAAAGGAATTGATTCGGTGATACAGGTTGTCAATAAATCAATGAGTACCTACATTCCGCAGAGTGATATTTCAAAAATTAATAGAGGCGATAGTACCATTGTTGTAGACGCTATGTTTAAAGACGTTTTTGCGCTTTCGCGAAAGCTCCATATCCTAACAAACGGTTATTTTGATCCCACCGTCGGCGGATTACGAAACGCCTATGGATTTGGCGACACCAAACCTCTCGCCGTAATTGATAGCGTCACCTTGGATTCGATGATGCGTTATGTGGGTTTTGATAAGGTCAGACTTTCGCCGAAAGGCACCATACAAAAAGAATATCCAGAAATCTATTTTGATTTTAACGCGATCGCCAAAGGCTATGGTATTGATCGTATTGCTGCTTTTTTGCAAGAAGAAAATACAACCGATTTTCTCATTGAATTAGGTGGTGAGATCCGTGCACAAGGGAAACATATAGTAAAAGATAAACCTTGGACGGTAGGTGTAGAACGTATTGATTCTTCTATAGATAATAGGCAAGCGACAGTAGCCGTACGACTGAATAATCAGTCGATGGCAGGTTCTGGAAATTATCGTAAAAATAGAATAGATTCCCTTACGGGGAAACAATATGTACATACCATCAATCCGCTGACGGGAAGTGCAGAAAAGAGTGATGTTTTGAGTGCCAATGTCATTGCGCCTACCTGTGCCGAAGCAGATGCTTGGGCAACTGCTTTTATGGCGATGGGACTAGAGCGATCTAAAGAGATTCTCATTACTCAAAAAGAAATCGAAGCATATTTGGTGTTTTCTGACGGAGAGAATTCAATAGAAACGTATGTGACTGATGGGTTTGAGAAGTTGATAGTTGAGTAGTAACTTTAAAAACGTATCGCTTCTTTCTTATCAAACTCCTTAGCGGTAATAGGGCTGCCAGCAATGGTGGCGGTATCCCAATCTTGGGTAATTTTCCATTCACCGTTTATCTTTTCCAGAACGATGTGAAATTGTCCATAACTGTATTGAGTTTCCCCTTCTTTTGAGGTAAATCCTATGCGGTAAAACCCAACTTCATAGGAAGTCGTTTCATTTGCGTTTCGACGATCAAACCAAAAATCTAAAGTGATTTTATCTCCATTTTTACGATTGGAAGCAAAGCGCTCTTTGTTTGCTTTCTTAAAGGCACTTTCTGTATCCATGCCTTGTGGAGTGACTCGCAACACCTGATCTGCATACGTGGCGTTTAAAGCATTACCATCTAATGTTTCAAAGGCTTTTTGAAAAGGTTTCCAAACCGTTTGATCTATTTCTTTTTGGATGATTACTGTATCTGTTTGTGCCGTCATCGGTGTGGTGGCTAGTATTAGGAAAAGGAATATGTATTTTATCATCGTTTGAATATTAAATAGAACATTCTTACTTTCTACACACAGGTAAAATTTCGCCTTGAGCGAGCCTATACAAATCGACTTCTTCAGGAGAAAGCACAGCGGTGTAATCTACTTCATCTACAGTAAAGCCTATGCTTCTGAGTTTATTAAAATAGTCACGACCATAAATGCGTACGTGATCATATTGTCCAAAGATCTTAGCACGCTCCACAGGATCTGTAATGGTATCATCTTCAAAAGTTGTCGCGCGATGTAACTCTTGAGGTATCTGTAGTATCGCCATTCCTCCAGGTTTCAGTACACGATATAATTCTTGCATGGCTTTGGTGTCGTCGGGAATATGTTCTAAGACGTGATTGCAGAAAATGATGTCGTATTCATTTTCGCCGAAAGGCAAATTACAAATATCTGCTTTTACATCAGCAAGTGGAGAGTTGAGATCTGTAGTAGTATAGTCCAGATGTTTTAGTTTTCGAAAACGCTTATAAAAAGCTTGCTCTGGTGCAAAGTGGAGTACTTTTGCTGGTTTTGAAAAAAAATCAGTTTCCTGTTTTAGCCATAACCATAATAAGCGATGTCTCTCTAATGAAAGCGTAGAAGGGGAGAGGATATTCTCCCGTTGATTCACATATCCATAAGGTAAAAATTTCTGAAAACCTTTACCATCAATAGGATCTTTGTATCGAGATCCTTTTAAAAATAAAGCAAATACAGGCCGAATCACATAACTCAATCTGATGAGTAATGGCCTTGGGATAGCATTTAGAAAAAATTTAAAAAGCTTTTTCACGTATTAGAGTACCAATGCTTGTTGACGAAAAGGAGTTTCCTCATCGCTTTCTATCCCTAGTGCTTGATAGATATAAGCAAAGGTAGAGAGTAGTTCTGGTTTCCCGTCTAGAATGGCAACATCATGTTCAAAATGAGCACTTGGTTGATTATCGCGTGTGGTGATAGTCCACCCATCGCTATGTTGCTTAATGTTTTTTGTTCCTAGATTGGTCATTGGTTCTATAGCAACGACCATCCCTTCTATAAATTTTTTGCCTCGTCCGCGTTTACCATAGTTAGGCATTTCTGGTGCTTCGTGCATTACTTTACCAAGCCCGTGACCTACGAGTTCGCGTACCACACCATATCCATGATCTTCTGTGTATTTTTGAATGGCATAACCTACATCTCCTACACGATTGCCAATTTTAAATTCCTTGATCCCTTCATAGAGGGATTGCTTGGTAATCTCTAGTAATTTTTTTACTTCAGGTGTTACTTCGCCAACTTCAAAGGTATAGGCATGATCTCCATAAAAGCCATTTTTTACGGCACCACAATCTATAGAAATAATATCTCCTTCTACTAGCGGTTTGTCGTTAGGAATCCCATGTACGACTTGCTCGTTAGGACTCATACATAAGGTGTTTGGAAAATCATATAATCCTAAAAACCCTGGAATCGCATCTTGACTTCGTATATACTCTTCGGCAAGTTTATCTAAGTATAAGGTGGTCACACCTGGTTTTACTTCACCAGCGAGCATCCCCAATGTACGAGAAACAACAAGCGCACTTTCTCTCATCAATTCTATTTCTTCTCTAGTCTTCTGAATAATCATGCGTCTGTATTGTTTTGGTCTTTAAACATATCTTCCATACGAGATAAGAATCCTTTTTTTCTTTTTTTCTTTTTAAGGGTTGCTTTTATGGATGGATCATTTTTTATAGTAAGTGTGTGATATATCTCTCCCCAACCCATCATACCGCCTATGTTTCTATCATCTATAAACACATCAGCGTTTATCTTTCTACTTATATTAGGACTCATTTCTTCTTCTGGGTAACTTTTGTTGACTGCATAAAAAGTAATGCCGTTTTTTTTACAAAAAGCGACTGCTTCTTCCAATTTAAGTCCAGAGCGATACGTCCATAAAATAAGTGTATGCCCTTCATTTTGCAATTTTTTTAAGGTCTCAAAAGCAAACAATAAAGGCTTCCCAATATCGGGATATGCATTTGTTACAATAGTCCCGTCAAAATCTACAGCTATGGTCTTTTTATCCAATGAAAATTAATTTGGTGCAAAGTTACAAAATTGAAAAGGTAGTGTGTATAAAATAAATAAGAAGAAGATTGTTGTTAGAAAAATCAGTAATTTAAGTCAAAAAAAAGAGGCCGTCTAAAAACAATTTAGGCGGTCTTTTATATTTTGAAGATTTTGGTTCTTTCAGTTTTTAACTCAGTT
>NZ_CALEMI010000017.1 GCF_937910895.1 uncultured Dokdonia sp. | reverse complement strand
CTTTACAGTAGAGCCCGGTATTTATATCCCAGCCGAGGGCATTGGCATCCGACTAGAAGATGATGTGGTGATCAATCAAAGTGGAGCTCCTTTTAACCTGATGCGCGATATCCCAATTACCGTTGAGGAGATTGAGGATTTGATGAATAAATAAGGTTACGTCTCAATAGTTATGAAGAAATTCTTAGTTCTACTATTAATTTTTATTCTTGCTGGATGTGGATTTAAGTACGAAAGAAATCATTCGGAATATTCTCAAGAGGAAATTGAGCAAAGAGCAAAAGTGTATTTTAATTATGAATTTGATTTTCAAAACATAGAAAATGAATATTATGTAGATAATAAAAAATTATCTATTGACAGTCTTAAAACCACATTACAATATTTCAAAAAAAAAGATTACAAAAAAATTGACTTTGAAAAAAAAGATTGCGAAGAAACCGAAACAAGAAAGAATTGCGGAATAACTCTAAAAATTCATACAAAACGGACTAAACAATCAGAAGAAGAAAAAAGAAAAATCCTTGAGCGAACAATAAATAATCTGAATGAATCGGTAAGTAAAATTCTTATTCGTCCAGATATATGTAATGAATGCAGGTTGGTTTTTATCAATTTCAAACCGTATCAAAATAGAGAAGCAAAAAAGGTATTGAATCAAATTCAAATAGAAAATATTGAATATATTGCTGAATATGATAAGCCGCTAAATCCATATTTTTTTGGCTCCATGGGAAAAGCGGGTTGGATACAAATTTGGACTAAATAACTGCTACAACTCTACACGCTTTCATGAAAGCGTACTTAACCAATAAAAAAAGTAAAAAACAACCGTAAGATTTCCTGAGATAAGGAACTATTACGGTTGTTTTTTTTATACTATAAATTTCTTTTAATCACACCCTAAATCTATTCTAGCGATAGGGTCATTTGCTGGAAAGCAAAAACCACTGTTAGACACTTCTGGCACATATCTGGTTAAGTCCCGATCTCTAAGCGCTTCCGATAAGAAAGCGGTAAGGTCGTCTATTTGAGTATCTGTTAATCCAAGTCCTCCAAATTCGTCTGCGAGTTGTCCAGATGGTACGGTTGTGTTTTGAGGTGTACCCTCATTTTTATAAGCAACCACCTCTCTTATGGATGTAAATGTGCTTCCGTGACCAAAGAATCCGCCATCTATCAAATTGTATAATGTTGGGGTTTTAAACTTATAGTCGTCTGCTGCGTTTCCTGTAAAATTACCTCTTCCTCTTGCAACTGCAGCGATGTCTACATTAGGCTTAATTACCGCATCAGGATCTCCATTAAAATCTCCAAAACCAAAGGCATGAAAAGCTTTGTCTTTTAACGCAGGCCCTGTATGGCATTGCACACATTTTCCTTGATCAAAAAAGACAACGGCGCCTCGTTTTTGTTTGTTAGTTAAAGCGCTTAGATCGCCTTTTAAATATTCTTGCCAAGGAGCTTTGTTAGACAGTAATGTTCTATTAAAAGCTGCAATTGCCAGTCCTGCTGTTCTTCTAGAATAGCGATCGGGCGCTGGGATATCTCCAAATGCCGCATCAAATAAATCTCTGTATCCATACGTATCTACAAAAGCTTCATCCACCAGTAATCTGTGCTCGTCTTGTCCTTGCATTGCTTGGACTTCAATCCCTTGAAATCCTTCAAAGTTTTCAGGAATAAGATCCCATCCGGCTTCGGTACCTTCATTGGTGCCTGTTCCTCCAAAACGACCATCCCATAAGGCAACATCTTGATAGGCTAAGTTTAATAAGGTAGGCACTCGTACAGGTTGTACATCTAGTGAATCTAAAGGCATCAAGGGATCTACAGAACGACCTTCCCCTTTAAGTCCAAAACCAATACCCCCTTCACCTATGCCTTGTCTTCTCCCTGAATTAAAGGCAGCTGCCACGGGATGACAGGTAGCACATGCGTATTGAAACTCACGTCCTTCTATCTTAGGAGCTCCTCCCATAGCCGTGTCGTGTAATAATAATTGCCCTAGAGCAACTTTTGCAGAAGTAATCGGATTTAAAGGATCTTGAGGAATCAATCCATAATCATCACTGTCTGGTAATATAAAAAATGAATTTCCCGCTCCTTCCGAAGCATCTAATAGTAAGTCACTTAACGTATCATCTATTAGTGACTGATTAATCTCTTGATAATCATCATCATTTTGACATGACACCAATAGTGTCAGTATTGCGATGCAAAAAATAATGCTTTTCATAATTTTTTATTTCGTGAATGTCCCCCTTTTGTGCACTAGTATGCTAGATAAAAACACACATTTGCACCTCAAACTTAAACTTTATTTTTGGAAAATTGACATTATTTAATATGCTTTTCATTAGAAAGTGTCTGTTTTGTGCATTGATTATTCGTTTGTAAAGGAATATTGACAATATCTTAAACACTTTAAGTCATAAAACATCTATTCCATCTCAAAATCGTTCATTTTATATCTCAAGTTGGTAGTTTGGGGTCGTTTTGTTTAACGATCATTGAAAGACAAGGAGTGTAAACAAGGGTATAAATATTTAATTATGGAGCGTGTTATTGCCTTGGTACGCTTTCGCGAAAGCGTAAAAAGGGAGATTACCTGAACTCGTAAATCTCCCATCAATAACTAATTAATCTAACTTCCTTTTCATTTATTTTATACAGTAACAGCATCAAAAAGATAAGTGTGTAACCGTTGTAGAGTTTCAATTTTATGATCCGAATGAATCAGTAGAGAAATATTATTATGACTTCCTCCATACGATATCATACGAATTGCTACATCTTGAAGGATTTGAAATAGCTTATGGGTTTGATGATGATAAATAATGGAATGACCTACTAGGCAAACAATAGCTTGCTGTTGATCTACTTCTACAAAAGAAAATCGCTCTAACTCTTCTACAATAGGGTCTAAATGTGTTGCATCATCTATGGTTAATGACACGGCAATTTCTGAGGTCGTAATCATATCTATAGACGTCTCATAGCGTTCAAAGATTTCAAAAATCTTTTTGAGAAATCCATGAGCAAGTAACATTCTACCTGATTTTATTTTTATCGCGGTAATGCCATCTTTTGCCGCAATGGCTTTAATGCCTTCGCCGTGAACGTTATTGGTAATTAACGTCCCATGAGCATTAGGCTTCATCGTATTTTTTAAGCGTACAGGAATATCTAGTTCGCGTACGGGTGTTACGGTTTGCGGATGTAAAATTTTAGCCCCAAAGTAGGCTAACTCGGCGGCTTCATCAAAAGATAAATTTGAGATGGGTGTTGTTTTCTCAACAAAACGAGGATCATTATTATGAAATCCATCGATGTCTGTCCAGATTTGGACTTCTTCTGCGTGAATTGCCGCGCCTATTATAGTCGCCGTATAATCACTTCCTCCTCGTTGCAAGTTAGAGACTTTCCCATCTACATCTAGGCATATAAAACCTTGTGTGATGTAGATATCGGCGGCTGGTAACTCATCCATACGACGATGGATATTTTGACGAATATAAAAAGTATCTGGTTCATGGTTTCTATCTATTCTCATAAAGTCCAATGCAGGTAATAACTGCACATTGATCCCTTCCTGACGTAAATAGGCACTAAATATATAGGTAGAAAGCAATTCTCCATAAGAGACAATCGTATTGTATGTAGATGGATGATATACTTGATCTATTGTTGATTTTAACGTAAAGAATATATCCTTCACATACGCTTGAACATCTTGTAGTATAACAGCATCAGAAAACAAGGATTGAATCGTAGTAGTGTACGAAACCTCTAGCGTATCTATACGTGTCACAGCACTACTTTTATTTCCCTCTTTTATGTCGTTAGAAATAGCCACTAAAGCATTGGTAGTTCCTGACATCGCAGACAGTACCACTATTTTTTTCTGCTGATCATTGACAATCTCCTTCACTTGAATCATATTTTCTACAGATCCTACAGAAGTTCCTCCAAATTTAAGTACACGCATTGTGAAAAATTTTATAAGTCAAATGTATTCTTATGAAAGATGGTAACCTCATAAATGAAAAAATTATTCTAATTTTACACAATATGTTATATAATTAACAAAATGAAAACAATAGCCTCTTGTGTCGCAGAAATCATTACTACACAACCCTTTATTGAAGAAGGATTATCTAGGAATATTATTAACTATTCTGCTCTGGCAGAACACTTACAGCCAATTATAGAGAAACGCTTACATAAGTCGGTAAAAGCGGGTGCTATTATGATGGCTTTGCGGCGTTATCATCCGCCGCTACATGCGAGTACAACAACCAAAATGCAACGTATTCTTAAAAACTTAGGAGATATTACCGTACGTTCTAATCTTACAGATTTTACGTTTCAAAACTCGCCAACCTTAATACGAAGTCACGCGAAAATTCTAGAACAAATCACAACGGATAGGCGTATTTTTTACGCTTTTACAAGAGGAATTTTAGAAAGTAATATTATTATCTCTTCTTCTGAAAAAGACAAAATCAGCGCTAGTTTTACGCAAGAAACACAATTAAGTATTCAAGAGAATCTATCGGCGATTAGTATTAATTTACCGCAAGATAATGCGACAGTACCTGGCTTATATTACCAATTATTTAAGCGCCTTGCCTGGGAAGGAATTGCGTTACATGAGGTGGTTTCTACCACCAATGAATTTACTATCCTCGTTAAAGATGCGATGGTAGACCGCGCTTTTTCTGTGATTAAAGGAATTAAGAGTGAAGAGCCTTCTTAACCAGCTACAGCTCGTTTTTTCTATAATGAATCAAATTAACAACAACAAACGTAAAAATCGCCGGCAATAACCAACCCAACGTAACGGTACCAAAAGGCAAAAATTCTTGTATGGGTTTTGTCATTTCAGTAAATCCTATAGAAGATAAGAAGTCTGGCAGACTGAATAAAATAGTGACCGCAACGACTGCTTTAAACACAAAAGCTGATGCATATTTCTCAGGAATTGCATTTAGAAATATAAGAACAATAGTAATCGGATAAATAAACATCAAGGCGGGTAATGCTACGACTATAATGGAGTGTACATTCAATTGTCCCATCACTACGCCTAACACACAACTTATCACCGCTGTTATCACGTACGCCAAACGAGAACCTTTAAATAATCCCTTAAAAAAGTCGGCAGTTCCGGTAACGATTCCCACAGCCGTAGTAAAACAAGCAAGGGCGACAAGGACACCTAAAGCAGTTCTTCCCATACCACCCAATGTATTATAACTTAGCTGACTCAATAATGCGGTTCTATTACTTATCTCCAGCGTGCCGCTATTGAATGCCCCAAGCGCAATGAGTCCAACATACATCACCACAAATCCCAATCCAGCTAATAGTCCAGCTTTGGCAATCACACGGGTACTTTCTTCTTTAGAAATACCTTTTAAGCTTAATGAAACTACCAGTACACCTCCTACTAACACACCGCCTATGGCATCAAACGTCTGATAGCCTTCCAGAATCCCACTCGTTAAATTACTTGCATAATCAGAGACTCCTAACGGCTCATAATCTCCAAAAAGACCGATACCTATAATAGAACCCAAAATAATTAAAATACCAGGCGTCAAAAACTTCCCTATAATATCCATGACTTTAGAGCGGTTGAGCACAAATACTAATACAAGTATAAAATAGAGCGTACTCAATTCCCAAGAAGTCAATTTAAAATAGGGCTGTATAGCTAGCTCATACGTCACCGAAGCTGTTCGCGGACTCGGAAACGATACCGAAATCACATAGACCACAAGGCTGTAGATAAATGCAAAAGCAGGCGATACTTTTTTACCAAAATCCATCATGGTCCCCTGCAACTTTGCATGTCCATAAATAGCCAAAATAGGAATCACCACTGCCGAAATCACAAATCCAACCGCCACCACCAACCATCCGTCGCCGGCTTTATACCCTAAAAAGGCAGGGAATATAAGATTGCCTGCTCCAAAAAACAGCGAAAACAACGCAAAAGCAGTGATAAAAGTTTGTTTGGAGAATCTCATGGGTTCGTTGATATTTGCGCATCAAGATAAGTCAAAATGAAGATTACACATAAAGGGAGTACTATTTTTTATACAGATCAAGGAGAGGGAGCTCCTATCGTATTATTGCATGGGTTTTTGGAGAATAGCACGATGTGGGACAGCTTGCTTCCTTTTCTCATTAAAAAATACAGAGTCATTTGTATTGATTTATTGGGACACGGCAATTCAGATTGCTTGGGATACATTCATACGATGCAGGACTTTTCTGATGCCGTATATACGGTTATGGATGCATTGCAACTCACCGATAGTAGTATCATCGGACATTCTATGGGGGGATATGTTGGGATCGCTTTCGCGAAAGCGTACCCAGAAAAAATAAAAGCTCTATGTCTCCTTAATTCTACCCCAGAAGCAGATCCTGAAGAACGGAAGCAATTACGCATACGAGCCAACCAAATGGCAAAAAAGCAGTTTGAACAACTTATCCGTATGTCTTTTGTAAATCTTTTTGATCCTACTTCTAAAGAACTACACGAGCATGCGATCACAGAAGCTTTGGAACATGCCTTACAAACTCCTGTACAAGGATATATTGCTTCCAACGAAGGAATGCGGTTAAGAGAAGACAAAACGAAGTTTTGGAAAAATGCCTCTTTTAAAAAGGGAATGATTTTAGGAGAAACGGATTGGATTATTGATGCTCAACAACAAAAAGAAAAATTTTCTTCTTACATAGACTATTTCTCCATCATTAAAGGCGGACACATGAGTCATATTTCAAATAGAGACAGGATGATTCAAGAGGTTTTAAACTTCATAGCTTAAACTTCTTAGGCTATAAACATTACATATTAGGGTTTTTAAAAAGTAAATTATTTTTAAAAGAGGATATAACACGAGATAACGCCTTAAAAAGTTGGCAAAATATTCGCATTTGTTAAAGTTTTAAGTATTTGGTCGATATTTTTGTGTTGTTTGTAGATTTTATTTACATTAGTACTCAAGTTAAAACCCCAATCCCCATGAATACAACTAAAACTAAAACCGAAGCTACCTACAGCCCTTTTTCAAACCTACAATGCAAAGTATTTGGTCATAAATACCGTATCACAAGAAGATATGAGTCAAATATTAAAGAATTTGAATGTGCAAATTGTAAAAAACAATTTACATTAGACGGATACGGTCATTATACACCACTTACCCCAAAATTGCGTCGCATTAATGAAGTGTATGAGAATTTTTATACAAGAAGATTAGCTACGCGCTAATCTTTTATTCAGATTGTAACGCATTCCAACCTCTTGCAACCAAAGGAATTTTAGTGCTAGCTCTTGTGATAAGATGAGCCCCTTCACTTTTCTCTGTCACGTGACCTATGACTGTAAAATTTGGATTTGCTTTAATTTTAGGATAGTCATCTTGAGCTATTGTAAATAATAGTTCATAATCCTCTCCGCCACTTAAAGCAATAGTCGTACTGTCAAGATCAAACTCTTCACAGGTACTTATGACTTGAGGATCTAGTGGGATTTTTTCTTCATAAAGATTACATCCTACACCAGAGTGCTTGCAAATATGTAAAATTTCAGAAGACAACCCATCACTAATATCTATCATAGCAGTAGGTACTACCTCTAGAGAGGCTAGTAATAAAACAATATCTTTTCTCGCTTCTGGCTTTAATTGGCGCTCAACAATATAGGCGTATTGCTCTAAGTCTGGTTGATTATTAGGGTTTACCTTAAACACTGCCTTTTCTCTTTCTAAGATTTGTAATCCCATATAAGCAGCACCTATATCTCCTGTAACCACAAGAAGGTCGTCAGGCTTGGCAGTATCTCGTCCAACTATTTTATCTTCGGTAGCATCTCCTATTGCTGTGATACTAATCACAAGTCCTGTGGTAGAAGACGTCGTGTCTCCACCTACCAAGTCTACTTTGTAATGAATACAGGCTGTTTGAATTCCTGCATACAAATCTTCTAACGCTTCTAAAGGAAACCGATTAGAAACCGCTATAGAAACCGTAATCTGACTCGCCATCGCATTCATTGCATATACATCTGACAGATTCACCATCACAGCTTTATACCCTAAATGTTTTAAAGGCATATAACTCAAGTCAAAGTGAACGCCTTCTACAAGAAGGTCTGTAGTCACCACGATTTGGGTATCTGGAAATGATAATACAGCAGCATCATCGCCTATTCCTTTTATCGTCGTTTTTTGACTGATTTTAAAATGTTCCGTAAGATGATCTATGAGTCCAAACTCTCCTAATTCTTCTAAAGAAGTTCGCGATTGATCTTTGTTTTCTAGCATAACCGCAAAGGTAACAAACAACCTTCTAAGGGTATAATTTTATATCCCATTTCAAAGTATTTATTCTTTATCACTAGGAATTTAAAGCGTTCATTTGTTATATTAAAGAATATTGACAAGTAATACTTGATCGGATATTTCAATTATACTACGTAAATTTTATAAGTTTACAGTAGTCCTAAACTAAAAACTATCCTATGAAATCTTATATAACTAAAATATGTGTTCTTTTTGGACTGCTGCAGTTTTCTACTATGATGATTGCACAAACCCCTTGCACAGGGAATATGGCGGGAGGGTTTCCTTGCGAAGGCTATGATTTACAAGACAGACTTACAACAGCTGAGATGGACTCTTCCTTTGCGAATGACAGTTGGGGATGGACAGATCCAGAAGATGGAACAGAATATGCCCTTATAGGTCTTACTAACGGAACTGCATTTGTTGATATTTCAGACCCTACCAATGTGATATACCTTGGTAAATTACCTACACATACGGGTAATAGCACGTGGAGAGATATAAAAGTATATCAAAATCATGCGTTTGTTGTAAGTGAAGCTTCTGGACACGGAATGCAAGTATTTGATCTAACACAATTGCGAGACGTTACAAATCCACCAGTTACTTTTTCTGAAACAGCGCATTATGATGGATTTGGAAATGCTCATAATATTGTCATTAATGTTGACTCTGGGTATGCGTATGGTGTGGGAACCCAAACCTTTTCTGGAGGTCCTCACTTTATAAATATTCAAGATCCAACCAACCCAATAGGTGAAGGCGGATATGCTGCAAATAGTTATAGTCACGATGCACAAGTAGTCACTTATAATGGTCCTGATGCTGATTATACGGGTAGAGAAATATTGATAGGGAGCAATGAAAATGAAATTGCTATTGTTGATATTACTGATAAGAATAATCCTGTAGAGATTTCAACGTCATCGTATCCAAATATAGGCTACACACATCAAGGTTGGTTTACCGAAGATCAACGTTATTTTCTTTTAGGTGATGAAATAGACGAGATAAATGTTGGATTTAATACCAGAACCATTGTTTTTGATCTTGAAGATTTAGATAATCCGCAGCTTCATTTAGAATATGAAGGCACCAACTCCTCTACAGATCATAATGGATATGTCGTCGGAAACTTATATTATTTAGCCAGTTACAGAGCAGGAATGAGAGTTATAGATATCTCAGACATTGCAAATCAAAACATGACTGAAATCGGTTATTTTGATACGGTCCCTAGTAGCGATAATGTAGGGACAACTGGTTTATGGAATGTGTATCCATTTTTTGAAAGTGGAAACATTGTTTTAAGCGGTAATAATGGGTTTACCCTTGTAAAACAAAACGAAGCCTTGAGCGTTACCTCTTTTGAGGTGTCTAATGAAACCTCTATGTTTCCCAATCCTTCCTCTGGTATCATAGATATAAACGCTAGCGCTTCCATAGGAGCAGTAACCATATACAATACCATGGGACAAGTCGTACATAAAACAGGCAGCAATACTAATCATATACAAGTAGATCTCACACATTTACAAACAGGACTCTATTTTGTAAAAACAAACAACAGCACACAAAAGCTACTCTTAAAATGAAATTAAAGCGCTTTCTTTTTCTGGTTATAATAGGTACTGCTTTCAGTTGTAGTGATGATGATAGTCGCACAGCACCTATTGTGGTGACTCCAGACACAGAAGAAGAGGAAGTGCCCACGTCTGTTGTACAAGATGGTCGTACTGTATGCGAAAACGGATTTGCAGGAATTTTTCCTTGTGATGATTTTGATCTCATGGCACAAATAGACCTTTCACAATTTGGAAACTCCGTAGGAGGAAATGATATCTGGGGATGGACAGATCCTGTCACAGGAACAGAATATGCCTTATTTGGAAGACGTGAAGGGGTTTCATTTATAGATATTTCAACACCCACCTCACCAAGAATTATTGGCTTTTTACCTACCGAAACCACTGCTTCCAAATGGAGAGATATAAAAGTATATCATGAGTATGCCTTTATCGTAAGTGAAGCTTCTGGACATGGGATGCAAGTTTTTGATCTTTCTCAATTACGAGCTATAGACCCAGACCAGAATATCACATTTACAGCTAGTGCTGTATATACAGAATTTGGAGACGCACATAATATTGTTATTAATGAACAAAACGCATTTGCCTATGCTGTTGGCACTAGTACATTTAGTGGAGGTCCTCATATTATAGATATTAGCAATCCGCTTGCCCCTACTTTTGCTGGAGGATTTTCAGGACAAGGATATACGCACGATGCACAAGTAGTGACCTACAATGGTCCTGACACGGACTATACAGGCAAAGAGATTTACATAGGGAGTAATGGGGATAAAGTCGTTATTCTAGATGTGACTGATCCAACAAATGTGATCCCAATCTCAGAAGTAGCTTACTCAAATGTAGGCTACACCCATCAAGGCTGGCTCACAGAAGATCACACCTACTTTATGGCAAATGATGAGCTAGATGAAACCAATGTAGGTTTTAATACACGTACGCTTTTATTTGATTTTACAAATCTGGACAACCCTACATTTTCAGGAACTTTCATTGGAGATACAGGCGCTACAGATCATAATTTATATGTAAAAGGAAACGAGATGTTTTTGTCAAATTACACACGAGGTGTCCGAGTGGCAGACATTTCAGATATTGCTACAGGAAACCTGGTAGATACGGGTTCTTTTGATACCTACCCCACAAACAATAACACTGCTTTTAATGGTGTCTGGAGTGTATATCCTTATTTTAACAGTAACAATATCGTTATTAGCGATATAGACGGCGGGCTGTTTATTATTAGAAGAACAGGAACCTAATCCTAAGAAAAAGAAAAATGAAAAAGTTGCTTTTTACGCTTTCGCGAAAGCGGATATTTACTCTACTACTCCTAATGATGTGTATCATAAGTTGTGGCGAAGATGACGTTTTACCACCACCAGAAAGTACTGATCCTGAAACAGAAGACCCTATCACAGATCCCGAATCTGACCCTGTAACCATCACGGTAGACTTTACAAATGTGTATGGCGGAAGCGAAGACGACACCTTTCACGATGTGACTGCCACCAACGATGGTGGTTTTATTGCATTAGGATATTCTCAAAGTATAGACGGTGATATTACAGACAATACTACTCAGGTAAATAGGTACTGGCTTGTAAAAACAGATAGTGAGGGGATTATACAATGGTCAAAAACCTACGGAGGAACCGATGATGATCGCGGCGAAGAAGTGATCCAGACATCAGATGGAGGGTATGCAATGATAGGCTATAGCAGAAGTAATGATGGAGATGTAAGCACGAATGAAGGATTTCAAGATCATTGGATCGTAAAATTAGATGCACAAGGAGAAATTGAATGGCAAAAAAGCTATGGATTTGCTGGTTCTGACCAAGCCTTTTCTATCATACAAACTTCTGATGGCGGCTATTTTACTTCAGGATTTCTAGATGTGACTGCTTCTAATGGAGAAGGAAATGACCTATTAGAAACCGAAGAAGAAGACAGCTCCAGAGCCACCTTACACGGTGTAGGTGAGTTTTGGGGACATAAACTAGACGCCAATGGTAACAAAGAATGGCGACGTTATTTTGGAGGCACAAACAATGATAGAGCGTATGCTACTTTACAAGCAGATGACGGAGGTATTCTTATGATTGGTGCAAGTGAAAGCAACGATTTTGATATTTCAAACGCTAAAGGAAGTTATGATTTTTGGGTGGTACGTATAGACGCTTCTGGTAATCTTTTATGGGAGCGCTCTTATGGAGGTTCAGAAATTGATATTGCGTATGCAGCTACAAAAACACCCGATGGCAATTATGTGATTGCTGGAGATACGCGAAGTAACGATGGAGATGTGACAGAATTTAATGGCAATGCCGATGTATGGGTGATCAAAATAAATGATCAGGGAACTTTACTTTGGGAAAAAACCTTAGGAGGCACCAACTTTGACACGGCAAGAGCCATCACTGCAACAGTAGATGGACTCGCTATTACAGGATCATCACGAAGTAATGATATAGATGTAACGGCAAATGCTGGTCAGAATGACATTTGGATTGCGCTGTTAAACACTGACGGTAATTTACAAGACCAACGATCTATAGGTGGAGATGGAATTGATTTTGGATTGGGGATTGCCTCAAATGATCAAGGCGCTATTATAGTCGCTGGAGAAACACAAAGCAATACAGGAGAACTTACAAGCAGCAACGGTTCGCTGGATGCTGTACTCATAAAAATAAATTAGAATTGCTATGAAAAAGTATTTTACACTCTTAGTAGGTATAGCTAGTCTACTTACTGCATGTAATAATGACGAATCAAATACAGCTACTCCAGATCCTGGAAGTCTTAGTCTGACATTTGAGAATATTGTAAACGGAGCTTCTTTATCGATGTCACCTACAACCTATATTAATAACACTAACGAGACCTACGCGGTAAGCGAATTAAAATATATTATCTCAAACATTAGATTAATCAAACCCGATAATTCAACCTATACCTATCCTGTAGAAGATAGCTACTTCTTAATCAATGAAGATGGTAACAAAACAGTAAATCTATCTAATATTCCTGTTGACACGTATGCTGGAATTACATTTGGTTTTGGTGTCGACCCTACCCAATACCCTATAGAATCTGGCACACTTAATTTTATCCCATTTGCCGAAGAAGCAGGTATGCTGTGGACATGGTCTGCGGGTTATAAATTCTTAAAATTTGAAGGGGTATACTCAAGCGCTACCGCTCCTGACGATGAAACAACATTTGTATATCACGTAGGAAGTCACGGTGCTAACCTTGACAACTATAAGGAAATCACGCTTTCATTTGGAGAGTTCCAAATAGCTAGCGAAAATACAATCTCACAGACCATACAGTTTGATGTTGCAAAAATATTCGATAGTATTTATACGCTCTCTTTAGAAGAAAAAAATGATGTTCAAGTAGACCCGATAAACGCTCCAAAAATCGCAGAAAACGTAAGCACTGCTTTTAGTATCTTAGAATAATGAAAATCACAAAATACCTCATACTCATTCTTTTTATCTGGAGTTGTAGTTCAGAGTCTGGTAATGGCGAATCCGTGATCACCACAGATGATGGACCTTTGACGGTTACAAACCCATTATTGGATTTTACAGTACCTGCTAATTTTCCAGATGCGACTTATAGCATCCTACAAAATCCACCTACCGAAAAAGGATTTGAACTCGGAAAAAAATTATTTTATGATGGTCAGTTAGCATCAGATGGCGTGGTTTCTTGTGGATTTTGCCATATTCAATCTTTTGCATTCACACATCACACACATATCACGAGTCATGGCGTAGATGGGCAGATAGGAACACGTAACGCACAGCCCTTACATAATCTCGCTTTTATGAATGAGTTTACGTGGGATGGTGCAGCTACATTCTTGGATACTCAACCTATCATTCCAATCACCTCTGAGGTTGAAATGAATGAAACCGTATCAAATGTCATCTTAAAACTCGCCGCCGATGATACATATCCTACGTTATTTGAAGAAGCTTTTGGATCTGAAGGCGTCAGTGCAGATCGTATGTTTAAAGCCTTGTCACAATTTATGGTTATGATGGTGAGTGCCAATTCTAAATTTGACAAACTAGAACGAGGAGAAGCCGTCACATTCACCGATCAAGAAAATGCAGGACGTGCTATATTTGATGCCAAATGTGCTTCCTGTCATGCGGGCGCATTGCAAACAGATCAATCCTATCGCAACAACGGACTCGCTATGGATCCTGTCTTTAATGATATAGGTCGTGAGCGGGTCACTGGGTTACCTGATGACAACCGTAAATTTAAAGTGCCTAGTTTACGTAATATAGAAGTCACCTTCCCCTATATGCATGATGGTCGTTTAGCTACACTAGAAGATGTACTCAACTTTTATACAGATGGTATGGTAGATAGTCCTACACTAGACGAGCAGTTTAGACGTCCCGATGGTACTTTTGGGATTGACATTACGCCAGAAGAAAAAGTGCAATTGATCGCTTTCTTGAAAACACTCACCGATAATGATTTTATAGAAGACAGACGCTTTTCTGAGTTTTAAAATGTTGTATACAACGTAGTTACAATAACGCCTTTATGATCATTTAACCTAGTAGATAGTAGTTGTTTTTCTTCTTTTACTTCAAAATTAAATGGCGGTAATAACACATTTAAACCACTTTGCTTTTTAAGTCTAGTTCCCTGCCCTGAAATAATGTCTTTATTAGGTGTGAAATCTCCTTCAGGCAAATGCTCTGTTAGAATGATATATTTAAAATGAGCGAACTTATCAACTGCACATTGCACCTCAGCATTTGATAAATGTTGTAGGACTTGCCGTACTAAAGCACAATCTCCAGAAGGTAGATCATCTTTTGCAATGTCCAAACAATGAAATTCTAGACGTTCTTCTTTAAACGTTGATTTATTATGCGCTATCAAATCTGCCACAATATCTATCGCTATATACTTCTTAGCATGCTTTACCAATTTTTTTCCTACATTAAAATCTCCACAGCCTAAATCACATACCACAAGAGGACTCTTAAAAGATGTCAAAAAGGAGGTGACCACAGCTATATATGGAACTACGATCTTAGGATGATGGGATCCTTCCCCTGAATAAAAATCAGATTCGTTGCTACCCCAAAGATTCATATCATACACTTGCTCCATAGCCGCTTTGGTGGGCCAAGGCTTTTTTATTTTTTTAGATTCAGCTTCTACCTTACTCATACATATACCTCAATCTCTAATCAAAAAACAACTTCACTATTGCTAGCACCAACACTATTATAAGTACATAATAAGCGATTTGATCTGCCCATTTACTTTTACTCGCAAATTTTGCAGTAAGATAGCCTCCTATGGTTTGTCCTACAGCTAGGATACTCCCTATTTTCCAGTCAACTAAGCCTTGAAAATGAAACATCGCTAATACAAATAGTGTATACGTGCCAATAACTAAACCTTTAAACGCATTACTTTCAATAATGTTTACCTTCATTCCTAACACCATGATAATAAGGAAAAATATACCCATTCCCATCTGGATAAAACCACCATAAAACCCGATAGCAAATAACACTGGAATCCATATAAACATATTGGGTTTATACTCCGAATCTGTTTCTCTCAACCATCGTTTAGGTTTCACTAAAACGGCAATCAACATAAATACCATCATAAAACGGAATACCGCTCTAAACTGTTCATTACTTACATTAAGTGCAAGGACACCCCCAGCGATTGCCCCTATAAAAATAGGCCACAAATACTTTTTTACATGGGTAGGGTTCAGTTTTCCATTGTTGTAAAATACTCCTGCTGCAACACTCGTTTGTGTAAAAACACCTATACGATTGGTGCCATTCGCGAGATTAGGTGGTAGCCCTAAAAGTTCGGTAAGAATCGTAAGTGTTATGGCACTTCCATTCCCCGCTAATGTATTAATTCCTCCAGCGAGCATGGCTCCAACGCTGGCAATTGCATATACTTGTAATTCGGTCATTTATGAGTTTATGAGTTTATGAGAAAAAACAATATATTCTTCTGAATAACAAATCTTTTATAAGTAATTTATACATCCTTTATATAGAGATTTACAAAATAAAGTATTACTCTATTTTTTACGCATCCCTAGTCTTTACTTCGACAAGCTCAGCACAAGTCTTCTTAGAAGAGGACTTTCAAAAATACTAATTAATAAATCGTATCTTATATACACTTTATTCAGCTAACAGCTAACTAAAACCTCACTTCAACCCCACCATATCCATTAAAACCTGGGGCAGGTTCAAAAAAACGTCCTCCAAATGCATTGATTCGTACGTTATCTGTATACTCCTGATTCAATAGATTATTAATGCCTACATAAGGACGTATGACTGCATTTTTATAGGTAAAATCATACCCTCCTCTCACATTGATGTTTTCATAACCTTTTACTTCTGCTTCATTACTATCATTTGCATATTGCAATCCTACGATGGATGCTTGTATTCCTGCATAAAATCCTTTTTCAGAACGATACTGAAGTCCAATATTAGCGAGATGTTTCGGGATGCCTGGTAATTCTTTTCCATCAAAAGCGCCGTTGGGAGTTGTAAAATTTCGGTATTTAAAATCTGAAAAAGTGTAGGCGGCTGAGACTGTCCACGCTTTCGCGAAAGCGTATACCCCTTCCACCTCAACACCATTACGATTGGTTCTTCCTGCGTTTCTAAAAAACGTGCGATCTGGAAAGGCTTCTAGTTCAAAAGGGACTAAATCATCTCGTGTATCTATCCGAAAAAACGCCAACTGATATCTAAAGGTTTTTGCAAACTTCCCTTTAAAACCAATTTCATAACTCGTTGCTTTTTGCGCTTCTAAGGCATCATTAAATCCTTGTTCGTCACTTGGATTTGCGGATAGTTCTGACAAGGCTGGAGTCTCAAAACTTGTCGCAAAGCTGCTATAGATACTATGTGTGCTCGCGCCTTCCCGTCTGGCAGGTAGGAAAGCGTAATTGATCCCAATACTGGGGTTGAATGCGTTTAAGACAATATTATCTGAGTCGTCGCCATTCTCCAAGAAAGCATCGACTGCCGTGAGTTTATTATAATCAAAGCGAATGCCTCCAGTGAGATACCATCGGTCAATTTCCAAATGATCTGTGACATAAACTCCAAGGTTGGTAAAGCGTTCTTTTTGATCAAAGGTTAGATCACCTTGCGTCCCTTCTAGATTTCTGAAACGTTGTCTATCGTCATTTTGATAGCCAAAATCATAGCCTGCTCTTAAAGTATTTTTCCCTTTTGAATAGATGATACTAGCACCTTGTCCGATATAATCTCTTCCTAGATCGACGATTCCCCCAAACTCAAAAGGCAACTTTCCATCAAACTGCCGGTTGTTATAAAACAAATATCCTTCTACAGTCGTGTATTTGTTTCTTTTCCAAGTTGTACTCAACCCTACTTTAAACTGACGGATGCTTTCGCCTGTATCAAAAAGGACATTCTGTGCTCTCGCCTGTCTTCGGTTTTCTTGCACAGCTTCTAATGTCAAACTTCCAGGGTCATCTGCCTGTGGAGAGTCACTATAATTAAGAAGCGCTTTGATGATCAATTTATCACTGACTTTAAAATTTGCTTTAAAGTTGGTGTTTACTTGTTTGAAGCCACTTTGATCTCGATACCCATTAGAAGCAGCATAACTCCCGTGAAAAATATAGGTAGCATTTTCTGCATTGATTCCGCCCGTGGCTTGAAAATTTTGAAACCCATAAGAGCCGATACTTCCTTTCCACTGAGAGAATGGTTGTTCTATCTCATCAATCGTTTGGATGTTAATTACCCCTCCTGAAGCATTTCCATATAAACTAGAGCTAGGACCTTTTAATATTTCGATACGGTCTATGATCCCTAAGTTAAGATTATCCAATTGTCCTTGTCCATCTGGAGTGGTTTCTGGAATACCATCTACAATCAATTTTATACCGCGAATCCCAAAAGCAGATCGTGCGCCAAAACCCCGTATGGAGATCCGTAAATCCTGTGCGAAGTTGTTTGTATTTTGGGCAAAAAGTCCTGAGCTTTGTTGGGTATATTCTTGCAATGACAGTTGTTGTCTTGTCGCATCGTCTGGGGTGGCTTGATACACAGATACCGCTGCAGGCAATTTTTGAAGCGTACTATTAATACGAGAAGATTGTATAAAAACCGTATCTAGTTTTTGTGAAGGAATTGTATCAGTTTGCGCATATCCCCATTGAATTAGAAGGACTAAGAAACTAAAAGATAAAAGGAAACTCTTTTTCAAAGGATATATTTTTCTTGAAAAGTACGCTCTTGTGCAGAGAACTCAAAATTAAAATTGCAAATTAGTGGCATCCCACTAAGACACAAGACCGCTTCGCTGTTAGACATAGGACACAATACTTAATTGGTAATCATTTGAGAAATAGCTCTAACTAAATATGTTTTCTTTAGCTCCGAAACAAATTTCGAGGTATTAGATTGTGCCTCTTACTGAAACGAGTTCAGTAACAGTGAGATTAGTTTAACCAATCGTTTTAAATTTTTTGCTTTCCAACGCGATAAAACAGTATTTCACTAATAAAAACTATCTTTAGTATACTAATTCACTACTGATGATACGATGGTTTAAAAAGCTCAAGAAATGGGCGTACGCTACATTAGAAAAAATCACTCCTGGTAAAACAGCTGTAAAAGGAGCTTCTATCGCCTTACTGATTACTTCCATAACCTTGTTTTTAGTATTTGCTATATCTAACACCTTAAACGGAGGTGATCCATGGTTTTTTTTATTTTTCATAGTACTTAGTATCGCATGTGTACTAACCGTCTATCTATCCTTATGGGGAATTAAAAAATTTAATAGCATACCAAAAAAATACAAACGTGCTGTATTGATTGCGATTCCTTTATTCCTTTTTTCACTTGCTTTTGAAGAAATCTATATGATAGCTGCTGTTGTTATTACATCATTACTAGGTGCCGCCATAGCCATCATTTTAAAAGGGAGATTTAAAAAATTAACCACTCCTAAAAAGGTTGTAACGATTCTAGGCGTTCTTATTGGTTTAGGAGGATTAATAGGTGCGATTGCAGCCTACACCCCTAAAGGTTTTGAAACGAAACCTATCATCAATGCAGCATCCCTCAACAAAGATCAAATAAAAAACATACAGGCTTCTTCTCCCGCCGAAAAAGGCACGTATACCGTAAAAACACTTACCTACGGTAGCGGTAAGGATCTACATCGACCAGAATTTGCAGAAAATGTCACTATCAAAACCGATAGTGTCAATGGGGTTGCCTTCTTAGATAATTGGGAAGGTTTTAGCGGTTGGTATAGAGAACAGTATTGGGGGTTTGATGCAAAATCATTACCTGTAAACGGCTATGCATGGTATCCTGAAGGCGAAGGCCCTTTTCCATTAGCGCTCATCGTACATGGAAATCACTCTATGCAAGATTTTTCAGATGTAGGTTACGGGTATCTGGGAGAATTACTGGCTTCACGCGGAATCATATTTGCATCAGTAGATGAAAATTTCCTGAATTATTCTTGGTCAGATATCCCCGATGGATTGGACGAAGAAAATGACGCTCGCGGATGGATGTTATTAGAACACTTACGTGTATGGCAAACATGGAACAATGATAAAAACAGTCCCTTTTACAAAAAAATAGACACGACAAAATTAGCCCTTTTAGGCCATTCTCGAGGTGGTGAAGCAGTGGCACATGCTGCATTACTTAATAAGATGCCGTATTATTATGATGATGCTACGATTCCATTAGATTATAATTATACCATCCAATCTATTGTGGCTATTGCTCCTGTAGATGGGCAATACGAACCGGGTGATGCAAGTACAACCCTAAAAGACATTAATTATCTTGTATTACATGGAGCTCAAGATGCAGATGTAACTTCTTTTGCTGGATCTAAACAATATGAGCGCATTACTTTTTCTGATAGTACCGATTATTTTAAGTCGGGAATTTATATTCAAGGCGCCAACCATGGGCAATTTAATACCAGTTGGGGAGATAATGATACGGGTGGATTTATGCCAACAAAGTTTTTAAATAATACACCCTTACTTTCTAAAGAAGATCAAGAAAAAATTGCGCAAGTATATATAAGTGCATTTCTAGAAACCACGCTAAAAGATAACAAGGTATATCAACCTTTATTTACAGATGCTCGAAAGGGAAAAGATTGGTTGCCAGAAACCATCTATTTGAATCAATATGAAGATGCTAGTTTTAAAGTGTTAGCAAATTTTGATGAAGATTTTGATGTGAGTACCACAACCACAAAAAAGGGAGCTATTTCTTCAGAATACCTCTCGGTATGGCGGGAACAAGAAATCAAACTTAAATGGGGAGAAAAAGGCAGTCGCGCTGCGTATTTAGGGTGGTATTATGATGATCTAGAAGAAGGTGATATCATTCCAGATTCAATACCAAGAAGCAGCTATACGATTAAAATAGCAACTCCATTAAAAGCTATAGATAGTACTAGTTTGTTTACCTTCTCTATGGCTGAATCAACAGAAGATGCTAATCCAAAGTCAAGAGGAAAATGGATAGACGAGGATCCCGAAGAAGATGAAAAAGATGAAGCACTAGAGAATGAACAATCTGATAACGAAGAAGAAAATGAAGTAGATGAAATCGACGAAAGTGAGGAAGAGGAAGAAGAAGAGGATAAAGACAAACCTAAAGAGCCTATTGACTTTTCCATACAAATGACAGATGCTTCTGGGGAAGTCGTCTATTTTCCGCTAAGTCAATTTTCAGCGTTGCAACGCGAACTCAACGTGCGGATTTGGAAGTCTCAGTTTATCACAAACGAAGATGAATCTGAAAATATATTTCAGACGTTTTCGTATCCACTTATCGATCTCATAGAAGATAATCCTTCCTTTGATCTGTCTACGCTTCAGAGAATAGATTTTATTTTTGATAAGACACTTGAGGGAGTGATTGTAATAGACAACATTGGTTTTAGAAAAGAATAAGTACACTTCTACTGCTCATAAGTATGCTCCTGCCTGCTAGCAGGCAGGTTCGCGAAAGCACACGCAGTCCCTAATGTCTTTATATCCTGAATTTTACATAAATTATATAGCACAATAACAGAGCGAATCAATGACTAAAACTGCTTTATATACTAATGAATACTCGTCTTTATAAGGGTTATTGTGTGAATGTATAAAGAGTTTTTAATCCTAGCCACTTTTTTCTTCCCTTAGGCATAAGAAATAGCTATGCTGATATATGTTAGAATAATGTTAGGTTCTATGGAAAAAAGCTACTTATCGCGTATATTTGCATATTATTTAGAATCATTATGATTAAAGTAACAACAGAAGCAAAAACAAGAATCGCGGGTCTTATGCAAGACGACGGGTATGATATCGCTACAGACTATGTAAGAGTAGGTGTAAAAAGCGGTGGATGCTCTGGTTTATCGTATGATTTACATTTTGATAAATCTCAGGCAGAAGATGATAAAGTTTTTGAAGACAATGATGTACGCTTAATAGTAGATAAGCGTAGCTTTTTATATCTCATTGGTACCACACTAGAATATAGTGGCGGTCTTAATGGAAAAGGATTTGTCTTTAACAACCCGAATGCACAGCGTACTTGTGGATGCGGAGAAAGTTTTTCACTATAATACAACCTAACGGGCTGACGGGAGGATAAGAAAGTTTAGAAATAAACGCACCACCTTTTTGTTCTCCTAAGCCCTGTTATGTATAGAATAACTCATAGAAGTAACTGATTTTAAAAATCGGTGATAGCACAAAAAAAATGGCATATACTGAAGACGATTTAAGAGAAGAATTAAAAACCAAAGAATACGAATATGGTTTTTTTACAGATATAGCATCTGAAACATTTCCTATAGGACTAAATGAAGATATCGTTCGCGCAATTTCTAAGAAAAAAGAAGAGCCAGAATGGATGACAGAATGGAGACTAGAGGCTTTTAAAGTTTGGAAGGAAATGAAAGAACCAGAATGGGCAAATGTGCGTTATGAAAAACCAGATTTTCAAGCCATTGCTTATTATTCTGCTCCTGTAGCTATAGATCCTAACAAAACACTGGACGATGTAGATCCAGATTTACTGGCGATGTACAAGAAGTTAGGCATCTCTGTAGATGAGCAGAAAAAGATGAATAATGTCGCTATGGATATTGTTGTCGATTCTGTTTCTGTAGCCACCACATTTAAAAAGACGCTTGCCGAAAAAGGAATTATTTTTATGAGTATCTCTGAAGCTATTAAAGAGCATCCAGAACTTGTAAAAAAATATATCGGTACTATCGTTCCAACAAAAGACAACTTTTATGCGGCTTTAAATAGTGCTGTGTTTAGTGATGGTTCTTTTTGTTATATCCCAAAAGGGGTACGTTGCCCTATGGAATTATCTACCTATTTTAGAATCAACCAAGGAGGAACCGGTCAGTTTGAAAGAACACTTCTTATTGCAGATGAAGGAAGTTATGTAAGTTACTTAGAAGGGTGTACTGCGCCTAGCCGTGATGAGAACCAATTACACGCTGCTGTTGTAGAGCTTATCGCCTTGGACGACGCAGAGATCAAATACTCCACAGTACAAAATTGGTATCCAGGAAATAAAGAAGGAAAAGGAGGAGTTTATAATTTTGTAACCAAGCGTGGTCTTTGTGAGAAAAATGCAAAAATCTCTTGGACTCAAGTAGAAACAGGAAGTGCTGTGACTTGGAAATACCCTAGCTGTATTCTTAAGGGAGACAATTCTGTAGGAGAATTTTATTCTATTGCAGTAACCAATAATTACCAACAAGCAGATACAGGAACAAAAATGATACACTTAGGGAAGAATACTAAGAGTACCATTATTTCAAAAGGAATCTCTGCTGGAAAATCTCAAAACTCCTATCGCGGTCTTGTAAAAATAAGCGCGAATGCAGATAATGCTCGTAACTTCTCACAATGTGATAGTTTATTAATGGGAAATGCTTGTGGTGCACACACCTTCCCATACATTGAAGCAAAAAATAAATCTGCTCAAGTGGAGCACGAAGCGACCACAAGTAAGATCGGAGAAGATCAAATCTTTTATTGTAACCAACGTGGTATTGATACAGAAAAAGCAATTGCACTTATTGTAAACGGTTTTAGTAAAGAGGTACTTAACAAACTTCCTATGGAGTTTGCGGTAGAAGCTCAAAAATTACTAGAAATCAGTTTAGAAGGAAGTGTAGGATAATCATACCTATATAACTATTTAGCCAAAAAATATGAAAAAAATATTCGCATTCGTTGCTATTGCATTAGCCATCATCTCTTGTAAAGAGTCTTCTGTAGACAACAAAGAAGTTCAGGAAGAAGTAAAGGCTCCTGCAAAACCAGCAGTTGCACTCTATACCTTTGACGGAGGTTCTGTCGGTGCCAACAACTTAAACTTATTTGCACAAGGGGACACCTATAAAGGAGAATCAAAACAATTGGCAGATGCTTTTTATGTGATCAAACATCCAAAAGGTGTTTTATTATGGGATACAGGACTTCCTGAGAATCTTGTAGGACAAGATCCATACACCACGCCTGATGGTGCCTTTACGATTTCACGTAAAGACTCTATTCTCAATCAGCTGGCTACGATTGGAATCACCAAAAAAGATGTAGATTATATTGCATTCTCACATATTCACTTTGACCATACGGGCGCTGCAAATCATTTTGCTGCATCCAAATGGCTCGTACAGAAACCTGAATACGCATTTGCTACAGGAGAAGATATCAAAGGAAATGGGTTTTACGCACCAGACTCTTTTAATGCCTTGACCAATGTAGTAGGACTTAATGGAGATCATGATGTTTTTGGTGATGGTAGTGTGATTATAAAATCAATGCCAGGGCATACGCCAGGGCATCAAGTACTTTTTATAGATTTACCTGAACACGGACCAACATTACTTTCTGGAGATATGTATCACTTCCAAGAAAATCGAGAGGAAAAGATAGTCCCTGTTTTTAATTATGACCTAGAGCAAAGTAAAACCGCGATTGCCGATTTTGAAGCTTTCGCGAAAGCAAAAAAAGCAACCGTATATATTCAACACGAGCCTGCAGACTTTGCCAAAATGCCTGTAGCTCCAAAAGCACTTAACTAACAAACCTTATGAAAAAAATTGTTATACTATTTGTTCTAGCAGTGAGTTTTATAGGCTGTAAAAATGAAACCAAAACTGGAGAAGTTTCTACAGAAACGACTACACAAAACAACGATAGTTCCCTTAAAACTATTGAAGGAGAATTCCTTTTTGTAGATGGTGCAGGTGTCATTATGGGTAAAAATTTTATTTACGGAGTTGCCTTAAATGAAATGACCGAAACATTGATCAAAGAAGTTTCATCAAAACAACGGGATAAGTTTGATATGGTTCCTGTTATCATCAAAGGAGAAATCAATCCTAAACCAGAAGGCAGTGATATTTGGGAAGAGATTGTAACGATTAAAGAAATCATTAAAGTGCTTTCTCCTAAAGGAGAAGCACCTATTAAAATAGAAACAGGAAAATAATCTACCTGAAACAAAAAGAAATAAGCACATTATGTTAACAGTAAAAAACCTACACGCAGGTATCGAAGAAAAAGATATTCTAAAAGGAATCAATCTTGAGATTAAAGCTGGTGAAGTACACGCAATTATGGGTCCTAATGGTTCTGGAAAAAGTACATTAGCATCTGTTATAGCTGGAAAAGAAGAATATGAAGTTACAGATGGTGACATTGCTCTTAACGGAGCATCTATTTTAGAAATGGACCCTGAAGAACGTGCACATAAAGGTGTATTTCTCTCTTTCCAATATCCAGTGGAAATCCCTGGCGTATCGGTAACAAACTTTATCAAAACAGCTATCAATCAAAACCGTAAGGCAAAAGGGCTAGAAGATATGCCTGCAAGTGATATGCTTAAAATGATCCGTGAGAAATCGGAGCTTCTTGAAATAGATCGTAAGTTCTTATCAAGATCCCTTAATGTGGGATTCTCTGGAGGTGAGAAGAAACGTAATGAGATTTTCCAAATGGCAATGCTAGAGCCTAAACTCGCTATTCTTGACGAGACAGATTCTGGACTAGATATCGATGCGTTACGTATTGTAGCCAATGGCGTAAATAAATTGAGAAGCGAAGACAATGCCGTACTCGTTATCACACATTACCAACGTCTTTTAGATTATATCGTTCCTGATGTAGTACACGTACTTATGGATGGTAAAATTGTAAAAACCGGTGGGAAAGAACTAGCACACGAGCTAGAAGAAAAAGGATACGACTGGCTTAAAGAGGAAGTAAACGCATAAGTTATAAGTTAAAAGTTAAAAGTTAAAAGTGTTTTATATGCTTAAACTCACGACTCACAACTCATAACTCATAACTAATAAAGACATGAGTTTAAAAGACAAATTAGTAAGTTCTCACATCGTTTTTCAAGACAGTCTTGATCCAGACTCTCCTATATATGATGTACGAGGAAATGCTATAAAAACATTTGAAGTAGAAGGCTTTCCTACAAAAAAAGAGGAAGCTTGGAAATATACATCACTCAATAGTATTTTAAAAGAAAACTATAACATCTTCTCTACCAAGAAATCTTCTTTAGATTTTAAAGATGTAGAACGTTATTTTATTAATGATATAGATACGTATAATATTGTTTTTGTAGACGGTATTTTTAATGCACATCTATCCTCAACAACACACGACGGTATTGATGTTTGTACGATGAACTCTGCGCTTACAAAACCTAAGTACAAGCAAGTCATTGATGTATATTTTAATAAACGATATACAAGTGACCCCGATAAATTACAATTAGATGGCTATTTACCAGCAAATCCATTATATAAGACAGATGAATATTGGTTACCAAGAAGAACCGCATTTTTCTTTTGGTTATTGGATTTTAATAAAACTATTTACGAACCACCAGTAGTTAAAGCAAGAAGTAAGGAATTCCTAATGGAATGTAATATCCCTTTGGTAGTGTTTCAAAATACGATAGAAAAATGTGATTATGATAAGACTAAAAATACACTAATCACGGCTGCTGAATTTTTAGATATTATCAGACATAGTGAAGAGTTTAAATATCTAGAGAAACAAGAGAAAAAAATATATACTAAGAATAAAGTAATAGATTTTTTCAAAAATACCTTCTTTGATGACTATAAGGTTAAGATGAATACCTATCATAATAATAAAAGAACTAGTATTAATAATTGTATTACT
>NZ_CALEMI010000016.1 GCF_937910895.1 uncultured Dokdonia sp. | reverse complement strand
CATCTTAAATGGAAAACACCAGACAGTACTGGGATTCATAAAACACGATGGTTTATGAATGAAGCTGGAGGAGATAGACCCTCTCGTAGTGTACGTAAGCGTACCAATGAATCAGGAGGAGTTGATGTAAAACCAGGTACGTACCGATTAGAAATGAGTTATGGAGATCAGACTAGTACCTCAACAATTACCGTGGAATCTGATCCTAGAATAGATGTGCCACAAAAAGCAATTAATGATGCATACGAAGTAGGAAAAACACTAGAAGGACTCACACAAACTGCCGCCGATGCTGTGAAGCAACTCGTAGAAAGCAAAACAATTGCCGAAGATTATAAAAAGATGCTTAAGAAAATTGATGAAGATGATGCACATAAAGACGATTTAAAAAGTATTGGAGAGATGGTTAAACGTATTGATGAGGTGATTGCGCTTTATTTAGGTAAAGAAGATAAACGTCAAGGAATCACACGTAACCCAGAAATGACTGTAATGCGTCGCATTGGTCTCGCTCGTGGGTATGCTGGAAGTCGTCCTAATGGATTAACAGCTACTGAAAACCTATTGATCCAGCAAGCTAAAGATCAGTTTCAAGCCGCACTTGAAACGACCAACACCTTCTTTACAGAAGAGTGGACACCATTCCAATCAAAACTAGAAGCACTGGATGTTAAGCCATTTAAGGAAATTAAACGTTTCCAAATGAATTAAAGCGCTCCCCTAACCCCTCCCAATAGGGAGGGGAATTTATATAATTAAAACCCTATCACATGAAAAAAGCATTCGTTTTAATCGTAGGTATATGTATGGTTTCTTTCTATTCTTGTAAGAAAGAGAAGAAAGAAGATGTATCCGTTACTAAAGTAATCGAGCAATACACCATTGAGCAATTTATGGATAATGAAAGTGCTTGGGCAAATGGGTTTTCTACTGATAATTCAAAAGTCTTAATAACGAGTAATCGTTCAGGGATCAATAATATATATACAATTCCTGCTAAAGGAGGAGAATTAACCCCAATTACGCAAAGCGATAGTAGTTCTATTTATGGAATTTCTTATTTCCCAAAAGATGATCGTATTCTTTTTAGAATGGATGGGAACGGTGATGAGGTTTATAAAATCTTTGTGAAAGATGGAAATGATATTAAAGCATTGACCCCACTAGAAAATGTAAGAACGGCTTTCAGAGGTTGGTCTAAAGATGGAGAACGTTTCTTTTACGGAAGTAATGAACGTGATCCACAATTTTTAGATCATTATGAAATGAACATGAATGACTACACGTCAAAGCTTGTTTATAAAGTGGAGAATGCACGTGATTTTAATGCGATGAGTGATGATGGAAAATACATCACATTGTCTGAAGCCATTAATACCAATGATAGCGACTTATATATTGTAAATACAGAAACGAAAGAGCAAAAGAAAGTAAACTCTGAACAAAGTAGTAACTCACATTTGGATTTTTCTCCAGATGGAAAGTCGCTTTACTTTTCTACAGATGCTGGTGCTGAAAATACCTACGTAGCAAGATATGATATTGCTACAGGCACCACAGAACGTATCACTAACAATACATGGGAAGTCCTCAGTTATTATTTCTCTTTTAATGGCACTTACAATGTGTTTTATACGAATGAAGATGCAAAAACAGTTCTTAGAGTTACTGAGGTGGCTACTGGAAAAACCATTGATTTTCCTGAAATCGATGGACAATCTATTGCCGGAGTTCGGTTTTCTAGAGATGAAACGATGGCAATACTAGAAGTAAGTAGTTCTGCAAAACCCTCAGATACATATTCGTATAATATGCAGACCAAAGAATATTATCAATTAACAGATGTATTAAATCAAGAAATTGACCCAGCTGATCTGGTAGAAGGGAAAGTTGTACGATTTAAGTCTTTTGACGGCGTTGAGATTCCTGCCATCTATTTCCAACCAAAACAAGCGAATGCAAACAACAAAGTTCCTGCTCTAGTACAAGTGCATGGAGGTCCTGGCGGACAATCTACACTTCGTTTCTCTTCTAATGTTCAATACCTTGTCAATCATGGCTATGCTGTACTTGCAGTAAACAACCGAGGAAGTAGTGGATATGGAAAAACGTTTTATCAAATGGACAATCAAAACCATGGAGATAAAGATTTGAAGGATTGCATTGCAGGAAAAAATTGGCTAGCACAACAAGACGTGATCGATGCTGATAAAATAGGAATCATGGGAGGTTCGTATGGTGGCTTTATGACCATGGCAGCACTAACAGCTGCTCCCGAAGAATTTAAGGTAGGCGTTAATTATTTTGGCGTCACCAATTGGGTGCGTACCTTAAAAAGTATCCCGCCGTGGTGGGCGTCTTTTAAAGATGCGCTATATGACGAAATGGGCGATCCAAATACCGCAGATTCTATTCGACTAAAACAAATATCTCCTTTATTCCATACCGATAAAGTGACAAAACCACTTCTGGTACTGCAAGGTGCTCAAGATCCTAGAGTATTACAAGTAGAAAGTGATGAAATTGTAGAAGGCGTCCGAAAAAATGGCGTGCCTGTAGAATATGTCCTTTTTGAAGATGAAGGTCATGGGTTTGTCAAAAAGGAAAACCAAATCGAAGCTTCTAAAAAAGTAAAAGAATTTTTAGATCAATATTTAAAAGGAAGTACTAATACACTAGAAAAAACCGATCTTTAAGATTTACTTATAATTCATACCTCAATCTGAAGTATGAGAGCATTTCATATATGAAAAAAATATTCTTAGCACTTATTCTAGTAGCAACTACTGCAAGTACCGTACATTCGCAAAACAATGGAGAAAGCAGTCTTGGCGCTTGGTATATGCTCTTTACGACCAATCAAGTCTCTGAAAAATTAAGCATCCACGCCGAGGTACAATATCGTAACTATGAGTTTGCTGATAATTTCAATCAATTGTTACTCCGAACGGGATTAAATTATCATATTTCAGACAAAGCGATGGCAACTTTTGGCTATGCATATATTAGTACAGATCCTACCTTTGAAGATCCTGACGGTGAAGAAAATGTTGCTGAGCATCGTATTTATCAGCAATTTGTGCTTCGTAACTCGTTAGGAAAATTGAAGTTCTCACATCGGTATCGGTTAGAACAACGTTTTATAGATAATCCCCTTTCGGGAAATGACACGCAGCATCGTGCCCGTTATTTTTTAAGACTCACATATCCGCTTAGTGACAAGTGGTTTCTCACTGCGTATGACGAAATATTTATCAATCTACAAGATGACTTTTTTGGACAAAATCGCTTGTTTGGAGCTGTAGGCTACAACTTCTCTAAAAACCTGAGTACACAAGTTGGCTACCTTAAAAATGATTTTAACGTCAACACCTTTGATCGTTTTCAAATTGGATTCTTTGTAAAAACTGACTTGAGGAAGAAGAAAGAGGATGTAGATTAACGATTGGAGATCATTCATTTTAAAGGTTGCAAGCTGGAAGCATGAAATGAGAAGTTTTTTTGAGAAGAGATGAAAGAAAAGAGATTTTTTATATTCATAATTAGTGTTGATCGTTTTTAGCTTCCAGCTTCCAAGTCTCTTTTCTTTCATCTCTTCTCTATATTCTTTTTTGTCTGCTCTCTACTCTATAGCCTTTTTATCTATTTTCTAAGTTCTCTTTTCTCAATTAAAAACATTCAAACATATAAGGATACACTCTATTTTTTTGTTTCTTCGCGATGACAACAACCTAAGATATTATGAGCAATCTGAGAGAATTACAAAAAAGGAGTACGGTATGTGAATTATGTAGTCATGATGAAGGATTACAACCTTATACCGTAATTCCTAAAGAAGAGCAGATTCTTGTATGTACTCCTTGCGCAACACAGCTAGAAGATCCAGAAGCAATCGACTCCAATCACTGGCGATGTTTGAATGATAGTATGTGGAGCGAAGTAGATGCTGTAAAGGTTGTTGCTTGGCGTATGCTTCATCAACTTAAAAAAGAAGGATGGCCTCAGGATTTACTCGATATGATGTATCTGGAAGAGGAGGTTCAACAGTGGGCTGAGGCTACTGGAGACCATATTATAGAAGATGAAAATACTATCATTCATAAAGATTTAAATGGTACCAGACTTTCTCAAGGAGACAGTGTGGTACTCATTAAAGATCTGGATGTCAAAGGCGCGAATTTTACAGCCAAACGTGGTGCATTTATGCGTAATATTTCATTGGTTCACGATAATGCTGAGCATATTGAAGGAAGAATTAACGGACAGCAAGTGGTGATTGTTACGAAATATGTAAAGAAGAGTTCGTAGCCATAGGATTTGTTATTTGTAGGGTACGCTTTCGCGAAAGCGTGTAAATAAAAAATCCTATACTATTTTAAATACTCTAAAAACGAATTGTAAAAAACAGAAGAGACTGCCTTTTTTTGACAGTCTCTTTTTGAATGTTATTTTATGTACACCTTTATATTTCTTAATCGAAATAGGAAGATATAGGCGCTGTATCCTCAAGACCTTCCGCATCATCCTCACGTAACAAAATGTAATAATAATCAAATCTTTGAGGAGAAGAAGGATCAGGAAGTACATCTTTAAAAGGACTTCCCACATATCTATATTCTCCAGGAAGAATAAGTCTTGCGCTCCAAGATAATGGACGTGTCAATGTGCCTACAATAGAATTCACGGCAGTTCCATTTCCTTTAAGACGTACGTGCATACTAACACCACCTCTGCTAGATTCAAAACCAGAAGGGATTAATACTTGATCTGTTTCTGAACTCCCTTCCATAGTCATGCCTAATCCTGTAATAGGAGTTCTTCCATCTGAACCTCCGCCATAGTTAATCAGTAAAGTGATTTTTCCTGATCCCATCTCTGTAAATTTTCCATCTTGAGTGTATATTTTATAACTACACACTTTTCGTACTTCGTTTACTTCAGTAGTATTTTGTTCTGTACTCATAATCTATTTATTTTTTATTATATAATACTATTTTCTAACGATATCTAAAGGAGCTACATCCAAATAGGCCATGGTTCCTGCGCGGCACAATTCACTACTATCAGATACAGCATTAAAGCTTACTCCTAGGATCATAAGTGCTGCTTTTGATTCAGGTTCATCATCAAAAGTGGCTATGTTTAATGTACAGCCTCCAATGGTTGATGTTGACTTAGAAAATAATTCCCACAAATTATTTACAATATGCTTATCGATATTTTCCTTGTCTTTAAAATCCGAATGCGCAATAGCAACTAGATTATCTACATATATGTACCCGCCATACAACATGGTAGTGATCTTTACGATAAACTTAAGTACACTTAAAATTTTTCCTGAAGGACCAGGGCTAAGAATACCGTATATATTCGCCCCGAGTGTAATCCAGTGTACTACCCATGCTCCATATTTCGTCACCATCGGAGTCCCATAAGGTGTATTACAAGTAATTCTGATCAGGTCTATAGGTAAATTCAAATACGGTGGTATAGCTCCTCCAGATAGCGTACTTACGATGGTAAGAGGGCTTTCTAACACATTTAAAATACCATTTGTAATTCCTTTTATATGTGATAAGTCTTTATAAACCCTCATCGGCATTTTTCCTTCTTCTAAGGTTTTGAAAAGAGCTTCTCTATTAAGGTGCTCCATACCACCTGTATCTGAAAAAGGAGCCCGATTTGTCACCATTTTAAATACCAACGTTGTAGGAATCGCCATGACTAACATGAAGAAATTTACTAGGTTTAATCTTCTACTTTGGACAGGTAGATTTTCTCCACCCCCTAATTGAATTATTAAATCAAATAACCCACTTATATAGGAGTTTGGGATCATTTCTTCAAATAGAATTCGCTCAAATATTTTAAAGATATCTCCTACGATATCAAACAAAACACCTACAAGTACTTTTCCTCCACTTGCTAATTTATCGAGCAAATGCTCAATACTTTTATACAAATTAGCAGGGTTCGCTATCCTGCCTTGAAACATTCTTTGAACATTGTTTATAATACTTACTAAGTCATTGATTACTCCTTCTATCCACCCCTCTAAATCTTTAAGATGTTGTTCCCAATCAATTCCCGCTTCAGTTAATTTCTGTTTGATCTCCTCTAAAAATATATCTACATCTAAATTAAGAGCAGGCGCAATGAGTACTCCTGTTTCATTATTCTGTTTAATCAAACCTCCATTTTGTAATTGAAATAGACCAAAATTTCCTCCTGGGCTTGTATGTGTCATGCTTGTTGCCTTTGTAGCTTCAGGACGTTCATGCTGCCTCCCATTTTTTTGATGATTGTCAATACTATATTTTAAATCTGAATCTGCTTCTAATTTTCCAAAGGATTTTTTGATCTCGCCACGAATATTCTCAATTAATGTTTCTGCTCCCTCTTTTAACTCCTGTACTCTATGTTCTCCCTGTTTAAAACTTTGATATGCTATATTAGAATATACACTATAGGTGGTTATCACATCCTTCCAGCTAAAAAGAAAACCTATCCATTTAAAAATAGCATCTAGATCAATACCTAACCCTTGTTTCAAGATAGTTTTAAATGCTTGATATATTTGGGCAGCTGTTTTTACCACAAAACGAAACATTTCTTCTCCGATTTTTATTGCAAAATGCCAAACGCCTTCTATATTTTTAACAATAAAACAAATAGTATCGGATATTGCTTTTTCAGCCCATCGAAGTGCATCAGAAGCTACAGAGTTTAATGCATCCCAAAACCAGTTTCCATAGATATCTGCTAATGCTTCATCGCCTTCTATATAACTTGCTTGACCATTCGCTATACATAATCGCCAAGTGTTTACAGGATCAACGTCGCCCGTAAATTGAATCAATTCACCACGATCTAGCATCATTGCTAAATCAATTTGTTGAACATTTGCTGTGGCTTTGAAAACAGGTCCTATGTTCTGCTTATGTGTTTCTGGAATGAGACTCTCTTGTGTATTCTGATCTACCAAATCACGTTCTAAATCTTCTTCATTATTATAAGAATGTAATTTGTTGTGTAATTTTGTGGAAGGATTCACATTTAGAATATCTTCAAAATAAGAACTTGTTAGGATTAATTTTGGAATACTTGGCGTACCCGTCTGATTTACAATAGTAATCTTACCATTCATATCTGGATATACTAAGGTATCCTTGTGAGGAAGTAAACGCTCATGTTTTCCATTTATAAGCACTTCTATTGACTCTTCACATCGTAAGGTGAAACTAGGGCGAACAAACTCATTATGCTTCTCACTGTTGAACGCTTGACCATTTTGCCTGTGAATATTGATCTGTGTTGTTGAAGAATTTATTTCATTGATTATTGTCTTCTCGTTGGGAATTGGAATATTCTTTTCATGCCATCCGCTTGTACTGTGCTCAAAACGAGACATTTTATTTTCTCTGTCAATAAGAATTAATGATTCTCCGTGTCCATCCCAACCGAGCGTGGGATGAAATTCTTTAAGATCTTTATGAATAGGCACTGGGCTTAGATACTCAGGGTTTGCGATATAAGTATTTAATGTATTTATATCAAGCTTACGACGTAATCGATAGAGAATACCTTCCTGAGTAAGCGTCAGTAAAGTTACTTCCTTATGGTCACTAACCGTAAAAAGTTGTTGAATACCTTTGAGTTCATTTTCTTTAGTAAGACGGATGGGCTGATTTGTAGCTGCAATGCTTTTCCCTAAACTTTCGGCTTTATGTACCCAAAGTCCGTCACCTCCAAGGTAAAGGTCGGTATGCTCATCATCATTTGACAGTGCGGAATCCATAGAGCCAATTCCACCTGGGGGCTTGATCAATTCTCGACGTATGGTTTGCATCCCTCCATCTACATCTACTAAAACATTAAGACTTAATGTCTCAATATTGTCTCGCTCAACTAAAGCATATACGCCATACCCATCAATACTTTGCATGGGAGCAATCGCTTTAAGATTAGCTGCTGTAGTCGTTAAAGTAAATTCATACCATTTAGCTTCAGGAGTACCTAAACCTGCTGACTTCCAGAAATAATACTTTAAATCTCCCTGATGAAGTGTGCAAACTACTTCAAGGGGCTCATAACTATCTCCATTATCTAAGTTGAGTGCTGCAGTTCCTACCAGAATTTTCTGGGCTTTTCCTGAAAGAAATCCACGGCTTTCAAACCTATTTATGCGCTCTAAAAAGCCTTCATCTATCTTATTAGAGATAGAACCTGATGTCAACAAATGACTTGTATCTTTCTCTTTTTCGTAAATTTCTAGAAGTAGTTTGAAATGTCCTGACTTTGTCTGACCTACTTCAAAAGTAGTAATACTTAGGTTATTCCTATCTGGAAAATGTTTTTTAAATAATTTGTCTGAAATGTTTATTGTTTCCCATTCTTCCTTTCCTTGTTCAAAAGAAGGTAATTTATAAGCAAGCGCTAATTGGTTTTCATCATTTAAGAAAAAAACCATTGGAAAGCCTTCTGAGTCTTTAATCGTTCTCAAATTTTTTCTAGCAATAGGTTCTGGGTGTGCACCAGGGCTGTATTGCTTCATCAGGTCTGAGTTTACTGTAATATTGAGTTGGTCATTTGCACCATCTATTCTAGAAGGAATGTTAAAGAGGTGGTCGTGTTTGTGAGTTTTATAAATTTCCATTTTATGACTGTTTTTTTTTAGTTATTGTAGTTAAAATATGTTCTGAGATTATTGAATGAGCGGTAATACATCATACTTGGAGATGATAATCGAAAATCATTACTAGTAGGAAAAAAAACAGGTGTAGCACGATTGCGCCAATGTTTCGGATCAAAAATGGTACGTTCGGGACCATGATACTTTAGAAAAAATCGTGAAACTTGTCCAAAATGCTTCCCTTCAGATGTTGTTTGTTTGTCTGCGAAACGGATATAAGCTTGATAATCGCTTTCATTGGAAATCTCGGGCCACGCATGTTTATTACGTGAAAATTCAGGATCATCATAAAAAAAGAAATGACGACCGTCATGAATTGTTAGATACAAGACGAGTTTAGCTTTCATATCGGATTGTGCTGGATAACGTCTTGCTGTCGCATGACGAATAATAGAACCATTGATATCTACCTTTACACAATGCCCATGTTTAGGATGGTTAAAATCAATTGCTTCAAAGGTATATGCATTGACCGTTGAGAAAGAATACGGGAGTCCACTTTGTAATATTCCTTTTCTTACTTCGGTATGAAATGAAGTTCCCCATTTTCCTGGAGCTATTTGTTTAAAATCCCATTGGGTAGGATGACTCCCATTTTGTAACCGGATAATATAATTTAAGGAATCAATAAAGCCCTTCATAATAAAATGGGACTGAGAATAGCGGAGGATTCCTCCTGCATCATTTGGATGATCTGTGCCATTGAAATTTGGTGTGTAATACAGCTTTCCGCGCGGGTCATTATCATCTCTGAGGAATTCTTCTGCTGGAGCTGGCTGGTGTAAAGACATCGCCATAAAATTGAGTAAACTATCTTGAGGGCGTTCTTTGTTATAGGTAAGCGAATGATGCAGCTTACTTCCCCAAAACATATGCTCTGGGTTGCTATACTGATAATTTTCTGGAACCTGAGGACTCAAAGCTAGGATATTTTGAGTCTTCATGAGTCCTGTTATGTTGTAGTACGTATCTAACAACTCAAGGAGAATACTTTTATCACGCTGAGTCATATTTCCCGGAAGGGAACTCATACTAAGATCGGCAAGTTCACTTAGTCTGTCTTTTGTAAAAGTGAAGTAAAGCTTTTTAATTTGTAGTTCTTCCCATTTACTAAGTTCTCCAATATGGGCTTTTATGGAGTCTTCAAGATGACAAGATTCTGGTGACCAATCCGCTTCCTGAATTTCTTTCTGGACTAATGTGCTGAGATAAAGAATTTCCCAATTAGAGGGTGTTATATTTTCGTAGGTATGGTCTTCTCCAACAAACTTATTTACTTTAAAATTAACACCAATATAGGCTCTTTGTTTTTTCTGTTCTGGTTCTGCCAACAATTGAATTTTATGGGGTAATAAAGAAGCTTTCAACCCATAATTTTCGTCTTTTACATCAATGTCTTTAGTCGGTTTTGGGATTCTACGATGTAAAGCTGAAAATTGACTGTTAAGGGTTAATTGTCTGACGGAAACAACCATATTAAATCCGCCCAAATCATACTTTTGATCTGAAATAGTCATAAGATAATGAGGTATTTATGTTAAAAATGAGATGTACTAAAAGTGAATTTAGCGTTGTTATACTTTGGTATAGTTCTTAAAAAACTGCTTCTTATAAGGATAGTAAGAGATTTTAAAATCTAGTCTTTTTTGTGAACTACTAGATCAGTTACAGAGTCGCTTTACAATTGTAGCATACACGACACTTCTGTGCGTTTTTCTGGTGATCCATGTTGATTCTTTACGTTGTCTGCTCATCATAAAAAGATTTAATTACTATGAATACAAAGCAAAAGGATTTGAGGTACAAAACATAGGATGTATTTACCTCATTTGATCATTAGGGTAATTACACCTAATCGCAAAAAATTCATTATAGCATTGAAAATGAAAAGATTATCCTATAAAATAATCCTCAGGTTGGATGAGGTGGTGTTGTACGCTGTAGAGGACTAATCCTGCGGTATTCTTAACACCTGTCTTTAAAAGAATTCGGTTTTTATGTCCTTCTACGGTACGTTGGGTAATAAAAAGGCGCTCTCCAATTTCTTTGGCGGTGAGTTGAAGACAAATTAATTTTAAGACTTCGAGCTCTCTTTCTGAGAGTAGGTCTTGAGATTCTAAAGTTATTTTTGGAGTATTGCTAGAAAGTTGTTCTTTAATCACATCTATTTGTTCTGGCAAAAAATAATGCCCCTTGGTGTGTACTTCCTGTAGCACCTCTAGAAGCGTATCAGGAGCGATACCTTTAGGCAAGAATGCATTGGCACCCGACTTGAGCATAAACCCCATAAACGACCTTTTATAATGAGAGGACAAAACCACAATTTTTATACTCGAAAACTCTTTTTCGAGTATCGCCATCGTATCAATTCCATTCATTTTATCCATACGTAAATCGAGTAAAACTAGATCTGGAATCGTATTGGTATTTTTTAAGGCTTCTATGAAGTCAAGTCCGTTATGTGCAGTAATTGTAACCTGTATAGCAGCTTTTTCTTTAAAGAAATTTTTTAATAATTCGACGACGAGTTGATCGTCATCGACGATGGCTAGATGGCAAGGTGTTTTGTTCATGCGATAGGAAATTTTACGAGTAGTACTAAGCTTGTTCCATCTTCCTTTGAAGAGGTGAGTTTGTAGGTGCCATTTAAGAGTTGCATTCTGAGTTCTATGTTTCTAAGTCCGAGACCTTCTGGTTTTTCTATAGTTTTGAAGCCAACTCCGTTATCTGTGATTTTTAAGGCGATGTATTTTTTAGTTTCTCTCAGGGTGAATGCCATTTGGGTCGCCTTAGCATGTTTGATACAATTATTAATCACTTCTTGAATAATCCGTATCAATTGTAGCTTTACGTCTTTAGAAATTAAAAGAGACGATTCTTCTGTAATCGTTAAAATTACCGTGTAAAACTCTTTGAGTGGTAATACCATATCTCGAATCCATTCTGCCAAACTTGTTTCTTCTAGCAACGGAGGCGAAAGATCATGCGAAATCCTACGCGCTATGTCAATACTATCTTGAAGCATCTTTTTTGTATCAACTTCTGTACGCTGCGATGCTGATGCTAATAATATGATATTGAGCTTTCCAATAAGTTCGTCGTGAAGATCTGAGGCGATTCGCTCGCGTTCACGTTCTTGGACTTTGACACTAGAGTCGAGTAACTCTTTTTGATGTTTTATTTTTTCGGCACTTAATTTCTCTTGTGCTATGATCATTCGTTTTACGTGCATTTGTATAAATACAACAATCGCCACTCCTAAAAGTAATACGATTAAAAAAACGATTGTTATCCAGAGAACTAAGGTTTCTGAATCTTGCCATTGAGCCATAATTGAAACGTTAGAAAAATATAAAAAATTGGAGTTGCTATAATATTAATCAGTAAAATCGAAAAAACCACATTATAAGGAGTATTTACAAGAAAATTTGTTGTTAAAAATAAGAGTGTATTTACTAAAAAAAATAATAAGACAACTCCATTAAAACGTAATATTTCTACCTTTACTATCACATCCTTTTTTAATACTTTCCAATAAAAATAGAGGCTCAAAAGAATAATCGTAAGTCCATCAAGAACTCTTCCGTATGAATTGAAACTTTGAATATCTAGAGGCTTTACAAAGATTATGTCTACAATAATTAAGAGGAGGAGAACTGCAATAACTGGTTTAAATGACCAATGATGTGTTTTAGATAATAATTTATAATATATCATTGAAAATATAAGTAGTTCTATAAATCCAAAAGCAGAAACAAGTATGAGATTATTATTAATTATAATATCTAGATACCTACTTGCTAGATCTGTAATAAATGCTGCAACTAAATAAAAATAAATATACTTACAGTAATCATTTAGTTTATTGAAAAATATCCCACCTATGATAACTCCTATAAAAGAAGTAACTGTTGGTAACAATAATAAAAGTTCTAGCCAAACATTAATTTCCAATTTCGTTAATTTTTAATTCCTGCTAGTTTCAATAAAAAGAAGTTTTCTTTATTTTTTTGACCAAATGGTGGAACTAGCCGCACCGTATTATAAAAAGTATCCGAAGTATCATCACTATTCGGGTAAATAATCGTACTACTTACCTTATCCCATACGATCATATCCCCTACTAATGAGTTGATAGTATTGGGCGTTACTACCCCATCTTTCAATGCAAAAAACGCAATATACGTTCTATTATTTTTTAAATATTTTTTAGGAATGACAAACACCTGATGAAGCTCTTTATTTTGGTTTGAACGTGATTCTAGCCAATCTTCACAATGGTTTTCCCAATTCCTAATTCGCATTTTTGCTTCCTCAGGATCTACAATATCTTTTGGTATAGCTTCAGAAATTACAGGGATTTTTGCTACATGTTTATGGATGTCAGCTTGTTCTTTATGATCTTTGCTAGATGCGATTAATAGCATATTTAAGACATCAGACGTACCCTCTTTAACTACCGACAAATAGGCATGAATAAACTCTTCTTCTAAAAGTACAGCATCCGACAATTCAAATGTAAAGCAGTTTCCTAAGCTGAATAGTTTTTTCGTCAAAGAAACATCTTTTCTTGAGGTATCCCATTGTTTTATGGCTTCTGTTATTTCCTTTAGTTCCATTAGATAGTTATTTGATTAAAATATACACATACATTAAGTCGCATCTAAACTAGTATAAATAAGAAAGCTATGAAAATATTAAATGGACTAAATATTCTACATTAAAGAAATTTTCATGACAAAGTTTGTCTTGTAAAAAATAAAGGATATACGTTTACTATAGAGACACTGTTTGATTTCGCTTTCGCGAAAGCGTACAATGTATGTATCACATATCCACATAAAAAAATCAATCCATTCTTATCTGCATTACAAAAGGCGAAATTAAAAGTACTCTTGGGCTTATTTATTAATTTTACATAAGTTTCCCTATATCTAAAACACATCTAACTATCTAATTATCAATTAACACTAAATAACACCTTCTAAAATTTATTTGTTTTCATTGAATTCACTAGTTATTTTTTCCAAAATCACCTCTAAAGCCAGATTTACACTAGCTTTAGAGGTAATTTAAATATTACGTTAAAACCGTAATATCTTATAAACTAAATGTTTATATATAAGTTTTAACATAAAATTAACATAAAAGCTATATTTCCTACACGTTTTTTTGCATAATTTTAAGATGTATTTGTTGATCAACTTTTGCGATTATTTATTAACCTTTTAAAAACGCATATTATGAAAAAATTAATTTTATCCTTATGTTTTAGTCTTTGTTTATTAATGAGTTCTGTAGCAATGGCAAATGCTCCTGAAACTACATTGACTATGAGTACTACTGAAAGTGCACTATTTATTGAAAACAATAGAGAATCTATTGAATCAATAGAAATTGTTAGTGACGATGCTCGACCTTGTACAATCATTATTATAATCTTTGAAGACGGTTCAGGGCTTATCATTACCGACTGTTAGAAAATTAAAAACTTTTATTATTGCAGGGTCGCTACCTGCAATAATTTTAAAAACAAAGAATATGTTATTTTCATCCATTAAAAGAATTTCATACCTACTTTTTATTTTTCTTTCATGGCATCCATTGATTTCTCAAACCACAGAAGTACAGTATCAAGAAACTAGAAATATTGAAAATCAATTGAAACAAATTGATAATCCCGTAATTAAAGAACTCCTTATAAAGAAAATAGGAAAACCTGTGATGTTCACATTACTATATAGTAAAGGAGTGTCTAGTTACCAACCATATACAGGTACATTAGAGATGCCTGATGGGAGTACGACTGTCATTTCTGAAAATCCTAAAAGTAACAAAGTATATAAGAATTTAGATTCAAACGAATTTGTTAAAATAGCACATTTAATAGAAAAGACTGTTACTGTATCTGATCAGTTGATAGATTTTAAGTGGATTATTAAAGATGAAGTCGTATCTGTAGGAGACTATTCTTGTAAAATTGCAGAGGGTGTATACAATGAAAAGAAAATAACAGCATACTTCACAGATCAAATCAATATAAGTGAAGGACCAGATGTATATCAAGGCTTACCTGGTTTGATTGTAAAATTAGACACTTCGGATAAGACATATCTAGTGAAAGATATCATTATCAAAAAAGAAAATACTCAAATAGATATTCCTTCTTCAAAAGAATCTATTAATCGTATAGAATTCGAGAAATTAAAAAAAGAACAAATTGAGGAATTAAAGCGTGGCTTTGAGAATGCTAAAGTTATAAAGTCATAATAATTCGTTATGCATCTTTAAATACTATTTACTGAATAGTTACGTAAAACATCTATGTTCGCTCTTATTAGGATTATAAAGGGTAGTTCATGAAGTTTCTTTAAGAGAGGTGTTTTTTAAAGATATTCGAAGCTGACTATTATAAACAGCATCTAACATTGTTCAACTATTTACAAATCCCCTAACTTCCCAATCTCATTCTTCGCCAAATTAAACTCAGCAATCATCTCAGCAACAATCTGACCCGCAGGTTTAATATCATGAATCAATCCAGAGATTTGTCCGATTTCAAGTTCGCCGTCTTCTAAATCGCCTTCAAACATCCCGCGTTTGGCGCGAGCGCGTCCTAAGAGTTGTTTTAATTGTTCTGGAGTTGGAGACGTTTGATATAACTCGGCAAGTTGAGTATAGAACTTATTTTTAATCAAACGTACAGGAGCGAGTTCTTTTAAGGTGAGTACCGTATCACCTTCTTTAGCATCTACAATCGCTTGTTTAAATAATTGGTGTGCGCTGGATTCTTCACTGGCAGCAAATCGACTACCGACTTGTACACCATCGGCGCCCAAAACCATCGCAGCGAGCATACCCCTTCCAGTACCAATCCCGCCTGCGGCAATCAGAGGAATATCTAGTTGTTCCTTGACCATGGGAATCAATGTGAACGTTGTCGTCTCTTCCCGTCCGTTGTGACCTCCTGCTTCAAAACCTTCAGCAACAATCGCATCAACACCCGCCTCTTGTGCTTTGAGAGCAAACTTGACGCTACTGACTACGTGAACCACCTTGATATTATGTTTTTTAAGATGTGCCGTCCACAGTTTTGGATTGCCTGCACTCGTAAAAACAATAGGGACTTTATAATCCACTATGGTTTTCATGTGTTCCTCGATATTCGGATACAGCATCGGGATATTCACTCCAAAGGGTTTATCGGTGGCTTTTTTACATTTCTGTACGTGCTCCACCAATACTTCTGGATACATAGAGGCAGCGCCTATCAACCCAAGTCCGCCTGCATTACTCACGGCACTCGCTAATCGCCAACCGCTATTCCAAATCATCCCACCTTGTATGAGCGGATATTGTATACCAAATAAATCTGTAATGTTTCCCACTAGTTTTTGATGAGCTTTTGTGTTGTAGAAAATCCTTCCTCTTGTATTTGCACAATGTACACACCCGATGTCAGTCTGTCTATTGTCAACGCATTATCGGTTGCTGTGATGTCTTTTTGGAACACTTCTTTGCCTAATATATCATAGACAAAAACAGTTGCTTGAGAAGCGCCTTCTGGAAATTGTATTTGAACAATTGAATTTGCTGGATTGGGGGAGAGTGTATACGCTTTCGCGAAAGCGGACTCCTCCACACTCAACACACTGTTAAATGCATCTTCAAAATTTGGAATCCCATACCCCATCTGTGCCGTAGGGTTATTGAATAAATGTGCCGACTCCCGAACGATTTGCATCACCTCTGCATTGGTTAATTCTGGATAGGCTTGCCAAAAACTTGCCACAGCTCCTGCCATAATAGGCGAACTAAAACTCGTCCCATTACTCGTATCTATCGTTCCATTAGGTCTTATGACCGCACTACTTTGCCCTTTTGCCATCACATCTGGTTTGATTCTTCCATCACTCGAAGGTCCGATACTACTAAAATTGACATAATTGCCATTGCTATCTACAGCACCTACGGTAAGCACGCCTGGTGCATCTGCTGGAGCGCTAATCATTCCTGTACCCGAATTTCCCGCACTGGTCACCAATAGCATTCCTTTTTCAAAAGCAAGATTAGAACCTCTGGAAATAAAGGTAGTTTGCCCGTCCATATCTTCATAGGTATGGCTATAAGCGGGATTATCATACGTACGATAACCAAGCGAGGTATTAATCACATCTACACCTAAACTATCTGCACGCTCAGCGGCTTCTACCCAATAGGATTCTTCAACAGGGTTTTCACTATTCACATCTTCTGTACGGAAACAATATAAGAAAGCATCTGGTGCGGTTCCTACAAACTGATCTTGTATAAAGCCGACAATATTACTGGCGGTACGGGTACCGTGACTGCTATTGGCAAAGGCAAATTCATCATCAACTCGATCTACAAAATCATAACCGTCCAATAAGCGACCGTTATCACGGGTTCGTGCAAAACCAGCGTTGGTATCTATTCCTGGAAAACCAGAATCTAGCACCGCAACAATGATTCCGTCGCCTGTGAAGTCTTGTTGATGCAGAAAATCGGCATTTAACATAGTCACTTGATTTTCGGTAGCGCCATAGGTATATTCAATACGTTGTTGTGCTACGGGATCGTCTTTTATGAACCCAAATCCTTCTGAAGATCGTGTGAGACTATCATCTGCAAACTCAATCCCTGACACAAAAAATTCGCCTTCCATTTGTAAGTCTTCTAGCGCTTGGATGGCTTCTTCAGAACCACGTACGTGTACACAGTTCATCCATTTTGATTTAGCAAGTACGGTAATTCCAGCTTGTTCTTTGATAGCAGTAATGTAGGTTTCATTTACAGGAACATCTCTCTCGTCTATGGCTACGCCGTGCATTGCTTTACGATCGATGGCTTCTTGAGTCAAAATACTGATGGGATTTGCAATACTTTCTGCAACGTTTTGTTTATCTGTAAAAAACACCCATGCATCTTCTTGTGCAAAGGTCACAAATGGGATTAGTAGGAATACCCATGATAGAATTTTTTTCATTATTTGTAGTTTTTTATAAAGTTACGAAATTACTCCCGATCCTAAACATTCATTTCCGTGATGCCAAGCGACAAACTGTCCTTCAGCGATGGCAGTCTGTGGATGATCAAAAATCACATACATCCCTCCTTCTACCCGATATAAGGTTGCTTTTTCTAGTGGTTGTCTGTAACGGATTCGAGCTTCCACTTCCATAATTTCGTCTATAGCAAGGGTTAGATCTTCTCTAATCCAGTGAATTTCTTCTTCTTTCACAAAGAGTCCTTTGCGATATAAACCAGGATGGCTTTTGCCTTGTCCGGTGTAAATCACATTTTCATTAACGTCGGTTTCGATGACAAATAAAGGTTCGGTAGTACCTCCTACGGCGAGTCCTTTTCGTTGTCCTTTGGTAAAATAGTGGGCGCCTTGGTGTTTGGCGACGACTTTTCCGTCAGAAACACGGTATACGGGTTTTACTGCAAGTTGGGGTAAGTCCGCTTTCGCGAAAGCGTTGCTAGCCACATCCTCCCCTACCATCTGCGGTACAACTTCTTTAGGAATCTCCACAATCACCCCTTCTTTGGGACGTAATTGCTGTTGTAAAAAGTCAGGTAATCGCACTTTTCCAATAAAGCACAATCCCTGCGAATCTTTCTTACCAGCAGTGACCAAATCTTGCGCCAAGGCAATCTCACGAACTTCAGGCTTTTGAAGATGCCCGATAGGAAATAAGGTTTTTGCCAACTGTTCTTGTGACAACTGACATAAAAAGTACGACTGATCTTTATTGGCATCTGCTCCCGCGAGTAACTGATGGATTTCTTTACCGTCTTTGGTAAAGGTTGCTTTTTGGCAGTAATGTCCTGTCGCCACATAATCGGCACCAAGGCTTAATGCAATTTTCATAAATACATCAAACTTGATCTCACGATTACAAAGCACATCAGGGTTTGGGGTACGCCCCATCTCATACTCTTTGAACATATAATTGACGATACGTTCTCTATATTCTTCGCTTAAATCTACGGTTTGAAAAGGGATGCCGAGCTTATCTGCCACGAGCATCGCATCATTGCTATCATCTAACCACGGACATTCATCAGAAATTGTCACCGAATCATCATGCCAGTTTTTCATAAAAAGCCCAATGACGTTATATCCTTGCTCTTTTAATAGATAGGCAGTGACACTACTATCTACGCCTCCACTAAGTCCAACTACTACTGTTTTCATAATTCCTCTCCCCAACCCTCTCCAAAAGAGAGGGGTTTTATTCATCCCCGCGAAGGCGGGGATCTCGTATTATTAATTTTCTATGTTGTCTCGTACTTCGAAACCCTCTCTATGAAATCTTTTATGATCTATTTAATACGCTCCTGCCTACCGGCAGGCAGGTTCGCGAAAGCATTCTTAATTTCATCTAAAACACTGCAAAATTACGCAATTATTTACCGTTGTACTAGGCGTTATTTTGGAAGCTTTAATACTCGAATGCGTATGATTAAATTCAAGTAGAAAGTTTTAAGATATAATCCTTTATGGTAACCTCTTCTTAGGGTAAAATTTGCAATACTTTAAAACAGCGTTTCACTAAAAAAACAGCAGCTAGAAAAAACTAACTACTGTTTTGTAAAACTATTTTAAAGTCCCCCAACTTTATAATAGTAATTTTGATACCCCTAAAACGTATATTCTAATATCTATAAGATGAATTATTGAGCCTGTTTCGGGATATTACATCCCATGCCATTCCAAGCGTAACGACCTGCTGGCAAGGCTTCTTCAATAGTGATGAGTGGTAAAAACACTTCTGCGTCCATAGCTACTTCGCCTCCTTGTACATTTAATCCAAAAATACTTCGCAATTGATTAGCGCCTGTATTAGGAACACTTACCGCTGCATCTACTTGTTCTCTAGTGATAATGTCTCTTCCTGCATAGATTTTTGCCCATCGTTCGCCAACAGGAATACTGATTAATAATCCTTGATTCCCGTCACTTTCTTCGTGTACTAAGGTGGCTTCATCGATCATATCTTCGGCAGCCATTTTAGCATTGATTTCTTTATAATCGTATTTTGCATTGCCACTAAAGAGATTATTCATCATTTTAAGCTTCGCACCTTTGTTATAAATGCCTCCCATGTGTCCGTAGCCTAAGGCATTATTATACACATCGGCGGTTAGGTTGCTATCAAATGCCATAGCATCTCCTCCATAAGAAGCGATAGCGTCATGCTTCCAGGTAAATAAACAGGTATTATTGGTGATTGTAAAATGTGGAATCACAGAAGCATCAGAACCTACATAGCCTGTACGCGCATGAATCCCATATCCAGTATTATTGATGGTAAAGTTATTTTTTATAACTCCTTTTCCTCCTTTAAATACTCGTACTGAGATTGCGCCTTCTGTAGGTGCTGTGTTCATCACCACACAATTTTGCACCGTCACATTGGTATAATGGCTAGCCACAATAACAATTCCACCAGATTCTGGTGATGGATTTTGCTGTGATGCAGGGCTGGCTTTACGACGTATGGCTAAATTTTCATTTTTATGATATCTGTTGCGAGGACCGTTATCTACAATAATACCAGCTACGACAATATTTGATCCCGTAGATTTCTGCCCGTTACTTTCTCGTTGTTGATCGGTACGGATATAAATTCTGGGATCTGTCAATTTCATATATTCATTAACTCCTGTAAAAATTGTTTTATGGGCGTCCCAAGGATCTCTGGTGGAAAATGTCACATCATATCCTCCATAAATTTGAACGGGTACATTGATCTCATCGGCACCTCTTTTTCCTTTACTCATATATACTCCTTCTGCAATATGAATACGATCATTAGGTTTTAGTAAGTGAATGATGTTTCCTAAATCTTTTGCTGGGCGTTCTTTGGTTCCTAATTTACCAGAACCTGTTGTTATACTCACATACCAATCTCTTCCTTCATTTGCAAAGTTAGGAGAGGTTTGTGCGCTTACTGTAAAATACGTTAGGAGTAAAAAGCAAAGTGAGAAATGTTTGAGTTGTTTTTTCATT
>NZ_CALEMI010000015.1 GCF_937910895.1 uncultured Dokdonia sp. | reverse complement strand
CATTTTTCTTCACAATAAATGAGCAAAAAAAAAGGAAATTCTTTTAAAGAATTTCCCTTTTCTAGACTATTATTTAAACGTTCTATCTGTAAGCTACTGCCACATTTGAAGCTCTAAAAGATACAGAATCTTTCCATACACAAACTCCAGAAAATACTACTGCATTTGTTTTGGCTGCTAACGTAACGGTTCCTTCCGTACTGATATCGCTAGCCACTATAGAAACTTTAGCTACATGATTATTAGCATCTAGAGGATAGGTTTCTGTACTCACTATCGTTCCTGCTTTTACAAGATTGATGGTTACACTTGCCTTTGATCCTTCAAATTCAGTAGAAAAGTCTAACTGAGTCATTGGTTCTTTTGCTGTTGTTGAATAAATAGTTGATGTTACATTTCCCATTTTTAATTGTTTTAAAAGGTTATTATGATTTTGAGGTGGTATTCAGAAAGCTTTATAGCTATAAACGTCTTTATATCAATTACTTCCTTTCAACACCTCAAATATAAAGATAGGTTGTAAGGCTCACAGAGAAAATAGCATGAAAGGGTTCATCTTTAGTATGGGAGTGGTATTCTTGGGTATAAGAGATTATATATAAATTACTTATAATCAAATAATTAGTGTTTTACAGGATTGAGGGTATTGGAGAGGGCTAAAAAATACAACAAGATATTGTATGGGGCTAAGAATAAGGTTTAGTGAGGGTTATGAGGGTGAAGGGGTTGTTAATTGGTGGATTGTCTTACCAAGGATTATTTGGAATGTCTTAATCTTTTGATACTTCACTTGTTTCTGGTTATATCATTGGAGTATAAACCTTTTTTATAACTTGTTGATTTTGTTTGGTTAGGGTGTGAAAATTTGTATATTGGGTTAATGTTATGAAGAACCCGATGCAAAAATTACTATTATTCAGTTGCTTTGTGTTTCTTTTTGGTAATATTTCTTTTTCTCAAAATATTTTCAAAGAGAAATACATAGAAAAAGAATGGTCAAAAAGGAAGAGGCAAAATGAAATTTCTGGTTCTCAAGCAATACAAATTCTTACAAGAGAATTTAGTCACATTAAAGGCAATCGTAGCTCATTTAGTTATTCGATTAATGATTGGGACAATACATCTAAAAAGTTTGTAAAATCTCATTTAGAAGACCTTCCAATTTTGAATACAATGAAATTATCGTCAGATGATTTAAAAGTTGTTGCGTTTGCCAAACAAAATGAAATTCTAAAAATTTTGAGTAGTAAATACAATTGGGTTAAGCTAAGACAACCTGGTAATATAATGCCTTCAAATTTTGGTAGCTGGAATCTCGTCGAAACGATTGATGGGAAAACAGGTTGGGTTTTTTCTAAGCCAGAGAATTCGAATTTTAGTAATACAACGTCTATTAATAGACCTATTTACAGACCACCTAGTACTTATTCAAAACCAAGTTCATCTTTCCCTTGGTTCTGGACAATTGTAATAGGTGCTATTTGCTTATACTTTTTTTGTAAAATATTTTCAAGTTCATCAAATTCTGGGAGCTATTCGACAGGTCAATATTCATCAGGAGGATATTCAAGTAGTTCATATAGCAACTCATACAATAATAGTAATAGCCGAAGTACTCGTGGTAACCAAATTGCCAAAAAAGATGAGGATGATACTTTTGGATATAATGATTCAACTCAATATAAAGGTAAAAGCTGGTTGACTGAAAAAAAAGTAGGAAGAACAGCAAATGATGGAACTACTTATAAAGGTAAAAGCTGGTTGACTGAGGAGAAAACGGGAAGAATAGACAAAGATGGCAACATATACAAAGGTAAGAGTTGGTTGACTGAAGAAAAAACGGGAAGAGTAGATAAGGATGGCAATATTTATAAAGGTAAAAGCTGGTTGACTGAAGAAAAAGTAGGAAGAATTGATAAAGATGGAACTACCTATAAAGGTAAGAGTTGGTTGACTGAAGAAAAAACAGGTAGAAGTGAATCAAATAGTTCAAGTGGCTCAAAAAGTGATAGTGATTGTTTTTTAACAACCACTTGTGTTTCACATAAAAACTTAGCTGATGATTGCTATGAACTTCAGATATTGAGAAAATTCAGGGACAACTATTTAGGTAGCTTTGAAGAAGGGATAAAACATTTAAAGAATTACTACGAGATTGCACCGTCTATTATTAGTGAAATTGAAAAACATCCAATGAAAAATGAAATTCTGGAATTTTTGTATAACTCATTAGTTATAAAATCAATTATTCTAATTTCTGAAGGCAAAAATGAAGAAGCATTTTTGAACTATAAATACATCACCTTAAAATTAAAATCTGAATTAATTAACATTACATAATTTTGTATATAAAAAATAGCGAAAGTCTCTGCTAGCGATATGGTTTGGACGTTTTTGGAAAGTCGTCAAATTTTTAAATTTGGCCTTTAAGATTGAAGAGTTAAAAACAAAATATAAAAATTCGGCTTTGTGCTAATCCGAAAAGTTATCGGTTATTAACTTCGTTACTTTTCATATATGGAGCCGTCAGCAAACACTAAGAAAACAAATGAAAAGACCAATTATCTTAGATAGTAATATTGATAATTATCTACAAAAGTTGTTCGTTATAATTCTATGATGGAATCATTTCTAATGTCTGAGTTTCTAAAAGAAAAAGTTAATTGGAAATTTGAAGAATTAATGATTGACGGACAATTTAAAAATCGCGAAGCCGAACTGGAATTTTTAAATAGGTCAAGTAAAGCCAGTGAACATTCAATATTTTATCCTCAAAGTTTCAGAACTGCATTTTTAGTCCAACTGTTTTCTATATTAGAATATGAATTAAGAGTTATATGTTTACATCATCATATTGAAAATAAGACTGATTTTTCTATTAATGACTTAAGCGGAAGAAGTGACTTAGAAAAAGCAAAAAAATATCTGACAAAATCTTGCAGTGTGAATTTTGAGAATCTAAATCCAGAATGGAATTTTTTAAACACTATCAGAAAAATAAGAAACTCAATTGTACATCATAAAGGAGAAATAAAAAAAACGGACAAAGATTGGAATTCGATATTCAATTTTGTAAAAAATAATAAAGATAAAATCGGATTTTCTGAACATATAGAATATATGAATAAAGAAGATTACGCTGAATTCATTTATAATCATCAAACTTTTCATTTAGAAGTTGGAAGAAGACAATTGAATAATGAATTAGTAAATCAAATTTGTTCATTTTTACATAAATTAAAAACAGAACTAAACTGGACGTAATTAACGTTTGCTAACAACGGTAACCGTTGCACAAGCCCACAACCCTAATAAAAACAAAGCATCCTACACTACCCCTCTCTCAAGCCTTTTTTTATACTATCTTGTATTCAGGTCTGATTTTTTAAAAAACGCGTATATCAAAGTAAAATCGCGTATCAAAAGTGATTTTTATAAAATACAGACAAAAGTTTCTTTCCTACCTAACATTTTCTAGTTAGACTAAAAAAAACATCCTTTGATAACCTGTTGATTTTGTTTGGTTAAGATATATAAATTTGTATATTGGTTTTACGCTAATGTTGTACGCAAGCTACGAAATGAAAAAAAAAGGAATAAAAATCAGTCCAAGATTTCATAAATCTGATTGGGGAAATCTAAATCTGAAAGGAAAAACCTCCGATTGGATTAAAGCTGTGGAAATTTTTGACGACAGAATGAAAGGTAGGTTTTTTGAACAAATTCAATTGCTTGAACAGAACCCAAATCGTGATGTTGGAATTTTTGCTGGATTTGCGATAATGTCATTGGATTGTTTACTCATTGAAACTATTGAACAATTTATAAATGGAAGATTAAGAACTGGACAAGGAATGGATGAAAAGTCCTTTTTTGACTTTTTTCAAAGAAGTGATAAACTTAAATCTTTTTTTAATAATCAAACAAAGGCTACTGTATTCTACCAACAAATTAGATGTGGACTTTTACATCAAGCACAAACTAAAGGTAAATCAATAATTCACATAAGAGAAAAACCCATGTTAGAATGGATTGACAATGAAAATCCTAGAAATGGATTAAAAATTCAGAGGAGAAAATTTCATGAAGAAGTGTTGCGAATTTATGAAAATTATTGTGAACAACTTCGCAATGAAAGAAACATGAACCTAAAAGGAAAATTCAAACGGAAAATGGAAAGTATTATAAATCAAAAGTAAAAGCCTTCTAACAGTAAGCAAAAATTTAAAATCACATAAGGCTAACTAAAATTATCGAGTTTCGCCAGCAATACTTTTTTTCAGCAATTGCATGAAAGAAGAGTTTCTCGCTTCTGCATCACTGATAAGTGCATCATAATTTAGTACGAATAATTTAATTGGAATTTTACTAAACCTATCACTCATATCAGGAATTATAAACTCCTCACCATACAGCATTTTTCCCTTCGAATATAACGGAATATAATTATCTTCTAGCAACGACCTTTCAAACTCAATATCAATCTCAGCCACTCCATAATACCAAACTCGTTGAATTTTATCTACGTACTTATTATTCAGAATTCTAGCACGTTGTTTAAGTTGACTGACAACTTCCTCTTGCTTTGCTAATTTAATTCCTTCTTGCTTAAGCTCAATAATCACAACATCAACCTTATCAGCTTCCTCGGGATTATCAGAAAAAATTATTGCAATATCTGGTCGTGTTCCATTGGAATCAACTTCATCATCTTCTCCTGCCAACTCCTTCAACAACTCATCCATTCTACGCTCACTTAATACTGAAGAATAAGTCATAAACTTATCATCAAATATCCAAATATTATTCTTGAAGTAAGTATCAATGTCTCCATCATTGTGGTTGTAAGTCGTTTTAGGTATGATAACATCATGTATATCATCTTCGTTTCCGTCAGCCTTAGCTTCTTTCAAACGTTTTAATGAAAACTCACGGTAAAGGATGTACTCCATTAATAATCTTGAAGAAACTTCCAAAGCCTTGTCATATTGGTCATCATTCAAGTGAGTAGCTTCGAGCAGTTTTTTCTGGTCTTGAAAAAATCGCATTTGTGCTGCTTCCAGAGTAACAGCTCTATCAGCTATTCCTATTGATTCATCTTTGAAATATCCATATAAGTGCGGATAAGTGCTTTCTAGAGAATTTTTGAGTTCTTTATTTTTCTCTGTAATTTCAGGAATACTCTCTTTAAGTAATTCACTCACATGTTTTTTAAACACCCTTTTTAATTGTTTAATAGTTGCATCTGGGAGGTCAAGTTCTTGACGTGAAGTGTCTACTTTACCAGTTAGATAGTCAGAGATCAAAAGAAAGATCAGTTCATAACCATCAGGCAAAGATTCACCACCTGGCATTTTCATTTCTACTGTCCTATTATCAACACAAACAGCTATAATACTCATACTCTCTTCAGCAGTCTGTTCCTTCTTCTGTATTGAATAATACAGATGAAACTCATCTACCAAAGAAATAGTATCGTCATGAAAAGAACTCTTTTCGAGTGTTGGTAAATCAACAAGCTTAATCTCTTGATAATCTGAAGCAAATTCGTAATCTGGATTAGGTTCTGTGGTTTCGAGTGAAATGGTTATTAACAGTTCTTCCTTGGCAAGTTTTTTTTTATAAAGTAATGGGAAAAAATGAAGCAATATTGACTTCTTTAAAGCAAGTGGTCTTACATAGTTGTATGCCTTGATTTTGTCCTTCCTGTAACCAGATAATTTCAAGAAAGTTCCAGTTTTCGTATTCTCATGCTTAACGACTAAAGACTTGCCATCAAATGAACGGTCAAATTCGAAAGTTCTCTTCTTATCATCATAATAACTTTCAATATCAACGGTTCGAAAATATTTTAGAAATACTAACCTACCTACTCCTTTATGATCCTTCTCCTCCGTCTTAAGTAGCTCTTTAAATTTATTAAAATTCTCATCTTTAAATCCTTCGCCGTTATCTTCAATTTCAAGCGAAAAGGCATCTATATCCTTCAGATTCTTAACCTTTATTTTTACATCTATTTTAGTACTTCCTGAATCTATAGCGTTCGCAATAGCTTCGAAATAAACTAGTTCTAACGACGGGTTTGGAAAGAAAAGGTCTGCGGCTCTAGAAATATCGACATCCATAATTACTTGCTGTTGAATTAAATGATTTTCCTAAAAATTAAACAAATGGAAATTAAAAATTAAAAGTAAAACATTTAAGGATAAACTTATACTATAAAGTAGTCCAAATTTATTAAAAATGTAAAAAACACCAGCTTATAATAACTGTAACCATCACCCAAACCCACAACTCTAATAAAACAACACATCCTATCCCTCTCCCCCGAAGCTTTTCCACAAGAATATCATATATCTACATCGGTAGACATCTGATGATAAAATCTCGTATATTGAGCTGTAGATCGTATTTTGTGATAACCAATGAGTGCTTATGACCCTTCTTGAAAACCCAGTGTATGTCCTACTCATGCTCCTTGCAATGGTGATTCTGGCTGTATATGCTGCCAAAACCAACCTAGGTAAAAAATTAGGGGTTGCCTTGCTTGCTATTCTTTTTACCGCTGTGATTGCCAACTTACAACTGATTCCGTCAGCATCTAACTCGATTCCTTTGTATGATGGGATTTTTACCTACCTCGCTCCTATTTCGATTTTTTATTTATTGCTTGGCGTGAACTTGTCCTCTATCAAAAGAGCGGGAGCACCTATGATTATTTTATTTTTAATTGGGTCATTGGCGACCACCTTAGGTATTTTGATTTCGTGGTATGTCATTTCGCCACAAGAAGTATTAGGAGAAGATGCCAATATCATTGCAGGAATGCTCACAGGAACGTATACGGGGGGAAGTATTAATTTTAATGCGGTTGCTTTGGAGTATGATTTTCAAAAACGTGGGGTTTTATATGCGGGTACGATAGCCATCGATAATGTAGTGACTACGGTATGGATTATTGTCACGCTTGCATTTCCTGCACTCTTACGTAAATTCTGGAAAGATAAAAAAATACACACGCCCAAAGAAACCACCAAGACTCAGGAACGTGAAGGGATTAATGCGCATAGCTTGATGTGGCTGATGTTTCTAGGACTTGCCGCTTATTTTGCCTCTGATCTATTAGCGACTTACGTACCGCAAATACCTTCGATGATTACGATTTCGACCCTAGGGATTCTACTCGCCCAAGTGCCTTTTGTGTCTCAATTGAAAGGGAGTCAGACGTTAGGACTCTATCTCGTTTATATTTTTCTGGCAGTTATTGGTGCGTATTGCGAACTCAGTGCTGTGGTGGAATTAAAAGATATCGGACTTACGTTACTTGGCTTTACAGCCTTGGCAGTGATGCTTCACGGCCTATTTACTATTCTTTTTGGCGGACTGATCTACAGAGATTGGGATATGATTTCGATTGTGAGTCAGGCCAATATTGGTGGAGGCACCACGGCCATTGCCCTCGCCGAAACCTTTAAACGTAAAGAACTCTTATTACCCGCCATTCTTGTGGGTTCTCTGGGGAATGCGCTAGGTACGTATCTGGGATTTATGGTGGTGTATTTACTGTAAAAATGGGTTTTGTAGTGTCCGCTCCTGCCTGCCGGCAGGCAGGTTCGCGAAAGCGTATACGTGTTCACACGCTGTTTGTTTATGATTACATGTACTGACGCTGTTTTTTCAAAAAATCAGTAAGAGTAAGCTAGTTTTGTGCTATTTTGGACGATAAAAAAACTACTAATTAGAACAGTAAATGCCAAAACAGATTATCCTACTCTTCCTTTTACTCTTCGTCTTTAGTAGTTGTGATTTTACACCCGCTGGTGAGTATTATAACAAAGCTTTGGAACTAAGGAAGGAGAAAAAAATCGAAGAAGCCATTGCAAACCTTGATAAAGCAATTGCTAAAGAACCGAAGTTCAGGCCTGCTCTTTTAAACAGAGGTGTCTATAAATCAATAGTAGAAGATTACCAGGGAAGCATCACTGATTATAAAAAACTTTTAGCCTTTGATGGTGATAATACAATGGCACTCTACAATATTGGAAATAGTTATAGTGCTTTAAAAGAACACAACAAAGCCATTACCTATTATACCAAAGCCCTTAAAACTGAAGGTGCTCTAAAAAGTTTTCCTAGTTCAAATGGAGGGGTGATCGCTTTTCAAATGAATTTTGATTTAAAAAGCTTTGATAGTGATATGAATTACAATGTCTACGATAGTGAAATTTATTTTGATCGCGGTGTCGAATTTCTAGAAATAGAAAAGTTTGATAAAGCGATTTCTGATATTAACAAGTCCTTAAAAGCAAATTATGCGGTAAAGGATTCTTATTTCTACTTAGGAAAAGCCTACATCGGAAAAAAAGATTCTTTACTAGCCTGTCAAAACTTTATTGAATCTGCGAGGTTAGGAGATCAAAAAGCGAGAGAGATGCTCAAACAACATTGTATCAAACAAGAATCCAAATGAACCGTATCATCACTATTCTAAAATGGATAGCAATCATCCTATTCTTTCCATTATCCCTAATTTTTGTAGGCTACTACAACCAAAAAAAAACGAAAAAGGAATATTGGAAGAAGGAGGCATTGAAATAAATATCAATTACAAAAAGTATACGTATTTCCTACTCGTATACTGCGTCTAGAATTAAGTTTCGCTGAATTTTCATTCCTCTTTCGATGACTCGCCTTTTTATCATTATGTCGACTAGACATTAATTTTTACTAAAAAGACTAAGAAACGTTGTTTAGCGCTTTACCAATAAGGGTATTACCTTCTAAAATTTCAAAAGTGGTGTGGTGTGGAGCATCGTCGTATAATGACCTAACGAGTGTTTGGGCTACGTCATCTCTACTTATAGAACCGCTACGATTTAGGCTTTTTTGAAGATCAATCGTACCAGTCCCTTTGTCATTAGTTAAAGTTCCTGGTCTAACAATAGCGTAATTAAGACCACTTGTTTTTAAATATTCATCCGCATTATGTTTCGCTTTCAAATAGTCTTGTAAATCGTCTGCTTTTTCAGGATGGTCTGCTCCCATAGAACTCAACATGACAAATTTCAAAACACCATCTACTTTAGATGCATCCATTAATTTTTTTGCTCCTTCTTGGTCAACTTTAACTACGTTTTTTCCACCAGAACCTGCAGCAAACACCACCTTATCAATCCCTTTGGTGGTGTGAGAAACTTCTTTTTCTAAATCGCCTAAAACGGTTTGGACTCCCATATCTTCAAACTGCTTTATTTGGTCTTCTTTTCGAACCATAGCTATTGGATTGAAGTACTGAGAACTTTTAAGTAAAGTAACTATTTTTTTTCCTGTAGTGCCGTTTGCACCTGCTACTAATATGTTTTCCATTTATATTTTTTTCAAATATCCAACTAAACTTCAATTCCTTTTGATGTATACACACTAATTCTTGATCCATTTAATCCTTTAGGAAATATTTCTGAAAAGATGGCAAGAGCGATACTCAAATGTGAATAAGAGAAATAATGAAAGTACAATACCGTATCCTATAGAAAGCCTTAGTCCAGTTCTCTAAAGATACATCCTATTTTATTTTTTGATAGGTATCGTAAGCGACTTGCGGAACTAGAAAAGATTAAAAAGTAACTTCCTGCCAACAAAAATTTTCCTAGCCTGTAAAATTTGGATTAAATTAGCCTTAATGAATCCCACCTTCCTTCAGACACCTATCGACTACCTCAAAGGCGTTGGCCCGAACAGAGCCGATCTGTTGCGTGCGGAGTTAGGGATTCATACCTATCAAGACCTCATCCATCTCTTTCCCAATCGATATATCGATCGGACGCGGTATTATACCATTTCAGAATTAGAACGCAATAGTGCCGATGTACAAGTGATCGGGAAAGTGACGAGTTTAAAAATGATTGAGGGAAAAGGGAGACGTCTCGTCGCAACTTTTAAAGATGATGGAGGTACTATGGAGCTCGTTTGGTTTAGAGGTCAGAAGTGGATTCGGGAAAGTATCAAACTCAATACGACTTATGTGATATTTGGAAAAACTAATTATTTTAATGGGAGTTTTTCCATGCCGCACCCCGAAATGGAACTCCTCGCCGATCACGAAAAAAGTTTGCGAAGTGCCATGCAACCCGTCTATCCAAGTACAGAAAAATTAGGCAATAAAGGCATCACCAATAAGGTGGTAAACACCCTCATGCAAACGCTCTTTCTAGAAGCCAAAAATCACCTACATGAAAGCCTCTCAAAACCCATCATTGAAGCCTTGAAATTAATGCCTAAAAATCAAGCGCTTTTTAACATTCATTTTCCACAATCACAAGCTGATTTAGCAAAGGCACAATATCGCTTAAAATTCGAAGAATTTTTCTATATTCAACTGCAATTAGCATTCAAAAACCGAATGCATAAAACCAAAATAAAAGGCTATCCCTTTGAAAATATTGGAGCTAATTTTAATACCTTCTACAACGAACATTTACCCTTTGAATTAACAGGTGCTCAGAAAAGAGTTCTTAAAGAAATTCGTGCTGATTTGGGCTCTAATGCGCAAATGAATCGGTTGTTGCAGGGAGATGTAGGATCTGGAAAGACCATTGTCGCGCTATTATCAATGTTAATAGCCCTTGACAACGGATTTCAGGCTTGCTTAATGGCACCGACTGAAATTTTGTCAGTCCAACACTATAACGGATTAGCTGAATTATGCAAGCCATTGAATACCAGAATCTCATTACTCACAGGTTCAACCAAAACTTCAGATAGACGTAGTATTCATGAGCAACTCGAAAATGGCGAATTAAACATCTTAATTGGTACTCATGCCTTGCTCGAAGATAAAGTGAAATTTAAGAATTTAGGACTTGCGATTATTGATGAGCAACACCGTTTTGGTGTCAAGCAGCGAAGCAAGTTATGGCACAAAAATGAGTACCCACCACACGTGTTGGTGATGACAGCTACTCCTATTCCGCGAACGCTTGCGATGACTGTTTATGGAGACCTCGACGTGTCCGTTATTGACGAACTTCCACCCGGTCGAAAATCGATTAAAACAGTGCACAGATATGATGCCAATCGGCTTAAAGTTTTTGCCTTTATTCGGGACGAAATTAAGAAGGGCAGACAGGTCTATATTGTGTACCCATTAATCCAAGAATCGGAGGCGATGGATTACAAAGATTTGATGGATGGATACGAGAGTATTTCAAGAGAATTCCCGCTCCCCAAGTATCAGATTTCCATCGTACACGGGAAGATGAAAGCTGCCGATAAGGAGTATGAAATGCAACGCTTCATTAAAGGCGAAACGCAAATCATGGTCGCCACCACCGTGATCGAAGTCGGCGTGAATGTGCCGAATGCTTCGGTAATGATTATTGAAAGTGCAGAGCGTTTTGGATTGAGTCAGTTGCATCAATTACGAGGGCGCGTGGGTCGTGGTGCGGAGCAAAGTTATTGTATCCTGATGACCAGTTTTAAGCTCTCTAGTGACTCTAAAGTCCGTTTGGAAACGATGACACGCACCAACGATGGTTTTGAGATCGCAGAAGTCGATTTAAGGCTTAGAGGCCCTGGAGATATCACCGGTACACAACAAAGTGGAGCCTTACATCTTAAAATAGGCGACATCATTCGGGATAATGATATCCTGAAAATTGCTCGGAGTTACGCATGGGGAGTGGTGAAGGATGATCCCGCTTTCGCGAAAGCGGAAAACCAAATTATCCGATTCATGTATGCACAAATGGTCAAATTTAAGAATATCTGGAGTTTTATAAGCTAAGTCTAGCTTTATACACACCTATTCACCTGTTTACTTCTTACTATGTTTTAATTGAGCAATTTTAGATTCGTAATAGTAAAGTAGTAAATGGTAACTTACGAATTCATTTTTTCTACTTTTTGTCCTATACAACCTATTGAGACTCATGTGTGATAAGCTAAAAATCAATTCTCCTCGATATTCAGAACTTAATTCTGAATTTACTATTTCCTGCATGGATTGATGCGTATTCTCTTTTTTGTAAGAAACTATATCAATCAATGCTTGATGCGCTGCATTTCGTGTTAAAAAACTATTTATTTCACGTTTATTGTTACGATACTTCAAACTGAGTTGTCTTTTAAGAAACTTATCGTAACTCATTTCATCACTAAAGAAAGTGATGTATTGTTCCATTAGGTCTTTTTTCTCTTCAATAGTTAAGTTAAATGCATCTAGAATGTCCTCTATAATTAACAGTCCTGTCAACCAGCGAAGACTTTGATTGCCTGCGTTTTCAATATGCTTTAAAACACTTACAATCATTTCACTATCATGACAGAAAACAGTTTCAGCATGATCAATTTTTTGTATTCCGTATCTTTCTAATTCTCTTACATAGGTATCTGTTTGCAATTTCCACACAAAATCCTGTTGAATAAGCGCTGAAAACAATACGTTCATATCTTTAATAATTAGAGTAAGATTCTCTTTGTCTGAAACAAGAAATCTAACTCTAAGGTGAAATTCAGGATCATAATATCGTATAAAAAACCACTTCTCTATATAATTTTTACTTTTCCAAGTATTAATTAATGGCATTAAGTGGTCAGTAAGTAGTGTGTCTGCAAACTTAACGCCTGTATATATTTTAAAAAAAATCCATTCATCACCTAAAATGAATACCCGTTTTGGAATTGAACTCATCAATAAATATTTTCTATTGTATTACATCTTTATAAAATGAAAAGACAAACTCATTAACATAGTTCTTGTTCTCATCATCTTTACATATTGCATTTCCAGAGAAAAGAAATTCTTCTAGAAGAAAAGCATTTTTAGTTTTCACTAAACTGAGTAGCATTTTTATACTAGACAGGTTACTCAAATTTATCAGTAATTTATTATCTCCTTCTGCTAGATAGACCATATCAGGAAGTTCATGATCGTCTATAAATGTTTTTGTTTTTTGAAGAAGAAGGTCATCATCTTCTTCTTCAAGTAGCGATTTCATTTTATCTGATGTAATTTTCCATTTAGCAGAAGATAAAACAATGTTCTTATAAATAATTCTAGGAAAGAACGTTCGCACATTGGATAATCCATCCCAATTAAATACTAATATATTTCTTTTATCTAGGGATTGCATATCACATAAGAAGCGATAAGCAGGAAGGGTACTTTGGTTAAAACTATGTGCAGTAGTTAGTTTTGGACAAACCTCTTTATTATATTTCTTTGATCTAAGAAATATGCGATTATTTCTGATTGAAATTAAAATATCACTGACAGGAATCTGATAGTTATTTTCTTTTGTTGATCTTGACAAGAAAGGTATTTCATAAGTACGTAATGAAGGTCTCATTAAAACATTACCTAATCTATCTTCGGGCAAGTGTACAATCTCTGCTAAAATTTTATCTGGATTTAAATCATCTTCAAAATTTATAATTTCTTCCACAAATTGCTTTATACTATTGTCTCCATGACAGAATCTACCAAATAGGTTTCCTGCGCTTGATCCTGAAAAAAAATTTAAAAGTACTTGATATTTGTCTTCTATATTAACAATTTGGGCAATGGTAGAAAAGGTATCTGGAAGGTCTAACCAATTACCGTCTATTGAAGGAAGGTCTTCTTCTTTAATTTCTATAATTTTTTTGGCTGTTTTATCGGCTTCAATAGCTTTATTGAGAAGCATCATATCAAATGACGACAAAGTAGTACTAGAAGATGTTTTTGAAGAGTTCCCAAAGACAATATCGTCAATAAGTTGGTTAACGTCTCCTTCTCCAGAATTAGCTGGATATCCTAGTCCCATTTCTTTATCAAGCACTAAAGCTAAAGGAACTTCTTTTGTTTCATATCTATCGTAAAATGCTTTTTTAAAACTCGATAAATTTTCGTTGGTATTTTGATTTTTTAAAGTAGCAATTTTATTAATTGCTATGAGACCTTCATCTATATCTTTTTTAATTTCTTTTGATAATGTATTGTGAGAAGTTCCTATTTTAAGGTCTGTTTGAAAAACGAATTTTTCATCAATCGTAATCCCTAGACTATCTAGCAATTTTAATATTTCATTATAAATAGCGATGCTATTTATAACGTTACTATCCATTTCATTTAGCTTATCCTTTATAGAACTAAGTGTCTTATATAGTGGTGTCGAATCATCTATTTGACTTAAAACAGATAAGATATGATCTAAGTTTTCTATTCCAGAGACCGTCTGCTCTATCTCACCAACTAAAATCTGCTCATCTATTAATTCTGTAATAAATTCTTTTGCATCTTCAAACGTTATTTCGGGTGAAACAAGAATTTCTGAAAGTTCGTTTATTTTTTTTCCATCAGAACAAAAATCGATAACCTCCTTTAAATAATCAGAAGCCTCTACTTCTATTAATTTATTTACTAAAATTAATTTTTTATTGTATTTAGCTTCAATAAATCGTACTAAGTCTCCTATTTCATACAAGCTATTATTAGGATAAAACAATAGATGTTCTCGTACTGAAGGAATTTCTTGTATATGTTTAACTATGATTCCTGTTAAATTCATATCCAACCTCGTGTGTCTCTTATTTAAGGAATTATTGCGTCTAATAGTATTAGACGTATCAAAAACACCTATACAGCAACCTGAAAACAATCCGAATGGAGTTGGTCTTGATGAAATTCTAGATAAATATTTTAAAAAAGAGTTTCGTATTTTACCTTTTGTATCGGGATTTTTATCTTGCGACCATTTTTTAATCTCTTTAAAAAGTATTGGTGATGCTAAATAAATAGATTCCTTCACTAAAGGGTTAGAAAATAATTCTTTTAATTGATCATCTGAAACCATTTTTTTTTGAGTGAGTTCAATCAGAAAATCTATGGGTAAAAGAGGTGTGCGCAACACATACGTGTCAAAAGTTTTATACATAAATTAGTTAGGATTTTTTTCAGATTCTATCAACTCTATTCCTTTAACTATATATTGATCTTTAATAAAGTCTGAAGTCGATTCATGAACCTGATAATCTATTTTTAAACCATTTCTTTGAGCTCCAGTTCCATCTGGATAAAAAGCGCCTAAACTAGTAAAGTTTACATTTGTTTGATCTGGCATTGTAAATGTTGCAATATTCATTACAGAACCTGCTGTACTTTCTCCAATAGTTGTACAATTAGGTGAAGCTTGTATCGCCATCCCAATATATTCTGCTTTACTTTGTGTTGTGTGATTTACTAAAAGAATGATTTCTCCCTTATAATAATCTGAATTCCTGCTACCACTCATAAAAGGATCTTTTATAAAATTAAGTGGCGCTTCATCAAATTGTACCATAGATGGTCTATCCTGAATAGGAAAAAGTACCTTTATAAATCTTCTTCTTTCAGGATAAATATGTTTTGTTATATCATCTTCCGAAATAGTCTTAGGATAATTTCTTAAATCAATTATGATCCCTTTTGTTGTTGAAAATTCTTTAAAGGCATTATCTAATTCTTTTTTTGTGATGGAAGCCAAACTAATATACCCTATATCAGGCTTAATAAACTGCCATTTATTTTCAATACCTGAAGTAGATTTTAATGAAACATAGTCTTCTACTTCAAAATTTTCATAAAGATGAAGATATTGAGTTTTAATAGTTTTATTTTTCTTCTTTATTTTAACTTTAATAGAATCACTTGGGTTAAAAAATAGCCAACGCGTCCATTTTTTCAAAAAAACGTTATTTGATGTTGAAAGTATTGGTTTTATCTTTTTTGCAAGACTCGTTTTAATATCATCATTCTCAATTTCAAGGATTTGATCTCCTAATTCAATACCATCTCTCGCTGCTTGTTTTTTATTATAAAGAGCCGTAATTACTAGCGTATCATTCACATTTCTTACACCAAAGGAAGGTTTATATTTGAATAAAGAATCATTTACTACTGGTGATACGTAGTATGCATGAGAATCGTCAAGAGATGCAATTAATGTAGATTTTAATATTTCAAATTCCAATTTAGAATGATCATATATAAAATTTTCAATATAACCATCTAATAGCTCATACCAGTTATCATCCATCAAATATTTATTTACGTAATGATACTGTATGCAGCTCCAAAAACTAAAAAGCAATAATAATCTGTGGCTTTTAATTTTATAATCAAATTCTTTTACCCCCTTTTCATTTTTAAAAGTAGGTATATTACTAAGTCTTCCTGTTGAAACATAAAAATCATTAATATTTGTGTTATCTCTTAATGCTTCTAATTTTTTAGTTAAGCTTTCATCAAATGGGTATGAATTAATCCATTTATAATCATAATTATTTTTTAATAACCCCTCCTTTTCACTAGCACGTTTAATCTTTGACTCCTTTAATGAAGAAATAAAATTGAACAGAAATGTATTGAGATCTTTTTGAGTTTTTATTGCTCCTAAAAGATCAATATTTTCAATAAATACTTGATCCCAATCATATTTACCGTTACTTACTTCTGAATGGTGATATTTTAGTAGCCCCCAAACAAGACCAAATTGTTTGTATTTTGATATATCGCTGACTTCTTGTTTCTCTGAAGCAGAAATATTTAAGGTTGAATAAAGAAATACAATTATGAAAATATAGATACTTTTAGACATCATACAATTATTAATATTTTATCATGAGCAACTCCTCTGATATTGTAGCACCTGGATGTAAAAATTTAAGATAACTTACTAATAAACCAGCAAGTCCTTCTAAAATTGAAATATTTTTTTCGTCAGAGTTTTCAATAACAAATCCGTAATTAACATATCCTTCTGGCTGTGTATTATCTTTTTTAATTAGAGTTTGCTCTAGCCAGTATGTGGCGGTTTTCCAAAAAACATCTTTCCCAGTTATATCATATACATTATTAAATAACAAAGCAATTCCGCTAGTCCCGTGGCAAAACCCTGCGTCTATGATAAAGCCTTCTTTGTCATACGTTCTAGTTGCAACGTGTGCTAATTTATCCACGATGATGTCGTAGTATTTTTTATTATCAATGTGTTTGCTAGCCATCAACAAAGTGTATAAAGTACCTAAATCACCATAACACCATCCTAATCTAGAATTTGAAGGCTCAAAAGAGTTTGCATCATAAGCATCAGCTTCTATTTTCAAAGGATAATAACAATAGATCTCATCGGTAATTTCTTGTGAGTTATCTAGAAAAAAGCCTATTGCACTGTCTATAATTTCTTTAATTTCTTCGTTCTCTGGTGTTTTTGACAATACCTTAGTGAGAAAAAAGATATTTGCTCCCATTCCGTGAGCATTCCCCAAGTCTATAACCGACTTGTAATTATCGTATTTATCATATTTTCTCCAATACACATAGCCTTCTTCGGTTCTGAAAACTTTACTCATTATTATTTCTGTGATTTTATCTACTCCAAGAGTATGTTCTCTCTCTAAGAAATAAAGTCCTAATCCTACCAATCCGTGTAAAATATCCAAATTATCTTGTTGGTAAAATTCTTCTATATGCTCAAGAAGGATATCATCAATATCATTTAAAATCTCATCAATATCATTTAATAAATCTCCATCATTCTCGTCTATGAAATCATGGCTTTTTAATTTCAATAAAAAAAAACCATATCCTGATAGACCATCACAATACGTAGAGGTGATGTATTCACTGTTCTCAAGAATTTTGAATGTGTTTTGGAGGTATTCTTTTAAGATTTTTTTCTGGCTGTTGTTCGTAGAAGGCTCTACTTGGAGATAGTCCAATAACGCCAATGTAACTCCAGGGAGACCAGAAAGAATACCAATATGATTTGAATTTCTGTTTACTTTTATTTTATCCCAAGAAAACAAGTAATCAGAAATAAGTTTAATTTCCTTTTCTATATTTTCTTTTACGGAATCCGTTAACTTTTTCAATAAATTAAATTTGAGTGTATGAACAGTATAAATTAAAAAAAAGAGATATTAGTAAGATAAATATCTTCCTAACATCTCTTTAGATTTTATCTATTGAATTTCAATTTCTGGTGGTCCAAATGTATCATTTGGTCTACAGCCAGGTTGCATTCTACATGTAACTCCAAGACCTTCAGACGCAGGAACGCAAGGTTTTTGGCTACAACATAAAAAACCAGTACAATTAGAATAAGACGTAGTTCCTCCTCCTTTAATCGAAGCTTGCTGCTCATCTGTTAAAACAGAAACCACTTTTTTCTTAAGATTTAATTTACTCATAATAAATAATTAGTTAATATTGATTAAAGGCTTTAATATGCCAAATAGAATCAATAAAACCAAACATTTTTAATCATTTTCAACGTCAGAATAAAAAAAATACTAAGCCAAAACAAAAAAAACATTTTAACAGAAACTAATATCAACAATATTTAGGTAGAAAAAGTTTTAATTAACATTTTCAATTGTCTCATCTCCACCTGAAAGAGTGCTACAATCTTGCATTCTACACGTTGCTGCAGGACCATCCGTTAGCACTACACAAGGTTTTTGATTACAGCAGAGGAAACCAGTACAATTAGAATAAGAGGTTGTACCTCCACCTTTAATTGAAGCTTGTTGTTCATCTGTTAAAACAGATACTACTTTTTTCTTAAGATTTAATTTACTCATAATAAATATCAGGTTATATTAATTTAAGCTCTTAATGTAAAAAAATGAGCACATATAAAAATGTAAAATCAAGATTAATATTTAATTTATTATTGTGAATTGAAAGCAAAGATTTTTCAACTTGAGACGTGATCATAAGATCCTGAAAATTGCTCAGAGTTACGCATGAGGTGTAGTGAAAGATGATCCCGCTTTCGCGAAAGCGGAAAACCAAATCATCCGATTTATGTATGCACAAATGGTCAAGTTTGAGAATATCTGGAACTTTATAAGCTAAGAACTACTCCAATACCACGAGATTCCACGGGAAATAATCGACTTCAAGATTGATAAGTAGTTCTCCTTCATTAGAGAATTTTGCGATCCCTCCTACTTCATTCCCAACAGTATCTAGGTATCGATAACCAATCAACCAAGCTTCTAAATTAGCAACATACGTAAAGGTAGTCCGTACGACACCTGTCCATTCATTCTCATCAGCAAGTGAGGTCAATTCTGGCGTGATATCTACAAAAGTAGTTTCTTGAGAAGCGATGTCATATATGGATGGAAAATCTTCGACAACTGCAGGTTCTGATTGCATAAACGTATAATAAAGTTTTCCGTTGACAACCTGTTCTGAACCCTCCAAAAACCGATTGAAAGAAGAAGGTCCTGTTTCTAGTTGTGTGAAGGTTGTCGCATCATAACGCACATAAGTGTTGTTGCTTAAAAAGGCGTAAAAATCATTAGCATCGCCAAAAACAAGTCCGAAAACATGAACACCAGCCAGCACTTCTAGATTGAGCATCTCAGCATCATCGGTATTTACAACAACCAGCGTTGATTGCTGTCCGCCACTCGAACTCGTTTGATTTTCGTAAAAGACCAATCGGTCATTGCGATAGACAGGAATACTATTTTGCGAGAGGGCACCTATTTGAAGATCAGACACAACACCTGTATTCAAGCTAATCACACGAAGTCTAAAATTATCTAATGCATTTGAGTCATTATAGCCAGAAAACACTTCTTGTTCAGAATTAATCGTCCAACTGCGAAATTCGGTATCAGATTCATCAAAAAAGTTCATTCCAGAAACGACACCTCCTGTTCGTACATTTTTTAACCAGACCATATTCCCTGCATACAAACCTGCGACATCTCCTGCAATTTCTACGCGTTGTATATTAGGGCTAATACCATCTAGTGCGGCTACATCTGAAAAACTTCCCATCTGATCAAAGGCAGTAAATTGATATTGGAACAACTCAGTATCTTCTGAGAAATTAAAAAATGAAAAATCTGGAAACTCGGTAGAGGTATCAACAGATGTAATAACATCATCAGTATCTGAACAACTGTATAGCAAAACAGTACACAACATAAGGGTATAGATAAAATACCTCATTCGCTTTTTTTTTAGAAAGATACTCAAAAAGCAGTTGAATTGTACGATTTGAAACAAAAAAAGCCCGTATTTACAGGCTTTTTAAGATTGTATTGTATGTAAGTTTAATTGATGTCCTCCCCTTTTTTTAACATATCAATATTTGCTTGTACGTTTGCTTTTGATGCTGGGTTCGGTGCATTTTTCAACGCTTTTTCAAGGTACTTAATCGCTGTTTTATAATCACCTTTAGCTGAGTACACTCTTCCTAAACCGTACTGCGTAGGCCATATATTATTATTTTTCTTGGCGTTTTCTTTAAATACCTTTTCCGCTTGTTCAAGATTCTTTGTAGCTATTAACTGTCTTCCATATTGATGTGCTTCCAATACAGTTGCTTGATCAAGCACGCTTTCCATTTCTGCCATGGCTTCCTCTGGTTTTCCCATTTGATTTAAAATAGCCGATTTAATCTGTGCATTATTAAATGTTTTTTGACTAAAGAACCAACCACTTTGTGCATTATTGATCCAGTCTAACGCCTTCTCCATATTTCCTACACTAAAGGCATATTGCGCTGCGTTTTCCCAAGCTAGTCGATTAAATCCTTTTCCATCTCTTAGCGTGTTACTGATGTCGTTCATTACAATGGAGGTCACATCAAATTCAATTTTAAAAGGAATTGCTTTCTTCTCCCATTGTAAGGCAACCGTTGCTGAATTTACATCTACAGCCGTAAACTGATAGGTAAGTAATTCTGTATGTTCGATTTCTTTGGTAGTCACTTTGACACGCAACGCATCTTCTTTTTCATCATAAAAATAACTTCCCCAAGAGGTAGAAGTATTTGAGAATATGATGGTGGCTGTATTGTCTTCGGCGAGTGCTATGTGCAACCCGTAAGTCCCCGCTTTGATAGGTTTTCCCTCTACAGTCGCATCATTTGATAATGTAATCACGGTATTCTCATCGGCTCCAGCACGCCATGGTGCTGCAGTTGACGTTCCAAAACCAAGATTTTGGAATCCATAATGTGCTAATGGAGTTCCCCAAATCTTACGACCTCGTACACTAGGTCTGGAGTATGTAATGGTAATATCTGAAATTCCTACCGTTTGACTCACGGTTGCTTTTTGACTTGTTGCAGGGGTTTTGATTTGTGCTATACTGTCAATACTAAACACAAAAAAGCAGATGATTGCACAAGCAATCCATGGTTGTATATGTTTCATTTGTAAGGTTGTTTTGTTTCTGAAAAGATACAAGATAGTCTTATATCAAAATGTTAGCTTCCTGTTAAACCTGAATTATCTATTAGAACTTCGTAATGCATAATGCGGGTTAAGACCTACTCAGCCAATAATTTTTTAACATACTGATCAAAATCTGTTTTAAAATCAAGAAACTTCTGCCCCGTTGCGGCACCGTTAAATCCTGTATGAATACGGCGAACCTTTCCTTTTTTATCTATAAAAATAGAGGTAGGATAGGAAATAATATGATTGAGCATTGGGAGTTTTTCTTGTGCTAATTTTTTATCCTCACTGCCATGCTGAGCTAATAAAATAGGATACGAGATACCCAATCGGTTTTTTAGACGCTGTATGCTTGTAAACGCTTTTTCTTGGGTAGGTGCATACTCAAAAGCAAGTCCTATAATTTCAAAATCAGGGTTAGGATTTTGCTTGATGTAGTCTACATAAAATTTAGATTCTTCGAGACAATTCGGGCACCAAGAGCCTAATATCTGTACAAGCACTACTTTATTTTTATATCGCTCATCATCAAGAGACACCATCGTACCATCTGCATCTGGAAACGTAAATGCGAGTCCGTCATATCCTTCTTTGATATAAGTTAAATCTTTGGCGTCTGGAAGTTCGTAGTTTTCATTTCGCTTGGCGCGAAAGGGTTCTTTCCAGTGATTCCCACTATAAAAATATCCTTGTAGCGTACTGTCGGTGGCGGTGGCGGTAAACAAAAAAGCATGCGCTCCATCAAAGGTAGAAAGCTGTAACTGATCACCATCAATCACGCCTTCTAAAAACCGATAATCTCCCGTTGTGGTTCTAAATGTACCTGTGACATTCCGTCCATCTTGCCTAAAGATTCCTTTGGCGATGTAGGTGTCTTCTGGACCGTTTTCACTAAATACTGTTTCCCAATTGCCAGTGATAGTAGTGGTAGGTTTTTTTCCGCTCCTGCCTGCCGGCGAGGCAGATTCGCGCCCACCTACTCGGTTGGCAGAAAAGCGTACACCGTCTCCATATATCATTTGAAACGGAACGACACGATCTAAACTAGGTTTGATAAAATCACCTGTAATCTGCTTGCCATCATCGCTAAAAGTTCCTTGAAAATATCCTTCAAATACAGGCGTTTGAATCCGAATCTCTTTTCCATTGATTTCGATTTCGTCAACGGTAATGCGTTCTTCTGCATTTTGAATCACAAGTGTTTCGTTGTCTTTTACTTCAAAAATAAAAGGGAGTTGTTTATCGTCTTGAACGTCTAAGGTCGCTCGCCAAAAACCAGTGCGGAACGTTGGGCTTTTTGTTTCGCACGAAAGTGCAGATAGACATAACAGAAGAAGTAAAAGTTTTTTCATAGCAAGATGTGGGATACTAAAGTCTGTAAGATTCCAAAGTTCCTTACAAAATGCTACTAATATACCGCAAAAAAAATCGCTTAAAGACGAATCTCTAAGCGATTTTTAAAGTGATATGCTAAATCTATTGTTTTATAAACTTCTTGCTTATAGCACGTTGCCCATCGTTGATCTGTATCACATACATCCCTTTACGCACCCCTGTAATGCTCGTCGCTCCACTGAATGTATTTTGAGTTACCGTCTGACCTAGCAGATTATAAATTGTATAATTAATAACTCTACTATCTGCCATTTGGATACGTAGCATATCATCTTGTTGTGCCAATTGGACATCAAAAATAGCCGCTTCAAATCTTAATTGTCCATCGGTTTTAATGGTAGTTGTGGTCACTGCATCTCTGTTGGCACTGATCGTCACGCTATAGTCTTCTACTTCTCCATACGAAAAGGTTTCGCAAGGTGTTGAATCACCATTCCACTTCATAGCTACACGCATTCTGGTCGTTCCTTCTAATGCACTTGTAGGCACCGTAAACGTATACGAAAGGTTCCCCGTACTCGATGTCGATCCTGTGACTACTTTTTCAGACGTGTCAAAGGTTCCGTTTTGGTTAAAATCAATCCAAACGCCCCAATTCTCTGTATAGGATTGTCCAGAAAAACCAACGCTTAATACAATAGAATTGGCTCCATATCCAATCACACCCGTTTGGTTGGTGAAGTCAACATAACCTCCATTTGCTCCTGTAGCATTAGAAATCCCACCTACGCCTACAAAATCGATATGTTCATAACTCGCATTGTTTCCTCCAGAAGTACAGTAGTTAAAAACGGTAGCATCTGTAGTCACTGTGACTGTATTACTCACATTAGAAACATTGGACGCCGCATCTTTTGCACGAACGCTAAAGGTATAATTTGTCGTAGGACTGAGTCCGCTTACTGTATAACTCGTTGTTGTTGGGTTGCCAATGACGGTGCTTCCTTGATACACATCATAACTGGTTACACCTACATTATCTGTTGCGGCATTCCAAGAAAGCATCAATGTTGTTTCTCCTACGTTTGAAGCGGTTAAGCTTGCTGGTGTTGTAGGTGACTGTGTATCGGCTGCAGGAGCTGTACTTCCTTCTACCGTATGTGATCCGAGGCCACTGCTGGTATTCGACGGAAAGCTATCCCATTCTGACGTCAGGTATGTTGTAGAAGGCGACACTACCGTTGCTTTTCTTCGTAAGGTTATGTCTTTTGCAAAATTGGCACTTCCGCCATTAAAGGTTCCGATGATGTCAATAAGCACTCCATTTTTGAATAAACCAACAGCATCATTTCCGTTAAAACTAATCACTGTGTTTGTGGTTGTGGTATTTGCTGCGCTTGTAATCGCAGCAGTTGCTGAGCTATGCGCAAGTACATAAACTCCTTCATTATTTAATGATCCACTTAATGAAAAATCAGCACTCCAACCGCCTGCTCCATTGGTTTGTTTTCTTAATGAATACTGAGATAAGTTGATAGCTGCTCCTGTAAAGTTGGCAATTTCTATCGCTTTATTAAAAGAAGATCCTTCGATATATTCAGAAAAGAACAGCTCTGATGCTGCAGAATCTCCAGGGTTTCCAGGATTTCCTGTGGTATCACCAAATCGATCTTCGGCTTGTACACCTCCCCATATTTGAGTAGCAAAGGCTGGATTATCTATATAAGGATTTCTATTTCCTTGAATTCCTGCTAGTACTTCGTTGCGCGTATCTTCAAAAGCATTGACGGGATCCTCTACATTCCATTGCAGAAACAGGTCAATCATATTGGCATCACTCGCCACTGCATTTCCGATCCCTACATTAGAAGGCAAACAACGGTTATCATAGCGGATGTACATATAGAGCATCATACGTGCAACATCGCCTTTCCATTCATCGCCAGGATAAAAATGACCTTGTGCGGTGACGCCTGCATTTCCAGCACCTGCAGCATACTTACGATTACTTCGTTGTGCGTTAAGTTGGATATCACTTGGACGAATGTGGTGCGCATCGGCTCCTGGGCCTGTAGTTCCTAGATTGGGGTTTCCTAATGATTTTGGGTAGGCATGTTCCCTGTTCCACTCTCCTGAGCCTCCTCCATTTAAGTTTTTGTTTCTTGATCTGTCAGTGAGGGTATTTCCGTCCGTATCGTCATATCCGTAGATCAATAATACATTATTAGAGTTTGTTGGATCTAGATCGGCAACTTGCAATGCTTGCCATACGCCAGGCGTATAACTTAGAAATGTAGTGTGTGTTTGTGTGACTTTTGTAGACAATTCAGTCTGTAACGATGATCCTTGTAGTGTTAAGTTGACATCATCATAATAGGATGGTATCTGGCTGTAGCACATGGAGGCTACACAAAATAGTGCTAGAAATAGTAATGCTTTTTTCATAAAAATTATGTTTGGGTTTATATATTTCTCAAATATAAAGATTCCAATCTAAGCTACTTATTACTATATTGTTATCCCTATATCACGTAGCGAATCTAGCAGAAAAATAATGCTATTCCTATGCGTGCATACTACAAGCGAGTTAGGATACTAACACAATAGACGCAACTATCTAAAAATTAATAATATACATTAGAATTGGTTGTTCATAATTCTTTCTTCAGAATTATTAAAAATATCTATTAGATAGTTTTACGACTTCTTTGTCTACTTAGCATCTTATTCTATCTTTGTCAACTTATTAAATTATTATTTTAATTCATGAAAATATCCTATAACTGGCTTAAACAATTTATCAAAATAGATTGGGATGCAGAAAAGACTGGAGAACTCTTAACAGATTTAGGTCTTGAAGTAGAAGGAATCGAATCTTATCAAAGTGTAAAAGGAGGACTTGAAGGTGTTGTTATTGGACACGTACTTACTTGTAAGCAACACCCTAACGCAGATAAACTTAAGATTACCACGGTTGATATAGGAGAAGATACACCTGTTCAGATCGTATGTGGTGCTCCTAATGTTGCCAAAGGACAAAAAGTCCCTGTTGCTACCATAGGTACTACACTATATACAGAGGAAGGAGAAGCGTGGACTATTAAAAAAGGAAAAATACGCGGCGAAGAATCACATGGAATGATTTGCGCCGAAGATGAGTTAGGGCTAGGAAAAAGTCACGATGGGATTATGATATTAGATAGCAGTCTAGTTCCTGGTACTGCTGCTGCCGAAGTATTTGAAATAGAAAATGATCAGGTATTTGAGATCGGACTTACACCCAACCGTGCAGATGCGATGAGTCATTTAGGAACTGCTCGTGATTTACGTGCAGGACTGATGCAGCAAGATATTACTCCAGAGCTAATTACACCCTCTAACTCTTCCTTTAAAATAGAAAACAGGCTCAATAAAGTAGATGTTAATGTTATGGATGGAGAACGAGCTCCAAGGTATGCAGGGCTTGTGATAAGCGGTCTTAAAGTGAAAGAATCCCCAGCATGGATTCAGCATCGATTAAAAGCAATAGGATTAACACCTATCAATAATATTGTAGATGTTACTAATTATGTCTTACACGAATTGGGGCAACCGCTGCATGCATTTGACCTTTCAAAGATTAAAGGCAATAAAATAGAAGTCAAAACCGTAGAAAAAGGTACAAAGTTTACCACCTTAGATGGTGTTGAGCGTGAGTTACACGAAGAAGATTTGATGATCTGTGACGAAGAAAAACCGATGTGTATTGCAGGAGTTTTTGGAGGAATGCATAGCGGAGTTACAGAAGGTACGACCGCTATTTTCTTAGAAAGCGCGTATTTCAACCCAGTCTCTATACGTAAAACAGCAAAACGTCACGGACTTAACACAGATGCTTCTTTCCGTTTTGAAAGAGGGATTGATCCTAATATTACTGATTACGCATTGGTAAGAGCGGCTGTTTTATTACAAGAAATTGCTGGGGGAGAAATTACGAGTGAGGTTGTAGATGTGTATCCTAAAAAAATTGAAGACCAACAAGTCTTTATGAATTTTGAAAATGCCACAAAACTTATAGGAGAAGAGTTGCCTAAGGAACAGATTAAAGCCATTTTATCTTCTTTAGAGATTAAGATTAATAATGTGACTGAATCTGGTTTAGGAATGACCATTCCTGCCTATCGTAATGATGTTACCCGTGAAGCAGATGTGATCGAAGAAGTATTGCGTGTATATGGATATAACAATATTAACTTTGGTAATAAATTGAATGCTACGATAGCCAACTCTTCTAGGTTTGAAGATCATAAAGTACAAGATGTCGTCGCTAACCAACTGGTTGCTCAAGGCTTTTATGAGATTATGGCAAATAGCTTAACCACGCCTAGTTATGGAGACTATTCTGAGTTATTACACCCAGAGAACAACGTCACTATGTTGAATCCGCTAGGACAAGAATTAAGTGTCTTAAGAAGATCCATGCTATTTTCTGGACTAGAAGCCATTTCTTATAACAACAACAGGAGGCGTTCTGACATTAAATTCTTTGAATATGGTAAAACTTACCACAGCTATGAATCTGGTACCGTTGAAGATAAACATCTTTCTCTTTTTGTTACTGGAAATCGTCATGCAGAGCATTGGAAAGGAACGAATGATACTACTGATTTTTTCTACCTAAAAGGAATTGTACAAGCAGTATTAGATCGATTAGGAATTAATAGGGGAAGAACTGCCACTGTTAAAAATGATATTTTTTCTGAAGCCGTGGGGATTCAATTAGGAAAAACAAAATTGGTAGAATATGGCGCTGTTAAAAAGTCCATTCTTAAAAAGTTTAACCTATCACAGGATGTGTTTTATGCAGATTTTAACTGGGATAACATCATAGAGGTTGCCAAACGAAATAAAATCAAATTTCAACCAATCCCAAAATATCCATCTGTACGTAGAGATTTTGCATTATTGCTAGATACTTCAACTCGATTTGAAGAAATCCACACGATCGCAAAACAAACCGAAAAGCAACTCCTGAAAGACATTCAATTATTTGATGTGTACGAAGGGAAGAATTTACCCGAGGGTAAAAAGAGTTATGCGGTAAGTTTCTTATTACAAGATGAGCATAAAACGCTTACGGATAAGCAAATTGATAAGGTCATGAGTAAACTACAACAGCGCTTTGAAAAAGAATTAGGCGCGAGTTTGCGATAACGTATTCTATATTTTATAGTCAGCCCTGTTTTTAAATAAGCGGGGCTTTTTGTTTCACGTTCATAAAAGCGAAGGGCTGGTATGATTGTGTATTGACATATATCGTAAAACTACGTATCTTTAAAATAAAAAGAAAATGCTACTTCCCAGAACTAATATCCAAGACAAACTCATCAAAGAACGCAGTAAAAATGCTACAGGAGACGATATATTGGCTCAAGTACAACGTGTTTTTGAAGAAGACCGCTTACGCGAAAAAGGAATTATAGACACCTTAAAAGGGGTCGATAAAGATCATTTTGTCCCATTTAATTTTGATCTTCTTGATAAAGAGAGAATCTTCCATGTTAAACAAATTGAGAAAATTTGTGTTAATTATCGTTTACGATTCTTAGATTCTAAGTACTTTAAAGGTAAATATCCACAAGCCGCTTTGGATGAAATCAAGTATTTAGAAAACAAACATGAAACAACACTTGATGGTTTTAAAATCATTGCTCCTTCAAAAATGTTTGTCTTAGAAAAAACAGACGATCCCTTATTATTTGCGCCCATGGGGAATGGCTATTTTTATTTAATACACAAATGGGGGAATGATCTTCACCCACTACGTAAATTAATGATGTGGCCTTATAAATCGTTTGAGAACTTAATTGTACTTATTGTACTTTTAAGTCTTATTGCTACTGCACTCATACCAGATGGATTGTTTACAAAAAAACAGGATTTTTCTCAAGATATCATGGTTTTCTTTTTTATGTTTAAATCTATAGCTGCAGTTGTTTTATTTTATGGATTTGCATTAGGAAAAAACTTCAACCCTGCTATTTGGAATAGCAAATACGACAAAACACGTTAAATGAATATCCTCCCAAAGTCTCAATACGAGAAAATCTTTCATGGCTCTCAAATCACCACACAACATCTAAAGTTAGTGTTAGAAGAGTCTGGAATTACTAGTATAATTAGAGATGATGGAGAAAGTGCTTTACGTGCTGGTTATGGCGCAGATCATACCAATGATGTTAAATTATTTGTCGACAAAAAAGATGTTCTAAAAGCTAAGCATATTATCGCTAATACGGTAGACCATCTAGACACAAAAAATATCCCTGATGCAGACCTTGAAGAACTAGCAAAACAAAAAGATGCTGTCATTATGATGACAAAATCCACAAACACACGAAAAAAGGAGACCTACCGCAGGTCTCCTTTTAATGTATTTATCAATATCATTATTATCATATACTCCGCGTGGAGGCTCTCACCGCTTCTTGTGAGTGAATCGCTACCTACCTGGCGTATTGTATTAAGTGGAAGTCTTATTGCCGTATGTGGATGGGCTTTGATCAACCACTTTAGTAAAAAAGTCTAAATACGTCTTAGTACGCTTTCGCGAAAGCAAAACAAACCAATATAAATCAGTGTTTTATAGAGTATCGTTTTTTCTTTTGTACTTCAAAAAAAAAGCAGAACGCTAGTTATACATACTATCACGTAATTCTTTAATTTTCGGATCACTCATATACTCATCAAAAGTCATGTAGCGATCTATCACTCCTTTGGGTGTTAATTCAATCACTCTATTACCCACCGTCTGAGCAAACTCATGATCATGCGTTGTTAACATTACAGTTCCTTTGAAGTTTTTTAACGCATTATTAAATGCTGTAATTGATTCTAGGTCTAAGTGGTTTGTCGGTTCGTCTACCATAAGGATGTTAGCACGCTTCATCATCATTTTACTAATCATACAACGCACTTTCTCTCCTCCTGAGAGTACATTAGATGCCTTTAACGCTTCTTCCCCACTAAAGATCATCTTCCCTAAAAACCCACGTAAGTGTACTTCTTCTCGCTCTTCTTCTGTTTGTGCATACTGGCGTAACCAGTCTACAAGGTTTAAATCTGAAGATTGGAAGTACTCAGAATTATCCAAAGGCAAATAGGATTGTGTCGTTGTAATTCCCCAAGAGAATTCGCCGCTATCTGCTTTTTGTTTATCATTAATGATTTCATAAAAGGCAGAGGTCGCTCTACTATCTCTTGAAAACAGCACTGCTTTATCTCCTTTTGCAAGGTTTATGTCTATGTTTTTAAATAAGATTTCTCCGTCAAGAGAAGCTGTTAATCCTTGCGTATTAAATATTTGATCTCCTGCTTCTCGGTCACGGTCAAAAATAATACCTGGATAGCGTCTGCTAGAAGGTCTGATCTCTTCTATATTTAACTTCTCAATCATCTTCTTACGAGAGGTTGCTTGCTTTGACTTTGCAACGTTTGCACTAAAACGAGCAATAAACTCTTGTAATTCCTTTTTCTTCTCTTCTGCCTTTTTGTTTTGTTGCGCTCTTTGTCTTGCTGCTAATTGAGAAGACTCATACCAAAACGTATAATTACCACTATAATGAGTAATCTTACTGTGATCAATATCAGAAATATGCGTACACACAGCGTCTAAAAAGTGTCTATCGTGAGATACTACGATCACACAGTTTTCATAATTTGCTAAGAAATTCTCTAACCAATTGATCGTTTCGTAATCTAAATCATTGGTAGGCTCATCCATAATAAGCACATCAGGATTTCCAAACAATGCTTGTGCAATAAGTACACGTACACGTTGTTTTCCATCAAGATCTGCCATTAATGTATAATGGTGTTCTTCTTTTATACCTAGGTTAGAAAGCATTGCTGCCGCATCACTATCGGCATTCCATCCATTCATCTCATCAAATTGCAATTGCAATTCTCCTATACGATCTGCATTCTCATCAGAATAATCTGCATATAACGCATCGATTTCTTTTTTGATCTTATATAAGGGCTTATTACCCATGACTACAGTTTCTAGAACATTATACTCATCATACGCATAATGGTTTTGCTCTAGCACAGACATACGCTTTCCTGCTTCTAAGTGTACGTGTCCTGAAGTAGGATCTTGTTTTCCAGAGAGGATTTTTAGAAACGTAGATTTTCCAGCACCATTGGCACCAATAATACCGTAACAATTGCCAGAAACAAAGGAAGTGTTTACTTCGTCAAACAAAATGCGTTTTCCAAACTGTACTGATAAATTAGAAACTGAAAGCATACCCTATTATTTATTTATATTTTAAGCCTGCAAAAATACCGATTCTTGGAGAGACTGCGAAGCAGATCCAAAGGATACTATCATTATTATTTCACTTTTACTGTAATAACCAAAACTCTTATACATAATTATAGTGTTCATCATTAATTTTTTCAATAAAATGATGTGTGTTTTTAACTTCTAATTAACAAGACATTTTCTTTGTAAAAGTTACATTTGATAGTTAATTACTAATACTCAAAGTTATCACTCATACTCAACGACATACAGTTTATATAGGAATTATACCCATCCTCTTATCACTATTTGTGTTAACTGCTTGCGACTCTTCTAAAAACAAAAAAACCAAAGGCACGTATCTTGGTGGAGAAATTGTGAACCCTAAGAGCAATTATGTCCTACTCGAAAAAAATGATAAGATTGTAGATTCTATTCCATTAGATGCCAATAATCGTTTTTTATATGAATTTAAAGATTTTAAACCTGGATTATACCGATTTGCACATAGAGAACATCAGCTTTTACATATAGAGCCTGGTGATAGTATTATGATCAGAGTAAATACGCTAGAGTTTGATGAGTCGCTTAGTTTTTCTGGTAAAGGTGCAGAACGTAGTAGGTTCTTAATAGAAATGTATCTTCAATGGGAATTAGAAAATGAAAGATTTACACAATATTATCAAAAAGAGCCAAAGGATTTTGAAAATTTGTTGGATTCCCTGTATCAAGTGAGATCAAAACGACTAGATAAATTCTCTCAGAAGTATGATGTTTCTGAATCGTTTAAAGAAATTGCAGAAGCTGCTGTAAATTATGACAACTATCAACGTAAGGAAAGTTATCCATTTTCTCATTATAAGAAAAATGATAAGCTGAGCTTTATACAAGAATTGCCATCAGACTTTTACCGCTTTCGCGAAAGCGTAAACCTCAACAACGAAAACTTAATAGATTTATATGCCTATCAACGCTATATCAATGCGTTTTTAGATCATCAAGCGTATAAAGAATATTGCCAGAATCGTTCGTACAACACTGTGTCTTTTATACACAATTACCATGAAATAAAGGCGATTGATAAGTTTATTACAAATCCTGAGCTTAAGGATATGAAGTTGCTTAGGACGGCCACCATATTTATTGCCAATAGTAATGATAAGAAAGGGGTCGATGAAATTTTTGAGCTTCTGTCTGCTTCTATTACGTCACCTGATGTAAAAAGAAAGGTAGAAAAGTTGTATGATTCTCATAAAAAAATGGAAGCTGGAAATATCATTCCAGACTTAATGCTCATCAATGCAGAGCAACGTATGGTGACCTTATCCAGTAGAATAAGAAAACCAACGGTACTTTATTTTTGGTCCTACAATAACCACATGCACTTGGAAGAGTCTCACAAAAAAGCAAAAGACTTGCAATCCAAATACCCAGAGTTTAATTTTATAGGCATTAATGTAAATGACGAAAATGACAAATGGGTAAAACACGTACGACAACACAAATTTAACGCCGCTAAGGAGTACCGATTTAATAATGCTCGGGATGCAAGAATTTCTCTTGTGATTAATGACTTGAGTAAAACGATTGTACTAGATAAGAATGGCAAAATACTAAATAGCCATGCCAATATTCATCGTACAGATTTTGAAAGTGAGCTACTCGCCTATCTTAATCAATAACTAAAAATAGAAAAAGCCGTTTCAAATTTGAAACGGCTTTTTTATGTGTATGAGAAAAACGTAATTAGTTTCCTTTCTTATAATCTTCTAAAAACTTTGCAAGTCCTATATCTGTTAATGGGTGTTTTAACAATCCTTCTATAGATGATAAAGGTCCTGTCATCACATCTGCTCCTATTTTTGCACAATCTATAACGTGCATGGTGTGACGTACAGAAGCCGCAAGAATTTCTGTTTCAAAACCATAGTTATCATAGATAAGACGAATCTCTGCTATTAGGTTAAGCCCATCTGTAGAAATATCGTCAAGACGTCCTATAAAAGGAGATACATACGTCGCTCCAGCTTTTGCCGCTAGTAATGCTTGCCCCGCAGAGAATACCAAAGTAACATTGGTACGAATTCCTTTATCACTAAAATATTTACAGGCTTTTATACCGTCTTTAATCATGGGTAATTTTACTACGATTTGCTCATGTAATGCAGCTAATTCTTCACCTTCTTTGATCATCGCTTCATACTCGGTAGCAATTACTTCTGCACTCACATCTCCATCAACGATATTACAAATATCAACATAATGCTTTAAGATATTATCACGACCCGTAATTCCTTCTTTTGCCATAAGCGATGGGTTTGTTGTTACGCCATCAAGTACGCCTAGGTCTTGTGCTTCTTTAATTTGAGCGAGATTTGCAGTATCAATAAAAAATTTCATAGGATAGAGTGTTATTGTTTTATTTTTTGCAAAAATAAGTAAAGAAACAATCCTAAAATAATCGTGTGGTTTTAATTTATCTCACACTTATACACAATCTATAGTTTATAATGATTGAGAAGTAGTTTTTCATACCACGTATCTGGCAAGATTCGCTTAAGAGCAATACTAAACTTTTGCATAAAGAAACCAACTCTATAATGCACTTTAGGATTTTTAGATTGCATAATACGATGCACCACTTTTGCCATTACTTGAGTATCCATCCCCGCATCTACATGCTCATCCATAAGTTGTAATGTATTGCCGTAGTTTTCTTTGTAAGGAGAGTCATCAAGAATAGGAGCATGATACCGACCTGCCGCAATGTTGGTTGCAAAATCTCCTGGAGCCACTGTTGTCATTTTTATATTAAATTCTTTAAGTTCCATACGATAGGCCTCTGTGGTAATACCTAGAGCACCTTTGGTAGCGCTATAGATTCCCCTGTAAGGCAATCCCATATACCCAGCAATAGATGTTATATTAATAATCATACCGCTGCGTTGGCTACGCATGGTAGGCAATACTGCCTTTATGACTTCTAGTGCTCCAAAATAATTAGTTTCAAAAACACGTCTTATCTCTTGGTCAGGCGTTTCTTCTAGAGGACCGGTGATCCCCATTCCTGCATTATTAATCACATAATCTATACGATTTTGATCTTTAAGAATTGTTTGAATTGCTTGCGTGATAGACGAAGTTTGTGTAACATCCAAAGGAATCATACGTACCTTTCCATCCATTGTTGTTTTAGGGTTACGGCTGGTTCCGTATACCACATAGCCTTTCTCAGATAAATAATATGCTATTGTTTTCCCTATTCCTGAGGAAGCCCCAGTGATTAAAACGACTTTAGACATCTGTATTACATTTAATAGCAAATATCAAACTACGCACATCAATTTGCAAATAATACATGAAGGTATTGTTATTATTAGACATATTCATAAAGCTAGAAACGAGCAACTATCTAATAGCTCGCGCTTTATCCAAAAATGAAAAGTATCCACTAGGGTCTCTTAACATACTATAAGCAGAGATGCGATTTTTTACTTTCCCATTGGCATCTAGTGCCAATAATGTAGGGAATGCGCCTTCTTTGTTATATTTTTTTTGAAGCTCTTTATTTTTTTTCAAAAGTGAAGGTGGAATAATATCATCTCTAAAAGGGACGTCAATCTCTAACAGTACAAAGTCGTTAGATTGTTTTACAAAATCTGGATGTTGCCAGAAATCTTTTTTTAGCATTTTACAAGGTCCGCACCAATCACTTCCTGTAAAATACATCAAAATAGGTTTCTTTGTTTTCTTAGAAACTTTTTTTGCCTTTTCAAAATCTGTAAGCCAATTTACTTCTTGGGCATTAGAAACCCCAGCTATAGCAATAAAAAGAATAAAAAATAATGACTTCATCATACGATTTTACACTGACAAATTTAAAATTTTATAGAAGATACACAAATAGGATTTTCTTTTTTGATTTTCTTTTACAGAAATAACAAGAATCTTGCCAGAATATTATTATTCTACTCGCTTAAAATTCTATCACGGCTTCTTCAAGTGTTTTTCTTACCTTTTTAAAATCAGCAAACATATCATCTACTGCACGATATCCTATTGGCATTACGAGTACTGAGGAGAGTCCGCGTTCAGAAAGTTTTAAGAGCTTATCGTAACCATTAGCCTGAAATCCTTCCATGGGACACGCATCTATTTTTTCTAGAGCACATATTGTAAGTAGATTTCCCATGGCTAGATAGGCTTGTTTTGTCGCCCAGTTTTCAATAGCCTCTGGAGATTCTTTTTTAAAATGATCACGTAAATAGTCTCTGTAAGGTTGTAATATTTCGTCTGGTGTATTTCTAATCTCTTTTACATTTTCAAAATATCCCTCTATATATGATGGATCTATTTTTTTTTCTATGCAAAAAACCAACACATGAGACGCATCTGCTACTTGTTGTTGATTCATGGACAATGGCACCAACTCATCTTGTAACTTTTGATTATGTATCACTAATAATTTGACGGGTTGTAACCCAAAACTGGAAGCCGTAAGATTAAATGCTTTTTTGATAATAGCTATTTTATCATCTGTCAAATGGCGGTTTGCATCAAATTTCTTTGTGGCGTATCGCCATTGAAGTGCTTCTAATAGTTGTGACATAAGTTCTATAGTTTGGTGTAGCAAAGATACTATGTGACAACAAGAAAAATAATAAGTAGGTATAGTAAAAATTAATAGTAGTATGTAAAATACAAAGGTCTAAAAACAAAAAAGCCTTCCAAAGTATGGAAGGCTTTATATATGTATTGATATGCTTGTTTATTTTTTAAACTTAGCGTATTTGTTTTTGAACTTATCGATACGACCTGCTGTATCTACTAGTTTAGCTTTTCCAGTATAATATGGATGAGACGTTCTAGAGATCTCTAATTTGATAAGTGGATACTCAGTTCCATCAACATCAATCGTTTCTTTAGTTTCGGCAGCAGATTTTGTTAAAAACACTTCATCATTTGACATGTCTTTAAATGCAATTAATCTATAATTTTCTGGGTGTATACCTTGTTTCATCTCGTTACTCTTTATTAATGCTCGATTTTTCGAGGTGCAAATTTACGTATATTTTCCAATATTGCAATAATTTTAATTAAAAAAAGTAAATTATTGTTGATTACTAGTACAACAATGAATTTCCACACCTACCCCAGCAAGACAACAAGCTAAACAATTTGGCGAACAATTGACATACACTGCTAATGATCTTGCACAAGCTTCTATATTTGGTATGCATAAAGCTCTACTAGAATTATTCCACTCTTTTAAATTTCTACGTATATCACTAATAGAAATTTTATTTTCTTTTAATTCCAGAAAAGAATCATATAATTCTCTATCTGATAAAATTAGAGTTGACATACCTTTATTTACAGTTTCAATATCAACATCCTCTTCAAGAAACTCATCAATAGGAGTGTTAATCAAAACTCTATCAAAATTATTCAAGAATGTGTTGATTATTACTATATTTTCTTCTTGACTTTTATAGTGGTTATCTATAGTGTTTTCTAAAAAAGAGAAATCAAGTGTTTCTAAATTTGAATTTAATTCAGGACTCATCGATGTTTCTTCGTCTGAGCAAGAAATAAATGTTAGAAAAATTAATATTGTTAAAGTGTAACTAATTATTTTCATAGCTTCTATATTATTAAATTAAATATGAAAAGTAAATATACTACTATAAATCAATATTTTACGATTGATATTCAAAAAATAAATCCTTATTATTTTTTAAGCAATAATCACAACGTAACGTTTTGGTATCTTTGTGTACTAATGCAACGATAACCAACATTTATATATAATGGAAAATAACAACCCACAACAAAAACCAGATATGAAAAAAATAATGATCAATATGGGATTATTATTAGGGGTCATATCTATTCTCATCAGCGTCGTAAATTACACGCTAGGAGATAATATATTTCAACCACATTGGTCTTTACAATTATTAGGGTTTATCATATCGATTGTTGTTATAGTCTATGGTATGAAGCAATACAAAGAATCAAACCAAGGATTTCTTAAACTGGGTGAAGCCATAAAAATTGGGTTAGGGATTTCAGTTATTTCTGGGTTATTAGGGGTTGTTTACTTTATTATTTTTACAAACTTTATAGAGCCCACATTTTTTGAACAGTATATAGACTTTCAAAGAGAAGCTGCTATAGAAGGAAATCCTGATTTAAGCGTAGAACAAATAGATGCCGGTTTAAAAATGTCAAAACCATTTATGAACGCTGGTTTCTTTGCTGCAATACAAATTATCCTAGCTTTATTCTTCGGATTTATTATATCTTTAATTTCTGGTTTAGTACTAAAAAGAGAGAATCCAGCAGCATAATCTATTACAACTTATATGCAACTATCCGTTGTTATTCCCTTGCTTAATGAGCAAGAATCCCTTAAAGAATTACACCATTGGCTTTCAGAAGTACTGGAAGCCAATGGTTTTTCCTATGAAATCCTGTTTATCGATGATGGAAGTACCGATCAATCTTGGAAGGAGATATATGCGCTTTCGCGAAAGCATACTCAAGTAAAAGCCATCAGGTTCAGTAAAAATTATGGGAAGTCACAAGCCTTACACGCTGGGTTTGCCGTGGCACAAGGGGATGTGATTATTACCATGGATGCCGACTTACAAGACAATCCAGAAGAAATTCCTGAATTGTATAAAATGATTACCGAAGATGGATACGATCTCGTTTCTGGATGGAAAAAGAAAAGATACGACTCGGTGATTGCTAAGAATTTACCTAGCAAGCTATTTAATGCTGCTGCGCGTCACACCAGTGGTGTTAAATTACACGATTTTAATTGCGGACTGAAAGCCTACAAAAATGACGTTATAAAAACAATAGATGTCTACGGAGAGATGCATCGCTATATTCCGGTACTTGCTAAAAATGCTGGATTTTCTAATATTGGTGAAAAAGTAGTAAAACATCAAGCACGTAAGTATGGTACTACAAAATTTGGTATGGAACGCTTTATCAATGGCTTTTTAGATTTATTGACTATTTGGTTCCTGTCACGATTTGCCAAAAGACCTATGCACCTTTTTGGAGCTTTAGGTGTTTTGATGTTTTTTATCGGATTTTGTTTTTCCCTTTACTTAGGAATAGATAAGTTATTTATTCATCCTACAGGTCGTCTGATCACAGATAGACCTCAATTTTATATCGCTTTAATAGCGATGCTTATGGGGGTACAATTATTTATAGCTGGATTTATTGGAGAACTTTTACAACGATCTTCTAGGGACAAAAAGCGTTACCAGATTAAAGAGACGATATAAGTAAATCTTTTTAACGTCTTATTAATGTAAAGTGTCCATAGTATTCTGCACCTTCATACATTATTTTGTACCAATAGCCATTTGTAGGCATAAGCACTCCATTGTAGGTACCGTCCCATCCCCTATTCCTATTGTCCATTTCATACAGTAATTTTCCGAATCTATCAAAGATCTTAACTTCCATCCCTTGATAATTTTCTACTTCTTTAACATGCCAAAAGTCATTGGTACCATCATTATTAGGTGTAAAATATCGAGGTGCGCCACGAATGAGAACCAGCTCATTGTACTCATTACATTCATCTAAATCTTTAACAATTAAGTTATAATACTTTGGAATTAAATTTGTAAAATGACCATTGTTTTGAAAGGTTTGCCCTCCGTCTATAGAGTATAATAAGTCTATAGACGAATCACTAGGAGTTACAATAATAGCATTATACTGCTGGAAATCTAACACCTGAATACTAATATCAAATATGGCTGTTTCGGTGACAACAAATTGTATTTTACCATCACATCCTTCCTGAGTCACAACATCTAAGTTGTAAGTTCCAACCTCATTTACAACAATACTTGGAGTTGTCTCACCAGTGGACCATTGATAAGAAAGATAGGAACCATCTGTAGCCAATAGCGCTCCACCATCAGAAGTACAAAAGTTGACCATTTTAATTTCTTCATCTACACCCTGTAAAATATCAAAATTTACCTCTCCTATTGCTAGACAGTCAGCATCACCTAAAACTCTATAGTAAACACTCAAAAACCCTTCAGCAGACAAAGAACTTGGTACAGTATTTAGATTTAATTCGTTAGTCTGTGCAATCACATCGTCTATTGATAAATAAAAATCTAAAGATGAATTAGCAGGGAAATTTTGGAGAATTTCATTTTGTAAGATTTGTAACGCTTGCCATACGTCCTGTTTACTCAATAGTATATCACACAAAGCATACGTAAAATTAGTTCCCTGAGGATTGACAGCAACATCAAGTATAATTTCTATGATATCATTACACGATGACTCACTTCCTACGACTAAATATATTGTTTCTCCATTGGTAGCGTTTGAATATATAGTAGGACTAGCAATAGAATTTTGATCTAATTGAGCATCTGTTATAGAATTATAAAATCGGTATTGAAGATTATCAATCTGTAATTCTTCATTTGTAAAATCAATCAAGTTAAAGATACTTCTTCCATCATCTACACCATCAATATCACATTGACTAAAAACGATAGATGCTGGTACGTCTAATTGAGGAATAATTTCTACAAACTCTACAAAAGTTTTTGGAACACGATCTGAAAATTGAAACTCAACAGTGATAGTATACAATCCTGGTGAGGTAAAATTATGAGTAGGATTAATAGAAGTAGACGTATTATTAGGACCACTAGATGGATCTCCAAAATTCCATAGCGCAGCAGTTACGTTTGCATTAGAATCTACCGTAAAAACAGTGGTGTCATTCTCACAAACATTGTTTATGGTTATGAAAGATTCAAAAAAAGATTGAATATACTGTGGTAATCCAAATGAACTATTGCTAAGCACCAAATTTACAGATCCTTCCGTAAAGTTTATGGAAGGTCCCGATAATTTTGGAGAATTAATGACTGATAGCGTTGGTCCTGGAAGTGCATGATATATTTTTCTATTCATAGCAATTTGTAGGGCTCCAGCTAGATCACTTAATGCCTCACTCTCACGATTTAACACCACGTATCTAGAATTAGGTATAGACGCCTCATTTAAGTCATATTGCTCAATAACATAACGATCAGACAACCCTTGATCATCAATTGTTTTTCCACTAAAATATAATTTTGAGGAATCTGATGAGAATTCAACACCATAATACACCAGATCATCCCCAATCAATAATTGATCACTTACCATTCCTGTTGTGTTATTAAAATCATATAGATATGCCAAACCTCCCAAATTAGGTTCAAATAAACAATGTGCGATTGCTAATTGAGACCCATCTGGGGAAATCTTCATAGCCCCTCTAAAATTCTCAAAATCATTAATATTAGGTCCAACCGTAGAAATGACTGGCGTGTTACTAATTCCTGAAGCATCTAGCAAATAGGAATAAAATGTATCTTCAAAATGAGTAACTATCCAGTAATTAATACCATCTGCTGTTTCTACAACAGAAATTTTTTCTGATCCTTCTATTAATAGATTTGTATTTTTTTCTATGACTTCCCCTAGCCCATTATCGCCAGCCATAGAAACAACAGAATAATTGATTCCATTACCCATCCCATTATTTTGATAGGCTTGGACTTCGTCTGTTGTGATGATATAAAAAAGAGTACTACTTCCAGGTAACGGTACAATCACGGCAGATTGAGTAGAGGATAAGCTGCCTAACAAATCAGTACCATTAAGCATGACCTGGTTATTTCTATTCCAAACAGTAGTTCCCTCTGTATAAAAAAGAATATCGCCTGTATCTTTGTTTGAGATGGCAGAGCAACCTTCGGTAGTATCCAATGCACCATCATCTATTGCTACAGGAGTACCAGAATTAAAATCTAATCCTGCAAAGCTTCCAAAATACCAGTTAGCAGCATCTCGTTGTGCTGAAACCTGCATAGATAGTACTAAGAAAAAAGAAATTGATAAAAGAATTTTCAATGCTTGGTTGGATTAAAAAATATAGAAACTGACTCGTTTTAATTCAAATATCATCCATATTAAGTATAAAACAGTAATTACCGATAAAAATTAACACAAAAACGTATTTTTGTACTGTAACCTTTTACTTAAAAAAATGATCTATCACAAACCTGAAATTCTCGACAAAGCTAATACATGGCTTACTGATACTTTTGACAAAGAAACTCAAGATACTATAAAAGAGGCTATAGCACATCACCCTGAAGAACTCGAAGATAGTTTTTACAAAAGCTTAGAATTTGGTACAGGCGGTATGCGCGGGATTATGGGACCAGGTACCAATAGAATCAATAAATACACTTTAGGAAAAAACACACAAGGGCTTTCCAATTACTTGAATAGAACATTTCCCGACATCACCGTAAAGGTCGCTATTGCGTATGATTGTAGACATAATAGTAAAGAGCTTGCTAAAACTGTAGCTGATGTCTTCTCTGCCAACGGAATAGATGTTTTTCTATTCTCTGATTTGAGACCTACGCCAGAGCTTAGTTTTGCTGTAAAACACTTAGATTGTCAATGTGGCATTGTACTTACGGCAAGTCATAATCCTCCAGAATACAATGGTTATAAAGTATATTGGGTAGATGGAGGACAGCTCGTTCCACCACAAGATACAGAGATCATTCAAGAGATAGAAAGCTTAGACTTTAAAGATATTCAGTTTCAAGAACAAGAAAATCGGATCACCTATATAGATACAGAAGTAGACAAAGCATTTATAGATGCGAGTGTTGCTAATGTAACATCAGATGTGACGCCACAGCAAAAAAAGGATCTTACGGTAGTCTTTACATCCTTACACGGAACTTCTATAACGCTTGTGCCAGACACCTTGAGACAAGCAGGTTTTACCAATCTTCATATTGTTGAAGAACAAGCGACTCCCGACGGAAACTTCCCTACGGTTGCCTCTCCGAACCCAGAAGAACCTTCTGCTTTGAAGATGGCTTTAGAGTTAGGAGAAGTAAAAAATGCAGATATCGTAATTGGAACAGATCCCGATTGTGATCGACTAGGAATTGCTGTGCGTGGAGATGACGGGAAACTAGCGATTCTCAATGGAAATCAGACCATGATTTTAATGACGGATTATTTGTTGGCACGCTTTCGCGAAAGCAAAAAAAAGCAAAACAACCCATTTGTTGGATCTACGATTGTATCTACCCCAATGATGGATGTGCTTGCGCAATCTTATGATGTAGAATGTAAAACGGGTCTTACTGGTTTTAAATGGATTGCTAAGATGATTAAGGACTATCCTGAACAACACTTTATAGGCGGTGGCGAAGAAAGTTTTGGATATATGGTAGGAGATTTTGTGCGTGATAAAGATGCTGTTACCGCTACTCTATTGGCTTGTACCATTGCTGCCGATGCAAAAGCACAGGGAAAAACGCTGTACCAAATATTAAAAGACTTATATGTGACACACGGTTTTTATAAAGAATCATTGATTTCCCTCGTAAAAAAAGGACAATCTGGCGCAGCCGAAATCAAACAAATGCTGATTGACCTACGAGAAAATCCGATGAAAGAAATTAATCATAGTAAAGTCTTACGCGTAGAAGATTATCAATCACAGACCGCTAAAAACATCTTAACTGGAAAGACAGAAACTATTGATATTCCAGCGTCTAACGTGCTTATTTATTATACAGAAGACGGAAGCAAGATCGCGGCAAGACCAAGTGGTACAGAGCCTAAAGTAAAGTTTTATATCAGTGTCAACGAGCCTTTAGCTAGTTTGGAGGATTATGACACTATTTCAGCGCAATTAGACAACCGTATCGCTGGCATAAAAAATGCACTAGGCGTATAAATTAATTTTGCTTTCTTGCCTGCCAGCTGGCAGGCAAGAAAGCGTAACATCTCTTATGAACTACTTTAAAAAGATTTTGCGTTTTGCGCTTCCCTATAAAAAATATGGTTTTTTAAATATTATTTTTAATATCCTATATGCCCTATTTGGAACACTTTCTTTTATATCCTTAATCCCGATGCTTACGGTGCTATTAAAGCAAGTAGAGCCTATTAGAGTGAAGCCTATCTACGATGCATCTACTTCTTTAAGAGCCTATCTTGAAGATACCCTTAATTATTTTATAAATATTAAGATTGACGAGCATGGTGAAGTGTATGTATTAGGGATTATGGTAGGGGTTGTTATTATCGTCTTCTTCCTGAAAAACCTATTTG
>NZ_CALEMI010000014.1 GCF_937910895.1 uncultured Dokdonia sp. | reverse complement strand
TCAATAAGCAAAGTTCCCTCGGCTACGGTAAAATCATAACAGCAGATATACATATCTGTATCAATAGTAACAGTGCCAGCACCATTTTTTAAAAGTGGGCTCGTGATATTTAATAAACCAGGATTAGGGGTGTTAAAACTGATGTCAACACCGTCTAGTGTTATAAAGCCCTGTTGCGATTGAGAGATTAAGCTAGCTTGTTCATTTATAAAAAAAGGCTCTGGGTTTGAAATCCCAGCTGCCTTCGTTATGGTGAGCGCTCCTGTATTTTTTAATGTGAAATTTGATAACGTTTTGGTTGCATCTGTTTCTGAGATATGGATTGCTAGAAAAGTGCCGTTACTGTTCAATGTTCCTCCGCCTGTAAACACTCCTTTAGTAAAAACGATGGCAGACGTTGAATATACTTCCACTCCCTCAGGGATGATAACAGTTCCTTCCCCATTTTGCAAAGGGATAGTTCCCATATCCCAATTTAAAGGATCTGACCAGAAATAATTATCTCCATTTCCTGTCCAGGTATGCGTTTGACTCCATAGCACTACATGGCAAGTCAAAAACATAGTGATAAAGATGATCTTTTTCATTTTCTAATTTTTAAATATATCAAAAATGTTCATTATCAAGCATCAAGATACGTATATAATTGGTTTTAGCTAGAATGCTAGCGATGATACAAACCCTAAGATCTCACACACTATATCATTACGCTTCTGTCTTTTGGTAATTACGCTCCTGTCGGCGGCTGGCAGGTTCGCGAAAGCTATCTCACCAGTATTTAAAAAATCAGGTAATAATTTAGATTTTTTGGATGAGATCGTATGAAGGGTAACTAGCTGAAAATTAATATTAAAGAAGGTAGTTGGAAAATTACAAGAGATTTTTTTTTCAATTACACTTTATTTAAGTTAAGTAAAATATATGTAGTTTTGTTGAAAAATAAAATGAAAAAAAGTATTGTAATTTGTTTTTTGTTAATATCGTATATCTCTTTTGCTCAGTGTCCAACAGGAAATGTTTTCTTTTTTACACAAGCAGACATTGATTCGTTTATAATTGACTTTCCAAACTGTAGTGAAATCAATGGTTCTCTACTGATAAATAATAGTGATAATGACTTACAAAATTTAAACGGTCTGAATAGTATTAATTCAGTAGTAGGAGATATTATCATAACAGGTCTTAATGAATCAGTAGATTTAAGTGGTTTGGATAACCTTAATGTTGTTGGTGGTGATTTTAATTTTGAATTCAATATGGGTTCTGATCCCAATGGTTTCTCAAATATAGAAACTATAAATGGAGATATTAATTTTACAGCAAATAACTCAACAACATTAGGTGGGTTTACAAGTTTAGTTTCTGTTGGTGGAGGAATTGTTTTTAACCAAAACAGTAGTGTAAATATTATTGGTTTTGAAAACTTATTGTCTGTAGGTGACGAATTTTCAATAGATAGGAATAATTCTTTGTTGGAAATAAATGGATTTAATAGTCTTGTGTCAATAGGCTCAAATTTTATAGTATTTGATAACGAGGAATTAGCTTCATTTAGTGGCTTTAGTAGTTTGGAAACCATCGCTGGAGAATTTCAACTAATTGGAAATCCTATTTTGAGTTCATTACCAGAATTTAATCAAGTAACTTCTATAGAATCAAATTTTACAATAGATTTTACGAATTTAAATGAGATTGATGGTTTTAATTCAGTAGCGGCTTTTCAAGGTGATTTTAGTATTTCAAACAATCCTAGCTTATTGCAAATTAGCGGAATGTCTTCAGCTACCCAACTAGAAGGTGAATTACGCATACAAAATAACGATGCATTAATCACTATATCTGGTTTGAATCAACTTGATTCTATAGGTTCTGCCTTCACTATTATTGCCAATGAAAATTTAAACGAAATCACAGGCTTTAGCTCATTAGAAGTCATAGGTTCAGATGTTTTTATAGGTTTAAATGCTATTGATAATTTTGAAGGTTTTGACAATCTTCAACAAATTCAAGGAGGTTTTTCGATATCCAATAACAGTGGGACCAATGCATTGGATGGATTTAATCAGCTTAGTCAGGTTGATGGTTTTTTAAGTATATCATTTTCTGATTTTAGTGAAATAACAGGTTTTGAAAACCTATTAGAGGTAGGAGATAATTTGTCAATAACGGGTTCTTCTTTACAAACATTGTCTGGATTCAATAATTTAACCAATGTGGGAAATAGGATATCTATTGTTAATAACGATAACATTACTCTTTTAGATGGATTTAATAGTGTAATTTCTATAAACTGGTCATTAATTATTCAAGACAACGCACAATTGTTAGAGATGAATGGATTTAATCAATTAGTTTCTGTAGGTAATGAATTGAGATTTGATTCCAATCCTAACTTGTTAAACGTTGATGGTTTTCAGGAATTATCGGTAGTAGAAAAGAGTGTGTTGTTTATAGATAATGCTATGTTATTTGAAATTAGCGGCTTCAATAGTTTAACCACTATAAATCAATTTGACGGGAATTCTGGACTACTTTTTTCAAATAACCCAAATTTAGAAATCGTAAGTGGCTTTACTAATATGGTTAATCTTGAGTCTAATTTATTCTTTGGTGGTGCTACAAGTCTTAATGATATTTCTGGCTTTAATAATTTAGAGTCCACTAGAGATTTACAATTTATCGTAACAGGACTAACAGATTTTACAGATTTAAGTAATTTACATACTGTTACTAATTTTATGTCTTTGAGTAATAATCCAAACCTTGTAAATTTAAATGGTCTAGAAAATGTTACTTCTCCTATGAATGATTTAAGGATTTTTGACAATCCAATATTAATTAATATAGACGCTGTCGCTAATATTGAATCTATTGCTCAATTTATAGTCATTCAGTTTAACGACCTTTTAAGCGATTGTAGTATTGACACTGTCTGTTCTCATTTGTTTAATGACGGCAATGCAACAATTGAAAGCAATAATACAGGGTGTAATAGTATTAGTGAAACTGAGAACAATTGTAGTTTGTCCATAAACGATGAAGAGTCAGAGTTATTTGCTGTCTATCCAAACCCAACAAAAGGAATTATTAATATTGAGAGTTTATCTTCACAAGATTGTACTATAAAAATATATGATATGTTAGGCAGAGTTGTTTTAGATGACATAACGAAAAATAAAACAAAATTTGACTTGTCAAATTTAACTAACGGATTATATTTGGTTTCAATTCAGGATGATTTAAACAGTTATTCAGTAAAAGTTTTAAAACAATAATTGGATAACTCTATTTGTTGTGTAAATATGTCAAATCACTATTATTTTTCACTTTCGTGAAAAATAATAGTGATTAACTTTTCTGATATTAAATGCTAACTACCCAATCACAAACCTACCAGCCTTAGAATCAAACCTTACATTCTCCGAAGGAAACAAAGCATCAAATACCCCTTTTTGAATCAGTTGTTTTGGGGTGTTTATAATCGCTTTTCCATTTTGTAGTACAATCATCTGATCACATTGCGCGATGGCGAGTTCGATGTCGTGGGTAGAGAAGAGGACGAGTTTTTGTTGCTCGTGAGCGATGTTTGTTAAAAGTTTTAAAACAGACGCTTTGTGATGTAAATCTAGATGCGTCATCGGCTCATCTAAAATCATCATAGCGGTATCTTGTGCTAACGCACGTGCAATAAGTACCCGTTGTAATTGCCCGTCGCTGAGTTCGTAGCACTTCTTGTTTTTGAGTGTTTCGGTGTCGGTAGCTTTGAGGGCGGAGGTGATGCTTTGAAGATCGGATTCAGAGAGCGATCCGAACCAATTGGTATACGGTTGTCTTCCTAAACTGACCAATTCTAAGACACTTAAATTTTTAGAAATCGCTTGTCCCGTGAGCACAACACTGAGTTGTCTTGCCAAGGCCTGCGGTTCGATGTTGGGAATCAAGGTTTCATTCAGAGAAATATTTCCCGAAAGGGAACTTTGTAAACCAGCCAACGTACGTATGAGTGTGGATTTTCCTGCACCATTAATGCCTACCAGTCCCACCAATTGACCTTGTGGTATCGCGAGATCAATATTGGAGGCTATCATCGTATCTCCTTGCTTAGAAGAATAGCCAATACTAAGATTTTCAGTAGAAAGGACGGTATGTATGGGTTGGCTTTCCATCAAAACACCAATTTCTTTTTACGAACTAACAACCAAATCACCACCGGCGCACCCACCAAGGCAGTCACTGCATTAATTGGAAGTGTGTACTCGCTGAGCGGCACTTGCGCAATCGTATCACAAATCAGCATCAGGATCGCACCACCCAAAATCACCGCGGGAAATAAAATCCGATGATTGGAGGTGGGGATGATTTGACGAATCAAATGCGGTACCGCAAGTCCTATAAACGCAATAGGCCCCGCAAAAGCAGTGATACTTCCCGCCAAAAGACTGGTCGCAATAATAATCACAAACCGACTCCGCGTATAGTTCACGCCCAATGTTTTGGCGTAAGTATCGCCGAGTAATAAAGCATTGAGTTCTTTAAGGTGTGTCATCGCCAAAATCAGCCCCGCTATAAAACAGTAAAAAAGCAACCGAATACTCTGCCACGAGACATCACCCAAACTCCCAAACGACCAAAAGATATATTGCTGTAATTCTTCGGCTTTACTAAAGTAGGAAAGCACACTGACGACTGCAGAGGTCAAGCTTCCGACCATGAGTCCGATAATGAGTAATGCCATCGTATCTCGTACTCTTGACGCCACACCTAAAACAATTAAAAACACTAAAAAACTTCCTGTCGCCGAAGCGATAATCAGCCCCCATTTTCCAAAAGCCATCGTACTGGTAATACCAAATGCAGTCCCGCCTAAAATAAATAAAGCAACACCCAAACTAGCGCCACTACTGATTCCGAGGACGAAAGGGCCTGCCAGCGGATTCCGAAATAACGTTTGCATCAAAAGCCCTGTCACCGCTAGTCCGCTTCCTGTCATTATCGCCATGATAGCTTTGGGAAGTCGGTAGTCGTGAATAATAAATTCTGAAGACGATTTTGAAACCTCACCTCCCACTAAACTATTGAAAACATCTGACAGCGGAATCGCTACAGACCCTAGACTAATGTTGATAAAAAAGCAACACACCAGACCGATAGCCAAGGCAATCAATGGGATGGTATAGGAGCGATTAGTCTTCAAAAGGCGTATAGAAATAAGGTTGATAATCAGGCAGCAACTCAGGATGTAAATAGTACACCAAATCTTTCAACACCAGATCAGGCCGGTTAGGTGCCAATTCGTAATACAGCATGCCGCCTGTTGCTCCTTTTTTGGTCGTAAACGTATATGTTTTTTTATTTTTAAAAGCATCAAATTGCGCATAGACAGGATTCGCTTCTGCGAGTCTGCTATAACTTCCAAACTGTCCCGGTGCAATCCAGAAGTCGGCGTTTTGTCCTTTGTCGAGCACTGATTCTATACTTAATCCAATACTTCCTGTCCCTTGGGTATCTTTCCAAAGATAATCGCCTCCCGCATCTTCAATGAGTTGCGCTGGCCAGCTTTCGCCGTGTGGTAAATACCAAACGTCTTTATACATGGCACCACTTAAAACCGTAGGGCGTTTGGTAACGTTTTGAGTGAGTTGTTTAGTCGTTAGATAACCTGTTTCTATGGATTTAAAAATGCTATCTGCTTCTTTTGATTTTCCGTATAAAGCACCAAAAAACTTAATCCATTCTGCTTTTCCCAACGGACTCTTCTCTACCCAATCCCCGTTGTATAAGACAGGAATTCCTGCTTTTTCTAGAGAGTTTAAAGAGTTGTTTTGACCATCGACACCAAAGCCAATCACCGCATCAGGATTCAAGTCGATAGCGACTTCTGTATTGATCGCTTCGTTTTGTCCGAGTTCTTTAATCTGCCCAGCATCTATACGTTTACGCGTTTGCTCACTGGAGATATAATCAAGATTGGGAAACCCTGTCAAGGTCTGATCAACACCTAACATTTCCAGAGAAGGAATATGTGTCGTTGAGGTCACTACGACCGATTGTAAAGGAACTTTTATAATCGCGTCTATTTTGTTTGACGCCAGTAAACTCGTTAGAGATTCAGGATTACTGTCGCTACTTTTTTGTAAGGAAGCACCTTCTTTGACCAAAGCATATCGATATACGTTTTCGGTACCTGGAAAAGCCCCTGAAACTTCTAGTAATGTGTACTCTGGAAATTCTTTGATCGTAAATCCCGTTGCATAATCCACTGTAAATTCCTGTTCCATTGGCGTTTCAAGAATCGTCTCTTTTTCATCTTTTTTACAAGACATGATTCCTGTAAAAAGAAAGAGAAGCAAAAGAATGTACAGATAGGATTTTTTCATTCTTCAAAAGTAGTATTTAAAAAAGAGAAAAAGCAAGTCGGAATGAAAAGAGGTGTTTTTGGTTTTTAGATGTATGTAAGAATATACCTCTTAATGCTTTGTCAGTCAGAGCTTATCGAAGACCTAGTATATAAATTTCAATAGTAAGAAAGCACTTCGACAAGCTCAGTGTGACAATTGATTAAATAAGGAAAAGCCCTCTAGCCCCCAAAGAGAAGTTTTTGTCTTTTACCACTTACATGAATAGAACTACTAACATAGCTCCTCCCCTCAACGAGGGGAGGTGGCTGTATCGAGGTAACGAGATACAGACGGAGGGGGTAGTTTTGTTTCAACTTCAACTTCAACTTCGATTTCAGTTTCAGTTTCCAAAATAGAGTAACACTCTAAAATAGAGTGCTACTCTATTTTGAGTCTATATTCTATATTCTTTTTTCTCTATATTCTTATAAAAGCCATACCTTTGTACCAAATTATGGTTTGGAGAGTATACACATACTCACCAATTAAAAGGGAATTTTGTTAAACGCAAAAGCTGTTCCCGCAACTGTAAGCTGTGCCTATACACGTATAGGACTTGTTAAAAATACTACACCGCCACTGTCTTGAGGTGTCAAGATGGGAAGGCATTTAACAAGAAGCAAGCCAGGAGACCTGCCACGATTTATAATTAATATCGACTGACTTTCGGGTAAAAGGTCACAGATGATGAAAGAAAAAATCTCGTACATCGTGATGGTACTATGCTTTTGCATCAGTACGGCACATTCGCAAATAGATAGCTTACAGGTATTGCCTGAAGTGATCCTTAGTGACGTGAAGTTACGCGACTTCTCTCAAGGCGTTACCGTAGCCAGAGTGACGGATTCTGTTTTGAGCAATTCCAAAACGGCACTCACCGAAGTTTTACGCTATCAAACTCTTGTTTTCTTAAGAGAAAACGGACCAGGCGGGGTGTCATCAGCGTCTTTTAGAGGAACGTCTGCACAGCAGACTGCGGTGGTTTGGAACGGTATCAACATCAACTCTCAACTCAACGGGCAAACCGATTTTAATACCATATCCAGCCGTAATTACGATAATATTGATGTACGAAGCGGTGGCGGAAGTATTCCGTATGGTTCAGGAGCGATAGGCGGGAGTATTCATCTCAATAATGAAATTTCCTTTGCGCCTCGTTTTGAAAATAGACTGGTGCTGAGTTATGGAAGTTTTAATACCCCTTCGGGAAATTTTAAATCTCGCTTTGGCACTAAAAAATTCTATGGTGATGTCGCGGTAGATTATACACGAAGTGATAATGATTTTGAATATCTTGATACTGATCAGTTGAACGAAAACGGACAGTTTGAAAACACTAATCTCAACGCGAATTTTGGGTTTACGCTGTCGCGAAATCAGCTCATCAAGGTGTACCATAATACCTTTCTAGGCGATCGCAATTTTTCGGGAACGCTCACGGCACCTTCTGACGACTCGTATCAAGACAGAAACACACGAACGCTTGTCGAATGGCAAGCGAGTGATACACAGTATGATTCTAAGCTACGAGTGGCGCATGTATTTGAACAATTTCGCTATTTTCCAACCGAAGACAATCGATCTATTTCTACAATTGGGAAAGCCATCAGGTATACGGCAAATTATGATTTCACCTATCGGTTTGGGAACGATAAACGCCTGAAAACAACATTGGATTACACGACCGTAGATGGTGAAGGAAGTAATATTCAGCAAGCGACACGGAATGCCTTTTCGGCAAGTACGCTGTGGCATCATCAGGTGACCAAAAAATGGAATTATGGCATTCAAGCTAGACAAGAGGTGACCAATACATTTGACAGTCCGTTGTTATTTGGGATGAGTTCTGAGTACGCTTTCGCGAAAGCGTATAAAATCTCCATCAACGCCTCCCGAAATTATAGAATCCCAAGCTATAATGACGTGTATTGGCAAGGTGCTGGTGCCAGAGGAAATCCAAATTTAATTCCAGAAACGAGTATCCAAGCAGAAATAGGACATCGTTTTACCTACAAAGATCTAAACCTACGACTCAACACGTATTATATACTGACACAAGATTTGATTGTTTGGCGACCTGATTTTTCGGGAATTTGGAGCCCAGAAAACCTATCTGAAACACGTAATTATGGTACTGAGTTGACTGCCGAGTATTCCTACAAGTTAGGAGCACATTTGTTAACAGCGACAGGGAATTATGGATACACTATCGCCGAAGATAGAGAGACGGGAAATCAGCTTTTGTATGTGCCTAAACAAAAAATTACAGGAAGCGTTGGCTATACTTTCGATCGTTTGTCAGCGTTTTATCAGATATTATACAATGATAAAGTGTATACAACGACAGACAACTCAGATTCGGTAGCGGGGTATGGGGTTTCTAATCTAGGCGTAAATTATTCGTTGGTAAAGAAGCAAGAACAGCAAATTACACTTTCGCTTCAAGCGAGAAATATATTAAATAAAAACTATCAAACTATTGCCTTTAGGCCAAATCCTGGGCGTAACTTTTTAATACAAACAACCTATACATTTTAACTATGAAATTCTACAAATTTTTATTGATTGCCATTTTTGGAACCCTTTTTCTATTTGCTTGTAGTAATGATGACGACGGTATTGTGGTCATAGATCCAAATCCAGACCCAGAAGAAATGCTCGCTTTTGAAAATGGTTTTTTGGTCACCAATCAGGGACCATTTAACACAGGTTTTGGAAGTGTTGACTTTGTTGATGCAACCTTGACGACAGCAGATACTGATATTTATCAAGACGTAAATGGAGATAATTTAGGAAATGTAGTACAATCTATTGGTTTTTCGGGAGACCTAGCGTATGTGGTTGCGAATGTAAGTAATCGGATTACGGTGGTCAATCGGTTTACGTTTGAAGAGGTGGCACGAATTGAAACGGGGCTTGAGAATCCAAGATATTTTGTAGAAGCCAATGGAAAAGGGTATGTCTCTAACTGGGGTGATCCTAATATCGCGACCGACGATTATGTGGCTGTGATTGATCTCACTACCAATGAAGTGACAGGAACAATTCCTGTAGGGGAAGGTCCAGAAGAAATGATCTTTAATCGGTTTAATTTGTATGTGGCAAACCAAGGTGGTTTTGGCGTGAATAATACGGTAACCGTGATTGATCCAACCACTGATATGGTGTCGAGTACAATTATTGTAGGAGATGTGCCTAATTCTCTACAACTTGATACAGATGGAAATTTATGGGTGCTAGCCGGCGGAAGTCCAGCATTTACTGGGAATGAAACTCCAGGAACTCTCACACGAATTAATACAGCGAGCAATCAAGTGATTACTACATTTCTTTTTGGTTTGAATGATCATCCTAACTATTTGAATATTTCTGGAAGTGATCTTTATTATTTCCTAGATGGTGGTGTTTTTAAAACAACCACGGTTAACTTTCAAACCCCAGCAACACCTGAACTTTCAGGAGTCAACTTCTTTAATATGTTTGTAGTGAACGGCGGTGCCACTTTAATAGGATGTAATGCTGGAGATTTTGCGAGTAACGGAACGTTGGAGATTTATAATTTAGGAGATAATAGCTTAACGACTACACTAAATGTTGGGATTATTCCTGACAACGTGTACGTGAATCCATAGTCGTATTTTTCTACTTATTGAGAAAGCGCGAGATTGCATTAGGGAGCAGACTCGCGTTTTTTATGTGAGATTGACTTAAATAACAGTTTAGTTTTTTTACGTGATTTATTTGAAAATCATCTAACGAGCTCAGAATGATATTTTTTGTTCATTTTCTTCGCTTGTCCAAAGAAAACCGAACCAAAAGAAAAGACACTTTTTATGCGTGTGGTTTTTATTTTAAGTTTTGGAACTTATGAATCTTCGATTCCTTAGGTATTTTTTCGCTTAAGGTAAAAAACCGCAAGAAGTTTCTGCCATCGCTTCTCCTCGCCCAAAGCTAACACTTTGTCGTTTCCAAGGCTTCAAAATTTTTTAACAGGAAATCATTTCTATACTGAAGAAAAAGAAGAAAAATTTAATAACGTATATCGAACTTACGTTAATTAAGAAAGCGCAAGATTGCATTAGGGAGCAGACTCGCGTTGTTTTGTTTCTTCACGTTTTCGCGAAAGCATACCCCAAAAGAAATACACACAACAGTAAGAAATTCCCCCTTCGGGGGCTAGGGGGCCTACTCATTCAACATCCGTTGATATAAAATATCATTTTGATCACTGAAGAATACGGCGGGTAATTCGCGTGTGTTATAATTGGCGGCAGCGCTTCTTCCTAAAAGAATTTCGTTAATCACTGCATCTAGTAACGGTTCTCCTTGTACACCTAATTGTCCAAGATTTGCAAAGTCCTCTCCAATCACAATATCAGGCGTAAAGCCATCAAAATAATCCGTGAGTCCGTTGGCATTTTCCGAGCGTAATACCAAAGGTAACATCACATATCGATGGTTGGGATTAATCGCATCTGTTCTTCTAAAACTAGGTGAGTCATATAATAAAAAAGATCCTTCAAATTTTCCAGCGGTGGTGGTACCTACTTGAATTACTTCGATATACGGATCGAGACCACTTAAAATCAATTCGCTAGCAGAAGCAGAACTTCCTGTAGTAATCACATATACTCTTGTTAAATTCAGGCTATTGATACCTGCACCATCATTACCACTTCCAATATTCGAGTTAAAAAGCCGATCAAATTGATTGTCAGGATTACGATCTTCATTATAGGTTTGTCTAATAAATAACTCCCCGTTAAACTGTCCTGTAATCATACTACTTAAGTCATTGGCGGTTTCGATAGAACCCCCTCCGTTATAACGTATATCTAAAATAAGATCGGTCACACCCTCTGCTTGAAACTGTGCAAAGGCATTATTGAGTTGGTCATCAAACTCATTGGTAAAACCAGTATAATGTAAATACCCTATTTGTCGTCCTTCTACCGTCAGTGTTCTGGCAGTATGAATAGGATTGATCGTCAGTTCTACCTGATTGAGTGTGATGTCGGTACCGTTGAGTGTAAAGAGTTCGGTGTCTGCATCATAATCGGCGAGATTAAGGGTATAGGTATCTTGACCGAAGATAGCGTCAAAGTCAGAGTCACTCGTAAGTGCAATGCCATCTATACCTGTAAAGATCATTCCGCGTTGTACGCCTGCATCTTGTGCAGGGCTGTTATTAATCACATACCGCACAAGTCCAAATACGTCGCCGTTACCAGAAGGGTCATTAAATAACGCAAAACGCATTCCTGTAGAACGACGAATCCCACTTAGTGCATTTTCTAATTCGATGTAATCGTCTCTCAGGATACTAAAACGATCGTTAGGTGAAAGTAACGCTTCAAAGGTCGCCTCTGGAGATTCAAAATCATCTAAGAAATCATTCAGTTCTGCATCACTTGTAAACCGATCATTGGCGAGATCAGGTACATCTTCTTTATACAGCGACCAGAAGTTAAGCCCTCTGTAAATAAATTGTGAGATTTCTAAATTGCTTGCGGGTCTGATGACATCATCAAGATCATCAGAGCAATTTACCATCGTGAGGGAAGCTAGAAATCCTATCACTAAAAATTTCATTTTTTTCATTTTTTCAAATTTTTTATTTGCAAGTAAATTTTTTTATTGATAGATAAGGTATTTTTTTCGGATGCTTTTAAAGGTGTCGATATCGGCATACCAACCTTTCTTTATTTCTTTAAACGTATAGCCTTTTTCAATTTGCTCTTGTAATTTTTTGGTACCCGCATGCAACGTAAAACTTGCTGTTTTAAAGAAATTTTCTTTATCCGTATGTGCTGTATAAGCTTCCACAAGCCATTCTAAATTCACGCGCGCCAGATAGTCTTGCTCTCGTAAATCGAGTCCATGGCAAAGGTTTCCTTTTTCTTTTGGGTTTTTGGCGCCAAAATTAGATTGCGGTGTATATTCAAAAGGGAAATACGCAGCAGGTAATAGGGGAGAGCCAAAAATTTGAAATTGTATTTCGGTACCTCGTCCTGCATTGATGGTCGTACCTTCAAAAAAGCCGAGACTTGGATACAAGTTAATGCTCTTGTCATTCGGTAAATTGGGTGAAGGTCGTGTGGGTAAGGAGTAGCGAGTATCATACTTCCAGTTTTGTAACGGAATCACGGTAAGGTCACATTGAATTCCATCAGTCAGCCATCGTTCTCCATTGACCATCTGTGCGTATTCTCCAATCGTCATTCCGTAGACTAGTGGAATAGGATGCATTCCTAAAAAACTACTATGCTCAGGCTCTAAAGTTGGGCCATCTATATAATGTGCATTTGGGTTGGGTCTGTCGAGCACAATCACAGGAATTCCTTTTTCTGCGGCGGCTTCCATCACGTATGTCAGTGTAGAAATATAAGTGTAAAACCGTACGCCCACATCCTGAATATCAAATACTAAAATATCAATATCTTGTAATTGTTCTTGTGTCGGCTTTTTATTTTTACCGTGCAAGGAAACAATAGGCAAGCCAGTTTTTGGGTCTTTGCTGTCTTTTACTTTTTCGCCTGCATCTGCATCACCTCTAAACCCATGTTCTGGCGAATACACGTGTTTGACAGCAATTCCAAGGCTGAGTAGCGAATCTACCAAATGGGTGCTTTTTTCTTTGCTATGTGTTTCGGTTTTAAAAATGAGTCCGCTTTGATTGGTCACGACGCCCACTTTTTTGTTTTGTAATAACGGCAAATATTCAGTCGTTCGATTGGCACCTACAATAATCGGAAGGTTCTGCTGATCTTTCGTATTTTGTATTTCCGTTTTCGAATTTGCTGCGTTTGAGTCCGCTTTCGCGAAAGCGGAAACCTCCTTACGATCTGTAGAATTAGAAACGTGATTCCCATTTCCACAAGAAATTAAGAGAAAGAGCGTTAAAAAAAAGGTATTTTTGAACAAAAGAATCTGCATTTTGAATCTGGAGTATTTTATAGCAAAACGATTACATGGGGCAACATCGTATAAAAGTAGTGCTTCTACTACGATTATAAAAATTGCGATCATTGCGATTGCCATCGGAATGATCACCATGCTTATCGCGATTGCAACCGGATTAGGATTACAAAAAAAGATACGAGAGAAGGTATCTGCCTTTAATGGTGATATTTTGGTGTCTAATTTTGATGGAAATAATAGCCAAGAAACAGTAAATCCTATCCCGAGAGCACAAGATTTTTATCCAGATTTTGATGCTGTTCCTGAAGTAACGCACATACAAGCGGTGGCAACCCGATCTGGAATCATCCGTACCGCTACCGATTTTGAAGGCGTACTTGTCAAAGGGCTCGGCGCCGATTATGATTGGGATCGGATAGATGATTATCTCGTAGAGGGACGTTTTCCCATATTTACAGAAGAACTCAATACCGAAATGCTGATCAGTCGATATCTCGCTAACAGACTCGGTTTCTCACTCGGCGATAAGGTAATTGTCTATTTTATAGATAACAGATCGGATACACCACGCCCGTTGCGATTGGATATTGTGGGGATTTATGAGAGTGCGTATCAGGAGTTTGATAAGGTATATCTTATGGCAGATATCCGCCATATCCAACGGATTAATAAGTGGAAAAATGATGAGGTGGGTGCTTTTGAAGTGTTTGTAGATGATTTTGATGAGGTGCAAGAAGTTAATAATTATGTGTATCAAAATACAGGTTCCTTTTTACGGTCGATGACCGTGGTAGAGCGTAATCGTAATATTTTTGAATGGGTAAAGTTGTTTGATTTTAATATCGGGCTGATTATCGCCATTATGATTATTGTGGCGGGTATTAATATGATTGTGGCGTTACTCGTACTGATTTTAGAACGAACGCGTATGATTGGAATTTTAAAAGCCTTAGGGGCTTCTGATTATAGTATCCGAAAAATATTTATATACAATGCGATGTACCTGATCGGGATGGGCTTGTTCTGGGGAAATCTCATCGGATTAGGGCTGCTCTATGCGCAACGGTATTTTGAAATCATTACCCTCAACCCCGAAACGTATTACGTGAAAGTCGCTCCCGTGTATATTAATTTTGGACAGATCTTAGTCCTTAATGTCAGCGTGTTTGCGTTATGTCTTTTTATGCTATTAATTCCTTCCTACATCATCACGAAGATTAGCCCAGTGAAGTCGATTCGGTTTGAGTAAGTTGTTGACTGTTAGTTTTTAGTAGGTAGCTGTTAGTCAGTAGTCGGTAGTTTTTGACCTTCCCTAAATAGTGTTTAACGGATTATGTTAATTGTTGTTCTTGTTATTTTCTACATCACATTTTCCAAAAAAAATCCTTCTTAAAAAGGAACCTTGCTAAAGTTTTGTTTTTACGTTTGAGTTTCCCTCTTAAGAAGGAGGGTTAGGGAGGTGTTTTTACTGTGTAATTTGTGAGTTCATGAGAACACACCCCTCATACCAATTTAATCGTAAAATGTCGCAATGTCAGCTTGTTCTTTTTCATTCTAAATTCCTTACTCATATATTCCGTAGCTAAGGCTATGCAATAAAATCGTAGCGTCTTTAGAATAAAAAACAACTACGCCTTGGACACGACATTTTAAAATTAAATAGGTATCAATCCCCTCTTTCTAGAGGGGAAACTCTAATGAGGGTTTTAAAAATAGAGTAGTACTCTATTTTAGAGTAGTCTCTATTTATCATATATATTTTGAGCTATATAAGCAAGCGTAAGAGTCCCCCTTTGGGGTTAGGGGATTTATTCCCACTTTGGGGGCAAGGAGGCTTGAGGGCTTAATACGAATACCCAAAATGGTCAATATCTCTAGCACATTTTTGGGCGACCAATGCTTTTCCTTTTTCGGTATAATATGCTCTATAATTTTTAGGTGTGGTTTCATTAAGAAGCGGAATCTCTTGTATGTCAATTCCAAGGCGATCTGCTATTTTCTTTATTTCTTCCATATAGTTTTCATAGCGATAGATGGTCACATCATCCATACTATGCGTGGTATTTTTAAAATAATCCAATTGATTTAAAAGAAAAGAATCATTACCGTTGTCTTGTGCTGTATTAATGAGAAATTCTTCAAACCGTATACGTTCTTCTTCTAGATTTAGCGGATCCCATTTATAAAGTAACGAGTACCAAGAAAACAGTCTTTCCCAAGGATTACGTACCATACTAAATATAAAATACTCAGGATGTTCTTTAAGGAACTTCCTTTCCATTGTTGAGGCATTTCCGTGCTGTGCGATAACTGCTACTTGATTAGGAAGTGCTTTTTTTAAGAGTGAAATCATACTAGAACCTCCTGTTCTATGGATGTGAATAAAGATGGTTTTTCGGGTATGGATGATGATCATATAGATACCTAAGTAGGTAGGGTTTTAGAAGGTCGGGGGCGAAGTTACATATTGTTTTATGAGCAGTACTCGTAATTTTTTTAAAATAAGAGGGTAACAAAATATCAAATAGTGCTCTTAAGGGTAGGGAATTAAAATTTCAAGTAAAGGCGGTATCCGAAAAGCCTAGTTCTAAATAGAGTAGGAAAAATAAAATGTATAATTATGTTAAGAAAGATTTCAAATTTAGGAACAGCACTAAGTACAAAAGAGCAAAAGTCAATTCAAGGAGGATATGTTGTGTATGAAGATGACTATATGACAGTAGAAGTTAGCGGAAACTGGGGTCGACCTGGCGAAGGGGTTACTTGTTTCTGTGATGGAATAGAAGTGCCTTGTAGTGGTTTAGGGGGGTGCTAGAGAGTGCCTGATTTGTTGATAATAGCAAAAAGGGTGTATGCCCTTTTTGCTGTTTTTTTAGTGAAACGCTGTTTTTAAAGAGTTGTGAAGCAATAAAATTTAAAACAGCTAGTTGAATTAATCCCGCTTTTTTCAGCGAGATCTAAGACTTATCCTAATTTTAGATTGGGTATCCAATCCCTCGAAGCTTGCTCCAAAGATTATTTGCTAATTTCATTTAATAAGTTATTATTATTGTAAACTCCCCATTTTCATAAAAACAGAATAACGCTTATATTGCACGACAAAAAACAAGCGTTGTGAGTACAGAGAAAAAACAGATTATTTCAGATATGATTGGTTTGGCAAAAGCTGATAACATATTACACGAGCGTGAGTACGAATTTATCCTTGCCGTAGCAGCACGTTTAGGACTTTCTAAAACAGAGGTAGATACCCTTCACGCCAACCCTTTAAAAATAAGTGTACTCAGTACCGAGTTACAACGTATCACTCAGTTTCATAGACTTTTATTATTAATGAACGTCGATCAAGAGACGCATTTTACAGAGTTAGACGCCATCCGTAATTATGGGTTAAAATTGGGAATTCGCCCAGAAGCCATTGAGCAAATCTTAAGCGAGATGGATGATCACGAAAACAAGATGATTCCTTCTACACGCCTTGTTGAGATTTTTAAGCGTTTTTATAATTAGACTTTTTTATAGAGATACGATCTATATATGTAGGGTATCTAAAATGTTCCAAAAACAAACTGATTGTCATTCTGAGCCTGTCGAAGGAGGCTTGTAAATCAGTATGTTAAAAACTTCGACAAGCTCAGTTTGACATTTTTAAAATGCTTTTTTAAATAAGTATTTTATAGGTGTTGTTACAGAGTACGCTCCTACCTGCAGGCAGTTTCGCGAAAGCGTAAAAAACAAGAAAACCGAAGCGATCAAACTTCGGTTTTCAAATCATAGATACTGCAAGGGTACCATTGGAAGTTAGGTCACAGTATCTAGATATTTTTACTTATGTAAAGCAATCTAAAAAATTCCGCCACCTTCTTTCTCATCTTTATCACGACGCTTTCTGGATTTTGCACGGTATTTATTACTTCCTAAACGAAGCGATAATGCTGCATTAATTGTATTACTTTCCCAATTGAACTGGATATTTTGATTAAATGGACGGGTTCCTGTCCCTTGAAACTTCATCGTATTAAAGATGTCATTGTAGTTCAAGCTTGCGGTTGCTTTTCCTTCCCAGAAATTGTATCGTGCTCCGATGTTGGTCATAAACATAGGGTCTACTTCAAACTGGATATTCTCATTAGCCCCACGATACATAACAAAGGCAGAAAAGGTCAATTTTTTGGTGGCTTTAAAATTATTGAACACTCTAAAATTCCACACTACATTGTCTATTTCAAAATTGCTACTTGTAATATCATTCACTGTTGGATTGTCAGTTGTTGGATCTACGGTTTCTGCAAACGACTGTTGTGTTTGAGAAAAGACATCAAAACTTGCATTAAAATTCCACCACGACAATGGCTTATAATTCGCCGATATTTCCAATCCATACGAAGACGTATCGTCAAAGTTATCATTTGTAAAAATCAAACTATTTAAATTCGGATCGGTACGGTTGTACAACAACGCCTGATTAATCAAGTCTGATACCGAGCGATAAAATACGCCAGTCGTAATCGATCCTTTTTCTAGGTTACGCGTATAATTCACTTCTAACGAATTGGTAAATTGCGGAATCAACGACGGATTTCCAAATGCCGAAATCAACGGGGTACTAAACTCTCTAATCGGATTTACTTGCCCAATCCCAGGACGATCCACACGTCTGCTATAACTTAACTGATACTGATTCTTCTCCGAGGGATTATAGGTAATAAACGCCGACGGATATAATTGCGTATAGTCATTTCCGAAATTACGAAGTACGCTATTCCCATCACGAGATACTTGTACGGAAGGATCAGTATCAAAATTTGATAAATCATCGGTAACAACACCTTCTAAAAAGGTTTCTCTCGTATTGGCAGTCACATTTACAGACTCAAAACGAAGTCCAAATTGCGCAGACCATTTCTCCCATTTCTTATTCACAGAAGCATATAACGAGTAAATATCTCTTGCATAATCAAAGTTGGTTGCTGGTGCATTGATAAACGTATCTGGATCTGTCGAAAGGTTAAACGGATTAATCACCAACTGATCTGTAGATCGTTCAATTTCAGAGGCAAAGATTCGTGCTTGTGCGCCAGCTTCTAGCTTTAACGTTTCAGATAACGGATTTACATAATCTAAGTTAATCGTCGTTCTTGTACGATCTGTATTGATAGCATCTACATAATCTTGAGCTACATTTTCGCCGTCAAAAAGGAAGAGTCCATTCTCATCCCCTGTAAAGATATTGTGATCTACTTCCAGCTCAATAGAACTTCCCTCTTTGGCTAATGCTAATTTATAATCCACATTATATTGGGAGGAGGTATTGTCATTTCTGTTATCAAAAATTTGACTCACATCATTAGCATCTGTTGGGAAATTTACAACTGTCGTTCCTGTTACAAAACCGTTAAAGAGGTTTTGATTGGTAAAAACAGACAAGGTATTTTTATCATTGATATAATAATCGACACCTACTTTAAACAAGTTAGAATTACTATCGTCAAAGAAATCGAAATCCTGAAAAATCTGATCTTGCTCACGGTCTACAAAACCAAAGTTGGCATTTTTGTTATAGTTACCACCCCAGCTTCCAAAGAGATTGAATTTTCCGTTTCTGTAGTTAACATCAATTCCTGTATTCCATTTTGGATTGTCTTGATAGGTTATGCCTGTGTTGATATTTACATTTGTTCCTAGATTGGCATTCTTATGTAAAATGATATTGATCAAGCCGCTCATCCCTTCAGGATTGTACTTTGCTGAAGGATTGGTAATCAACTCAATTTGCTTAATAGATGTAGAAGGGATTTGCTTTAATAATTGAGCAACAGGAACATTAGATAACTTTCCGTCTACCATCACTTGTACATTCTGATTCCCTCTCAGCGATAAATTCCCAGATTGTTGATCTACCGTTACTGATGGGAGATTATTCATAATATCTCCAGCAGTAGGACCAGAGGTGGTCAAATCTTTTCCAACAGTAATCACCTTACGATCTATTTTTTGTTGTATGGTTGTACGCTCTGCAACAACGGTTACTTCATCCAGACCCGTAACTTCTTCTTCTAGCGTAACAGTTCCTAAATCAATATCTCTGTTTTCTCGACTCACGTTAATAGGTGTACTGTATATTTTATAGCCTATGAACTGAATCGTTACTGTATTTTCTCCTTCGGGAATTCCTTTAATTTCAAACAGACCATTATCATCTGTGATTCCTCCTGTGATGAGCTCGCCTTTAGCATCTAGTATAGAAACTGTTACAAAGGGAAGCGGTTCTTGTAGTTGCTTATCCAGTACTTTTCCTTTAATCGTTCCGATTTTGTCTACTGGATTCTTTGGATGGGCATAGGTAAAACTACCCCATAATAGCACGAGTGCTAAGATAAATTGTTTCATATTCTGATTGATTTTGATTGATGAATGTATGTTATGCACAATACTTTGTATAACATACTATAATGACGCATTCTATCGTAATTATAACAACAAGACGTCTGTTGTTAGCAAAATGTTACCAAAAAAAATGACTTTAACATTTAGGCGTACTCTTTTTAAGAGTCTAAAGAAAATACGTGTTAAAGGTAGAGAGACCGTGTTTTTAGACAAAAAAAGGGAAGCTATCTCAGCTTCCCTTTTTGATATATAATTCTTATCTACAGTTACTTAATGATCAGTTTTTGAGTGATTGTAGCACTATCGGATTGGATTTGGACAAAATACATTCCTTTTGCTAATCTGCTTGTATTCAAAATTCTAGTGTTATTAAAATTTTGAAGCTCGATGATTTGAACGACTTTCCCTTGTACATCCACAATTGTAAGTCGTTGTAACTGTTCCTGTCCAGCATACGTAAGAGTCGCCTGATCTGTAGCAGGGTTAGGGTAGAGGGTTATGCTTTCGCGAAAGCGTACTTCTTCTATATCCAATATATCTCGTTCTTGAAATAGGATCGTAAAACGCTCTGGTTGTATGCTCCGTTGTGCTGTAAATTGATAATCAGTTTCTTTTAAGTTAGTTACAGCATTGAAAAGATGATCGATTAAGAATACAGGTGCATTTGTGATGTTAGCACCTTCAAAATGATCGATACTTATGGTATATGTTTCTTCAGTTTCCACGGTCGTAGAAAATCCTAAGGTCAATTCTATCGAAGGATTAAAAACCTCTCTTCCCTGAATCGCTAATTGCTCTCCAGTTTCTAGCGTGGTGAATAGAGAGATAAAGGTTCCTAAACGCACCGTATCATACCCAGGATCAAAACCGGGCGTCGCTTGTGGGATGAAGCCCACAGCCGTTTGTGATACTGCATCTTCATACACATCGGTGGTCATATTGAGCCATAGTAAATCTGTACTACTTGAGTTTTCTGCTGAGCGTAAATCGTCGTTATTTCCAATCACACGAATACTATTTGTGAAGGTTACAGGCGTATTACTCATGGCTTGTGCTTGATCAGCTTTGATGGCAAATCCTTGACCAGACGCCATAAACTGACCTGGTGATGCCCCCCCATTCACTGCCGAAATACCGACCAACGCATTGCGGATGGAAATATCATTCATTGAGAAATTACTAGAACCAAATCCTGGTAAGTCTCCAGAAGGGTTTGTAATATGCTCCCAGTAATACACTTCATTGACAGCATCATTACTGGTAATAAATGCATTTACATCAATAGCAGAAGCGTACGGATTTCCTAATAAATTGTAATTATTGGTGGTTTCAGGTCCGTTGTAATTGATAGGAAGAGTGATTGTTCCAGAGTTTAAAGTTCCTTGATCATACGTCAAGTTATAGGGAGCTTCGGGCGTATCGTCTGCAGGAGAAGGGAATACCAATAATCCTATACCTGCGTCTGGTAAGGCTCTACTTCCAGCGTACGGATCTAAATAATCAAGGTTGTCATCTAAGAAATTTTCGGCACCAGCAAATTCTGGGTATTCCATCAAATCTATATCAAAAGGCACAAAATTGGCTGGGATAATCCCAAAAACGGCGCGCGCATTTCCATATACCTGATCTCTAGTTTCAGCACTCATAGGACTACTAAGCGCAATAAAATTACGTCCAGCTACAGGAGGTGTTGTTTTGGTAACATTAATGTTGCCGTTATTAATGGTAATTGCATCTTCAGCCACCTGAATGACACTTGCTTGATGAGCTACGTTAAGAGTTCCCTCTACAGTAATATCAAATACAGACCGTAAATAAAAACCATCTCCTATAGTGACGGTTCTTCCAGAAGCAATTGTACAACTACAGGCATTAATATTCTCAGGGTCAAAGTTGGTATTGTAATTTCCATTAAACAACGCCGATTTTGTGTTATCAGGAACCCCATTAGACCAAGTATTACCGTCCCAAATCGTACTGTCTGAGCAAGGTTGTGGTGTGGTCTCTACGGCTTGTATGGTAAAATCAAAGGCGTCAGAAAAGGACGAACTCTTTGTCACACGCAAGAGATAAGGATTCCCGTTGATGAGTTCAAAGAAGCTTCCGTCATTATAAAAGCATCCTAACTCTTCTCCAGCGCATTCGTCAAATAATGAAAACCCTTCTGTGTTTGAGACATTAGAGATTTCAATAGATCCATTTACAGGCATAGTGAAACTAAACCACAGGTCTAGATTATCTGTATTGACAGTATCACAAGATGCATCTATACTTTCTGTAGCTCCACGATTATCCAATGGGATGACTGTTGTCGTTTCTTGAAGTACTTGTATGTTTTGAGGTGTTTCGCATTCGTCATTTGTGGGAGTTTCAAAAGCTTGTAGACTAAAATTAACCTCGCCTGCAAAGGTAGAAATCTCACTCACCCTCATAATATAATTGGTAGCTTCTTGGAGTCCGTAAATAAACCCATTGTTAAAAGAACAACTAATTTCTGTACCTCCACACGTGTCAAAAATACTTACACTCACTGTATTTGGGATATTGGTTACCCGTACATTTCCATTGACGGGCATGGTAAATTCATACCACACATCAAGATTGTCTGTATTGACATTTTCACAAGAAGCATTGATACTTTCTGTAGCTGTTGAAGTATCAATGGTGTATTGGAGTGCTTCAGTAGTATTTACCGTGATGGTTTCTCTGTCTGCACACTCATCATTAGGTGCTTGCGCATTGATTGTAGATCCCCCAAAGATCAATGCTAAAAATAGTAATGTGTACTTCATAATATGTTGATTATTTATTGCGAGTACTTAAAGTTAGCGTGATGAGGGTGAGCAGTCTATTTTTTTTAGTGAAGGTGGTTTTTTAATTAGTGAGTGCTATTTTTTTAGATTGATACTTCTATTTGATAATCAATTTTTGTGTGATGCTGTTGCTGTCTGATTGAATCTGTATAAAATACATTCCTTTAGCTAATTTACTAGTTTGAATGTTTAGTGAATGATTAAAGCTTCTAAGATTCATTGTTTTGATGAGTCTCCCGTTCATATCGGTAACGGTAAGCTTTTGCAATTGCTGCTGTCCAGAATAGGTAAGTGTGACCTGATTTGTCGCAGGATTAGGATGGAGGGTTACGCTTTCGCGAAAGCGAACTTCGTCTACACCCAATACATCACGTTCTTGAAAAATAACTGTAAAACGATCCGACTGTATGCCTTTACTCGCTGTAAATAAATAGCTATTTTCCTTTAAATTTGTGACTGTATTTTCTAAATGATCAACTAGGAATATAGGCGCATTTTCAATAGCAATACCTTCCAGATGATCGATACTGATAGTATAAGTTTCTTCCGTTTCTATTGAAGTAGAAAATCCTAATGTCAATTCTATCGTAGGATCAAAAGCTTCTCTTCCTTGAATGGCTAAATACGCTCCATCTAGATTTGTAAATAGCGAAAGAAACGTCCCAAGGCGTTTGCTATCATACCCAGCATCAAATCCTTGCGTAGCGTTTTCCGTAAACCCAATGGCGGTTTGTGATTGTGCTTCTTCGTAGGCATTTGTTGTTAGATTTAACCATAATTTATCTATATTGTTTTCTACAGCACTCGATCTAAACCCATCGTTATTACCTGTCACACGGATTCTGTTTGCAAATACCACAGGGGTATTGGCTCCCGCCTGTGATTGGTCTGCCTTGATCCCAAATCCTTGTCCAGATGCCATAAACTGCCCAGGCGCTGTCCCTCCGTTGACTGCGGCTACACCCATCATCGCATTGCGCATTGAAATATCATTCATAGAGAAATTACTCGTTCCAAATCCTGGTAATGCAGCTGTAGGATTCGTCAAGTGATCCCAATAGTAGACTTCATTTACCGCATCATTGGTACTAATAAACTCAGCGACATCAATCGCCGATGCGTACGGATTTCCTAGTAAGTTGTAATTATTAATGGTTGCAGGACCATTGTAATTAATAGGTACGGTAATGGTTCCTGAGTTTAACGTCCCTGGATTTGAAGGATTTTGTGTGTAGGTAAGTGTATAGGCTCCGTCTCCAACATTAGCTTCAGGTTGTGGGAAAATCAGCTGACCAATTCCCGCAGGAGGTAAGGCAGTACTTCCAGTTACTGGTAGTAAGTAATCATTGTCATCATCCAAGAAATTTTCAGCTCCTTCAAATTCTGGAAATGTCATGAGATCGATAGGGAAGGGGATGAAATTTTCAGGGATAATACTAAAAACGGCTCTAGAATTTCCATACACTCGATCTCTCGCTTCAGCAGTCACAGGACTACTCATGGCGACAAAATTACGATCGTCTATTGTTGGTGTTGTTTTAGAAACGGAGATCGATCCGTTATTGATCGTTATAGCGTTTTCTTCTACTTGAACGACACTTCCTTGGTTAGCTACGATAAGAGTTCCATCGATGATAATATTATTTTGGATGTTGATAAAGTTTCCATCGGTTACTGTAAGGGTTGCCATGGGATTGATCGTAAGCTCACAGGCATTAATATCTCCCAATCCCATGGTTGCTGTATTGTAATCTTCGGCAATGATAGCGGTCATCGTAGCATTAGGAGTTCCATTGTCCCATCCACCTGCAATCGTATAGGTGGTGGTGCCACCAGTACAGGCTACCGTAGGAATTGTCGAACCAGAACAATCTGGTGTATAGTCAAAGAGTTGTGTGCCAATATCTCCAGCACAATCCGCCCCAGCAGGTGCAGGTGTAAAAGGACCACAGGCCGTAAAAAACTGATCATCTCTCGGGTCTTCTGTATTGAAGCAAACATCTGGAGGTATCATGCTATCTGCAAATTGTATCCGAATTTGTCCGAGAAATGCGGGAGTCGTTCCTACATTATTGGTTGCAATAGTTCCCGAACTCCAAAATTGTAGCCAGTTTAAACTCGCGCGTGTGGAGCCACTATCATTGGTGTTGAAATTATTGTAGTTTCCAACACTAAAACTAGAAGAAGCAAGAATAGAACCGTCTGGTTGTTCAAAAAATAAATTTCCATTGGCACTAATTTCTGTACCAAAAGCTGCTTCATTATAGTCGATGAAAAATTGTCCAGGTCCTAGAATAAAATCGGTATCGGATTGGATAAAGATATCTACTTGATAGAAATCATTATCTACTTCATTAATGATCTGTGCATTTTCAAAAGATAAGGTCATGTTCTGTCCAACGGAATAAGACAAGGTCAAACAACAAGTGAGTATTGTAATGAATGTTTTCATAGTTTGGTTTTAGGTGTTCTTTAATATTGTTGACTTCGACCAACATTAGGTAACGTGAGTAAGAGAATATCTGTATTGAGTACTTGTCCGTCCATATTCACATCGGTAGTGAGATAGCCAGATAATCCAATGGAAGGAAGGCTATTCAAATAGTCCGTAGTGAGAATTTGTCCATCAGGAGTAACATCTCCAGCGATCAATGCATATTGACCATTGGTAAGCTGCACAACGGCAAGACTTCCACCAGAAATACTACTTAGGTTTTGAGTCATATCAACCATAGTGGTTGTGTTATCTAAAGCCACTGGGTTTGCCGATAGAATGCCGAGATGATTACGGTGGGTAATCGCGATATAATAGGATGATTCGGGGATTGAAAATTGTAAGGAGGTACTACCATCTGAGCTGACAACATCTCCGTCGCGTTGTAATAATGCCGATTGGGAAGCAACAATAACGGAAGGATCTGTAGCGTCTCTAAGTTCCACAAAAACCCAATCGACAATAGCATTTTCACCTGTAACAGAGAATACTGAAGCATCACAAATCGAACTGTCATAGGGGGACGTCGTTGGAATTAAAACAGGATCTGCGCTACGCAAGTTGTCGCGCATTAATCCTAATTCTCCAGCAAAAGGATCTGTTCCAGGGCCTTGAAGGAAAACAATAGGATTCACACGGATACTTACGGATTGCGGAACAATAAAACCTTCTGAAAGAGAAAGGGTAGCAGACGTACGTTCAGCGACATGAACTTCACCTATCGTGTACACGATTTGGATTCCTCCAGCGGAGGTACTAGTACCACCACTGTCAATACTAAAGCGATCAATACTTTGTGCGTTGCTTGCACAAAAAATACTGAAAAAAGCAAGCGTATATAAAATTCTCATTTGATAGTAGTTTTAAGGGAAGCTTCTAGCTGTGTCATTCGATTTTTTAATTCCGCTATTTCTGTAGCCTTGGCTTCTAGGGTTTCTATCTTGGTTTGCTGCTTCTGAATGATTTTGTTTTGTTCTTGAATGGCTTTGATGAGTACTGGAATTAAATCTGAATAGTACACACCCAATCGATCTAACTCTTTTTTCTCAAGGGTTCCTTCTTCATCTACCGAAACAAACTCATGGGTTTTAACGACTTCTGGAATCACTTTCAATAAATCTTGCGCAATCAATCCTAATTTTTCTCCTTGTTGGGGATTATTTTTCCATTGGAAGCGTACCGGATGCAGATTTAAAATTTCGCGTAAGCCATAATTTAAAATTTGAATTTTTTCTTTTTCTCTCCTATCTGAGGTGTTAATTGTTCCATCCTGTGCCCAGACAGCATTCCAACGAAAGCTAGAATTACCCAAATTAAAAGCACCGTCACTATCAGGAAAAAGCCCTGCATTAAATGACAATTCATTACTCCCCGTATCTTCAATCGTTTCGGTACCTATGCGTAACCGACCCCCATCTATGTGAAATCGTTCGGCTGGGTTTGTGGTACCTACCCCTACGTTTCCATTTTTTAGAATCATAAGGGCTGTGCTTCTATTGGAGAAACTGGTGCCATTTCCTACCTGAAGTAAGGGATCTCCTGGTAAGAAAAAAGAATCACTCCCACCAACTATTGTATTGTATGTACCTAATATGATAGATTGATACGAATCTGACCATACATAATTCCCGATCGTAATGCTGTTATTTGCTCTGCATGCATTTTCAAAACCTAAGGCAATGGAACCTACAGCATCTGGAAAAATAATATTACTAAATCCAGCAGCAAAACTACTATCTGCTTGTGCTGAGGAAGAACCTAATGCAACAGCATTAAAGCCTGAAGCCGAAGCATTATTCCCCAAAGCTACTGCATAATCTCCACTAGAGCTTGCTTCTGGTCCAGCAAACGAATAATCTCCATCAGATCTTCCTTCTGGCCCTGCAAACGAATAGTCTCCATTAGCATCACTTCCGCCTCCTAGCGATATTGAGTGAGCTCCAGAAGCATTTGCATTAAATCCAACTGCCATACTATAAGCACCAGATGCGGTGCTTTGACTTCCAAGAACAATACTAGTATTTCCAGTAGCGTACGAGTCAAATCCCATCGCCACAGCATTACTAGCACTAGCCACAGAGCTACCCGCTGCAAATGATCGTTCTCCAAGCGCTCCACGATCATTTCCAGGATTGGAAGAATAACTTAAATCGACTGCATTACGACCTATTGGGCCATAATTAGCTGGATTTTGACCTGCCAAACGCCATCCAATACCATTTCCTTCGTCAAAGGGTTCTAAACCTGGGATATTTTCTACATCGGTCGCTATGGTTGCAGTTTCTGCACTTACAGCAGTTTGTGCATGATACGCATAAGGCACCGAATACATGGGCGTACTTCCCAAATCTATAAGACCATCTCCAGGATCAATTTGCACATTGAGTTCGAATCGATCGTTTAACCAATCCAATGAAGAAAATGTTCCATTTATGGGGGTTCCTTCACCAATGGTGAGTATCATAAGACCATTTTCGTTGGTATTGAGCGTATGGGTTTCTATATAGGCTGGAAAGTTAATGGGTACAATAGTCAAAGTGAGTTCTACCCGTAATTCTTGATTCGCCATAGCCACTCCTGCATCGTCCCGAACAATGGCCTTATAACTCATTCCTATAGTTTGAGAAATAGCGACAATAGGGAGTAACAGGATTAAAAATAAATACTTTTTCATATTAGTTGATTTGTTTGTTCTCTAGCAGAGATACTCGTAAGGCAAGCTCTTTAAGAAGATGTTCTTGTGTTCCAAGGGTTCCTTTTTGTGTCTCAATAATTTCTTGCTGTTCCTGAATGGCTTTAATCAACACAGGAATTAAGTCTGAGTAATACACCCCTAAACGCTCTAGTTCTTTTTTCTCAAAGGTTCCTTCTTCATCAACAGCTACTAGTTCGTGTGTTTTAACGACTTCTGGAATCACCTCCAATACATCTTGAGCGATCAGCCCTAGTTTTTCGCCTTGTTCTGGTTTTGCTTTCCAGCGAAAACGTACTGGGGTGAGGTTTAAAATTTCGCGTAAGCCATATTTTAAATTTTGAATATCTTTTTTCTCTCTACGATCTGAGGTATTGATCGTACCGTCTGTTGCCCAAACAGCTGTCCAGCGAAGTGTTGACCCACCCAGTTGAAAACTATTATCGATATCTGGAAACAAACTACTATTCCATTCCAAGCGATTGTTTCCTGTATCTTCTACCGTTTCAGAACCAATACGCAGGCGCCCATTGGCGATATGTAAACGTTCTTGAGGATTGGAAGTGCCTACACCGATGTTGCCATTTTTCAAGACGGTCATAGCGTTACTTTGATTAGAAATACTTGTACCATTGCCTACCACAAATACTCTATCGGTTCCTGCTACTCCATTTGTAGAAGGGGTATATAGTGTGTTATAACGACCAATCACAAATTCAGAATCGGAGAGAGCAATAGCACTTGTTCCCATCGCAAAAGAATTGTCCCCAAAAGCTTGTGAAGCAAAGCCAAAACCAACGGCATTATCTCCAAGTACAATGGTTTGATCCCCGCCAGCTATAGCTTGATCCCCAGATGCATTGGATTGACGTCCTAATGAAAAAGCACTACTACCAGAAGCACTTGTCTGACTACCTGTGGATACTGCTGCAAATCCTGAAGCGACAGTACTATTTCCCATGGCGACTGAATTAAAACTTGTAGCTTCAGTATTAGATCCGATGGCAAATGCAACATTTCCTGATGCTTCCGTAGAAGCCCCCATAGCCACAGCGCCAGTAGCAGTTGCTATGCTCGTAAGACCCGTAGTAAAAGATGCTACTCCAGAAGCATTAGTTTGATTTCCAAATGCGACAGCACCTTGACCACTAGCCTGGGTACTTTCTCCAGCTGTTAATGTGTATTGCCCATTAGAAGTTGTATTATGACCTAAGGCAATGGCCAATTCTCCTGTGGTACCATCTGCACTGATCGTGGAGTCTGCCATAGCAATATTTCCATTTTTAAAAATGGTTAAGGCATTGCTATCAGAACTTCCCACGGGAGCACCATTTCCTATTTCAAACAAAGGATCTGTAGGTACCCAAACTAAAGGGTCTCCTCCACCTATATTACCACGTCCAAAAGCGACAGATAGATAGGCATCTGTATGTAATCCTATCCCTTGAGCAAATGAAACGAGACCTATGGCATTACTAGTACTACCAAAAACAACAGCTCCAGAACCAGAGGCAGTATTACTCGCACCTCCTGCAAAAGAGGATGATCCAGAAGCTGTGTTATTAACTCCAAAAGCAAAAGAATTGGTTTCTGAAGCAACATTTGAACTGCCTATGGCCATAGCATTCGCACCAGAGGCTCTGTTTTGAAATCCCATAGCAATAGCACGAGGAGCTGTAGCAATCGTGTTGATACCCGTAGCAAAAGCGTGTTCTCCCGTGGCACCGTACGGAAATACAAGGGTTGCACCATTAGCATCAGAAACGCTGAGGTCAATCGCATTAAATCCAACTGCTCCGTAACCTTCACTAGAATTATCACCGACACCTACCAATCGCCATCCGATACCATTGCCTTCATCTAGCGCCTCTAAACCTGTTACATTTTGTGCTGTTTGAGCGTGTAATGCATAGGGTACAGAGAGAAACTGCGTCGTTCCCAGATCTAAAAGACCACCTCCCGTATTGATTTGTACGTTTAAAAAATGATCGTCTGCTGTCCAGTCTATCGTTGCATAGTCTCCACTGAGTACCGTTCCTTCTCCAATATTGAGAACAATGAGTCCATTAGCATCTGTCGTTGGGGTATGATTTTCAGTATAGACGTTTGTCTGATCAGTACCTTGTAGAATACTAAATTGAATAATGATAAGGTCGTTGCTTAGAATACTACCAGTATTGTCGCGAATAATCGCTTTATAGTTGATAGACTGCGATTGTGCCATTCCCAAATAGAAAGGAAGTACACAACAGCACACATATAATAATTTCTGAAAGGTTTTCATACAAGACACAGGTTAGTTTACTCATTGGTGTTCTCGTTTTTAAAAAGTAAACATCCAGATTTGATATTTTTAATAATCTAAAATTAGCACTTTGATTATCAGTGTTTTGATTGTAAAATATAAAGTGGAGTATCATTGGTTTCTAGAACACACACACTTTTTTAGTACTTTTAAGGAAGATGATGTTTACTTTATCTTCTGTAATGCACTAATATGAAAAAGCAACGCCTTATTACTGGATTAAAAGAAGATCGACCAGAAGCATTACGCGACATCTACCTTGCACATCGCAAGGCTTTCTTACGTTATGCAAAGAAGTATCCGATTACAACCTCTATGGCTGAAGATGTTTATCAAGATGCCATTATTATCTTAAGAGATAATGCACGTCAGGGAAAACTTGACAATCTAAAAAGCGAACTCAGAACCTATTTGTTTAGTATTGGTAAATATTTAATTTATAGTCAATTGCGTGCTCAACAAAAAGTACATCTTGTAGAGGACTTCTCAGAAATGTATCAAGAACAAACCCTAATGACTGACATAGTTGAAGCGACAATGCATACGGATGAACAGCGTGATCAAATGCAGTTAGCATTGGAAAAATTAGGTGGTAAATGCCGAGAAATCCTGTATTTATTTTATTATCGAGGCTTTAGTCTCGAAGAAATTGTAGAGAAATTAGATTATAGTAATAAGGATGTAGCCAAAAGTCAAAAATCCCGATGTCTTAAAAGTTTGAAGACACTCGTTCAATCTCCCAGTTATGGATAAAGATCTATTGATTCAAAAATATTTAAAAGGTACTTTAAGCGAATCCGAGGAATTATTGTTCCAAGAGTATCTCGAGAAAGACCCTTCCTTTGCTAAGGATATTCCCTTTTATGAGGGACTTCATTACGCTTTCGCGAAAGCGGACTATGAACAGACAAAATCACAGTTACAGTCTTTTTATAAAGAAGAAAAGCAATCTGTATGGAGAAAATGGTCGATAGCTGCAACTATTTTAGTGCTTATGGGGTTAGGAAGCTTGTGGTTTTTGAATACAATCAATTCTACCGAAACTTTGTATGCTCACTATTTTGAACCGTATAAAAATGTAGTACAACCCACCGTACGTGGGGAAACTATAAAGACGACAAAAGTACTTGCCTTTATGGCGTATGATGACGGAGATTATGATACCGCGATTGTACATATAAATGAACTTTTGGAAGATAAACCAGAGGCGATACTCGCGCTATATAAAGCGAATGCCCAACTACAAATAGATCAAACGGAAGCTGCCATCGAAACCTTGAAGTCTCAAATTAAAAAAACAGACACCATCTATGCCGAAGCGCAGTGGTACTTAGCATTGAGTTATTTAAAACTAGATAATAAAGAAGCCGCAAAAAGTTACTTAAATACATTACTTCAAACTAATTCGAGTTTTAAGAATAAAGATGCAACAGCGCTATTAAAATCGTTGGAATAGGCGTTTTCTAAACAGGAATAAGAATAGAAAGATAGCTCCGACAATGAGTAGGATTTTTATCCAAGGACTTCCTTGCTGACTAATAGCCGTTGGATTTCCAGAAATCACAAAACCCGACCAGTAGTAAGGATGTTGCAAGGTAGGATAATCCATATTGGAGTTGAGGTAATCTAGTTTAGATTGTTGAAGTGCTTCATCTTTAGACATTCCTTCGCTAAGATATTTGTAGAAGCCTGTCATAATCGTCGTGGTTTCTGTATCAGGTACTTTCCATAAACTCATGAGGGTACTTGAGGCACCAGCATGCGTAAAAGCATTTGCCATACTTTGTATTCCCTTTCCTTTGATTTCTTTGCCAATACCTGTTTCGCAAGCACTTAAAGTGACCAAAGATGCATTTAGTTGTAGTCCGTAAATTTCAGGTAGTGTCAAACTCGTCTGTGCTGGGTCTATGATTTCTTCTTCATAAAACTGAATGTGACTTTGTAATGGATTCTCTGTATTTGCAACAGCATGCGTAGCCAGATGAATGATAGAAGCCGTAGCTACTTTGTCGAGGAATGCTGTTTTTGAGGCGTATTGATCTATATAGGCATCGTGATTAAAATACTGTCCGATCGCTTTGATTTCGTCAGCACTTTTGGTAAGGCGGCTATTAAAAATCCCTTGCTGTGTAGCAAAAGGAGCCATTAATAATGCCTGATGGGATGTTGTTGTTTCTTTTTGGCGTATGGTGGTTGTGATATGCACCACAGGAGTTTTTTGTAATAGATAGGTTCCTTCATCTTCCATCCATAAAGATGCTACAGGAATAAGATGTAATTTATCATCCAGCAGTATCGCCGTTTTTGCATCAGGTTGGATATATTTTTCAAAGAGTGTTTTGTATATCAGTTGATGTGCTTTCTTGTTTATGGGGGTCTCTATTTTCCGAACTCCAGAACTGACTTCGTTGATAGCGTCTTCGAGTACTGTTGTCAGTGGGATTTTATCAAAGTATTGTGTTGTTTCATTTTCGTTGAGCACATAGATAGCATCTTGTCCCCAGAAATAAAATACCGTATTATATCCTTGATAGGTTGCTCTCAGGTTTTTTATAAATGGAATTGAGGTAATCTCCTTGCGTTTTTGTGCACTTTTAAGCTCATTGAGTATGGTCACATATTGGCTTTCTAAACGTAATTGTAGTGCTTTCTCAAACGTTTCTTTAGTTTCTGTCGTTTTCCACTCTTCTTGATAGATCTGCATTAAATTACCGTATACATTTTTGAATTGGGCTTCATCCAGAAAAGCATCTTCATCACTAATTCCACCCATTAATTTAATCAACTCATGCGCTGTTTCGTAGGACTTTCTTTTCGTTTTAAGATACGTGCTGTCTTTTGTTTTGGTATATAATGCTTCGGCGAGTTGGGCTTTAAATAATAGATTATCGAGCAGTATATTTTTATGAGCTTTCTCGATGTTGTTGAGATCAAGAGGGGTATGAAAAGAAGTGGTAACTTTTTCTGCCCCAGTATTCAAAATAAGCGCTTCTTCACTATAATATTGGGCGTTTTTATAATCCTTAAGGTCCAGATAATTTTTAGCTAGTTTAATAAAAAGTCCTGCTCTTTCTGCGTTTCTATATTCCAGCGATTCTTGTAGGGCTTTGGTACCTAGCAACTCATTGATCGCTTTTTGATAGTTTCCTTGAGCATTATAAATATCGGCGATACGTTCGCTTAAAAACCATTCAGAAAAGTGAGATTTAAAGGCATCCGTACTAATCAGTTTTTTTAAGGCTAAAGATTGATTCAGTGCTTCTTCGTAAAGCGTATTTTTTATGAGATAATCTATATGATGGCTATAAAAATCGTACACAAAGAATAGGGGTTGGGTGTGTGCAAAGTTTTCAGTTTCAAATTCTTTAACCATGTTAGCAATCTCTTGATGCTGATTGGTGATGGTATACATTTTAAAAAGCCCTCCATAACTTAAGTATAATGGTGCTTTATGTTGCTTTGCTTTTTCTAGGGATTGCATATAGAAATCTTCCGCCTTCTTATAATTATGCTGGAATTCTTCTACTTTTCCCATTCTATATAAGGTAGATACATAGTAGGTAAGATACTCTGGGTCTTGGATTATATCACCTTCTTGAAGTAAGTTAAGCGCTTTTGATCCGTAATAGTGAGCAATAATAGGCTGGTTGTTCATATTTGCATTCTTACTTAACGCAGCATATAATTTTACCTTCGTCATACTAGGTTGCTTCAGCGCTTTATCAAAAGGTAAGGCTTGGTATAACGGATTTCCCCATTGTGATACGGGTTTTGAAAAAAGAAAACAGCTATGTTCCAGAATTTTGACTTCAACAACTTCTTGCGCAAGTTCTAGTTGTTGATATAAAGAATCTGTTTTATGAATTAACGGAAGTGCCGTTTCGGTATCTCTCTCTCGCAATGCTGTTTTCGCTTGCGCTAAATAATTGTCAGCGAGTTCACGATCTACTTGGTTCTGAGGAGGAGATGACGTTTGAGCAACAAGTATGGTTGTACACCAGATACAACCCAGCATAAACTGAATAGAAAAAAGGATAAATCTCGATAGGAAGCGAGCGTGCATTTTGAAAGTCTAGGTTTATTAGCGTGTATCAAGTGATATACTAATATACAAACAACTTAATAACTTAAATACACTAAGCGAATTGCTTCAATTTTTCTTGGAGTGCTTTGAGGTAACTCCATGTAATGTGTAAATATCTCTTTACACGCTTTCGTACTTCGACTTAGCTCGGTATAAACTTTTACGTTACTATATTTCTTTACACGCTTTCGTACTTCGACTCCGCTCAGTATAAACTTCTGCGTCACTATGTTCCTAGAAAGCGTAAAAAATCAGAAACCCTTACACCAACTCCTTCAACTTCTCTTGTAGTGCTTTGATATGATCGCGAAGTTTTGCCGCTTGCATAAAGTCAAGTTCTTTGGCAGCTGTTTCCATCGCTTTGCGGGTGTCTCTGATACTCTTTTCTATTTGAGGTTTGGTTTGATAGGTGGCAGCATCTTCGGCGGCGAGATTGATGAGGTTTTCAGCTTCTAGCGAATACGTTGCCTTTCGCGTAAGCGCATTATCCAAACTCTTTATAATCGCCTCTGGTTTGAGTCCGTGGGCGGTATTGTAGGCAATTTGTTTATTCCTTCGGTAGTCACTTCCATCAATGGTTTCTTGCATACTTCGGGTAATCTTATCTGCGTACATAATAGCTTTTCCATTAATATTACGTGCAGCACGTCCTATGGTTTGCGTTAAGGAACGGTTACTCCGTAAAAAACCTTCTTTATCAGCATCCAGAATCGCCACGAGTGATACTTCAGGAAGATCCAATCCTTCACGTAGTAAATTGACACCCACGAGCACATCATACAATCCTTTACGCAAATCTTGCATAATCTCCACACGCTCTAGCGTATCTACATCAGAGTGAATGTATCGCGTACGTATGTCAATACGAGAAAGGTACTTGGTCAACTCTTCCGCCATACGTTTGGTTAAGGTGGTGACCAAAATACGCTCATCTCTCGCTACTACTTTATTAATTTCTTCAATGAGGTCGTCTATTTGATTCAAACTAGGACGAACTTCTATAATAGGATCAAGTAATCCTGTAGGACGTATGATTTGCTCCACATACGTACCTTCAGATTTTTGTAATTCATAATCAGCGGGCGTTGCAGAAACATAGATCACTTGATTTTGTAGTGCTTCCCATTCTTCAAATTTCAACGGACGGTTATCCATCGCGGCAGGCAATCTAAATCCGTATTCTACAAGATTTTCTTTACGACTTCGATCTCCACCATACATAGCACTCACTTGAGAAACGGTTACGTGACTCTCATCGACCACCATGAGGTAATCATTTGGAAAATAGTCGAGTAAGCAGAAAGGTCTGGTACCAGGTTCTCTCCCGTCCAAATAGCGAGAATAATTCTCAATCCCTGAACAATAGCCGAGTTCGCGAATCATCTCCAAATCAAAATTGGTGCGTTCATCCAGACGTTTTGCTTCCAGATGTCTACCGATGTCTTTAAAGTAATCGACTTGTTTAACAAGGTCTTCTCCTATCTGATTGATTGCCCCTTGAAGTACGTCTGGTGAGGTCACAAACATATTCGCTGGATAGATTCGTAAGTTTTCATACGTCTCAATCACCTCCGTCGTTTTAGGGTCAAAAGCTTCTATTTCTTCAATTTCATCTCCGAAAAAATGAACTCTAAATGCCATGTCTGCATACCCAGGAAAAATCTCTACGATATCTCCTTTGATTCTAAAATTACCGCGATTAAATTCCATTTCGGTACGACTATACAAACTTTGTACAAGTTTTTTTAAGAGCATCGTACGCGCAATCACTTGATCTCGTTTGATTTCAATCACGTTTTTCTGAAACTCGGCGGGATTTCCAATACCATATAAACAAGATACCGATGCCACGACCAATACATCGCGTCTTCCCGAAAGTAGGGAAGAGGTGGTGCTCAATCGCATTTTCTCAATCTCTTCATTAATAGAAAGATCTTTTTCTATATACACACCCGACGACGGAATAAAGGCTTCTGGCTGATAGTAATCGTAATAAGAGACAAAATATTCTACCGCATTTTCAGGAAAGAATGCCTTAAACTCGCTGTATAATTGAGCAGCTAGTGTTTTATTGTGAGCTAATACCAGCGTAGGTTTTTGTACCTGTTCAATCACATTTGCAATGGTAAAGGTTTTTCCACTTCCCGTCACACCAAGTAGGGTTTGGTACGGTTCTTTTGCATTTAGACCTTCCACAAGCGATTGAATCGCAGTAGGTTGATCTCCAGTAGGTTTAAAGTCGGATTGTAGTTTAAATTTCATAAGCAAAATCGTCATGCTAAAATAGGGTTTTTTACGCTTTCGCGAAAGCGGAATCAACCTGCATATTATATGTGATTTTAAACGACGAACTCTGAATGACGAAGTGAAAATTAACGATTGGAGATTATTGATCAATGGGATACTTGCCTTCGTGGGTATGAATACATAAAAACACCTCCCTAGCCCTTACTTCAGCAAACTCAGCACAGCGCCTTTCTTGGAAGGAAGACTCTTATAAGATTAGTTATCAAAATATACGCTTTCGCGAAAGCGTAAAAACGAATATTTAAAAAATAGAGTATTGTTCTATTTTAGAGTACTACGCTATTTTTAATTTCTAGCTCTCAGCACCCAACTTCATAGCCCTAGTATTCAACTTCTAGCTTCTAACGACAATTCATCCTTAAAAAATTACAATTCGGTGATTCTTACTTTTTAACAAGAGCGGTTTATAGCATCTTTACACCATCAAACAAAAACATAGAACTCATGAACGATACACAAAGAGATTATAAATATGACAGAGCTAAAGCATACGTCACCGAATTAAAAGAGTTTTACACGCACTTAATTAGCTATCTCATTATGGTACCTGTATTTATTTTTATAAATTACTATACAACTTCTTTTCCATGGGCAATATTTCCGATAGTAGGTTGGGGAATTGGTGTATTCAGTCACGGAGCGCAAACCTTTGGATGGAACCCATTGTTTAATAAAGATTGGGAGAAACGCAAAATAGATGAATTGTTACGTGATGATGAATTTTAAAAAATAGAAATTATGGAAGATCAAGAAAATAAATACGAAAGAGCGAGAAAGAGAGTCGCTCAACTCAAAAGATTTTACGGGAAGTTAGGAGGTTTCCTTTTATTTGGACTCTTGTTTCTAGGCTTCAATTATTACTCAAACGGATTGCGATATCCTTGGTTTTTATGGATCGTAGGATTTTGGGGATTAGGAGTCGGAATCGAAGCATTTAAACTTTTTGGAACCGACTTGTTTTTAGGAAAAAACTGGGAACAACGTAAGATCAAAGAGCAAATGGAAAAAGAAAATAGAGAATCTTCAACGTGGTTTTAATGGAACATATAGATCAAGAAAAACTAGAACGTGCGAAGCAGCAGGTACGTATTGAAAAGGAGTGGTATACACATCTTTTTATTTATCTGGTTATGAATATTGTATTGCAATTATTGTATGCAGGTATTTTTGACGGAGGAAAGTTTACAGATTATATTCCTTGGTGGGTACGTATCACAACACCATTTTTCTGGGGACTTAATCTATTTATACATTGGTTTTATGCTTTTAAAAAGTTGCGTTTTGATGGGTTTTATAAAAAATGGGAAGCGCGCAAGATTAAAGAGTATATGGAAGAGGAGGAAAAAGATTTTACACATACGATTAGAAAATATACTAAATAGATTTCTTTATTTAAGAGAATGAAAAAGAATACTCAACAAAGATGATAATGGAACATAGTAATCAAGAAAAACTGGAACGTGCAAAAAAGCAGGTAGAAAATGAGAAAGGATGGTACACACATCTTTTTGTATACCTCATTGTCAATATATGTTTACAATTTTTTTATTTTGGACTCTTTGATGATGGAAGAATCACAGGGTATATGCCGTGGTGGGTTCATTTTACAACACCTTTCTTTTGGGGTATCGGTTTATTTGGACATTGGCTAAAAACGTTTAAAAAAATACGTTCTATACAATTTTATAAAAATTGGGAAGCGCGTAAAATCAAAGAGTTTATGGAAGAAGAGGAAGAAGATTTTACACGAAATATTAGAAAGAAAAAGGAATAGATTCCCTTCTCCAAGGGAATGAATAGAAATGCTTAAATAAGGATCAATGGAAGATATGAATGAAAAAAAGTATGAGCGTGCTAAGAAGCAGGTAGAAAATGAAAAAGCGTGGTATACACATCTCTTTGCTTATATTGTTTTTTGTACCATAGAGCAGTTATTTTACGCAGGTGTTTTTGATGATGGAATGTTTACTTCGTATATCCCTTTTTGGACACGTTTAATAACACCGACCTTATGGGGAATCGGCTTGTTCTTACATTGGTTATATGTATTTAAGGGATTCCGTTTTAATTTCTTCTATAAGAAATGGGAAGCGCGTAAAATCAAAGAGTATATGGAAGAAGAGGAGGAAGATTCTACACATATCATTAAAAAGTAACATCATGGATTCTCTCCTTCGAGGGAATGAAAACAAATAATCAATCAAAAAATAGTAGTATGAAAGTATATAGTATCCTTTTCCTTATGTGTTTCACTTTTTTAGGAGCTCACGCACAAGCATCTTTTGTGATTAAGGACGTGACCTTGTTTGATGGAGAAACGGTGATAGAAAAAACGTCTGTTCTTGTAGAAAACGGTGTCGTTACAAAAGTTGGGAAACGGATCAAAGGGGATTATACGATCATAGATGGGAAGAATAAATTTTTAATGCCTGCATTGACCAATGCTCATGTACACGCATTTATCGCTACACAATTACAGGAAGCCGCAAAAGCAGGAGTGCTTAATCTATTAGATATGCACGGATATGAACCTGTACAACAGTATATGACGGCGATGCGCGATCAGCCCAATACAGCAAGATTGTACAGAGCTGGATATGCAGCCACAGCACCTGGCGGTCACGGGACACAATATGGATTTGATGTCCCTACATTAGAAAAGCCAGAAGATGCAAAACAATGGGTCGCAGATCGTGTAGCAGCAGGTGTAGATCATATTAAAATTATAGTGGAGCCTTGGAAAGAGACCATTTCCCAAGAGACTGCAAAAGCAGTGATAGAAGAAGCGCATGCCAATGATAAAGTTGCCGTCGTACATATCTCAAAAGAAGAAGACGCCTATCAAGTAGTGTCAAACGGAGCCGATGGTTTAGTCCACATCTGGACCGATATAGAGATGCCTCAAGAACATTTGGACGATCTCGTTAAAAATCAAGATTTCTTCGTGATTCCTACAGTGCTGACCAATGTACTGGTGCAACCCCTATTTTTTGGAAAAAACGAAGAAGAAACTGCCGAAGTCGAAGCAAAAATTCTAAAAGAAGTAAAACGACTTTATGATGCTGGAATCCCTATACTCGCAGGAACAGATCCCCCAAATGCGAATATCAACATGGGTAGCGATTTGTATAAAGAATTACTACTCTTTAGCAAAGCTGGAATCCCTGCTGTAGATGTATTAAAAAGTGCTACGTCATTACCCGCTACAAAATTTGATATAGGAAAAACGGGCTTTGTCAAAGAAGGATATATCGCCGATTTATTATTACTTTCAAAAAGTCCGTTGGAGACTATGGAACATATTTCCAGTATAGAAATTATTTGGAAAGCAGGAGTTGTCGTTGAAAAATAATCCTACGCAAACATCTATAAAAACTATTTTTAAATAGTAATTTTACAGGTGTTCGCTTTCGCGAAAGCAAAAAAGAAATCAAAACGAATAGCTTATAAACAACGATTAGATGTTGTTTCAAACGTAACATACTTTTATAAAAACAGATAGCATACACGATTATGATGAATGTATTGATCATAGAAGACGAAAAACCTTCTGCACGTAGATTGCATAGAATGCTTGCCGAACTTGATGTTACCGTCAATGAAATGTTGCATTCTGTAGAAGAAGCGGTAGCGTGGTTTCAAAAGAATGCACATCCAGATTTGATCTTTTTAGATATCCAATTGTCAGATGGCTTGTCCTTTGAGATTTTTGATCAAGTGGAAGTGAAAAGCGCTATTATTTTTACCACAGCATTTGACGAATATGCTTTACAAGCTTTTAAGTTAAATAGCGTTGATTATTTGTTAAAGCCTATTGATGACGAGGATTTAGAGAAAGCTGTCGCGAAATATAAAGAGCGCATTCCCAAACATCAAGATGTTGCCCTTAACTTTGAAGATATCAAAAAGCTATTAGGTGTTACCGCCGTAGAACGCGAATATAAAAGACGTTTCACTACAAAAATTGGACAACACTTGAAGATGATTCCTGTCGATGAAATTGAATGCTTTTACAGCGAAAATAAAGGCACCTATGTCGGTACTACTGAAGGAAGAAATTATCTATTGGATACGACTTTAGAACAGCTAGAAGAAGAGTTAGAACCGAAGACCTTCTTTAGAGTCAGTCGAAAGTTTTATATAAATATCAATGCGATTAAAGACATTATTTCCTATACCAATTCTCGTTTACAAATCAAATTAAACCATTGGAACGAGCAAGAAATTATCGTGAGTAGAGAGCGTGTAAAGGATTTTAAAACGTGGATAGATTGATAATAAAGAAGTGAAGATATCTGCGCTGTATGACTTAGGGCTAATTTACATTTTTATCCATCTAACCAGCAAATGAAAACCAAATTTAAAATCCAGACTTGCCACGCTTTTGGGCGTGGGAGAATTTTGTAAGTAGGTGAGGACAAGAAATGAATTTTATACGGAGTTGTAGCAGATATTTTATTTATCTGTAACTATTTTAACGGCTTTATACATTTGTTCTTTTGCAAATTCTCCAAAGTAACTTATAAATTCTCCTTTTTCGGAAACAACAACAAAGCTGCTACACGGATAATGCCGTTTGAAAAAAAGTCGTTCTATCGTTTGTTTTGGGTCTTTAATCCATTCTTTAAACCCGTCGTTTCTACCAAATAACCCATCAATTTCTTTATAGACATAGACTATATTTGATTCTGTTATTTCATTAATTCCTTTTTCCATCTGATTATACCAACTTTTTCTTGTCCTTCTAGTTGCAGTACCACTTGAATTACAAGGGTCTTTACCTGGATAATAAATGATAACTAACGGTTTTGTTGAATCAATTTTTCTATTTGATGCTAATGTTAGTAATGAATCTAAATAGCTTCTATTTAGTAAAGTCCCCTGATTTTCTCGTACCGAGAGTATTTTATGATTGATAGAATCTCCCTGAATACTTAGTATTGTGTAGTTTTTCCATTTTCTTTTTTCATATTCCGTTTTTGAAATTGGATCATAATTTTCATCAAAATATTTGATATCATTAAGGTTAGGCTCTTGATTCTGGGAAAACGAGAAACTTGAAATTAAAATGGCTATTATAAATAATTGAAATGATTTGTTCATATTTTAGGTAAAAGGAGTTTGTGCTTAATAGATAGGTAATAATTTTATATGTGGTGCCTATTACACAAGTTTTGCTAAAATACATAAAACTAGTAACTTGTGGTATGCAACGATTTAAGAATGATCAAGGGAAATTATCCAATAGTTTTCAATTAAATGACCGAGTTCCTTCAACTAATTTTTACAGGTGTTTAAAGAGGTAGCATAGCTTTTTTTGGAATTGTAAAATGGCTCAATTTATGGAGCTGAGGAAGATCAATACGATAGGAATATATCAAGCTAATAAGGTAATGCGCTTATCTTCAATAGCGTATAACTTGAAGAAGTATCTCAAATTTACTCATAAAAAGGTAAAAAGTGGGATAGGAAAGAGGCTTTTGTCTGGATTTTATAAAATCACTTTTGACAAGCGATTTTACTTTATATAACCGTTTTTTAAATCAGACCTGAATATCAGATGGCATAAAAAAAGCCTCGGGAGAGAGGCTCAGAATGAGTCGTTTTTATCAAAATTATGGAGGTGTGCAACGGTTACCGGTGTTGTAAGCCGTATTTTATATTTCAGATTTTAATATTACTGGATTTATCTTGTATCTATCCACTACTTTTCTAACCAAAACATCAAACCATTTCGGTGAATCTGGATGTATATAAATTTCACTGCAAAAATCATCTAAGTTTATGGGTTCTTGATAAAAACGATTCTGTGATTTAATTAGATTATCTATGTAGTCTTGATTTATCAAATTTGCATTAGTGATTCCAAATTCAAAATAAATAACTGCTCTAAATTCATTTTCAAATGAGAAGCTTTTTCTTTTAAAGAATGATGGAATTGGCATAACTTGAACTCCATTTCTTTTCTTGTGTTCAAAATACTTTCTGATGTCTAACTTGTTAAAATCTACATATTCCACATTTCCATATACAATTGAATTTTTTGAATTTTGGAGGCTTTTCATAAGGTTGCCAACAGTAGTCTTTATTGCAACTCCTTCGTTAGTGTTAATATAAGACTTCCACATTCCATAGTTTTCATAATTGTTAATGTGCCAACAAGATGCAAAGTTGCCTAGGCGAACCAAAATGTCAATTAGTTGTGAAAGCAATGATTTTTCAATCTTTGCTAAGAAGTCATCAGATAAAAATCTTTCATAATCAGAAGGTGGGTATGCTCCTTCAAATTTGTCATAAAAGTCATCTAATCGAGTGAAGTGTAATTGTTTTGTTTCTAAAAGTGCAATAAACTTGCTAAAATCAAGATACCGCCAGATAATAGTATTGTCATCAAATCGTGGTTTTGATTCAATTTTTTCACCAAACACGTCAAAATGTGCTGGCTGAATTGATGATGTAAACCAATCATTTTCAACCTTACTCGTATGAAGTCTAAATATCTTTTTGGACATCTCTTATTCTTTATGGCTTGCAACGTCAGTCTGTCTCAAAACTGCCAATATTTTTCTAAATATAAGTTTTTCTAAGCTGCTCTAGGAATGAATTTGAATTCTG
>NZ_CALEMI010000013.1 GCF_937910895.1 uncultured Dokdonia sp. | reverse complement strand
ACATTTTACACTGAAAAGATAAGATTCAATATAGATTTAGAAACAAAAACCTCCGAGCAAAATGCTCGGAGGTTTTTTTATGAGAATCATTTTATGGTTAAATAGCTATACGTGTGTTGCCTCGTGTTTATATACTGAAATAATGACAAAAGTCCATTGTTCCTTTTCGCTTTAAGCGAAAGAATAGCAAGTTACATCTGTAAATCTAATGTAGATTATGGATCAAAGAGGTAAGAAATACTTTCCTATAGTTTTTTGTGGTTTTAGCTTTGGGTAAAAGTTGTAACTATCATTGATTAGATTCATTTTAGTACGTATGAAATGAGAATTGATTATCCATTTTACAGATAGTTCAAGTGTGTTTAGAAAGAAAATAATAAGTTCTCGTGTTTTGAATAAAAATAGCTAATAGTTGTAAAAAGAAATTACCTAAAAAGCTCCCAATCTAATTTTAAGGAAAAAACATTAGAATAAATGGCAGCACTTTGATCACCTATGTCGGTAAGCGCATAGTCAACGTGGATGCCTTTATATTTAAAACCAACACCAATATTAGGCTGAAAACCTACAGAGGTAGAATTATCTAACTGCGTAATTTCTTGAAAGTTTCCTACCCCCGCTCGTACATAAACAAGTTCGGAATACCCAAATTCAAAGCCAAATGCAGGTGTCACACTTGCTGTTGCTGTTGATATAATATCATTTGTTTGAGCAAAACGAACGTTAAGATCTATTTCTGCTTTAAAACTATAATCATAATGATGTACCCATGTTCTTCCAAAGCCTAATTGTAATTTTGGGATGGTAATCTCTGTGCTCTCAGGAAGTTCTTGATTTTGACCTTCTACGGCATCACTAATGGTAGCAAACTGTTCTTCATCAATACTCCATGCATTAACAGTTGTTGTAATATCACGAGCCATCAATCCAAAATTCCAATTTCCCTTTTGCCATTGTAATCCAATATCAATACCAAAACCCCAGCTATTTGCAAAATCACCAATAACACGACGAACTACTTTTGCATTAGCACCTATATTTAGACCATCTAAAGGAAGCTCTCGCGCATAAGAAAATGTAACTGCCCAGTCTGCGGTAGAGAATAAACTAATTCGATTAAAATCAATATTCCCTTCGGCATCTATAAGTTGTGTGGTATTCAAAATATCATCTACACCAAACCGAATAATAGAAATCCCTACAGCGCTTTTGTCATCAAGAGGTTTTGCAAAAGCCACATAATCATAGTTGGCAATGTTTGCAAAATAGGATGCGTGCATAATAGAGACTTGGTTGTCTTCTAGGTGTACAAGTCCAGCTGGATTCCAATATCCAGAATTAACATCGCTTGTACTTGCCACAACAGCATTACTCATTCCTAAGGCAGCCGCATCTACTCCTATGTTTAAGAACTCGTTAGAGTACTTACGCACAGCTTGCGCACTTACGGATAGAGTAAGTAGTATAAAAATTATGGGAAGTATCTTTTTCAAAAGCAGTAATTACGGGGCAAATATCCCCTTTTTATTACATATTCTAAACTTTATTTTAATGGAGATATTGCATATATAATTACATAATTCATTTTCTTTTCTATTTTTACACAAATACTAATGATGAGACTTAAAAAATATATACCTAATGCCCTCACTATGGGGAACCTTTTAAGTGGCTGTATCGCCGTTTTATTTGCTGTACAAGATCAAATGGAGTACGTCGCGTTTTTTGTAGCGTTGGGAATCTTTTTTGATTTTTTTGATGGTTTTTTTGCGCGCCTTTTCAATGTCCAAAGCGAAGTAGGATTGCAATTAGACTCCTTGGCAGATATGGTTACGAGTGGCGTAGTGCCTGGTATTGTGATGTATCAGTTATTAATTGGTGCAACAGATATTCCATGGGGAGCTTCTCTAGAAGCATATCATTTTAATATCGCATACATAGGATTTATCATTACGCTAGCGTCTGCCTATCGTCTTGCAAAGTTTAATGTAGATGACCGTCAGACCAATTCATTCATTGGATTACCTACACCAGCAAATACCCTTTTTATCATCAGCATTCCTTTGATTTTGATGTATGGAGAGTACGCTTTCGCGAAAGCGGTATTCACCAATCCCTATGCTTTACTAGCTATTGCTATAGGAAGTAGCTATATGCTTAACGCAGAAATCCATTTGTTTGCACTCAAGTTTAAAACATGGGATTTTGCAAAAAATAAAGTTCGCTATTTCTTTCTTTTAGCCAGTATCATGCTTCTTATTTTCTTACACTATTTAGCAATTCCACTGTTGATTGTGTTGTATGTTTTACTATCAGTACTCTTTCCTGATAAAAACAGAGATTCTATCAAAAAGGAATAACTATTCTGACTTTAGAAAGTATCTTTGCAAAAAAGACACTTTTATGACCAACCCAGATATAAGAGCACTAGAACCTAAAGCGCTCTGGAATAAATTTGCAGATCTTAATGCCGTACCACGTCCTTCAAAAAAAGAAGAACGTGTGATACAGTTTATGAAAGATTTTGGAAATAACCTTAATCTAGAAACCATCGAAGACGAAGTTGGAAACGTCATTATACGCAAACCTGCAACCTCAGGCATGGAGAACCGTAAAATGGTGGTGATGCAATCGCACCTTGATATGGTACATCAAAAGAATTCAGACACGACATTCGATTTTGATACACAAGGGATAGACATGTATATTGATGGTGATTGGGTACGGGCAAAAGGGACTACGTTAGGAGCCGATAATGGTTTGGGTGTTGCCACCATTATGGCAGTACTAGAGAGTACGACGATTGAACATCCAGCTATTGAAGCCTTATTTACCATAGATGAAGAAACAGGTATGACAGGTGCTATGGGTTTAAAAGGAGGTGTCTTAAAAGGCGATATTCTTTTGAATCTGGATACAGAAGAAGATGATGAAATAGGTGTAGGGTGCGCAGGAGGTGTCGATGTTACTGCAACGAGATCATATATCGAAGAAGCTGTAGCCGATGGTAAAACAGCCTATACCATTACCGTAAGAGGTCTTCAGGGAGGACACTCAGGAATGGATATTCATAAAGGCTTGGGGAATGCCAATAAATTAATGAACCGTTTATTATATAACGGATTTGAGAATTTTGGATTACAAATTGCCAATATTGATGGCGGTAGTTTGCGTAATGCTATTCCTAGAGAAAGTGTTGCTACGATAGTAGTGGATACGATACAAAAGGATGCTTTTGAGTTTGAATTTGATGCACTAGCAAAAACCATACAAAAAGAATTTGAAACACTAGAACCAAATCTTGAGATGATACTCTCTCAAACGGAACTTCCTGAAAAAGTAATGGAGTTGGGGGTTCAAGAAGGATTGACTAAAACATTGTATGCGGCACATAATGGTGTATATCGTATGAGTCCAGAGATTGAAGACTTAGTAGAAACGTCTAATAACATAGCACGTGTGATTGTGAAAGAAGGAACTATTAAAGTAGGCTGTCTTACACGATCTTCTGTAGAGAGTACTAAAATAGACCTTGCCAATGCACTTAGAGCTACGTTTGAATTAACAGGTTGTGACGTGGAGTTATCTGGAGATTATCCAGGATGGGCTCCTAATATGAAAAGTCCAATTCTTCAAGTGCTTATAGATAAGTACCAACAAATTAATAAAACAGCACCCAATGTGGCTGCATGCCATGCAGGTTTAGAATGTGGAATTTTAGGACAGAATTATCCAGATATGGATATGATTTCTTTTGGTCCTACCATTAAAGGAGCACATTCTCCAGACGAACGGGCAAGTATCTCTTCTGCGAAGAAATATTGGAATTTTGTTTTGGAAATTTTAAAAGATATTCCTGTGAAATAAATAGAGATATCATTTCATAAAAAAATGCTAGAGATTTCTCTAGCATTTTTTTTATGTGTAAAGTACAAGGATAACTACTCTTGAGGTTCTCTAACGCTTACAAGTTCTACTTCAAAAACAAGGTCTGCATTTGGTGGAATAGCACCAGGATATCCTGAAGGACCGTATCCTAAATGAGAAGGAATAAACAAGGTCATTTTATCTCCAATGCTCATAAGCTGTAATCCTTCTTTAAATCCAGCGACAAGTCCAGCGTCAGGTCCATAAAGTGTTCCTAATGGATTATATCCAATAGCATCTTTACGACGTTGATCAAATTTATCTTGACTTTTAGCAACTTCTTCAATGCTTGTGTCAAATAACTCCCCACTTTCAGCAAAGAATCCAGCATAATTCACATTTACAGAGTCTCCTACAGTAGGTTTTTGACCTTCTCCTTTTTTGTCCCAGTGTATTTTAAGTCCGCTAGGAAGTGTCTCTGCTTTTGCTTCCTTTTCATTGAATTTATTTTTAAACTCAGAAAATCTATTGGCATGTTTATCTAACTCTCTAGCAAACGTAGCAGGCGCATCAAAGTTTTTGGCAGCTTTACCAATACGGATCACGTTTACTTGTTGCATAATAACATCTACTTTTGGAGCTGTTGTTCCTTGTGTCATTTCTACATCTGTAATGGCATCTATAACGTCAAAACCAATCACTGTTTTCCCCCATACAGTGTGGCAACTTACACGTCTTCCGCTACAGTTTTTTCTACCTCCATTTTGATCAAAACCATCTAGATGTGGTGTTGCTTTATGTGTGATAAAAAACTGGCTTCCGTTTGTATCCGCTCCAGAATTAGCCATAGAAAGAATACCAACAGTATCATGTCTTCTTGTAGGTGATAATTCATCATGAAATTTATAGCCTGGACCTCCAGTTCCCGTACCAAGCGGATCTCCTCCTTGGATCATAAAGTCTTTCATAACTCTATGAAATTTTAAACCATTATAATAAGGCTTGTTAGCATATATACTATCCACCATTGGGTGTGTACCTTCTGCTAATGCAACAAAGTTTGCCACTGTCGCAGGAGCATCTTCATAGTATAACTCGGCAACAATAGTTCCTTTGTCTGTTATAAACTCGGCATAGATGCCATCTTTTAAATCTGGGTATTTATCATTACAAGAGAGTAATGATAATAAAGCAACAATAAGTAACATGTGTGTTTTTTTCATGGGTTAAAATGTATTAATTATTCGGGTTGATTATCTTCTTCTATTTTTAGTAAGCTTACTGTAGATCGAATGGGAAGATTACTTCCTATTTTATCTTCAAAACCATAATATCCGTATGCTTTGTGCGAAGGAAATAAAAATGTAATGGTTTCTCCTTCTTTTAAAATCTTAAGACCGTCACGTATTCCAGAAATAAGTTCTTGATTACTTTGGTCTATCTTCATGGCTTGTACTCCTATCGCTTCCTTAGAAAGAATGGTAGTACCTGACAATGTTTGTAAATCATACGTAAAATTGACAATATCTCCTTTTACAGGTGTTTTTGTAGTAAGGGTGTCTTGAGTTATATACCGATACCAAAACCCATTTTCAGAATTTAGGTAGGTATTTGTTGTATCTTGTTCAATAAGTTTTTTTATAAAAACTTCTTCTTCTGAGATCAGTTCTTTATTTCGCTGTACAGACTCAGAAATATAAGATCCTGATTTTTTAGAAACATACCATCTAGCTTCTGGATTTTGACAAGCCAAAAGGCATAGTAGACATACTATTGCAATAATTCCTTTTTTCATTAGTTATAATTTGTCTTTATAACGCGGTAATATACTAATAAATTGAGTGATGGTATCTTCTAATGAAAGGTCACTTTTTCCTCCCGCGGCATTGGTATGCCCACCACCTTCATAATGTGTGCGAGCAAACTCGTTTACAGAAAAATCTCCTATAGATCGCAAAGACATCTTTATAATCCCTTCCGATTTATTTTCTATAAAAATAATAGCAAAAATAATTCCTTCTAAAGACAAGCCATAATTTACAAAACCTTCGGTATCTCCTTTTTGAAAATTGTGATCGTCTAGCTCTTTTTGAGATAATGTGATATATGCTGTTTTATATTCTGGAAGAATTTTAAGATTTTTTAAAGCAACTCCTAATAATTGTAATTTCGTATAACTATTGGTATCATATATATGACGATGAATATTCGCATTATCGGCACCAGCAGCTATAAGCTTTGCAATGACCTCGTGGGTTACTGCCGTTGTAGAAGGAAACCTAAAGGATCCTGTATCTGTCATAATACCTGTGTATAAACACGAAGCCATATCGGCGTCAATATGAGCAGTTTCTTGCAATGCATCTATAAAATGATAGACCATTTCGCACGTACTACTCATACGTGTATCACTATAGGTAACCACAGCATAATCAGCAGGCTGTTGATGGTGATCTATCATGATAAATTCGGCGGTGGCAGTCGCAAGAACTTTTTCCAGATCCCCTGTTCTTGATAGATGATTAAAATCCAAAGTAAAGATAAGATCAGCATTTTCAATTTTTTCAATCGCTTTTTGAGTAGTGGCGTTATAGATAATTACATCCTCATGACCAGGAAGCCATTTTAAAAAATGCGGATATTCATTGGGAGCAATTACCGTAGCTGTATGTCCTTTACTATTGAGATATTTACATAGTGCTAGCGTACTTCCCATGGCATCACCATCAGGATTTTTATGGGGTACAATAACAATAGATTTTGATGTTTCAAGTAACGTCTTTACCGTCTTAATATCATTCGAATTCATAGTTTGCGAAGATACAATTTATGAATATGATGTATCCTAAAGATGCCTAATTATTTACAAAATGGATGGATGAAATAGAATTTGACAAACCTTACCCTTTGCATAATGTAGAAAAGCACTATTTTTGCACAAAATTTGAGGGGAGGCGATACGCTTTCGCGAAAGCATAAAAAAGAATTATTTTATTTAATACAAAAGATGCTCACTTCTGTGAGAATTACAAGAAGACTATGGCAACAAATAGAACATTTACAATGATTAAGCCTGATGGCGTAGAAAACGGACACATCGGAGCAATTTTAGAAAAAATTACGGCAAGCGGTTTCCGGATTGTAGCAATGAAGCTTACACAAATGACAAAGGCAGATGCCGAAGCTTTTTATGCAGTACACAATGAGCGTCCATTTTTTGGAGAGCTTGTAGAATTTATGACACGTGGACCTATAGTTGCAGCGATTCTTGAAAAAGAAAATGCCGTAGCAGATTTCCGTACGTTAATAGGAGCTACAAACCCAGCAGATGCAGCCGAAGGTACGATCAGAGCATTATATGCAACATCTGTAGGTGAAAACGCTGTTCACGGAAGTGATAGTGATGAAAATGCAGCGATTGAAGGTGCTTTCCATTTTTCAGGAAGAGAGCAGTTTTAATACTTTTAGATATATTACTAAAAAATGCGCTATCTGCAAAGGATAGCGCATTTTTTCGTTTTAAAGCAATTAATAATATGTATTTTCATAAGAATAATTGGAGGTTTATCGTATCTGATTAAGTTAGAAATTCATCCATTATTTTTCTGAATTTTAGAGCATATTTTTTATTCGTTCAATTATATTTGGTTTAAAAACTTTAAATTTCTTTTCATAAGAAAATTCTGTGTACGTTTTTCCAATATATTCTTTTCCTTCTTTATCGGTCAAAATCGCTGTGCAGTTCAAAAAATTATATTTTTTCGAAAGTTCTATTTTAAAAATTCCACTATTTATAAAATCAGATTCAAAATTCTCATTTTCCAGAGTTAGGTAAATTGTTTCCTTTAACCTTGGTAAATAAGCTAGAATTGGTTTTATTTCCATTTCTTTTGGTTCAATAGTTTCATTCATTAAGTCAATCACCAATTCAGATATTTTGATTTCAGAAGCTGCATTTAAAATCCAATCAGACATGTATGCTTTGCTGTAATAGAATAAAGTGCTGAAATACCTTTGAGTCAGAGAATTTGGTAATCCATTTAAGTTTTTTTTCTTTCCCAAGGTTTTGTGGAAATTTATTATGTCCAATGATGTTATCTATTTTAAAACCAGTTTCTTGACAACGTCTCTTCTTAATTCTTCATTAAGACGTTCTAAAATATACGCATTTCTAAAAACAACTACCGTCTAGTGATGTTATTTATCGTAATATCAATTTCTTAACAATATCTCTTCGTAATTCTTCATTAAGACGTTCCAAGATTTTTTCTTTCCCGTAACTTAATTCTTCTCTGAATACAGAAGAACTTAAATTCACTAGAAGTGTATCTCTTTCTAAGCGAACAGAAATGGTGTAGGTTTTAAACGCTGGATTGAGCGCAAACCAAGCACTTTCAACATCTAGTTTGTCAATGCCTTTTTGGAGTTTGTTTTTAGTGACAAATTCCCCTAAGGCATCACTTATCGATATAGGGTCTGTATGGCGCTTTGTCATTTTGAAAAGAGTATAGGTTCATATCTTCTATACGTATAGGTCGTACCATTCTCGTTGAGAAGAATCAGTTGATCTTTTGAAGCTTCAATAACGGTTTCTTTCCAACTATCAAAGGCTGTTGTATATTTTAATACGAGGGTGTTGTCATTAATTTCTATATCAATATTTTCTGATGATTGCGAGGTTGTAAAATGACCACCAATATCGGGTTGTACCTTTTTACGAACTCCTTTCAGGTTATCCTGAATCTCAAAGAAATCAACATTTTGACTCAAAGAATATGTTTTTTTACTACCATCAGGGGTGGCTACTTCTGCAATTTCCCAATATCCTTCAAGATACGTGAGCTGCTCATCAGGGGTTTGGGTACAAGAAACAAGGCTTGTAGCCATAAGAATATATATAAGGCGTAGGTATTTCATAATAACATAGCAAAGTACGCAAAAAAGAAGAGATTACTCGGGATTACCTAAGTGAAATAATTCATAACTCTGATGAATTTTTTTAACCACGGCTTCTGTTCGCTTGGGATGTGTGTCACTAATGAAAAGTTGACCAAAGTTATTTGTATTTACCAGCTGTATAATATGTGTCACTCTATTTTCATCGAGCTTGTCAAAAATATCATCAAGTAATAATATAGGACTCACGCCACTTTCCTTTTTAATAAAATTAAATTGCGCTAGTTTTAAGGCGATAAGATATGTTTTTTGTTGCCCCTGTGACCCAAATTTTTTAACGGGATATCCATCTATTTCAAAGGCTAAGTCGTCTTTGTGTATGCCTACACTGGTATATTGCAACATCCGATCTTTAGCCAACGCATTGGTAAGTAAATGTGCTAATGGCATCTCGTGTAAGGCACTTTGATACATAAGAGAGACCTTCTCTGTACCGCCACTTATCGCTTTGTACTGTTCCTGAAAAATAGGTTCAAAATGAGTCAAAAACTCGGTTCTTTTTTCAAAAATAGGCTGTCCATAGGTGACCAATTGCTCATTATAGACACTCAAAGTGTCTTTATCAAAGGTGTTATTTGCCGAAAAATACTTTAATAACGCATTTCGCTGGCTAATTACTTTGGTATATGACAGTAAATTTGACAGATACTTTTTGTCACTTTGGGAGATCACTCCGTCTATAAATTTACGACGCATATCACTTCCTTCTGTAATCAGATCTCGATCTGCAGGAGAGATAATGACAAGCGGTAAAAAACCGATGTGATCTGCAAAACGCTCGTAGGCTTTTGCATTGCGTTTGATGACTTTTTTTTGTCCTTTTTTAGCACTGATCACCACTTTTTCTTGACGATCATTTTTGTCGTAAACTCCATCTATGACAAAGAAGTCGGCGTTGTGATTAATGTTTTGACTGGTGACAGGATTAAAATAACTCTTCCCAAAGGATAAGTGATAAATAGCGTCTAAAATATTGGTTTTTCCAACACCATTATTTCCCACAAAACAGTTGATTTTTGCATCAAATTCAAAGGCTTTTGAGTCAAAGTTTTTATAGTTAATTAAGGATAGAGATTTTAAAATCATAGGGTTTGTCATAGGTACGCTTTCGCGAAAGCGTATAACTTCTCAGAAATGGTTTGCAAATTATCGAAAAATAAGGAATAATTTCCCTTTCAAAATTCAATAAAAATTATATTTTTGCGCCACTAACAAAATATCTATATGGCAACGTATAACAAAAGGGGTTATAAGCCCAAAACTAAGGTTGAAAAAGAAGTTGAAGAAATAGAAGACAGTACTACAGCCGAAGTATTTGCCTCTCTTGACGAAGGAGCTTCTAAAACCGAAGAATGGGTAGAGAAGAACCAGAAAGCTATTTTTGGAGTAATTGTAGGAATTCTTGTAATTGCTTTGGGATATATCGCTTATGGTAAATTTATCAAAGAACCTAAAATCGCAGAAGCTGCTAATGAGCTTGCGCATCCACAAGAAAGTTTTACAACAGCACTTGAAACTACCAATACGAATGTAAAGGATTCTTTATATCTAGTCGCATTAAATGGATCTCAAGGGAAATATGGTTTACTAGAGGTTGCAGACAAGTACAGTGGTACACCTTCTGCAAACCTTGCACACTACTATGCAGGAATGTCTTACTTAGAGATTAAAGACTACAAAAATGCGATCAGTCACCTAGAAGATTTTTCTTCTGATGATATGATGCTTGCGCCTCTTGCAAAAGGAGCAATTGGAGATGCATTTATGCAATTAGACCAAGCAGACCAAGCATTAGGATATTATGAGCAAGCGTTCAAATTAAATACAAACGACTTTACAACTCCTCGTTTCTTATTCAAAGCGGCAGTTGCTGCCTTAGATTTAGGTAAAAATGATGTTGCCGTAGAGTATCTTACCCGTATTAAAGATGAGTTTGGAGACTCTGATTATGCGAGTCAGGTAGATTTGTATATAGGAAGAGCACAAGCAGGAAACTAGTTTTCAATAAGAGGTGCATATCTCATTATTGAAATTTTAAAATACAATCAGTATGGCTACAGAAGGAACAAACCTTTCGGCTTATGATAAAACCACCATCCCAAACGCGAAAGATTTTCGGTTTGGGATTGTTGTTTCTGAATGGAATGGTCAAATAACAGAAGGACTTTTTCAAGGTGCTTTTGATGCGCTTAAAGACTGTGGAGCCATCAATGATAATATTGTGCGTTGGAATGTTCCTGGAGCTTTTGAACTTATTTATGGTTGTAAGCGTATGACAGCATCTTATGATATGCTAGACGCCGTTATTGCCATAGGCACAGTGATTCAAGGAGAGACCAAACATTTTGATTTTGTATGTCAAGGCGTCACACAAGGAATCAAAGAATTGAATCTTACAGGCGAAATCCCTGTCATCTTTTGTGTACTTACAGACAATACCCTCCAGCAATCTATTGACCGGAGTGGAGGTAAACACGGGAATAAAGGAACTGAGGCTGCGATTGCTGCTATCAAAATGGCACAACTCAAAAAGGATTCTAAATTTTAGAATAGATCATAGAAATCTTTCTTACCTCTTTATATTTTCCCAATGCTACGTTTTCAAACTGTTAAATAGGCATGCTTTTTGCCTGTAAAAAACGTATATTTGAACTAATATCAAGTGCGTTATGGGACCAATAAAGTTTACGATAATAAAAAAACTAAAAACCAATAATAGGTTTAACTATACTCCTCGTTATTATAATGGAAAAGAAGATGTAGATGAATCTAAGTATACGACTAAGATCGATGCCTATACAGAGTCTTATAACAAAAATGACTTTGGGTCTCATTGGAAAGACGCACGAAAATCTTCAAGAACGAGAGGTAATATTGAGTTTAACAGCACCATATTAATCATCGTAGCAATACTTGCGTTTATATTTTTATGGATTATAGATTTTGATTTATCCATATTTTAGGAAACTAGATGGCAGACATTATTAAGCTTTTACCAGATCATGTGGCAAATCAAATTGCTGCTGGAGAGGTTGTGCAACGACCTGCATCTGTTGTAAAAGAACTTCTGGAAAATGCAATTGACGCAGGGGCGACATCCATCAAATTAATCGTAAAAGACGCTGGCAAAACACTGATCCAAATCATAGATAACGGAAAGGGGATGAGTGAAACAGATGCTCGGATGAGTTTTGAGCGTCATGCTACTTCCAAAATCACATCGGCGGCAGATCTTTTTAACCTGAATACAAAAGGATTTAGAGGAGAAGCTCTAGCATCTATTGCTGCTGTTGCTCACGTAGATTTGAAAACTCGTGTACAGGATCAGGAGGTAGGAACTCATATTGAAATTGAAGGAAGTCGAATCATTACGCAGGAACCTTGCGCAACACTTACAGGAACTTCACTAGCCGTCAAAAACTTATTTTTTAATATTCCCGCACGTCGTAACTTTTTAAAATCGAATAATGTGGAACTTCGTCATATTATAGATGAGTTCCATCGAGTGGCATTGGCACATCCGCAAATACAATTTGCGATGTTTCATAATGAAGGGGAAGTTTTTCAATTGCCTAGCGGAAATCTAAAACAACGTATTGTTGGAATTTTTGGTGGGAAAACGAAGGAAAAATTAGTTCCCGTCACTGAGGAAACTGATATTGTTACCATTCAAGGATTTGTTGTCAAGCCTGAGTTTTCTAAAAAAACGAGAGGAGATCAATTCTTTTTTGTCAACGATCGGTTTATAAAAAATCCATATCTCAATCATGCCGTAAGTGCTGCTTTTGAGGGATTACTTCCCGATAGAGCAAGAGCAAGCTATTTTTTATATCTGACGGTAGATCCGAGTACGATAGATATAAACATTCATCCTACAAAAACGGAGATAAAGTTTGATGATGAGCATTCGCTGTATGCGATTTTGCGTAGTACCATAAAGCATAGTTTAGGACAATTTAATATTGCGCCTGTGTTGGATTTTGATAGAGATGCCAATCTAGATACTCCATACTCATACAAAGATAAGTATGCTCATACGCCTAAGGTAGAGGTAGATCGTAATTTTAATCCTTTTGAGAATGTGCCTCCTCCTAAAAAAGGAGCATCGATGCCTACCTATACAAAACCACCGGTTGAAGGATGGGAGCACATGTATGAAGGTTTAAAAACAGTGCCTTCAGAGGGTGGTAGTAATGTTACGTATGAAAGTGAGGAGGTGACAGGTGACTTGTTTCAGAAAGAGGCTGGGTACGCTTTCGCGAAAGCGGAATCATCCACCTATCAGTTAAATAATAAATACATCATCAGTACGATTAAAAGTGGGATGGTCATTATAGATCAACACCGAGCGCATCAACGTATTTTGTATGAAGAACTCCTGCGGAATATTACAGTAAAGGAGTCTGTGAGTCAGCAGTTATTGTTTCCGCTAGTGCTCAATTATACTTCATCGGAGTTAGGATTGTTAGTGCAACTCAAAGAAGGATTAGAAAATACAGGATTTGTTTTTGGAAAAGTGGCTAATGAAACGTTGGAAATCACGGGAATTCCTACTTCTTTATCAGAGTCTGAAGTGCCAATTGTGATGGAACAGCTTTTAAGTGATTTGGAAAATGAAGTGCCAGATACGGGATTCAGTCAGACAGATACGTTGGCAAAAAGTATGGCAAAGAGTATGGCGGTCAAGGCAGGAGAGACATTAGATGGCGTTTCTAGAGAACATTTAGTAAATAGTTTATTTGCGTGTAAAGAACCGAGTGTTTCTCCAGATAATCGCACTACATTTATTACCATGAATGCAGAGGAGTTAGATAGAAAATTTAAGTAACAGAAAATGGGAAAAATTACAGATACAGTGAAGGTGCTATTGATTATAAATGTGATCTTTTATTTGGGGTCTCAATTTATACTCACACCCGGACCTGCGATGCAATTATTTGCATTGTGGTTTGTGGAGCATCCTTCTTTTCAAATATGGCAACCGCTTACGCACATGTTTATGCATGATTTAGGAAGTCCTATGCATATTATATTTAATATGTACGGTCTTTGGATGTTTGGAAGCGCGGTTGAGCAATCAATAGGTCAGAAAAAGTTTATATTTTTTTATTTCTCAGCAGGTTTAGGGGCTGCTTTGATACATACACTAGTTAATTATTATCATTTTCAATCGGGTTTTACAGCTTTAGTAGAAGCAGGATGGAATGAAAGCCAAATTTTTAATTTATTAGAAGATGCTGAAAGTCAGATTAGAAGCCTTGGTAGATATCAAGTAGATATACCTCAGGGATTTGATGGAGAACATATCAAGCCTATGATATCTAGTTATGTTACTAGTGCTGTAGGAGCTTCTGGGGCTCTTTATGGAATTTTAGTAGGGTTTGGGATGATGTATCCTAATGCAGCTTTAGGGTTGTTGTTTATTCCTGTTCCTATAAAAGCAAAGTATTTTATACCCGCATTGATTCTGTTGGATTTATTTTCGGGACTTACTGGATTTTCAATTTTTGGTCAGAACATAGCAAATTGGGCACATCTTGGAGGGGCGTTGTTTGGATTTATCATGATGTATTACTGGAAAAAAAATAGTTTTAACGATAAACGTTGGTATTAATCATGGCGGCAAATTCACTTTCATATCAATTTAAAACAGCAAATATTGCGATAAAGCTTATCGTGATTAATGTTGCGGTGTTTATACTATTCAATATTTTACCTTGGATGATCCAAGTAGATAATAGTGTATTTACAAAGTATTTTGTGCTTCCTACAGATTTTGTACGATTACTACAGCAACCCTGGTCTTTCATTACGTATGCTTTCTTACATAGCGGTTTCATGCATATTCTTTTTAATATGCTATTCCTGTATGTGTTTTCTAAGTTTATTTTAAACTTATTTACAGAAAAACGATTTCTAACTATTTACTTGCTTGGAGGTGTTTTTGGTGGACTCCTCTTTGTGTTGGTGTATCATTTGCTACCTGCCTTTAAGGGAAATAGTGTCCTTTTAGGAGCGTCTGCAGCAGTAAATGCAATTATTATTTTTATAGCTACCTATAGTCCGAATACGCCTATCCGCGTTTTTATGTTTAATTTAAAACTCTGGCATATTGCAGCTTTTGTGGTGTTGAGAGATTTGTTAACGCTTGACTCTTCTGACAATGCGGGCGGACTCATATCACATTTAGGAGGGGCTGCTTTTGGATATCTATATGCAGTACAACTTGCCAAAGGGAATGATATAGGTCTTTGGTTTGAAAAAATCATGGATATTGTAGCTGGTTGGTTTTCTTCAAAACCTAAACAGAAAAAATCAAAAATGCGTACCGTACACCGTACCACAAAAAAGGCACCTACAAAAAGTACGAAAACGAAACAAAGTTCCGTTACTAAAAGTGATCAACAGCAACAAATAGATGCCATTCTTGATAAAATAAGCAAGAGTGGATATGATAGTCTTTCTAAAGCAGAAAAGGACTTCTTATTTAAAGCTGGAAAAGATAATTAATGAAAGGACTCTCCTTTTTTGGAAAAGCTATTTTTTTTATAAATAGTGTGTTTGCCATTCTCCTAGTTTTTGGGTACGTGTTACCCTATATACCGCCACATATATTTCCAAGACTTTCTGTATTAAGTCTTTTATTACCTGTACTACTTGTAATCAACACAATTTTTCTCATCTACTGGATTTTGAGAAGAAAACGACAGTTATTTCTTTCGGCTTTTGTACTCATTATAGGGATAGGTCATATAGGTTCTTTATATAGTTTTGGTAGTAATACAGATATGACTCAGAAGGATGGATTAAAATTAATAAGCTATAATGTACGCTCCTTTAATATTAATGGTTGGTCTAAAGAAGAGAATATAGGTGATCGTATTTTAGAGTTTATAGCCGATAGGAATCCTGATGTTGTTTGTCTACAAGAATATCATCCCTCATTTTCATTATCTGCAGAACAGTTTCCTTATCAATATAAAAAGATGAGTGAGCGTTCGAAGAAGTTTGGGCAAATTATTTATTCAAAATATCCTATCATACATACGGGTTCGTTAGATTTTGAGAAGACAGGAAATAATGCAATTTATGCAGATCTTGTGATCAAAAGTGATACGATACGTGTTTATAATGTCCACTTCCAATCGTTACGAGTGTCTTCAAAATTAAATACGCTTAAGAATGAAGATTCTAAACGTTTATTGGGGAGAATGGGAGAAGCTTTTAAAAAACAAGAAGAGCAATTGATGAAGTATTTGGATAGTGAGAAGAATTCACCTTATCCTGTCATTCTTGCAGGAGATTTTAATAATAGTCCTACATCTTATATGTATCGTAAAATAAAAGGAGATAAACAGGATGCTTATAAGGAAGTTGGGTCAGGTACTGGACGTACCTTTACATTTGATTTTATACCCTTGCGTATAGATTTTATACTAGCCGATCCAAAATTTGAAATTCTTCAATTCAAAAATCACGACATCAAACTATCTGATCATCTTCCTATCGAAAGTGTCATCAATAAGAATTTTAAGTTCTAAATATTCTTAAACAATTACTTCCGATAGATCTACTTGTTCTAAATAGGATAGTGCATTTGGCCCTTCATTAAATAATAAATCCAGAATAGATAGATTAGGAAGATATCCATGCTTGTCATGAAATAACTGATGGTATTCTGGAAGTTTATAATCTGGTTCTTTCTTTGAAGTAATAAGATGGCGCAAGTTTTTGATAGGAGGTTTGGGATTCCTAAAATACTCTTTAGTATATGTAATCTCCTTTTCTAATTGCAAACAGTCCATAATAATTTCTTGAAAAGCCAAATTAAAATCAATCAATGTATCATAGACAGTCGTGTACAAAGGTTCTAACGTGTCTTCATAATATTCAAAAAACGGAGACGTTTGATACGCCACTTTTAAAGAACGCCAGTGATCACGTTGCCAGTGAAATTTATTTTCTAATTGTACCTCAAAATAGCGCTGATGTCCCTCAGGATTGCGGCTATGCTTTATAGGGATGGTTAATTGTAAGGTTCCGCTGGCGGTTGCAATTTTTGTTCGTGAACGATACGATTGCTTCTGATAATTGTCAAAGGCTTCAAATATGATATGATCTGCCTGAGCAATACACGCATAGTGTATGATAGGGATACAATAGCCAGGATGTAGGAGTATCGTTTTCAATATTAATGTACGTTTATTGCATTACCAACATAATTATTTTGATCTATGAGTCCAATAAATCTAGAATCCAGAGTATTATCTCTATTATCTCCCATCACAAAAAACTTATTTCCTGAGATTATTAATGGTCCAAAATTATATGAATTCCAATCTTTTGAAAAGCTCTCGTGTACATTATTTTGATTCTCTTTTGTGGTTGTAGTATAAGTTAAAGTAGCTTCAGGAATAAATTTTTTTACAACGGAATCTTCTAAATGTATCATTATTTTATTTTCTCCAATTCTATAATAGTTATCATAATCACTTAGTAGTATATGTTGTATACTTTTTAATTGATTATCATTAATAATATAGGAATGCTTTAATCGTATATCTTTGTCTATGTTTATCCCATTAACATAAGCAGTTCCATTTTTTATAGATAATGTGTCTCCTTGTTTTGCGATCATCCTAGAAACATAATTTGCCAATCCAAAATTTTCATCAAGCCTTTTAAAAATAATAAAATCATTTCTTTGTGCAGGGACAAGATTGGAAACTATAATATAATCCCCAGGCTCCAAAGTTGGTGATGAAGATGTAGTAGGGATATTATACACTTTTAAATAGCCTTTGTACCCAACAAATTGATAAGAAATTAATAAGCCAAAAAAGACAATTGCTATTCCTAATAGTATTTTCTTTTTTTTGCTCATAGTATTTTATGCTTTCTTCTGTTTCTTTTTCTTTCTAAAGAAATTAAATCCAAAATATAAAATCACTAGTCCTAAGAAATGATAACGATAACTTGTCAGTTTTCCATCACCACCCACGGTTGTAAAGACACGATCCCAACGGATATGATTGAAAAATCCATTTTTATTGGGATCTAAACTAAACCATACAAAAACTGGTTTTCCCACAACATGGGTGTAGGGTGTATATCCCCACATTCTTGCATCTTGCGAATTATGACGATTATCTCCCATCATCCAGTAATAATCTTGCTTAAACGTATATTCTGTAATTGGATTCCCATTTAAAGTAACTTCAGTTCCGTTTGTTCCTATAGTATTGTCTATTCCCATTTCAGAGCCTTCATATACTTCGATAATGCGTTTGTAAAAGGGAATGGTAGCTTGTGTTATAGCTACTGTTGTTCCTTCCTTAGGAATATAAATAGGACCGTAATTATGTGTGCTCCAATTATTTTCTTTTGTACGCGGAAATAAATCCTGTTCTCCGCCTTCAAAGGTGTTTTTATTGATGCTAATTATAGAAGAATTGTTTTCTAGTTTTTTCAAAGAGGCATCACTTAAACTAACAATATGGATATAAGGACCTTGTTGAGATTCTTGAGCAATTAATGTGATATCAGATATTTCATATCTACTAGAAGCGAAATCAGTAGGAAAAGTAAAGTTCCCTCTTCCATCTTTAATAGGTTTAACTAAGAGTTCTTTTGATATTACTTTATAATTAAATTGCAGTCTTGCTCTATCAGGAAGTTCGTTTCGCTCTCCGTTAATATATACATACCCATCACGGACCTCTAGAGAATCTCCAGGTAGTCCAACACAACGCTTTACATAATTTGATTTCTTGTCTACAGGTTTGTAAATAGCCTCACTCGAAGTATCAGTAATTACAGTTAATGTATCTACAGGCCAACTAAAGACAACAATGTCATTACGCTTTATTTTTTGAAAACCAGGAAGTCTAAAATAAGGTAGTTCAGGTGAAGATGCGTATGATTTGGCTCCCGTAAAAGGGATAGCATCGTGAAGCATCGGCGTTGCTACAGTCGTCATTGGTGTTCTGGCTCCATAATGAAACTTACTGACAAACAAATAATCTCCTACCAATAATGTTTTTTCTAAAGAGGAAGTAGGTATTGTAAAAGGTTGCATAAAATAGGTATGTACAATGGTCGCTGCTACAATAGCAAAAAGGATAGAACTAACCCATTCTCCACTAGTACTTTTTGGACTCAGGTCTCTTTCTTTGATATGAGCAGCATCGGTGGCGTAGTTAATGTAAAACAAATACAATCCAAGCGTTAAAACAACAAGCGCAGTGTCTTTATAGGTATTAAACCCAAAGCTTCTTGCTGTTTCCGTCCACACCACTGGAAACATAATTAAGTTAACAATTGGTACAAAAAGTAAAATCGTCCACCACCAAGGACGATTAATGATTTTCATAAGTATGACCGCATTATAAATAGGTACTGCTGCCTCCCAAGCTTGTCTTCCAGCTCTTACATATAATTTCCAGGTGCCTAAAAAATGAATGACTTGTACGGCTAAGAAAAAAATAAACCATTGTGTAATTGTCATGATATCCTATATTTATGGGTAGTTAGTGTCTTCGTATTTGTTGATGTTACGCAATTAAGAAATATTTAATACATCTGCCATAGAAAAAACGCCTTTTTTTCCAACAAGCCACAATGCAGCGACCAGAGCTCCTTGCGCAAAGCCTAATCTGGAATGCGCTTCGTGATATAAATGTAAGGTGTCTATTTCGTTTTTATATGTAACAATATGAGTGCCAGGTACAGTACCTTCTCTTTTTGAAACAATAGGAATACTATGATCTTCAATAATGTAAGATGCATTCTCTGTCTCTTTCCAATCCGTATATTGGCCAGCATCTATAATGCCTTCAGCTAGGGTAATAGCAGTACCGCTTGGAGCATCTAGTTTTTGAGTATGATGAATTTCTTCTATCGCTACTTTATAACTAGGATGTGGTGCCATGTACTGTGCTAGTTTTTTATTGATCTCAAAAAAAATGTTGACACCAATACTAAAATTGGAAGCATATATAAAACTTCCATTTTTTTCTTTACACAAGGCGATCATAGTTTCGTATTGATCTAACCATCCTGTCGTACCAGAAACCACTGGAATCCCTTCATTAAAACAGCGAGTGATATGGGATACTGCGACATGAGGCAAACTAAAGTCAATGGCGACATCAACTCCTTGAAAACTAAAAGGGATCTCGTCATCTTTTTTTACAACAATCTCATGCCCTTGTGCCTGCGCTATCTTCTTGATGGCTTGTCCCATTTTTCCATATCCTAAAAGTGCAATCTTCATTAGTCTATATGATAGGTAAGTTTAAACCCATAACGAAATGCCTGTCCTAAATCATCTGTATGAATGTCTGGAGCAAAAGTCAAATCATCACTTACGTTGTATTGTGATAAGTGTGCATCTACATTTGCCTCAAGAATCTGGAGGACGTACATTCCTGCGGTGAGGAGAATAGCAAGCTCTTTACGTCTTCTAAAAAAATCTTGTGCATCTATGAGTCCATCATCTGTAAATATTTCTGTAGTCGTCCCATCTTCATTGACGGTTGTAAACTCATCAATACGCCCTGCGAGTCGATCTTTAAAGGCGTTTCTGTAGCGTTTAAATTCTTTATCACTGTCAATAGCAAAAAAAACACCTGTTCCTAAGGCTCCGTAAACGATCGGTAATTTCCAATAATCTTTATTGTAAGCTTGCCCTAAACCTGGGAGTGCCGCTGCATAAAAGGCAGCTCTAGCTGGTCTTAAAGGGTCAATAATATCTTGTTGTGTATCAATCTTAAGATCAGTCTCTTCTGTAACTATGATATCTTCTGATTGCGCTTTCGCGAAAGCGTATACCAAAAGAAAACTTAAAAGGAGTATGCTTTTTTTATGTAGCACTTTTGATTAATTTCTGTATGCGATTAAAATCTTCTTCTGATGAAAAGGGAATGGTAATTTTACCTCGTCCGTTTTTAGATACCTTGACATCTACTTTGGCTCCAAAATACGCTGCAAATTCCTTACTGCCTTTCTTAATAAATTCAGGAGTATCTTCTTGTTTTGGAAGCTGTGTTTCTGATGTAGTATGGTAATTTTTAACTAAAGCTTCTGTTTGTCTTACAGATAATTTATCTGCAATGATTTTTTCATAAATATCTAATTGATCTCCGGTATCTTCTATATTAATGAGCGCACGCCCGTGCCCCATAGATAAGAAACCATCACGCATCCCAGTTTGAACGATAGGGTCTAGTTTTAATAAACGCAAATAATTGGCGATCGTAGATCGATTCTTGCCTACACGTTCACTCATCTTTTCTTGTGTGAGTTGTATCTCATCAATAAGACGTTGATAGGAGAGAGCAATTTCTATTGGATCTAAATCCTGACGTTGAATATTTTCTACCAGAGCCATTTCCAGACTCTCTTGATCGTTTGCTATACGTATATACGATGGGATCGTCTCATTACCTATCAGTTTTGAAGCTCTAAAACGTCTTTCTCCAGAAACAAGCTGGTATTTATTAAAACTTAATTTACGTACGGTAATAGGTTGTATAACACCTAGTTCGCGTATAGAGGAAGCGAGTTCTCTTAAAGCCTCTTCATTAAAACTTGTACGCGGTTGAAAAGGATTGACTTCAATATCTTTAAGGTCTAACTCAACAATATTTCCTACAACTTTATCTGCGTTTTTATCGTCTACACTTTTGATATCATTATCTGGGTCTTTCAGTAAAGCTGAAAGTCCACGTCCAAGTGCTTGTTTTTTTGTTGCTTTAGCCATATAATTTAGCTATTATTTTTGGTAATAAGCTCCTGTGCTAAGCTTAAATAATTTGTAGCTCCTTTACTTGCTGCATCATAGTTGATGATGCTTTCTCCATAACTTGGAGCTTCACTTAATCTTACATTACGTTGTATAATGGTTTCAAACACCATTTCACTAAAATGTTTTTGAACTTCCTCTACGACCTGATTTGATAATCGCAATCTAGAATCATACATAGTTAGTAAAAGTCCTTCTATATCTAGGTCTGCATTATGTATTTTTTGGATACTTTTAATAGTATTTAACAGTTTTCCAAGACCTTCTAACGCAAAATACTCACATTGTATGGGAATAATAACAGAATCTGCAGCAGTAAGCGCATTTAAAGTGAGTAGTCCTAAAGAAGGCGCACAATCTATTAATATATAATCATATCGATCTCTTAAATGACCAATGGCTTTTTGCATCATATACTCTCGTTTCTCCTTATCAACGAGTTCTATCTCGATAGCAACAAGGTCTATATGTGCAGGAATGATGTCTAAATTAGGCGAACTTGTACCAATGATAGCCTCTTCGGCAGTATTGGTGTGTTCTAGAAGTTGGTAGGTTCCTATCTCGACACTGTCAACATCAATCCCTAGTCCAGATGTGGCATTGGCTTGAGGATCAGCATCGATAAGAAGTACTTTTTTTTCAAGTACACCCAGTGATGCTGCTAGATTTACAGAAGTCGTAGTCTTCCCGACGCCTCCTTTTTGATTTGCGATAGCAATTATTTTGCCCATATAGATTTGAGGAAATTTAAAAGGTAAAAATACAATTTATAATGAGTAAATAAAATGCTTTCAAAATTAAAAAGACCATTACTAGTGATGGTCTTTTTAATTATAACTATTTAATGGTATTTATTAAAAGTAATAACTCACACTAAATGTGAAATTTTCATTGTTTACAATAAGAGGAATTACAATATCATTTGTTGGGAACGATAGGTTATTTTCATATTCCGACAGGTAAGAAAATGTGACTCCGATGTGTTTTTGATTAGGTAGTTGAAACCGTGCGCCAATTCTTGGAACAAGTAGGGTATTGCCTCCAGTGATGTTAAAAGAGAATCCATCTACTTCTCCCTTGAAGGAATCTGATGTAACCCCTATACTAATTCCTGCAAAAGGTTTAATTTTCCCTGTTTTATTTATTAAATATTCAAGTCCCAAAAGAGCTCTATAACTATTTACACGAAAACTTGTTGGACTTACCGCATTATTAAAATTATTTTCTCCAGAAAAGCTAGCACTTCCTTCTAGCGAGATAAAAAGATTCCCTTGAATCGATCCAAAAAAACTAGGAGACGCAATGACGCCTGCTTGTATTTGAGCAGCTATTAATGCTTCTGTGTCATTACTATCAAAAAAACTAACAGTATTAAGTCCAGTCCCGAAACCTACGTAAAAACTCGCTTGATCCGTATTATAGGTAGCGGCATTTTTTATTTCCTTCTCAGTAGGAGTATAGGTACTGTATTCGCAAGAATTATATGCATTTACTATATTACGAAGCGCTGCTTCGTTAAAATTATCTTCATTGTTTAAAATAGCTCTTATACTATTACAGTCTTTAAATAAAACAGCAAGAACGCCAGGGGTTTTGCTGGATTTTGTAGCTGTATTAATAACAACACTTTCTCCATTTTCTATAGCAACAAGGTATTGTGAAGTATTTATTTTGTATAAATTTCCTTTTCCTGATGTGATGTTTGATACATAATAAGGAGTTCCGTTAAATTCTTTTTTTGTTAATAAAGTATTGCCTAGCGTAACTGAGTTTACTTGATCAAAAGAATACGTGCTTACTTTTAAATCTTTCTTTAAAAATAGTTTCTGATTCTCATAATCAATGAGAACACGCCCTTTTTGAGTACTATTTGAAGTAGTGATGGTTCCGCTTGTATAACTTTGCGCCATGATTGTACCCATCGTAAGGATGAGTGAGAAGGCAAGGAGTAGGATATTTTTTTTCATAGTCATAGTTTTAGATATAGACTTAGATCATCAAAAAATATGCCTAGTAAGTTGAAATTACTATTAAGTTCTTACTTAAACGCAAAAAAGGGGAATCACCTTGTGGTAATTCCCCTTTTTGATAAATTCAATATATATTAGATTCCTTCTAAAACGATGTTGTCAATAGCAAACTCATCACGAGAGCCACTTCCAGAGACATCATTTCCTTCAAAACGAATATAGATAAATGATCCAGATGGAACTGTAGCAGTAAAGCTACCAGATCTTGTTGTATTTATAAACCCTAAGGCATCAGAAGCATCAGGAGAAGTGTAATCAAGAGAAGATACTTGTGTATAATTTACATTGTCTGTAGAGTATGAAAAATTCAAACTGTTACCTCTACCTTGATCGTTATTTACATAAAGATCATAGCTTATCATAAAATTCACAAGTGTCTCACTTGTTGTATTCTCAATTCTAAAATCAAATTCACCAGGAGTAAAATCACTTCCTCCAGGCTGAACCCCTAATCCAATATTTCCAGCACCGTTTACATCAAAAGCATAAATACCTCCAGTGGTAACACCTCCTGCACTTGTGCCTCTAGCATAATCACCAGCTGTTTGTGTTCCTCCGTAGCTTAATGATCCTGAAAATCCATTTGCGATGATAATATTAGAATCTAATTGTCCAGCCGTTGGCATAGGGCTAAATCCAGCACCTGTAAACGATTGGAAATCTTCTGAGTATAATGTTGTTAGTGTACCTTCACAAAGTGCATCACTGGTGAAACTTCCTCCTACAACACCTAAGACAGGAGAGTTCCAAGACCAAGTTCCTGTAGTTCCAGAACAATCATCTACACTTGTCGGCTCATTATTAAAGATATGCGTACCACTCCAAGTAACGGGTCCTCCAGCAGCAGTATATCCAGTAGTTGTCATACCATCACCACTTGCAATTGTACACGAAGTAAGGCTTCCCACTGGAGAACAAGAACTTTGCATACCAATTCCATTAAAAATAGTGGTATCTAATGTAGTTTGTGTACTAATCGAACTATCTCCGTCTGCTGTTGTAAGCATAAGGTTGAATGTTTGTGTAGACATATTATCCAAAGGAGCTGGACACATATCACATACATACGTTCCTGTTATAGGATTTACGGGAGCTCTTTCTGTATTTCTAGAAGCTAATATTGCACTCTCAGCACCTCTGAAAGTAACTGTATTTATCTCTAATATTTCTTCTTCAACACCTGTAGTCATTGTAAAAGAAAGTTCATTAGATGTAAATGTGATTTCTTTTGTGTTCCCTGAATCAGACACTTGATCGGTAAAAATACTTACCACTTCACCAGTAGCAAGTGTAAGATCTGCAGTAGCAGAACGTCCATCTTGAGAGAGTGTTACATCAAGTGTTCCTCTGTTGTCACCACTTGTAGTTGTGAATATTCCTTTGTAATTTTCAAGCTCAATATTAGCAACTTCTATAGTGCTATCTGTATTTTCTTCTGTGCTACAAGCCACTATTACCATAGCAAGCATAAAATAGGATAATACTTTTTTCATAATTAATTTTTTTGTTATCATTTGTTTGGCCCAAAAATAAGTTGAATTTTTTAAAGCCCATATTATGAAACCATTAATTTTCAGAAAGAAGTTGATTCTAATTTGAAAAAGCACAAAAGATTCTCATACGAGATATCTTTTGTGCTTTTATAGATTAATTATGAGTGCGCTTTCGCGAAAGCATACTATTCAAAGTAACTAAAAGTCTCTCCGTCTTTAATCGTCAAGAGTGTCTCGTAAATTAATTTGATGACATTTTCTACATCCTCTCGATGTACCATTTCTACAGTCGTATGCATATAACGAAGTGGTAATGAGATTAACGCCGAAGCGACTCCACTATTACTATAAGCAAAGGCGTCTGTATCTGTACCTGTAGCACGTGATAAAGCAGAACGCTGAAAAGGAATTTTATTTTTCTCTGCAGTTTCTGTAATACGATCTCTGAGTTTTTGTTGCACAGCTGGAGCGTACGCAACAACGGGACCTTTACCGATAGCAGCCTCACCTTGTACTTTCTGATCTATCATAGGAGTGGTTGTATCGTGAGTCACATCAGTCACAATCGCTAGATTAGGTTTTATACGCTCTGCGATCATTTGTGCACCTCGTAAACCAATCTCTTCTTGTACAGAGTTTGTGATATAGAGTCCAAATGGAAGTTTATTTTTGTTTTCATGAAGAAGTCTAGCAACTTCTGCTATCATAAACCCTCCAACTCTATTGTCTATAGCTCTACAAACAAATTTATCACCATTAAGAACATGAAATTCATCAGGGTAGGTGATGACACACCCTATATGAATACCCATTTCATGAACTTCATCTTTGTCTGTTGCACCTACATCTATAAAAATGTTATTAGGTTTTGGCGGTTCTTCTTTTGATTTGTCACGAGTATGAATAGCAGGCCATCCAAAAACACCTTTTATGATTCCATTCTTAGTATGGATGTTTACCACCTTTGACGTGGCAATTTGATGATCACTCCCCCCGTTGCGTATAACATACAAGAGTCCGTTGTCAGAAATGTAATTTACATACCAAGAAATCTCATCAGCATGTCCTTCTATAACAACCTTATATTTTGCTTTGGGGTTTATGACCGCTACAGCCGTACCGTAGGTATCAGTAATAAATTCATCTACATAAGGTTTTAGATAATTCATCCATATTTTTTGCCCATCCCATTCGTAACCAGTAGGAGCAGCATTGTTGAGATATTTTTCTAAGAAATCTAACGATTTTTTATTGAGTATACTTTTTGAAGACATTTAAAATATTTTTTATAAAAATAAGAATATTAATAAGAAGTTAATAGTGTTATATCACTGTAATCTTTAATTTTGGAATGATTTTAGCTTAAAGCGAAATAAAAAACAATGCGGATACCTTTCATGATTCTCTTATTAATGAGCTTTTTCTCTGGATGGGCACAAGATACCATACCCGAACCAGAAGAAGGAGGAGAGATAGAGTATTATATCATACAAGGAGATACCATACCAAGAAGCGCCATAGATCTTAATGAAGTAATTGTATTTAAACCTTTAAAATTTGACTCTAAAGAAGAGCGCAGGCGTTATTTAATACTTCGCAGAAAAACACGTAAAGTATATCCCTATGCAAAACTAGCTGCAGATCGACTAGTGGCATTAAATAATAGATTAGATTCTATTACCTCTAAATCTGGAAAAAGGAAATATACTAAGATCATTCATAAGTATCTTGAAAATGAATTTTCTAAAGAGCTTAAAAAATTGACACGTACAGAAGGACAGATTTTAATTAAGTTAATACATAGGCAAACAGGAGAGACTGCTTTTGAATTGATAAAAAGATTACGAAGTGGTTGGAAAGCTTTTTGGTATAATACGACTGCTAGTGCATTTGACATATCTCTTAAACGAGAATATGATCCATTACATATCGAAGAAGATTATTTGATAGAAGATATTCTACAACGGTCATTTCAATCTGGTATACTAGAAAGAAGAAATTCTGTACTAGATTTTGAATACTGGGATTTGTCAAATAAATGGAAACACTCTTCTAAAGAAGCAAACTAAAACAATGTATCTAGCTACATTCTAAGAAGAAAGAAAAATGGCTAGTTTCCTTCCTTAATTTATCGCACTAATAATAAGTAGTAGTTGTCGGCTATCATTTTTATATATAGTCTTGTTTTGTAGTCATTTACAATTATTTTCAAAAAACATTTATTTTTTAGTTTTTAATTGGTGAATGCGTGTTATCTTTGCTGTCCGCTTTTTGGTAGGGGGAGTTCTTTTAACGGTTGTTTTACTTGGATGTAGGGGGAGTAAAAAAAAATAAAAATTTTTATTTTGTTTGTTTGTTTAGAAGTAAAAATTAATTGTACATTTGCACCCGCTTTGAGAGGGAGTATATGTGGTTAAGAATTCAAAGTGTGAAAGTTCATTATTTATTGTGTAATTATTGTTTTTAGGATGGTAAAAAAAAGATTAAAATTATTTTAATTTTTTGTTTGTTTAGAATAAAATAATAATTGTATATTTGCACCCGCTTTGAGAGAGAGGTTTTGGGGCAAAAAGTTCATAAGTATTTAAAGGTAGTGATTTGGTAATATAGGTGTTGAAATAGGTTCAACATAAAGGGTTCGATTCCTTTACACTAAACAAGAAAATGTCATTTATTTTCAGATTATTTTCCTTAGGGGATATGTTTGAAAGATAGATGGTAGTTCATTGACATATTGAATTGACAGCGCGTATAATTTTAAGAATTATACAAGTTTCTAATTTAGATTAGGAACTATAAAAGAATTGAAGACTAGAATATTTTATTTTGAGACGATTAATTTCTTATTTATTGTGAGTTGAAATATATTAAAGACACACGATGAAGAGTTTGATCCTGGCTCAGGATGAACGCTAGCGGCAGGCTTAACACATGCAAGTCGAGGGGTAACAGAGGTAGCTTGCTACTTGCTGACGACCGGCGCACGGGTGCGTAACGCGTATACAATCTACCTTATACTGGGGAATAGCCTTTGGAAACGAAGATTAATGCCCCATAGTATTATTGAATGGCATCGTTTGATAATTAAAGTTTCGGCGGTATAAGATGAGTATGCGTTCTATTAGTTAGTTGGTAAGGTAACGGCTTACCAAGACATCGATAGATAGGGGTCCTGAGAGGGAGATCCCCCACACTGGTACTGAGACACGGACCAGACTCCTACGGGAGGCAGCAGTGAGGA
>NZ_CALEMI010000012.1 GCF_937910895.1 uncultured Dokdonia sp. | reverse complement strand
CAAAGTCAGGACCCGCCTCCGAAAAAGTAGAAGTAGCAGGCACTAGCTTTCTGCTGTTTTTGTCTGCAATTTTGTAAAGAGTATCTACAAAGTTTTTGTTGTCTTTGTTATCACTCTTCGTGATGATTAATGTACCACGATCAAATTTCTGTCCGCTGTTAGTCATTGGTTTTTCTGTAAAGCGAACTTTAATATCCGCTTTTAATAAACCAGCGAGGAATTTTGCATCCTCCATACTATTCCACTTTGCAATGTACCCAGGCGCATCCATACGCTGTTGGTTGATCACTTTAGAAAAAGGATTTCCACTATTGGTGCTTACTTTTGTGGTACTTGCAATGGCATCAAGACCATACGCATGAGGTAAACTCCAAGCCGTAATATCGTAGGTGAGAGGTGTAGATAGTTTTGCATCTGGCTCTAATAATACTTTGACCATCTTCCCTTTTGGCTGATCGGTATGAATCACCATCGCAAGGTCGTAGTTCATACTCCCTTGATCATTTTTGGTATAGCTAAAACCATTGGCTTTCCCATTGGTTGCAAATTCGTATTTGATTCCATGTGTGTCTAATAAAGTAGCAAGTGCCGCAAGATTATCTTCAGAACCTTTCAGTACAAAACTTTTATATTTTAAACCACTCGTATCAAAAAACTTCGCAAACTCACGATTGATTTTTGAAGCGGTCTTAGAAGAAATTTCTACGGTAGAAAGCCCTGTTGTTTTATGGTGAGCGACACGATCAAAAAGCGTAAGCTCGTAGCCTTCATCTGTATTAATACCCAATCCAGCACGGCCATGACCAGCTTGTTCGTAGGTCATACCTATCGCCCCCATATAGGTAGGATACGTATCTCCATAACTAGGATACAGTAAGTCAAAACGCTCTCGTGTAAAAAATAACCATCCTTCTTTGTCAAAATAACGTGCATGGTTTTTTCCTATTTGTGTTTGGAAATCACGTTGCCAATCAGATATAATTTCATGGAAAGGCTCTGCGGCAGGCGCAAAATAATAAGGTTCGTTAATTCCCTGTTCATGAAAATCAACGTGAACATGAGGTAACCACTGATTGTATATTTTTAAACGTGCTTGAGACTCGACTTGCGTTGCCCATGCCCAATCACGGTTAAGGTCAAATAAGTAATGATTAGGACGTCCTCCAGGCCAAGGCTCGTTATGCTCTGAGGCTACTTGTGCAGGATCATACGGTGTAGACGCTACTTGATTAAACCAGTTGGCATAGCGGTCACGCCCGTCAGGATTGATACACGGATCAATGATAACAACCGTGTTTTCTAACCAATCTTTTTTGCTCGTAATAAGCTCATATAAAGTGACCATAGAAGCCTCTGTACTCGAAGCTTCATTTCCATGCACATTATACGATAACCAGACAATCGCCTTGTCGGCAGTTGCTTGTGAAGAGTTGCCTATCCCCGCTTGCGCAAGATTTGCTGTTCGTATGTTTTCAAGATTACTGTGATTGGCAGAACTGGTCACGACAGCATAGGTAAGTGGGCGACGTTCATTCGTACGACCATATTCTTGGTAGGTGACCAAATCACTGTTTTGAGCAACGTGTTCAAAATAACGAACAACGTCTGAGTGGCGTGAAAATTGAGACCCGATCTCATACCCTAAAAATTCTGATGGAGACTGGACTTGTGCTTGAAGTATTCCTGTTAAGAATAATAGGAATAAAGATAAATGACGCATAAATATTTCTTTAAGATAAAAGTTTTAAATATACCCATTATAAGAAAATAAAATCAGCCTTTTTAGACAATTTTAGGTTTTGTAAGTAACATATATTTAAAGTGATAATATAAAGCTGATTAAAGTCACGTATCATCCGCTTTATGGATAGAAATATGATCCCACACGAGCAACCGAATAGGAAACAGAAACAAAAGTTATCGAATATCTCGTGATAGGTGTTTTATATGTGTCATTTCTGTCGATACATCTGGAAATCGCATATTATGTAATCATCGCCAAAAGACCTATTTTTGGAAGGAAATTGTTATATCAACATGCAAAAAGATACCATCACATATCCTGAAACAGGATATTTCTCAAAACTTATTTGCCAGTATCTGGATCAAGATACAAACGTAGCGCCTTTTTATCATCGGTTTCCTTCATTAGAAAATTTTGAAGCACAAATCAAAGAGAAGCAGTCTTGGTTTAGTGAGGAGTCTAGAGGTGTTTTGGTATCGTCTTTACAAAAACAATATGAGCAGATTTCCATTTCTGATGCAACACAAGCGCATATAGAAAAATTAGGAGAAGCGACCACATTCACCATCACGACAGGACATCAATTAAACCTCTTTACAGGACCACTTTATTTTCTATATAAGATTATTCACACGATTACGCTTTCGCGAAAGCTAAAACAGCAACACCCCAATTATAATTTTGTCCCCGTCTACTGGATGGCAACCGAAGATCACGACTTTGATGAAATCAATTACTTCCGATTTAAAGGATCAAAAATTCAATGGAATCGAGAAGATGGTGGCGCGGTAGGCGAACTCTCAACAGAGGGTCTTGAAGCAGTCTTGGAGTTATTTAAAACGGCTTTAGGAACTTCAAAAAATGCGCAGTACTTGACAGCACTTTTTGAAGAAGCGTATATCAAACACACCAACCTTACAGATGCCACTAGATATCTGGCAAACGAACTTTTTAAAGATTACGGACTCGTCATTGTAGATGGGAATGATGTAGATCTGAAGAAAATATTTGCTCCGTATGTGGATCGAGAATTGTTTGAAGAAGTGACACATAAAGAAGTCACGGCACAAACAGCAGAATTAACTAAGTTAGGCTACTCAGAACAAGTACATCCTAGAGAAATTAATTTATTTTATATCATCAAAGGCATCCGCGAACGTATTATCAAATTTGACGATACATTTGTTGTTAACAACACAGACATCCGTTTTAGTGAAGCTGAGGTTCGTCAGGAATTGAAAGCGCACCCAGAACGTTTTTCTCCCAATGCGTTGTTACGCCCATTGTATCAAGAAGTGATTTTACCGAATCTCACCTACATTGGAGGAGGCGGGGAGTTGGCGTATTGGTTTCAACTAAAGTCTTGCTTTGAAGCTATGCACGTCCCTTTTCCGATGTTGCTTTTGAGAAACTCGGCGTTGATCCGTACCGAGAAGCAAAAGAAAAAAGCCGAAGCACTTAATATTACCATTCCACAATTGTTCTTAAAACAAAACGAATTAGTCAATCAGAAGATCCGTGCCATTTCAAACATTGATATTGATTTTTCAGAACAACGAGAACATCTGAAAGAGCAATTTAAATCCATGTACACGATTGCTGCCGAAACCGATGCTTCTTTTATAGGCGCTGTCAAAGCACAAGAAGTCAAACAACTCAAAGGATTGGATCATCTAGAACAACGATTATTATTAGCTCAGAAACGCAAATTACGTGATCACGTACAACGCCTTGTCGATGTGCAAAACGCCGTTTTCCCTTTACATAGCTTACAAGAGCGTAATACCAACTTTGCCGAGTTCTACTTAGAATTTGGAGACGATCTAATTCCTTCGTTGGTAGAAGCATTGGAGCCGCTGAGCGGAGAATTTGCTGTGGTTACTTTGTAGATTAGTATGTCTGTTCTGGATAGAAATAAAATTAGACATTATTATAAAAGATTCGGTTATTTGAATCTTATTTTCTCTATACTTTTTATTTTTTTTGCTTGGGAAATCGACATCTTAGAGAGATTGTTTGTGTTCATCGCTATTAATGTTGGTTATCATATGTTTTATTTATTGTTTGAAAGTATATCAAAAAATATAATCGCAACGAATAATCAGTTTATTAAGTCTTTTGAGAAAGTTGCAAATAAAATCTTTTCAGTTTTTGGAATGATGTGCGCATTTTTTATGGTAATATTCTTCATTTCACAATCAATCACACTGAATAAATATTATGAGCTTTTGGCAATTTGTGTCCCTATTGGACTTTTTTTAGGAGCTTATTCATCTTGGGCTAAAATGAGAGAAATAGATGATGAGGGTTAGTTTTGAAATTAATACAAATATGGGAGTGCTATTTAAGAAAGTTATTTTATAGATAGTTGCCTAATCCCCTCATACACGACAATCCCCACCGCATTGGCAAGGTTAAAGCTGCGTATGTGTTCGCTAAACATAGGAATCGTGTATAATTGATCCCAATATTTTTCTGTAATTTCGGTGGGTAATCCTTTAGATTCTTTTCCAAACACCAAAAATAGCTCTTCCTCAAACGGAATCTCATAATGTGATTTGGTACCGTGGCTAGAGAGAAAGGCAAATTTCGCGACAGCGTTCACTTTAAAGAAATCATCTATACTCTCATAATACTTTACATCTAGATGTTGCCAATAATCCAATCCAGCACGTTTAAGACGGGTATCATCTATCTCAAAACCAAAAGGTTTGACAAGATGTAACTTACACCCAGATCCCAATGCCAGTCTGCCTATATTTCCTGTGTTATTTGGTATTTCTGGGTGAATGAGAACGATGTTGAGCATATTTTTTTGTCAGTCAGGGCTTGTGAAGCTATTTTTATTGGATCAAATATAGTAAAGTTTAGGTCCTTCTAGTGGCTTCATTTGACATCTAGCTTTACTTCATATTGTCAGGCTGAGCCTGTCGAAGCCCCATCTGAGTAAGAAGTATTTAGATAGTCATTTTATGAGCCTTTCGACAGGCTCAGGGTGACATCTAGGGTTTATTCATATTGTCAGGCTGCGTATGTCGAAGCCCCGTCTGAGTAGGAAGTATTTAGATTTTTATTTTGTAGCCCTTCGACAAGCTCAGGGTGACAATTATAGTTTACGTTAGCAAATTCCCATCATCATCCCAAGTAGCAATATCACCTCTTGTATCTTGATTGATACATTTTGCAATCCATTCAGGATCGTAAGCTACACCGTGTTGATCTAATACGTCTTGTGGAACACCATCCCACACATTAGGCTGATTTCCTTGATAGCCTAAATCCTTAATTCCCCACTCAGACGTATAATACCCAGTCATCGTAAGATTACGCATCAAACCAAACCACTGAATTTCAAAAGGGCGTTTGTATGTAGGAACTTCAGGATTATAAAAAGCAATCGGATCTAGTAACTGTTTCTGTTGTGAAAGTTCGAGGGATTTGAATTCTTTATTAAACGTCTCCAACGACTGATTATCCAACCATAGCAAACCTCCTAAAAGTGTATTTTGCATCCGAGGCATATCTTTGCCAATAAACTCAATGAATTCAGGCACACCCGCTTCCAATGGTCCGCCGACATCTGGTTTTGGAGGAAGGATCACTTCGCTTAGTACAGCGATGGTTTCTAACTCATGTTCATTAAAGAGTTGCTCAGCATTCAGTTTTTCAATACGTTCTAACTCTTCGGGCGTTCGTCCAAAATAACCATCGGCACTTTCTATAATTTGCTCTTCTAGTGCAGGTTCTCCTTTCTCTACGCAGCTGTGTAAACCAAGGCTTATAGCACCAGCTCCTAATAACATGGCTTGTATACTTTTTCTTCTATCCATAGTAAATGCCCGCGTAGGCGGGTATCTTTTGAAATTAAACTATATTCTATTTCATATCTGTACTTCGACTTAGTCTATCGAAAGGCTAAGTATAGATTACAGTGAATATCTCATTAATAATATGCGTTTTTTATGTGCTTTCGCGAAAGCGAATATCTCATTGTTCAGTTTCGATTTCAACCTCGATTTCGATTTCGATTTCAACTTCCTTTATATATTCTGTTGCTTCAATTGCTCAATAATATAATCTGACGCTCTCCAAGAAAGTGCCAGTATCGTCCACGTACAATTTTTATCTGCTTGTGAGACAAAAGGGCCTGCGTCTACAATAAATACATTATTCACATCATGCAACTGATTAAACTTATTGGTCACCGACGTTTTTGGATCATTTCCCATACGGGTGGTCCCTACTTCGTGTATAATTTCTCCAGGTTTATTCAGACCATTATCAGGTCCTCCGGGTCGGTCACCCAATACTTGACCACCCATATTATGGATAATTTCTTCAAACGTTTCTTGCATGTGGGTCGCTTGTCTTCTTTCTAGATCACTCCACTTATAATTGAATTTCAACACAGGGATTCCAAATTGATCTACGGTCGTTTCATCAATCTCACAGTAATTATCTTTACGAGCAATTCCCTCGCCACGACCAGCCATTCCTACCACAGCACCGTAATATTTCTTTACATCATCCCGTAAGACATCGCCATAACCGCCTACTTTGGTTCCAAAGAATTTATTAAACTCATTAGCATTAAATCCAAAGCCATAACTAGGCATTCCCATCCCACCCCAAACTTCAATATGATACCCTCTAGGGAAATCTAGTTTAGAATTATCTCCCCACCAGGGCGAGTACACGTGCAATCCACCCACACCGTCTTCGTTGTAAGAAGGCTTTCGGTTCATTAACTGAGGGATAAAACCAGCCCGACTAGAACCCGTAGAATCGTGTAAATATTTACCTATCACATCAGAACTATTGCCTAAACCATTAGGATGCTGCGGACTTTTACTATTTAATAAGATCCGAGCAGAGCTACAGGCTGAGGCAGCAAGTACTACCACGCGCGCTTTTAGTTTATATTCTCGCCGATCTTCTTTACTGATGTACGACACCCCCGTTGCTTTTCCTTCTTCATTGGTTGTGACTTCTCGCACCACACAATTAGTGTATAAGCGTACCTTCCCACCACTTTTTTGCGCTGGAAAAATAAGACAACTCCCTGAAGAAAAATCAGCATACACAGAACAAGACCGAGAGCATTGTCCGCAATAAAAGCAAACCCCACGATCGTTATTAATACGTTTAGTGAGCATAGACATTCTACTTGGAATCACAGGAACGCCAGATTTTCTGGCTCCTTGTATGTAAAAGAGTTCGTGAAGTCTTGGTTTTGGCGGTGGTAAAAAGAACCCGTCAGGATCGTTTTCTAGCCCTTCATTGGTGCCAAAAACACCAATCAATTTATCTACTTTATCATAATAGGGTTTGACATCATCATAGCCTAAAGGCCAATCTTCGCCATATCCATCACGTGTTTTTCCCTTAAAATCCTTCGGTCCAAAACGCAGTGAAATCCGTCCCCAGTGATTGGTGCGTCCGCCTAACATGTGAGAACGAAACCAGCGAAAGTCCGTTCCAGGCTCGTGGGTATACGGCTCTCCTTCAATCTCCCAACCCCCGTATGCCATATCAAATTCGCCAAAAGGTCTTGTGGTGCCCGCACCACGACGTGGGGATGCATGCGGCCATTTCATCTGCGTCATCGTTTTGGGATCAGCAGGATCAAAAAAGGGACCTGCTTCTACCACCGCAACGTTAAAACCAGCATCGGCGAGTTGTTTGGTAGCCATACCGCCACCAGCACCAGAGCCTACGATGATAACATCATATACATCTGGAGATTCTTTGATTTGCATAGGAAAGGATTTTGATTCCTGTAATTTATGAAATAAATGGGGATTTTTACGCTTTCGCGAAAAGGGATCGTTGGGGAGGTTTTTTGAGTTGAGGAGTCGAGGTGTTGAGAAGTTGAGAAGTCGAGGAGTCAATGGGTTGAGGTGTTGAGGTGTTGAGAAGTTGGTGTGTTGATGAGTTGAGACGAACACACAGAATAGGCAAGGTGATTGAGTGATTTTCGCTTTTGCGAAAATAATACCGAAATTACCGACTAGAAGTATGAAAATAGAATACTACTCTAAAATAGAGTAACACTCTATTTTAGATTTTAAAAAGCTGCTTTCCTTGCACAGGGAAGGTGGCTGTATTGAGGTACTAAATACAGACGGAAGGGAGGGATGATTATCTCAAGTACTGTTCGTCGTGATGCGTTTTCTCTCTCCCTTTGGGAGAGATGCCCAAAGGACAGAGAGGGAATAGGGCAGAGTGGGAATAGGGGATGGGCTTACGTAAAAAACCAATAATCTGCTACTGCTTTTTTATCCCAGCTTTGCAATAGTTCTAGAATCTCTTTTTTTCCATCGGGTGAGGAAACCACAATCATAATTTGAGGATTTTCAATAGATGGAATATCGGTATAGGATTGCATCCGTACATCGTAAATATCTTTGCCTATTTGTTTTTCATTGTTAGACACCCAATGAAAGATATCATTATAGGACTGCAAGATTTTCGCCATATCCTTTCCATTACGACCAGCTCCCCAAAGTACAAGCGGACGTTCATAATCACGGTCAATATCGTAAAAAAAGCGCATCTTCAAATCAAAATACCGATTGTCTTTATACTCATCCCACGTTCGGGAGATACGGTTAGAGCGATCCCGCCAATGATGTAGGATATAATCAATACCTATAATTTTTAATCCATGACGATACATTCTAAAACAGAGGTCATAATCTTCGGGATATACGATAGGATCAAAAGCACCAACGGCATCTAAATCTTCTTTATGGAGCAACCAACAATGCGACGGAATCACACATTCTTTATAAATCTGTTGGTAATGGGTACTTGTTCGCGCCACTTCGTTCAGCCAACGTTCATAGCGTAAAAAACCATCGCCTACTTCGCCTTCATCTACAAAATGTTCGGTGCCTCCTGCAATGACGTGTCCTTTTCCGTATTTATGCCACTCATCTACGAGCACTTGAATTTTATAATCTGGCATTTTATCGTCAGAGTCCATGCGATTGATGAGCGTGCCTCTGACTTCTCGATAGCCTCGTTGTAGGGTAGGAATTAATTTAGGAACATCGCTATGAAATATGCGTATTCTTGAGTCCGCTTTCGCGAAAGCGTCCAAAATCTCAGGCGTCGCATCGGTACTATGATCGTTGACCGCAATGAGTTCCCAGTTTTGGTAGGTTTGGGCTATAATAGAGTTGATGCAATCGTGCAGATAGGGCGCTGTATCTTTTACAGCCATGATGATGGAAACGAGGGGTGTATTTACTGCCAAGACTTAGGAAGGTTTTTTGTGATTTCTATGTTCTCAAAAGTACTACTTTCTCTAGCGCCATGGGTGTGTACCCATTCAGCCATTTTAGCGAGTCCTTCGGAGAGCGTGACTTCGGGTGTGGGATTGAAAATAGCGTTAAATTTAGCGTGATCTGAGTAGGCGTGTACAACTTCTTCGCGTTGTTCTAGGTGGTGGATATGTGCTTCGGTTTTCATCACTGAGGCGATTTCTTGCGCCAATTCATGAATGGTGGTTGGGAGGTCGCTTCCTATGTTGAAGGTTTGATTATATGCTTTCGCGAAAGCGGGACTCTTTGCAATATACGGGGCAACATCATCTATATAGGTAAACGCCCGACTTTGTTTGCCATCGCCAAAAACGGTTAAGGGTTCTTTTTTTAAGAACTGATTCATGAAAATACCCACAACATTTCGGTACTTATCACCGATATTTTGATGAGGTCCATACACATTATGAGGTCTAAAAGTGATGTAGTTTAAACCAAATAGTTTGCGCGTATTTTCCAGATCTAACTCTACCGCATATTTGGCTATGCCATACGGATCTTCAGGTTGTGGTTTTTGAGACTCTTTTAAAGGGAGTTCTTGATCTCCATATACGGCAATCGAAGAAGCAAATACAAAGCATTTAATGTCATGATTAACAGATGCATTGATCAAATTAATACTTCCAATAAGGTTGTTCTGATAATTGAATTTCCGAATAAAATGGCTAAGTCCTTCGGCAGCATAGGCAGCGAGGTGGTAGACATAATCAAACGGATATGCTTCAAAAAGACTGTTAACTAATGAGGTATCTGTGATAGATCCTTCTTTAAAAATAGCCTTAGGGTGTACATTTTCTTTAAAACCACCAGAGAGATCATCTAGCACCACCACTGTATGACCAGCCTGTATAAGGTGTGTAACGACGTGAGAGCCTATAAATCCTGCGCCTCCAGTAACTAAAGATGTGTATTGCATAACGCAAACTTACGAATAAGCAATTGCCTACGAAAGTACCATAGAAGAAAAAATGTAATGTCTTATTTTTCTATTTGATTACACTAAAATTATCCATAACTTTATAAAAACCTTAAAACCATTTAATTATGAAAAAACTAAAATCAATATCTGGCGCTACTATTTTAAGTAGCAAACAACAAAAAGATATCGTAGGAGGAATAGGAGGTAATCCAGATTTATCTAAATGTGGCTGTGATTGTGCAGGTCGTGTAACTGGACCGTTTTATTGTGGATTTTATATTGCATGTCCTCAAGTGTATACGTGTTAAATCACTTAAAAAAAGAATAGATTAAAAAAACACCTCTAATGCTGACGTTATAGGTGTTTTTTGTTTTGAAATACAAGCGATCTCACTTTATTTCTTCACTCGTGCTTTTTTAAAAGGGAAAATAGATGAGCAAAATATGGAAATCTAAAGCCAGTGTTTATCGTGTATACACTCACAATAGTCTTACAAATTAAGAATGAAAAAATGAGTTCTGTTTCTGTTTGATTTATCCTAAAATAGTATGTAACTTTATATAAACCTAAAAATCATAATATTATGAAAAAATTAAAAACAATTTCTGGTGCTAGTATTTTAAATAGCAAACAACAAAAAGACATCGTAGGAGGAATCAGTGGTGATCCAGATTTATCTAAATGTGGCTGTGATTGTGCAGGTCGCGTGACTGGACCGTATTATTGTAGATTTTATATTGGATGCCCTCAAGTGTATACTTGTGGTGATGCATCTTAAAAAAGAAATCATAAGAAAAATGCCTGTAGTATTCTCACTACAGGCATTTTTTTATTTTTAAAATTGCTATTATCTGCTATTTATTTTTTTACTTGCGCTCTTGCTTGTTTAAAGTATTTGAGAGGTGGGAATAACATTCCAAATGATTCACCATCGCCTTTTCCTAAATGCTTGTGATGCATTTTATGAGCACGCCTTAGCGCTTTTCCATACCAACCATCTGCATTTCTGAACAATTTAAAACGTTGGTGTATAAAGATATCGTGTACCATAAAATAAGCAACTCCATACGCAAAAATGCCAAGTCCTATAGGCAGTCCTGCCCAAAAACCTTCATATTGCCATAATAAGAAACAACCGATGCTCACGAGAGCATAAAAAATGAAAAATAAATCATTACGTTCCCACCAAGAGTTGTGTTTTTTATGATGATGATCTTTGTGTACAGACCACATAAATCCGTGCATTACATATTTATGAGTTGCCCACGCCATAAATTCCATGATACAAAAGGTGAGAAGAAAAATTGATATCCAAAGTAGGGTTTGCATTGTATAAACTTAAATAAGATTTAAACGATATTTTACATAACTACGAGCTAAGAGGCTCACTTTCACGTGGTCTGGAACACGTATTCTGCTGTTTTTGATTTCAGAAGAAGGAATGCGTTTTAGTTTGGTTAACAGCTTTTTATAATATCTATAAGCTGCATACACTCCAAATTTTGCTTCTATAGGAAGTTGATGTATTCCCGCAAGTCCTTTTTCAAAATCTACTTCGATGTCTGCAATGATACGTAGTTTTGATTCTTCATCAAGGTCGACAAGATTTGTATTTGGAAAATAGGTTCTACTCAATCCTTCAAAATCAGCTTTCATGTCTCGTAAGAAATTTACTTTTTGAAAAGCAGATCCTAAACTCATGGCACTTTGCTTAAGTGCTTCATAACGCTCTTTATCTCCTTTTACAAAAACCGTAAGGCACATAAGTCCTACCACGTCTGCAGAGCCATAAATATATTCTTTATACTCCTCGTCCGTGAGGTAATCAGACTTTGTAAGATCCAGACGCATACTTTTCATAAAAGAATCAATAAGATGTCTTTCTATCTTGTATTTGTGTACGGTTTCTTGAAACGCATTTAAGATTGGATTCAAACTAATTTTATCTAGAAGTGCATATTCCAGATCTTGCTCAAATCGTTCAAAAAGTACTGCTTTGTTATAGTCATGAAAAGAATCTACAATCTCGTCTGCAAAACGGACAAAGCCATATATATTATAAATATCCTGTCTAATAATCGGTGATAGCATTTTTGTAGCACTCGAAAACGAGGTGCTATATGACTTAGTTACGGTCATTGCACACTGTCTGGATACGATGTCAAATAGTGATTTCATGAGTATTAATTATTTTTGGCTATTAATTGCGCAGTGAGCTTCCCTGATATTAAAGCAGGGGGCACTCCTGGTCCAGGAACAGTCAATTGTCCTGTAAAATACAAATTTTTAACCTTTTTACTTTTAAGTTTAGGTCTTAAAAATGCAGTTTGCGATAATGTATTAGCCATTCCATAAGCATTTCCTTTATAGGAGTTGTATTCTTTTACAAAATCATTGACACAAAATGATTCTTTAAATAAAATATGATTCCTAAAATTCTGTCCAGATAGTCGTTCTAGACGTTCCATAATAATGTCAAAATACTGATTGCGTAGTGCTTCTGTGTCTTCTACACCAGGTGCAATAGGTATTAAAAAGAAGCCATTTTCTTTTTCTTTTGGCGCCATAGTTTGGTCGTTTATAGAAGGAAAATTGGCATAAAACAAAGGTTCTTTCGGCCATGCAAGATCATCATAAATAGTACGTGCATGTTCATCAAAATCAGTATCAAAAAACAAATTGTGATGCGCTACTTTGTCAAATTTTTTATCAAATCCCACATAAAATAATAGGGAAGAGGGTGCAAATGTTTTTTTCTCCCAGTAGGCTTCAGAATATTGTCTGTCCTTTTCAGAGAGTAGTGTTTCAGAATGATGGTAATCTGCTCCAGAAACCACAATATCTACTTTATGAAACGTATCATTAATGGCTACTCCTTGTACTTTTCCATTTTCTACAAGAATCTTAGTAGCTGGACTATCTGTATGCATTTTGACACCTAGTGAGGTGGCAAGGTCGATCATTCCTTTGATAACCATGTGCATCCCGCCTTTAGGATGCCAAGTGCCTAAACCAAAATCAGCATAATTCATAAATCGATAAAAGGCAGGTGTTTTATTTGGTTTTGCTCCTAAAAACAACACAGGAAACTCTAAAATAGAAACTAGCTTTTCATTTTTAAAAGCCTTTCGCACATCATCACTGATGGTTCTAAAAAACTGATTAACGCGAATCGCTGTTTCGGGTGTTACCAATTCAAACGGAGAAAGCCCTGGTTTATTGACTACATCATTGATCGCAATGTCATAGTTAACGCCTGCTTTCTTGATAAACTTTTTTAAGGCTGGCGAGCTTCCTGGCTCAATGCGTTCAAATTCTATCGCTATTTTATCTAGTGTATCTCCTATAGTTACAATCTCGTCTTTAAACCAAACCTGATAGGCTGGGTTTAATTTTTCTAAGTGATAAAAATCGGCTACTTCTTTACCAAAATCTCTAAAGAATTTATCAAAAATATCAGGCATCCAGTACCAACTTGGTCCCATGTCAAACGTAAAGCCATCCCTTTTATATTGTCTGGCTCTACCTCCTAATGTGCTATTTTTTTCAAAAACTTCTACGGTGTTACCTGCTTTAGCTAAATAACATGCGGCAGAAAGTGATGAAAATCCAGAACCAATAATGGCAATGTGTTTAGGCATATTTCACTTCAGATTTATCAATTAAGTTTACAAATTCTCGTATGCTCAACATGAGACGGATATTATCAGGAATGCTACTTTCATCAATGTGTTGTACCATACTTCCCAGTACGTATAAATCTAAATTTTGTTTCCCAAATAAGGAGTTGAAATCTTTGAAATATTGTGGAATTTCTTCCTTCACGGGTTGCACTGTAAAATACGTAACAAATGATAAATTAGGGTGATTTATAGATAAATATTTAAGGTTTTCCAGCATGATGCTTTGCCCTAGATAAATCACCTTATAACCGTGCGATACAATTTCATAATTAAGGAATAAGAGTCCTAATTCATGAATTTCATTTTCAGGAAGATATAATGCAAATGTTTGTTCATTACGTGGTAAGGTCTCACGTTGTTTTTTCTCAATATTGACTAGAATTTTCTGCTTAATCAAATTAAAAATAAAATGTTCGTGTGAAGGATTGATCGTATCTGTTTGCCATAGTAGTCCGATCTCGTGCAATAAAGGTAAGAAAGATTCATAAAAAATCTCTTCAAAAGTTTTTACTTCAAGTAGGGTATTATAGGTCTTATAAAAAAGATTCTGATCAAAATTCATCATCGCAATCTTAAACGAATTGATCGCGTGATTTTCATTTCCAATACTCTTTTCTGATACAATTTGCGCTACGATCGCGGCAATTTCTGTAGAAGAATATTGTGCTATTTTAGAAATTTTATATCTATTTTCTGTTAAAAATACGACATTTAGTAATTTTTGAAGATCACTTAACGTATATGTTCTAATGTTGGTATCCGTACGTTCTGGTTGTAAAAGATTGTATCTTTTTTCCCAAATACGTATCGTATGTGCTTTGATTCCACTAAGACTTTCTAGGTCTTTAATACTAAATTTTGTTTTCACTACATTATCCATAAGACATATTTTAACATTTCAAAATTAAACAATAACTTTCTTTTGTTTAACAAAAGTTAGTTAAAATTTAAACAAAATTGATTTTTGAAGATTTCCGCTTTCGCGAAAGCGTGTAAAAAATACTATAAACTTAGTTGCTTTCAATTACTTATTTTCTTCTAAACTTTGGCTTGTTTATGCAAAGTTTCGTGTAATAAGTAACTAATCAAAACTTATCTCTGTACTCGTTATCATATAGTTCTCGACTACGTTCGAACGGACAGTTATAGATACTATTTTTTACCGATTAGAGTAAGAAGATATGTGTTATAAAGCCTCAATTAAATAGAAAAAGAGCTTGTCGAAGGATATTTGATAATCAGAAGATTAAAAACTTCGACAAGCCCAGTTTGACAAATTTAAAGTGCCTTTTAGAAACTTTGTGTTGCACTATTACGCGCAATCATCAAAAAAGGCTGTTGTCACGTTCGTACAACCACCACTGTAGTTTACACAATAGTTAGGAGGACAATGTCCTTGCTCTCCTCCTTGAATAGATTTTTGTTCCTTTTCGTTTAAGACGTTGCCTAAACTTGAAATGTTCTTTAACATATTAATTATTTTTAAATGAATACTAGTCTAATGTAGTTAAAATATTTATAATCAAAAAGTTACGGTAATTCCGTAATTCTTGTTGATGCTTTTGTATAATTGATTGAGAGTTCCTTGATGTCTTAATTAAAGCAGAAAACGGCTCTTCTCTTTTCTTTATCTTTTAAAGGTGTTTTTCAGAGCAGATTTTCGCTTTAAGAAAAAAAAAGTATCGAAGTCCTGACTTTTTCAAACCACCCTAACTAATACTAGTTGCTTAATTTTGAGCATAAAAAAATGACTAACCTATTAAGATTAGTCATTAGAGTACCCGGAATGGGACTTTCATGAGTCGTGACAGGATGATTTTTCAAATCACCCTAACTAGAAACTAGTTGCTTATTTTAGAGCAAAAAAAAATGACTAACCTATTATGATTAGTCATTAGAGTACCCGGAATGGGATTCACAACCACCCTCTTTAAGGCTATATATCCCCTCTCGCACCTCTATTTTACTACGATAAATTGTACTTAATTATAGTGATTTGACCCGTATTTGACCCGCTCCAAAACGTCTTAATAACTGTGTTTTATGGATATAATGATACATCTAAAAGCTTAGAAAGTCAATTTTTAACTATACAAACCTTCATATACTTTAAAAAAAAGCTAGAAAGATGGTTTAACTAGATGAAGAGATTACCTTAGAGGGATGGAAGTTTCTTGTTATTACTTATATAAGATTCTTTTTGAGATTTTTAACTTCTTAACAAATCTTCAAGTGACTCTGTAATTGTTTCTACTAATATTGATTGGTAATTTATATGCCCTAATTCAATCCAGTCGATTGCCCATAGAAGTTGTATTAATGCTATCCCGAAATTATACTTCAAGGAATGTTGTGTTACATGATCTATTCCTTTTGAGGGTATATAATATGGAGCTGGAGTTATTTGAAAACCTATACCTTTTCTTGCGTTATTGTCAACAACAACAATAGCTGGAATTGTATAAGAAATTTCACCAGCAATAATCATGTCAGGGGCAAATACATCTTTATTCTTATGTAACTGTTCAAGATTTGAACCTACCATATTTACAACATCTTTTCCTTCAGCTGATTTTTTGGTTCCTTCACTAAATTTAGACCAAATCATTGTGAAAATAGGATTTCCATAATTAGGGTATAATTTATGTTCATTTTTTTTAATTCCGGGAAAATTTGACCCTGAACTTTGCGTTATTGGATTAACTTGAATCTTAGGTCTTGTTGAAATAAGCTTTTTAACTTCTACAACTTGAGAAATAGCCTTTTTTAAAGATGTTTCATTTAACTTGTGTTTTGCTTCAATATATGCGTAAACTGCCTCAATAGGTACTTGTTCCTTTTTTAAAAAATCTTCATTATTCCCCCGTATTGTTGGAAATCTATCCTTATTAAAGATTATGATATCATCACCAGCTTTTTTTCCATCTCTTGAAACAACATAACCTCGGCAAATCCCATATTTTGAAGGTAGAAATCTCCTTAATAACTTACATATTGCTATTTCAAATTCAGGGCCATATTCAAAATTATGTTCAGCTTCAATATCTTTAAATACACTATTTGCTTGCTCATCAACTTTTAAAATGAAATCATTATACTGCATAGCTCAATTTTTAAATAATAGTTCTTGTATTTAATGGAGACTAAAAATAATTATACTTGTATACCATAATCTCAATTATTTGTTTAATATCTGTAAATCTAATTGATTTACAGATACCTAAAGGTAGGTTAAACTCGTAATTTATACTTTTTTTCAAAATGTATAAATTATACAAGTATACACTCCTAAAACGTAATGAAAACATTATTTGTGACCCGACTAAGCAAACACCAAAACTAGCTAGTGGCTGATCTTTTCTTTTTCCTAATAGGAAAAAGGATCAGGAATAATATATAAATAGGAAATTTTAGAAGTAGATATTTTTTACTTCAATTATTTAGTTATTAAGAGAAAAGGAAATTATTTGGTCAAATTTTGACCCAATTTTGTCCCACTTTTTTAAGTAGTATCTTTCAAACCCCCTTATTTACAGGGGTTTGAAAGGTTTTTGTACCCGGAATGGGACTTGAACCCACACGCAACTAGTGCACACGGCCCTCAACCGTGCCTGTCTACCAATTTCAGCACCCGGGTAGACAAAAATATTTTATGTCAAAAAATATTCGGGTGCAAATATAGAGTAACCCATTTTCAAAAAGAAAAAATCAGCTACTTTATTTATGATTCCTCTGGAAGGAGGATTGGATTAGACTCAAGATCTATAATTATATCTTTTATTCTGTTTGTTGTTTAAATACTACAATAGGCTGTTAGTATAGAGGTATTGAAAACACAATCCCATCAAAAGCCTTGATTTTACTAAGGTTTTATCATTAAATATTAAATTATTGTAAGATTTATTGAAAATCTTGTAAGGCGCAAAGACCTTATCTGATGTACTTTTACAGTAATAAAAAAATAATTAATTTAAAAAACAGGAACATGAAGTTAGAGAACAGAAAAGTAGCCATTTTAGCAACAAACGGATTTGAAAAGTCAGAATTGTTTGAACCTTTAAAGGCTTTAAGAAATGAAGGAGCAACAGTACATATTATATCTAAAGACACTGGAAGTATAAAAAGTTGGGATAAAGATAATTGGGGCGAAAGCATAGAAGTAGATAAAAAAGTATCAGAAGTAAAAGCAGCAGATTATAATAGCTTAGTACTTCCGGGTGGCGTAGCTAATCCAGATAGTTTACGTACCAATGAGGACGCATTATTATTTATTAGAGACTTTTTTGCACAAAGCAAACCTGTATCAGCTATCTGTCACGCGCCATGGTTATTAATCAGCGCAGGCGTCGTAGAGAACAGAAAACTGACATCATATATAAGTATCAAAGACGATTTGATCAATGCTGGAGCAAACTGGGTAGATGAAGAAGTAGTCGTAGATGAAGGATTAACAACAAGTAGAAATCCAGATGATTTACCAGCTTTTATCAGCAAAATGATTGAAGAAATCAAAGAAGGAAAACATGAAGATCAGGTCGTAAACGCATAAACTACAACCATATTAATTTATGTAAGCCGATGGTGAAAACCATCGGTTTTTTTGTTTTCGTATTTAATGACTATTTTTATTTTAAAATAATGTGGCTTTAATTTCGCTTAAAGCGAAATAACATTTGACATTACTGGCTCAATTTTTTTCTGTGTTTAATCACTGCACAACTTTTACACTTGATCCATTTTTCGCCTTAGAATTTCATATATAAGCATAAAAAAACCTCTGTATGTATTATACAGAGGTTCTAATTTTTGTGACCTGGCTGGGGCTCGAACCCAGGACCCTCTCCTTAAAAGGGAGATGCTCTACCAACTGAGCTACCAG
>NZ_CALEMI010000011.1 GCF_937910895.1 uncultured Dokdonia sp. | reverse complement strand
GCTGAGAAAGCTGTGGAGACTGTAGATGTTTCTGTAGCGAAAACTGATGGAGATGAGGTACAATTAGCTTTTTCTAAGGTAGAGCTAGGTAATTATATTTCAGAACAGATGGAATCCGTATCAGAGTACGAAGATATTGACACTGAAATTCAAATTTTTCAGAATGCTCTAGAATTTTCAGAAGTAAAGTCTCGTGAAGTTATGATTCCTCGTACAGAAATCATTGCTGTAGAAGAGAATACAACTCCAGAAAAACTCACCTCTATTTTTATAGAATCTGGACTTTCTAAAATACTGATTTATAAGGGAACCATAGATGATATAGTAGGATATTTACACTCTTTTGCATTGTTTAAAAGGCCTAAAACCATTAGTAGTGTTTTAATGCCCGTGATATATGTTCCAGAAACAATGCTCGCTAAAGATGTACTTAATGTACTCACAAAAAAAAGAAAAAGTATAGCCGTAGTGATAGATGAGTACGGAGGTACTAGCGGTATGATGACTGTAGAAGATATTATAGAAGAACTTTTTGGTGAAATTCAAGACGAGCATGACTCTATAGATTTAAAAGAAGAAATAACCAAAGAGGGATACTATCGATTATCGGCTCGTTTGGAAGTAGATTATTTAAATGAGATCTATAAATTGAATCTGCCTGAAAGTGAAAATTATGAGACTCTAGGCGGGCTAGTGGTGAATCATACAGAGGAGATTCCAGAAGTAGGAGAGACTATTATTATAGATAATTTACAAATCCATATACTAGAGACTTCCAATACAAAAATTGAGCTTATTGAGATACGACCCTTAGAAGGGTAAATCCTATCACTTTTTTATTTTTTCTTTTATAAGAAAATGGTATTTTCGCGCACTATTGTAGAATAAATCAATCACAGATGGCAATTTTAAATAAGATAAGACAACGATCACTATTTTTAATTCTAATTATTGCATTGGCACTTTTTTCTTTTGTCCTTGCAGATGTATTTAGAAATGGAGGTGCAGATTCTTCTAAGCAAAATCGTATTGCTACGATTAATGGTGAAGATTTAGATAAAAAAGAGTTTGATCGTAAAGTAGAACAACAATTACGTAATCTAGGCTCATCAGGAACAACAACAAGAGCGGTGAACGCCGTTTGGGATCAAGAAGTAAACCGTATGGTTTTGGAAGGTCAGTATGAAGAACTAGGAATTCGTATTGGAAAAGATCGTCTAGCAGATCTTCTTAAAGAAGCTTTGCAGAATGATGCTAGGTTTCAGGATGCAGATGGTTTTTACAGTGAAGCTAAAATGCAGGAGTTTATTGCTACGTTAAAAGATAGTAAAAACCCTAATGATTATCAAGGATGGGTTGTCTTTGAAGAGTCTCTTGCCGATACAGAAAAACAAAATATTTATTATAATCTAGTCAAAGCAGGTTTAGGCGCTACCCTTAAAGATGGAGAAGTTGCCTACAGACTTGATGGAAACTCTGTAGATATTCAATTTGTACAGGTTCCTTATGCAAGTATTCCAGATGAGGATATAGCAGTTTCTAAATCTGAAATAGAAAGTTACATTAATAGTCACAAAGAAGATTTTCAAACGGGAGCAACTCGTAATATTCGTTTTGTTAAGTTTGAGGAAAAAGCAACTCTTGAAGATGAGAATGCTCTTAAAGAATCTATGATGACTTATCTTAGTGATAATCTGGTATCTTATAATAGGTCTACACAGATTAATGATACACTCCCAGGATTTAAAGTAGCTACAGATTTAAAAGAATTTCTTTCTGAAAATTCTGATTTACCTTATACAGATCGTTTCGTATTTAAAAAAGATTTAGCTGGTATCGTAAGAGATACTATCTCTAAATTGGATGAAGGAGCTGTCTATGGACCTTACAAAGATGGTCGTTACATGAGACTAGATCGTATTGTAGAGACGCGTCAAATGCCAGACTCTGTGCAATCACGTCATATTTTACTTTCATACCAAGGGGCATTACGTTCTTCAGAAACTCGTACTGAGGATGAGGCAAAAAAACTTGCTGACAGTATATTAGGTGTCATTAAAAAAGATAAGAGTTCATTTGATAAATTAGCTGCTGAATTTTCATCAGATGCATCAAACAAAAATGAAGGTGGTGACTTAGGTTTCCAAAACCCAAACTTATTTGCTGCAGAATTTAGAGATTACATTGTAGATAACCCTAAAGGATCTATGGATGTGGTAAAAACAGATTTCGGTTATCACGTTATAGAAGTTACCGAGCAAAAGAATTTTCAAAAAGCATTTAAAATTGCTAGTATAGCAAAAGAGATTGTACCCTCAGACAAAACAATATCAGATATATACACGCAAACTCAAAAATTTGAAATAGCTGCTGGAAATGGAGATTTCGAAGCTGTCGCAATTGAAAGCGCATACAATGTTCGTCCTGTAAATAATATAGGAAGAATGGATGAGAATTTACCAGGAGAAGGCTCTCAACGTACTATTGTACAATGGGCTTTTGAGGAAGATGCAAAGGTTGGTGATATCAAACGCTTCCAAGTAAATAATGGTTATATAGTAGCGCAAATTACACGTAAAGTAGAAGAAGGATTACAACGAGCTGAAGATGCATCTGCAAGAGTACTTCCTATTATTCGCAAACAAAAGAAAGCGGCTCAGATTAAAGAAAAGATTACAGGTACAACCTTAGATGCTATTGCACAAAATCAAAATCAAACAGTAAAAACTTCAGGTGCACTTAATATGACAAGTCCTAATATTGCAGGAGCTGGAGATGAACCTAAAGTAGTAGGTGTTGCATTTGGTCTTAATGAAGGTGATATTTCAGATCCTATTGAAGGAGAAAGAGGTGTATATGTGATCAAAGTAACCAAAAAGACAGAAGCACCAGTATTAGAAAATTACGGTACGTATGCAGCGCAACAAGCTCAAAAAGCAAGAGCAGCAGTTACTACAAAGGTAATTGAGGCACTTAAAGCGGCAGCAGATATTGAAGACAATAGAGGAACATTCTATTAATTATAATATTGCTTAATCATAAAAAAAGGATCACAAACGTGATCCTTTTTTTATGAAATAGTTTTAAATTTTAAAAGAAGGTAAACTACATTAAAGCACCATTTCGGAATACGGGATCATCGTATGATATCCTTTTTCTACAAAATACTTCATTTCTTCGCGACTGCCTATGGCAAGTACAAAATCACCACCCCATCCTCCTAAGCTTTTTATGGCATTTGGATAGTTTGGAAATAGTTGTTTTTTGATTGTAGGTGTTTGAATAATTTTTGATAATAAGGACTCATGCTGTAGTATCAAATCTTCAAATATACTAAGCGAGTTTTGTGATGCAATAATTTCTTTAGTAAGTATTGTGAATGCCTTGATATGTGTTTCTCTTTCTGAGGTGTCCAGGTTTCTATAATGAGAAATACTCTCTCTACTATTCTGCTTTCTGTTTAGATGTATAAAGAATAGGTGCTCTTTAAAAGTGGGGTTAAATACAATGGGGTTGACTATGGGTACTGTTGTTTGTCGTATATACGTAAGTGGAGTGTTTGCTGTTGCACACGCAATATCATAGCCGCTACCACCAAATGTTTTTTCTAGCAATTCATAAGGATTAATCATAGCCCATTGCGCAATATTTGCAATCAGGGTAGAAGAGGAGCCTAGCCCCCAATCTCTAGGAAACTCTAAAGTACTTACAGCTTTATATCCTTGTGTCGCTTGTAGGAAGTCTGGGTTTAATGATTGTGCTGCAATAAGTATCTCATATAGCTTTTTAATAACAGGATCTTTAGATTTTAAGGAGTGTTTTAGAGGTAGACTTATTTCTGTATCAAACCAAAGCGAGCCATCATGTAATACACTTATCCATATTAGCTTTGGATGATTGATTGGAGCAATCGTCAAAGATTGTCCAAGTTTTGTGGGCACTGCAAGAGCGAGAGCACTATCAAGTACAAGGTACTCTGCGGTAATAAGTAATTTTCCGTGGCTATAAAAAGAAAGCATTTAGGATCTTATTTTTTCTATAAAATTTACAACAGCACTATGCGTAACAGGGTGGGTTTTGAAATGAGTAATCGCTTGGCTTTTTTCAGTTTTAGTAGCTTCAAATTGATTTAAAATATTCATTAGGTGCATTTTCATATGTCCTTGTTGTATCCCTGTAGTTGTGAGTGATTTTACAGCAGCAAAATTTTGAGCTAGCCCTGCGACAGCAATGATTTGCATCAACTCTTTTGCATTGGGATGTTGTAGTAATTCAAAACACCACTTGACAAGAGGGTGTAATTTTGTAAGACCTCCTACAGTTCCGACGGCAAGTGGAATATCTATCCAAAATCTAAAGATGCCTTTTTCTACGCTAACATGAGTAAGACTTTTATACAATCCATCTTTAGAAGCATACGCATGTATACCCGCTTCAATAGCTCTAAAATCATTTCCAGTGGCTAGTACTACGGCATCTATACCGTTCATAATTCCTTTATTATGCGTGACGGCACGATAAGGTTCTACTTCAGCAATAGCGATGGCTTGCGCAAATTTTGCAGCAAATTCTTTCCCTTCAATTCCTTTTTCGGTAAGTTCATCTACGGGACAACTTACTTCGGCTCTAACAAGACAATTGGGAACGTAGTTTGATAAAATACTCATAATGATACTGAGTTCGCTTTCGCGAAAGCGAACATCTGCATCAAACCGCTCTTTAAAACTCTGTGCAAGCTGTTCTAAGCAACTATTTATAAAATTGGCACCCATCGCATCTAACGTTTCAAACGTACCGTGTAATTGATAATAGTTAGCTAAAGCATCCGTTTTGTCTACGAGTTCAATATCTAGAATACCGCCCCCTCTTTTCTCCATATTTGCAGTGATAGGCTTGCAGTCTTCTATGAGAGTAGGTTTTATGTCAATAAAAAATGAGTTTAAATGATCTAGATCACCGTGATACATAAAATGTACCTGACCAATTTTAGTGGTGCCAAGAACGGTAGTTTTAAAACCGCCACGCTCTTCCCAGAATTTTGCAGCCTTACTCGCAGCAGCGACTACAGAGCTTTCTTCTATAGCCATAGGTATGGTATAATATGTACCGTTAATTAAAAAATTTGGCGCAACTCCTAGCGGTAAATAGTAATTGGTCACCGTATTCTCTATAAATTCATCATGCAGTTGTTGCAGTTTTTTGTCTGAATTCCAGTAGGTTTTGAGTAATTGGGTTGCTTCTTCTTTTCCAGAAAAATAGGTTTGTGTGAGCCAGTTAATTTTTTCTAGTTTAGATAGTCTTGAAAAACCTGATATTTTTTGGGTCATTCTAATGGGTTTGTAGTCCTTGCAAAGATAGGTAGAAAGTTGATAAAGGAGTTTTACGTATTATTTTTGACGATTACATTTTCTTAACAATTTGATAGTATTTAACACCAAATAGCGTGTTTTCTGGTCTTTTTTTAGTAAAATTGAAGAACCTTTACTAAAATCGTACGATTTTTATGAGAATCTATACTTTTATGATTGCCTTATTTCTTCTGGCAACCCCCATTATTACTGCACAAAATCAATCTATCACCATAGCCGATATATGGAAAAATAGCACCTTTAGGACAGAGCGCTTACAGGCCCTGCATTCCATGGCTAATGGAAAAGAATATGCCGTACAGAACTTTGATACCGCTAGCCGTGTAGGCTCAGTAGATATTTATGATTACGAGAGTGGTCAGAAAGTCCGTACAGCTGTAAGTACAGCTGAGATTGAAGGATTGGATTATTTTATAGGATATGAGTTTAGTCCAGATGAACAAAAGGTGTTGCTCTCTACACAACTGAAATCTATTTTTAGACGATCTACCCTTGGGGAGTATTATGTCTATGATTTGCTTTCGCGAAAGCTTACCAAAGTATCTGATGATCTTATTCAAGAGCCTACGTTTTCTCCAGATGGAACAAAAATAGCCTACGGGAAAAATAATAACCTATACGTTTTTGATATTGGTAGAAACGAAACCAATCAATTTACGTTTGACGGTAAGAAAAATAGCATTATAAACGGAATTACCGATTGGGTATATGAAGAAGAGTTCGCATTTGTTCGTGCTTTTGATTGGAGTGCAGACGGAGAGCGTATTGCCTATATCCGTTTTGATGAGACCAACGTGCCAGAATTTTCTATGGATATGTATGGGGATAAGCTATATCAAACACAAACCGTATTTAAGTATCCTAAAGCGGGTGAGGAAAATGCAAAAGTAAAATTGTATATCTACAGCTTAGGAGAAGCACTTACAGGAACAAATGTGGTGCAAACTAAAGAAATAAGTTTTGGTAACATAGACGCGTACTACATACCAAGAATACAATGGTCTAAAGATCCTAACGTATTATCAATACAAACACTGAATAGAAATCAAAACGATTTGACCCTTGTGTTTTATAATGCAAGCACAAATAAAGTGTCACAACCTTTAAGAGATAGAGATCCTGCGTATGTAGATGTGACAGATAATTTAACATTCTTAGAAGATAATAGCTTTCTCTGGACAAGTGAAAAAGATGGTTGGAATCATATCTATCATTATAACGTAGATGGTTCTCTTAAAAACCAAATCACTTCTGGCCGTTGGGAAGTTACAGACTATTATGGATATGATCCCGTATCAAAACGTATTTTTTATCAAAGTACAGAAAACGGCTCTATCAATAGAGGAATTTATGCGATTGGTATAAAAGGAAAAAACAAAACACCATTAGCTGTAGAAGCGGGTTCAAATAACGCAGACTTTAGTGCAGACTTCTCCTATTTTATAAATTCTTTTAGTGATGCATCAACGCCTTGGCGTTATACATTGCACGATGCAAAAGACGGTAGGTTAATTAAAAGTTTAAAAGATAATGAAGCGGTAAAAACCCTATATAATAGTTACAAGGTGTCTCCAAAAGAGTTTTTTACAATGTCTGTTAATGGTGAAGATTTAAACGGGTATATGATCAAACCTGTAGATTTTGATCCTACTAAGAAGTATCCTCTTTTTATGTATCAATATTCAGGACCGGGATCTCAATCGGTTAAAAACTCATGGAATAGTTCCAATGATATGTGGTTTCAAATGCTAGCGCAAGAAGGCTATATTATTGCCTGTATAGATCCAAGAGGGACGGGACTCAAAGGGCGTGATTTTAAAAAAGTAACTCAAAAAGAGTTAGGAAAATATGAAGTAATCGATCAGATTGCTGCAGCAGAAAAACTAGGAAAAAGAGATTATATAGATGCAGACAGAATCGGAATCTGGGGATGGAGTTACGGAGGATTTATGGCATCCAACTGTCTTTTTCAAGGGGCAGACACATTTAAAATGGCTATTGCTGTTGCTCCAGTAACCTCTTGGCGTTTTTATGATACAGTCTATACAGAACGATATATGCAAACACCTCAGGTAAATCCTGAAGGCTATGATCGTAATTCCCCAATAAGCCATGTACAAAAACTCAAAGGAGATTTACTACTCGTACATGGTAGTGCAGATGATAATGTACACGTGCAAAACTCTACGCGTCTTGTAGAGGCACTTGTCCAAGCCAATAAGCAGTTTAGATACTTTAATTATCCTGATAAAAACCACGGGATTTATGGAGGGAATACACGTTATCATCTATACACGATGATGACAAATTTCATCAAAGAGAAATTATAAGCAACTATTATACAACCTAATTATTAATTAATATTTATACTATGGAATTTAAATTTGGAGGTTCTGAAACCAATCAAAAGACAGTCTTAGGACATCCTTCCGGATTGTTTGTACTGTTTTTTACTGAAATGTGGGAGCGATTCTCATATTATGGAATGCGTGCATTATTAGTTCTTTTCTTAGTAGCCTCCATACTAGACGAGGGCTGGGGATGGGAACGATCAGAAGCTCTATTATTATATGGATGGTATACAGGATTGGTTTATATAACTCCAATTTTTGGAGGACTTATTGCCGACAAAATTATGGGGTATCGAAAAGCTGTTATTTTAGGAGCTTTATTAATGACCTTAGGTCATGCCTCTATGGCTTTGGAGGTAACTGCAGATCCTTTTTTCTTTGTAGGTTTAGGATTACTTATTATTGGGAATGGTTTATTTAAGCCAAATATCTCGTCTATGGTAGGTCAGCTATATAAAACACAAGGAAAAGAAAAGGATGCCGGATATACGATTTTCTATATGGGGATTAACGCAGGTGCTTTCTTAGGAATTTTACTATGTGGATACATAGGAGAAAAAGTAGGTTGGCATTACGGATTTGGACTTGCTGGAATCTTTATGTTTATTGGAATGTTACAATTTTATTTTGCACAAGAAATCTTTGGTAGAATTGGATTGTCTCCAAAGAATGCAGAAGATTTTGACGATGCTCTAGAAGACTCTATTGAAGATACACAGGAAGTAATAGAAGAGGTAATAGATGACGCTAAGAAATCTAAAGTAACTAGTGATCGACTTAAAGTGATAGGTGTTTTAGCCTTCTTCACCATATTTTTCTGGTGGGCTTTTGAGCAAGCAGGTGGATCTATGACGGTATTTGCCGCAGATTATACAGATAGAGTTCTTACTGGAAGTGGAGCTTCAACGTTTAAAATATTCAATACATTATTAACGGTAGTGCCATTAGCAATTATTACTTGGGTATTACTCTTACTTTTTAAGCAAACCTTTTCCAAATTTTCATTATCAAACCTATTGCTAGGATCTGGTTTTGCCATTATATGGGGGATCGTAATATGGATGCTAGTAAGAGAATTTTCATCAGAAGAAGCAGAAGTTCCCGCTTCTTGGTTTGGAATTTTAAACTCTTTCTTTATTATTGCTTTTGCTCCTTTATTTTCTAAAATATGGCAAAGTAAATACAATCCTACAGGACCAGTAAAATTTGCTATAGGATTAATTTTATTAGGGCTAGGATTTGGTATTCTTGCTTTTGGTTCTATGGGAATCCCATTAGGTGCAAAAACGGCATCAGTGAGTATGATATTCTTAATACTAGCATATTATTTCCACACTATGGGAGAACTATGTGTCTCTCCAGTAGGGTTATCTTATGTAAGTAAACTAGCACCAGTAAAACTAGTAGGGTTGATGTTTGGTGTATGGTTTGTTGCTAATTTTATTGCAAATACATTAGCTGGTGTGACAGGTAGTTATATAGATCCTATTGTAGAGGAATATGGAATGAGTACTTTCTTTATGATCTTTACATTAGTTCCATTAGCAGCAGGTATTATCATGTTGATCCTTAATAAAACATTGTTACGAATGATGCACGGTATCCGTTAATTTTTATCGCAATATTTATATTCAAAAAACGTTCCTTATTTTGGAACGTTTTTTGTTTGTAAGCGATTGGCAAGCAAGTAGACATAGAAAAAATGAAAACGATATCTAGTGAAGGATATCTTATATTTTTTATAAATAGTATGCTTTCGCGAAAGCGTATACCTGAACCTTACTAGCTTTAATAAAATGAATTATCGTAAGATCTAAACATTTAAATCAATGAAAAAACTACTTTATATATGTGCACTTATTTTTGTGAGTTCACTATCAGCACAACAAATTAATTGGATGACGTTTGATGATGCGCTGGCAGCACAAGAAAAGAATCCTAAAAAAATTATTGTTGATGCATACACCACTTGGTGTGGCCCTTGTAAATTATTAGATAAAAATACATTTGGCAATAAAAAAGTAGCTGATTTCATTAATGAACATTACTATGCGGTTAAATTTAATGCAGAAGGCACCGAAGAGGTAAATTACCTTGAGAATGTATATACCAACCCTAGACATGATCCTAACCGAAGAGGGCGTAATAGTCAGCATGAGTTTGCACAAGCGATGCGATTAAGAGCCTACCCTAGTATTGTGTTTTTTGATGAAAAAGGAAATTACATCCAGCCAGTCGTAGGGTATAAAACACCTCGCCAGCTAGAGATTTATCTTAAGATGATTGCCAATGATGATTATAAAGACCTGACCACACAAGAAAAATGGGAAGCCTATCAAAACACATTTGAATACACATTTGGAAAATAACCCTCACCTTAATCCTCTCCCAGAGGGAGAAGAATTATAAAGAATTCATTTAATTATAAAGAATCCCTTTTCATACGTGCTATGAAAAGGGATTTTTAATTCTAAGCACGTCGCTTTCCAACGTGTGATGTCACTTTTGTAATTAGATCCATCAGCGATAATGGTTGCATTTGGGTATAGCGTAATAAGGCGTTCTAAGTGAATGTCTGGTGATTGACGAAGTAAAATATAATTGGGCTTTATTCCTTGGATTTTATATATGTCAAGACTATCGATAATGAGTATTTTTTTATGTTGGAGGCTAACATAATTTTGCATCCTACGTTGATAGATAGTGTCTAAGTTAAACCTGTTTTGATAGGCTTCTACACGACTTTCTTTTTTGTAGTCATCAATTATAAGATCTGTATAAAGCACCAAAGTATCTGAGGTATATATCCCGATGAGTGTTTCTTTATTTTTATGAAATACCGTCAGGTGTGGAGCTTCTCTATTTATTTTTTGATAGATCTGTATGCTGAGAATCAGTGTCAAAGTGACTAAGAAAAATAATAGTCTCTTAAATTGATACTTTTTAAGTATGTAAAAGAAAGATATGAGTACCAAGTACCACACGAGCATATTTACAAGTGATAACGAAATGTGATCGATAACAAATGCTTCTTTGGAGGCAACCCAAGCAATAAAGTTATTGAGCGCATCTATGATGTTGCCATATATCAAGGCTAGATAATTAGGGAGTATAGAGAAGTAACTAAGACCTATGACAAGGATCCCTATGGAGAGTATGATTCCTAAAAAAGGAAGTACTACAATATTTGATAGTAAAAACAATCCTGGGAACTGATGAAAATAAAATAAACTCAACGGTAATACTCCAACTTGTGCTGCTATAGATACGGTAATAATTCCCCATAGTTTATCAATTACATAGTATTTGGGTCTATAAAAATGATACAGCCATGGTTGCAACCATAGGATAGCAATAACAGCTAGATAACTTAATTGAAAACCTACCTGATAGATGAGCGAGGGGTCTATGACAAGTAGGATAAATGCAGAAAATAGTAAAGCATCATGCGTCGTTCGTTTGCCTCCCAAACAACTTCCTAGTTCTAAAAAACTAAACATTGTAACAGCTCTCAAAACTGACGGAGATAACCCAGTAATAAAAGCAAAACACCATAGTAAACCTATAATCATTCCTGATCGTATCCACCTTAGTTTTCTATTTGAAATAGGATGTGTTATCAATCTGAGCAATATTAATAGAATCCCTACGTGAAGACCAGAAACTGCTAATATGTGCATCATTCCAGCGCTTGCATATTGATTGCTCATGGTCGTATCAATTTCCTGTCGCTGCCCTAAGAGTAACGCTTGGATAATGGCTAGTTGTTTGTTTGAAAAAGGCTGTTTTTTAAGTTTTCTAATAACGCTTTCGCGAAAGCGTAACGCACCTACACGAATGTTTTCTGTTGTTTGATCTCCTTTTAAGAGTTCGTTACCTTTTACAAAAAACTGACCATAGATCTGCTTTTTTTTTAAATAAGCCCCATAGTCAAATTGATATGGATTTTTTGCGATAGGAAGGTCTTTAATCGATGTTCGGGTATAGTACCAATGACCCATTTTTGGAATTGTGTGAGCGCTATCTTTTTCAACAGATATGAGTACGTCGCCTGTAATGGGTGTGCTATCTTTTTTATGAAGTTGTGCTATGAATTTATGGTGGTATGCACTGGGTTTTAGCTTTTTTTGAATAGAAAATAGGTAGGTATGTGTGTCTTTATCCTGAAAACAGGTATAGTGATGTGTTGACCTTAATGGGTTTTTGAGTGTTTTGTTTGCTATTCCTAGGATTGTAAATAAAAAAATCAATACTATTCCAAAAGGGATAGACCATTGTATATTTTTATAAGCAAGGCGATGACAGATACACACAATACCATAAGTAATGATCATAAGTATGATACACCAAAATAAAGAGATGTCCATATAGGGTTGTAGTAAAATACCAGCTATAAAGGAGAGTATCGTTTTTGCTAAGAGTATGTTATACGTTTTCAACGTCTAGCTGTTCTTTGTATGAAAAGGAGATAAGTATGGAATGACATTTCACTCTTCAGAAACATGAATAATAGCTGTTCTTCTATCTACTATTGATGTTACATTTTTATTGGGAAAATGCTGCTTTTAAAACGATAACCTAAGACATAGGTATGCTAATGCATTGGGAAACCAGATGCCTTAGTGCGCATGTTATCGTTTATATAAAGCAGCCCCCTAATTAACACATAAGGGAGAAGAGAATGCCTAGTTCTAGGTGTATGCGCACTTTAGGAATAGGCGGTAATGTCCCTTCTCCTTTGTTGTAAAGAAGTTTGATATGCTTAAAAAATGAAATGAAACGTTGTGTCTTTATACTTTTATAATTCTTGCCTTTGAGATTTCAAGTATGCTGTTTTTAAATCAATATAATGTGATACTTTTTTTATGAACAGCATTAATTTTACAATAACAAATACAACAAGAATGAAGAGTGCTATTAAAAATAATTGCCATAATAAAAGATTTGGATCTGTTTCAATGATGGTCGTTTCCATAGTTTTTAGTGTTTCTTAATTATTAATCGTACTCATTTAATCCATATAGGACTTCTTTCATTTTGCTCCCGTTAATTTCAACAGGTTTATACGCTGTATTAAACTACTTGTCAATAGCCACAACAATACTTTCCTTAAGTTTTTTATACTCTATGGGAATCTTGCTGGCACATTGCTTTTCGTTTTCATAGCTATCCAACATAATCCCGAATTTCTCATAAAACTTAGCTCCTTGATCTATAAAAGCATTGTATTGAGTTATAAATTGTAATAGTCTGTCTATTGGAAACTCTAAATTAATTTGCATTTTATGAGCCTTATAGCGTTTGCTGTCGTCTGCAAGTGCTACATTAAGTGCTGTTAGATAGGTGTCTAAATGTTCTCGTACACTATCCCAATCATCATTGTTACGGCATTGTTCTAAGGGAGTTTTGTATTTGATGGGTTTTGTAAAGTCAACAAAAAGCTGTTGTAGCTCAGTCATGATGCTTTCATTACTTTTTTGTAGAAAAACCGTTTCAAAATAGATGGTATTTAAGTCATTGTGCATGCGAAGTGTAAAATCTAGAATACACTCTACATCTTCAAGGCTCTCTTCCTTTTCTAGTTTAGAAGTACTATCACTATTAAATAAAGATATAAATGAATGTGCTACTGAGGCATAGATGTTATTCCCTAATATATTAGTTAAATCAAACCCTTTTTTCTTATCTGCTTTTGTGCCTATGACTTCTTTGATATTTTTAAACTCTGGATAATTATTAGGATTGGCAATTTTATTAATTTCACGAAAAGTACTTACAGAAGCAAAGTGGTGATCTAGAGCTAGTGTTTTTTCATAGAGTATTTTGATAATTTGTAAGCCTTTTATGTATCTTATTTTGCTGATGTCCGAGAGTTCATTCAACGCAAGAAGTTCTCTTTCTTCTTTAAGTCTGTCTTTTTCTAATAACCAGTATAGTTTTTGATCAATGATAGTGCTTTCTTTAATGCTTTTATTGGCTTTAGATAACTCAATAGCGATGCTAGTGTGTATTTTTTGGTAATGTAATCTTGTGTTTTCTATTTCTATATCTAATTGTTCTAAATGTTCTTCTATAGAGAGCTCTTTGATTATGACAGTATTTGTCAGGCTATAGCTCTTACGGATATTACATAAAGAAAGAATAATGGTGATGTATATGATAAGTTTCATGTCTTCAATTTTTAAATCCAAATTCCAGTTTCCCACGAAGGGAGAAATGATACGAGGAATCTGACGTTAATCTCTATTCTTACTTGTGTATAGGCGCTATGATGGTAATATTGATATATGCGTCTGTAATCACAGTAGGATATGTTTTTGCTTCTAATACATTAATTTGTCTAGATCTCGTTACTGCTGTCTGTGTCGAAATTTCTTCAGGTAGGACTAACGCTTCTTCCATAGTAAATTCTAATGTTTCCTTACTTTTTGATATAATAGGTGCTCCTAGTATACGATCTGACTCTTCCTTTGTCAGTTTTTCTCTATATACTTTTAAAATAGCACTCCCATTTACAGCCTTAATAATAGAAGCATTGTTAGTGCTTTCTGCTGTTTTATTTGTTGGGTCGGTAGGACTTGTGATGGTACAGATTCCTCTTCCAGTACATCCTGTCCTGCTCCCTATTTCAAGTCGGTATTCTTGCGAAAACACACTAGTTGATAGGCACACTAGGAATAGTGTGGTAAGTGTTTGTTTCATTTGTAAATAATTTTTTAGAATATATACTCTTCAGGAACGATTAATTCTTAAAGAGTATATTCATTTTTAATTATTTAAGTTCAGAAATAGTGGTAATTACACAACTATCTTCACTTAAACATTGAGGAGATGAAACTCCTATCCTTACTTCTTCACTAACAAGAACATTAGAATCAATAGGTTTTGGAGCAGTGATTGTTACAATTTCACTTTTTGTATCCAAAAATATTGTGATGTACCATTTATTTTTTGCTATATTCAGTATATATTGAGAAAGAGGATTTGTTATTTTTAGTTATTATTTGATCAGATTTTAACTGTTCAGGAATTTTTACAGGTGTGATAGTTGTTTACTGATCTGTTGGATCGATACATTGAGCATTAATTTTTTTGCATTAAAAAAAGATTTATCGATGTTATGATTATTATTCTATAGTTCATTCGGATATATATTGTGTCAAAATGAATATATCAGAAATCAGTCTTTGTTTCTATTCATAATCAAAAAAAGAATTGCTCCAATTAGAGGCATTAGTATAATGATAGCTATCCAAATGATCTTATTATTTTGATTTATTCTAGAATTTTTGAATAATGTGTATACTGCATATATCATAAAAGATAGCACTGCTAACAAAAGTATACTTGAGATGAAATTTGACATATTTTTGACTTTAGATTAATTTTTTAAATATGAAAGTGATTTAAACTTATTATGCTGAAAATATTCCTTTTATTTAATCAAATTATATTCATTAACTAAAAAAGTTTAAATCACTTTGCATTCTCTTAAAAGAATAAACTCACTAATGAACATAAAGGAGAATATACTACACATAAAACAGTAGCTGTTTCTGTTTGAGTTTCAAACAAGCATTCTCTTGGTGTTGGACAGTTTCCTATGTCTCTTGTATTAGAAATAGGATCGCCAGTTAATAAATCTTTAGGGTATTTTTTATTTTTGGGTACTAGTATTTGTTTGACTCCATTTTGATCAAAGCTAATACTAACTAATCCGCCAAATTCTCCAATGAACTTTGTAACAGTTTTAGTGCCTCCAGAATTAATCTTTTTTGTACTTCTTTTATTCTTCCATACTTCAGGAACCTCTAAAATAGTTGAATTGTCGGTAATTGTTGGCGTTATTATTATTGGACCTTCTGTAATTGTATAATTTTCTTGAGCACTCATATTCCCTGAAATTGCTACTATTACGAGCGCAATGCATATTTTAATGGTTTTCATATTACTAAAATTTTAATCATTTTTTATGATACCTACTCATTCGCTTTTCGGTGGTCGCGGCTTGGTTTTATATGAGAGCGTCCCATATTTGATAAATAATGTCCTGTTTATTAAAACTTTAGTATATTTGTTTTATAAAACAGGCATTCGCTTGTTTTTCTGACAAATGACGAGAGCTTCTACCTAGTAGGAGCTTTCTCTACTTTAAGTGTGTTAGTGTACTATCATAATAAATGGTTGTTGCTTTTTAATTACGTTAGTTTAAACCCAATGTGATTGATTACGTACTACACGAAACTTTCTACGATCACACATTGGGTTTGTTCTTTTTAACAGTTCAAAAGTGCATTGTTTTTGAGAGGGGTGCAAGTGGTGTAGGTCGGTTTTTATAAAAATAGAGTCGGTTTTTATAAAAAAACAGATAAAGATGTTGATTGTAAAAGCTGAGTAATGGTATTTTGAAATATTGTTTTAGATACAAATACGAAAGATATCCTCAAAACTAAAATTATTCAATGTGAAAAATTCATCAAATTTTATTTTATTATTATTATTTATTCATACTATTTCAATTAGTCAGAATGATATAAAAAATGATTCTTTATTAGATTACAGTTATCAAAAGTTGAGAAATGAGTACATAAAGAATTATTCAGATTCATTACTTTCTGCGAAATATGCAAATGCATTTTTTTCAAAAGCTTTAATAGAAAAAGATACAGCAAAAATTATAAGTGGATATTATCAAAGGATAGCTATAGAAAATAATATTTTTACTCGATTTAATTTGTATGATTCTTTAATTGATATAGCTAAAAAAGCTAATAACTATTATTATTTAACTATCTCATATTATGATAAAGGAGCTTTATATCAAAAAAAATATAAATATTCTAGCGCCCTAACAAATTACATAGAGGCTTCTAAATACAATAAATACAATAAAAATAAATCTAGAAAAGAGACATCATTTCTTATTGATTACAGTATTGGGTTATTAAAATTGCGAATTGAAGAGAATAATGAGGCATTAGAGATTTTTAAAAAGTTGTGGCAGGAAGCGATAGAAAATGATTTTATAAATAGACGTCAAGGTTTATATTTTAACATCTTATTTTATTTAGGTGATGCTCATAGAAAGGTGCATAATATTGATTCGGCAAGGACATATACCCGATTAGGATTATTAGATGCAAAAAATAATAATTCAGATAATGATTATAATCTTTTTCTATTACTTGAAGGTATTCTTGATTTAGAAAATAATATAGATCAAGGTATTTCTAAATTAAGCTCATCATTAGATTATTTAAAAACACAGAATAATGGTATAAACACTTCTTTTGGATACCAGTACTTGGGGAAAGGGTATTCAATGAAAGGGGAGTTTAAAAAAGCCGTAGAAAATTATCTAAAAGTTGATTCAATAATAGGAGATAATAAATCTGTTTTTCCTGAGTTATTATACACTTATTATCAACTAAGAGATCATTATAAAAGTAAAGGCGATCAAAACCGCGAATTGTATTTCATAAATAAAATTTTGAAATTTGATAGCTTAAATAATAAGAACTACAGATATCTAACTAATAAAATCAATAACGATTATAAAATTCCATTATTGGTAGATGATAAGGATTTGGTTATTAATGTATTGAAATTTGAAAATAATTTAAAAAAATATGCAGCATATTCATTGTTATTATTGATTGCGATAATAACTTTTGTTCTCTTCAATCAATTTAGATTAAAAAGAAAATATGAAAAAAAATTTAAAATTCTTTTAGAAGATTCTTCTACTTTAAGAAATAATCAAAGAATAACTAATGATGTTCAAATAAAAGAAATTAGTAAAATAGATGTTCCTATAGATTTAGTTGAAAAAATAATTAAAGAAATAAGTTCTTTTGAAGAAAGGTGTGGCTATTTAGATAGAAATATCAATTCTATAGAATTTGCCAAATCGATAGGAACCAATAATACATATTTTACAAAAGTATTTAAACAAGTAAAAGGGAAGTTTTTTTCAGAATATTTAAGAGAGTTAAGATTAAAATATGCATTAGAAAAACTTAAAAAGGATCCTAAATTTAGAAAGTATACAGTTAAAGCTATTGCAATGGAATGTGGTTTTAACAATTCAGAATCATTCTCTAAAAATTTTCATAAAGAGTATGGGATTTATCCATCATTTTTTATAAAAAAATTAAATAATTCTAAAGAAGAATATTTAAAATTTTAAAAGAATTGTTTGTCTTTGATAATCAGAGTTTTGAATAGGGTTTTTTATAAAAAACGACTAGTAAATCTAAATTATTTTTTTTCAAGAGAGAAAGATGTTTCACCTTTGGACTTTAATAATTTAAATCATAATACGATAATGAAAACAAAAAAAATTAATTTTGAAAAGTTTTTGATTGCTAGATTAGACAACCAATCAAAAGTAATTGGAGGTAGTGATACTGATCCTTCAACAAAAGGTGGAGGACAATCAGATACAAAGGTTATTTTGAGTACTATACCTTGCATATTAGCAGGAACTAACAACCCTACAACTAATGGTGATGGGTAATTCATTATAATTTATTAATCTATGGTTTACTAAAATTAAATAAAAGGGATTTTCAAAATCACTACTGAAAATCCTTTTTTGAATTAAATGCTTATGTTAAAAAACAATATTATTATTATCGTTTTATTGTGCAGTATTATTAATTATTCTTGTGGAAGTAAGATTATAGAAGATTCTATTCCTTGGTACTATGATGGAAATAATGAAGACTCTACTTTAGGAGTAAATCTAAAGAAGGCTAAGTTTGAATTACTTGATAGAAAAAATGGAGTAGATGTAATTATAGCAATGTTGGATACTGAAGTAGACATTAATCATTTAGAACTTGCTAAAGCTATTTGGAATAATCCAAACGAAAAAGAAAATGGTAAAGATGATGATGGTAATGGGTATATTGATGATATTAATGGGTGGAATTTTTTAGGAAATAATAATGGAGAAAATGTTTTGTACCAAAGCAATGAGACTTCCAGAATTATTAAGTGGAATAATAAAAACTTTGTACTTTCTAATAATGATACTATAAGAGAAAATTATGCTCAATATTCTAAAGCTAAGAATTACTTTAATCAAAAAAGAAATTATGCCAGTGTAATTTTAGAGCAAACACCAATCCTGCTAAATACATATAGGAAGGAGCTTAAAAATCCTAATTTACCTAAAGAAGAGTTTATTACATTAGAACTATTAGATAGTCTTGTGGAAATAGGAAGAATCAAAAAAGAAGAACTTTTAATGATATATAATGTAAAAAGGAATAAATTATCATTAAAACTCATATTAGAAGATTCTATTAAATATGTTCGACAACTCAATAAATATTATAACTTAAATTATGAAGATAGAAGTATTATAGGTGATGAAGAATATAATCTTGACGATAGTATTTATGGAAATAATTCAGTTAATAATAATGTAAAAAAATTATGGCATGGAACTCAAACTGCTGGTGTTTTGAAGGGATTGGGTAATGAAAACATAAAACTAATGCCTTTATGTATATCGTCAAACGGAGATGAACATGATAAGGATATATTCATGGCTATTAGGTATGCAGTTAATCAAGGTGCTAAAATTATTAACATAAGTCTAGGTAAAGAATTTTCACTAAATGAAGATTGGCTAGATAAAGCACTTCTATATGCTTCTGAAAATGATGTTCTTATTATAAGTAGTGCTGGTAATGATAATTGGAATCTTGATCTTGAAAATTATAAACATTATCCCGATGATAATAAAAATGATTATGAATTTGTTGATAATTTTATAAGGGTCGGTGCTTCGGGTCAATATTTAGATAACAATTTGAAGACTTCTTTTAGTAACTACGGAAAGAAAGAAGTAGATATATTTGCGCCAGGAGAGAATATATATACTACTTCGTCTATAAATAAAAACGGTAATGTATTTTCACAAGGCACTTCGTTATCAACTCCTATTGTGTCAAGAATTGCCGCCCTCATACGATCCTATTATCCTTCCCTCACAGCATTCGAAGTAAAACAAATCCTTATGGATTCATCTGTGAAATATGATATTTTAGTAGATGTACCAACAAAAGAAAATCCAGATCAACAATTACCTTTCAATGAACTCTCAAAATCTGGAGGTATTGTAAATGCCTACAATGCCATGCTGATGGCAGAAGAGTATGTGAAATCAAAGAAGAAAAAATAAGTTGGAGTTTCTATCAGTTAGTAGATCAGAATCTCAATGATATGGTGGGCATTAAACAGATCATATCGTGCGCTTTCTTCCAATAGCTAGGATATAAGGTTTCTATTTATCCCTTAGAAAATGATACTAACTTAAAATGTACTCAATCCGTTTTACAAGGTAGGAGCTTCAAAACAATAGCGTTTTAGACTGTAAGCTTCCCTTAAAACCGAACTGTTTAAAAGTAGAATAATTATCTTAATTTTAAACAGTATTATGAGAAAGAGTAAATTTTCACCACAGCAGATTGCAAAGATTTAAAAGAGTTCGATAACGGAAAGAGCGTTGACCAAATTAGTCGTGAACACGGTGTTAGTTCAGCTGCTTTTTACAAGTGGCGTTCTAAGTACGCAGGGATGGATTCAAAAGAGTTAAAAAGGCTCAAAGAGCTTGAAGAAGAGAACCGTAAGCTCAAGCAGATGTACGCTACTCTTGCGCTAGATCACCAGATGGCTAAAGAGATCATTGAAAAAAAGCTATAAAGCCCTCCCGTAAGCGAAGTATTGCTAAAGACCTTATTCATTATGGCATCAACAGGGCGTGCCGTGTCCTCAATATGAGTAAGAGTGTTTATTATTATAAGCCTTTACTAAAAGATGATACAGAGATTGAGAAAGCATTACGACTAAAGGCAGAAGCACACTCTGAGGAAGGTTTTTGGAAAGCTTATGACCGTTTGCGCAATGAAGGCAAGCTTTGGAATCATAAGCGTGTATACAGGATTTATGTAGCCTTAGGCCTTCCCTTAAGGAGAAAGGTAAGGAAACGTTTGCCTGCAAGGATAAAAGAGCCTTTGGAGGTTCCAAATGAGCTTAATCATACGTGGAGTATGGATTTTGTAACAGACGGTCTTGGAGAACAAGAGACGCTTTAGAGCATTTAATGTTATTGATGATTTTAACAGAGAGGCACTCTTTATAGAGATAGACTTTTCCCTGACTAGCAATCGGATCGTCTGGGTGTTGAATCACCTGGTCAATAAAAAAGGGAAACCAAAAAAGATACGTATGGATAACGGTCCTGAGTTCATAGCGAATATTACTAACGAATGGAGTCAAATGTACGAAATAGAGTTCAAATATATTCAACCTGGAAAACCAACCCAGAATGCATTTGTAGAGCGTTTCAATGGAACTTACAGAAGAGGCGTGTTAGATAAATACATCTTTGAGGATATACACCAAGTGAGAGAACAAACCCAAATATGGATGGAGGATTATAACAATCATAGACCACACGATGGGTTAGGAAAAATATCGCCAGTAAAATATGCAAAACTTAATTCTTCTGGGGCTATCCCCAGAAGAATTAAAAACAATAACTTTATAGAAGTTTTAGAAAACTAAACAGTTCTAATTGGGGGAAGCCTACAGGGGGAAGCCTACATTTTCAATAACATTCTTAAGCATTGGAGCGAATGCACCTTCTTTGCCGAAAAGGTTCTTGCCTGACATGAATTGATC
>NZ_CALEMI010000010.1 GCF_937910895.1 uncultured Dokdonia sp. | reverse complement strand
TGGCCAAAAAAATTGAGCTTAGCATGATTAAGGATGACGCTAATTACAGCTATCGCTCTTAAACCATCAATATCCGCTCTATAATCAAGATCATAATTATTAGTATTTGAATTTTTATAGAATAGATTGAATTTTACGTTTAGCAATAAAAGCATCAATCACAGAAAAGATATGTTGTTTATCTTCTTCTTCAAATTTAGGCAGGACTGCCACTGTAGCAGCTGATGTGTGCACTCTACCTTGGGTCTCCGTCCTAGGTACGCGCTGTACTCTATGTGCGCCAGATTCAAACTTGAGCTTACCATATACATCTGTTCCAAATACTTCAAACGATATCTTGCTATATCCTCCTGATGTACCTTCGTTGATATGTATAATTTCTGTCTTCCAACCAGGCTGTGAATCAATATACTTAGAATACATACGATATAAATCTCCAGCAAAGATACTCGCCTCATCTCCTCCTGCTCCTGCTCTAATTTCTACCACCACATCCTTTTCGTCTTCTGGATCTTTCGGTATAAGTAATTGTTTGAGCTCTTCCTCAAGTATATCAACGTTTGATTTAAGTTCTGCTAATTCCATCTTGGCCATTTCCTTCATCTCGGGATCTGGATCGGCCATCATTTTATTAGCACTTTCGACACCTTCTAGGGTAACTTTATATTCTCTGATCTTTCCTACTATCTCACGCAAGCCACTGTACTCCTTGTTGGTTTTAGTGAATTGCTTCAAATTAGAGACTGTCTCAGGATCTGAGAGCTTCTCTTCTAGGTAGTGAAATCTACCTTCTATGGCTTCAAGCTTATCTAACATGTCTTAATCTTTAAAGGTCACGAAGTTAAGTAAACTTTTAGGATCTCGGAAAGTGTGATATCTATATGATCATACACCCATTAATAATAAATTATTACTTGATCGTATTCTGTAATTGAACACAATTAATTTATGATTAAGACCTTTTTATAGCCGCCAATCGCCTACAGATCGCAATTTAAGTAAAAAAAGCGCACTTTCGCAAAGACCAATTCAATATCCAATCCTGGTATGATTCTTATATTGCTCTCTGCAATTTAATTTACAATATTTTAGAGGCATCACAATAATCCCTTGCTTTGATCTTCTAATACTGAACACCTGGTCAGGTATTCAGTATTAAACTATAAGTGGTTCTTGCAGTCATTATATCTAAACGATTATCTATACATTAGCTTCCTACGCTATAAAATACATATAGACTTAACTCCTCTGCCATTCACAATTCGAAGATAATTTCTGTTTACTCCGTAAATAGCTTTGGTTCCTGTATAGCGTATAGGCTATTCACAGATAATTGTTCCGGCGAAATAAAAAGGTAGCAAAAGATTAGTCTTATATTTAGACATAGGTTTACAGCTCGCGAAAAGAAGCTTACAAAGCATTTGTTTTAATTGGCTAGAATGCGTTATGAGATGTAAAATATTAGTGTGGTAAAATAAAAGTAATCAAACAACAAAACACAATGAGGATTTATTTAATGTGTTTTATTTTTCGGATTGTTCTTCAACTATAATACTGTTCAAGTTAGGTGATTTTCCTACACCTGCAGATTCCCGTGTTATAAACAAAGTGTGACTCTCTGTTGGAATGTCATACTGTAAAAATTCACTGTTGGGTGGAAACACTCTTATCTTTTTATATACACCAGAAGGTGACTTGGACCATAGAACATATGAGGCTTCATTATTTAGAGTAAGATGAGTAAGGTCTAAATATCCTCTATGTTTTTTTTTATTGCTATAAGCTAATACATAATCTGATAATGCCAACGCTGTACCTGACAATACGGTGATCTTTGTGGTCTCGTCTATCATCATGTTCTTAATAACAGACCTAGCAGTTGCATTCTTATCTATGATCGCCATACGTGAATCTACCAATTGTCTCGTCTCTACAGCTTTAGTTGAGTTGTCTGAAGTTGGTAGAACGTCTGATATACTATAACCTATAGCCAATAGTAGCATAAAACCAACACCTATGAGCCAATAATACTTTGGTGATTTCATAGCTTAAGGGTCTATACTTAATATTTTGATTTCCACACGTTGATTTTTCTTGCGGCCAGATTTTGTTTGGTTATCTGCTATGGGTCTTCGCTTGCCATAGCCCTTGAACTGTAGTTGTCCGCCCTTTACTCCTTTCTTGTTTAGGTATTGAGCGACTTCTTTGGCTCTAACCCTAGAGAGCGAATCACAAAACGTGTGTTTAGGTGTTCCATTAGTATGTCCTCCAACCTCTATTCGAACGTCTTCATTTTCTTGTAAAAACTCTACAACTTCATCTAAGACAACAAAGGACTCTTTAGTAATTTCAGATTTGTTTGCTTCGAAATATAAATTACTAATGTTAATTTTCTTACCTGTAAATAATTTAGATCTATTAAGGTCTTTGAGTATTTTATTCTTGTACGGTGTTTCTTCTGTCGCCACCTCTTTCTTTTTTTGCTTAGATTTTGAGACCCTTCTTAGATGTGGTGGTTTTTCGTCTTTTACTTTAGACTTTTTCTGTGGCGCAACAAATACCTCATCTCCTGGACAAGGTATTTGTCTGATCTCAGAGGCATTATCTAGTAGAATGTGCCCAAAATAAGGATCCAATACAGGCGTCTTATAAAATGCTTCTAATGATATCGCTTTTGTATTAATATTGGGTGTAAATTCAAAAGTGTACGTTACCCAATCTGTATTAATAACTGGTTTTGACTCGGCTAACAATTGATTGCGTGGGCAAAAATTGATGCCTCCCCATATCCGAAGCACAGCAGGCTTAGAAGGGGGCATTGTCTGATTAGGTTGTATGTCATCAAGCGCATAAGTCACATCCTGCATCATACTAAAATATGTTTCAGATCTAGCAAGATCAATACTAAATGTATAACATTTCCCCGGCTCAAGAGGCATACTAAGCTTCTGAGATACAGACTCCCACGACTCGTTTTCTCTTGTCACCATTCCTAGGTACGTCTTTCCATCTTTGGCCGCTTTAGTAACTCCAAATATCGGATCATTAGGATTTTCTGTATGTATATCTGGAGGACTCTCATTGAATTCTCGAGTTCCACAGTCTACCCAACCCTTAATTCCAATAAACTTATTAGTTCCTGCTCTAGGTGTATCTTCAAAGGAAGGATTAGATAGTGTGATAACCACACCTTGGCCTACTACCTGATTATATGAGATAATAAGAAATATCGTAAAGATTGATATTGTAATCCGTTTCATGTATATATCTAAATTACTAACATTTGTTTTGGTCTGTATATAGTCCTGCCAATTCAATTGTTCAAAGGCCATTTGTGGTTGCATTACTACATTTATATAAGATACTTTAACTGGCTTTAAGTTGCAATCTCACCAATAGAAGTAACCAAAACCTCACCTTGAGCCTTCAGTATGCCATTATATTGACAAGCTGAAAAGACTATTAGATTAACCTTAAATACTATTTTACTAAAAGCCAACAAGCTCAATGTCAAAAATTAAAACTGACCGATCTCTCGTTCTGCTATTTTCTTCTCCGTAAGCTAAATGTGGAGGTATGAGTAAATGACCGCTGCCTCCTTCACCAAACTTAGGTATCCCTATCGTCCATCCTTCAATGACTCCCTGAAGATTGAAACTTATATTATTCCCACTATCAAACTCTACATCATCAGTATAATATCCCTTATAATTAACCGTAACATTAGAAGTTGAGGTTGGCTTCTCTGAGCTGCCTGGCTCGTCTATGACGTAGTACATACCATCAACTGTAGAAACTCCTACCCAACCCTTAGAATCCATATAATTATTCATGGCTTTGTCGTATCCTATTTCAGAATCATATAGATCGTTGCCTCCACAAGAAGACGCTAATCCTACAATAAGGAATAATAATAATAGTTCTATTGCTTTCATCTCTAAAAAATCTAATTGTTAAAATTATGCCTTAAATAAATAAACAAACGTCAATAGGCTTAAATAAACTACTTTGGAAAATATCTAGAAATCCGAAATCTTAGGACATTCTATTCGACCAAAATACTTCATAATACTGATTCCTAAAAATGTATAAGAATCATTGTCTTTGCTATTGCCTCTTTGATTACCCTCTTGTCCGAGATCTATCACAGATCTATCAGATAAGGATGCTGCTGTAACCCCTCTAATTGCTGACAACTCTGATTGACTCGGATATGTGCCACTAACGTCATCTAAATAGTCCGTAAACAATATGCGGTAGGAGTATTCTATGTTGAGACTGAGGTCATATGTAATATCCCACTTATATCCCGCTCCGACCACTGCACCTGCACTTATACCCAAATACTCTGACCCAACGGCCTGTCCTTCTGTACCAAAATCTTTTAGACCATACTTGGCACCTTCTAGCTCTGCGGTAGGGTTAAACCTAAATACATTTGCGCCAGCTAATAAATATGGTGTGAAATTGTCTATTGTACTCCCATGCACATAGTTAAAAAAGTTAAACTCTATAGCACTGGAGAGGTCATATATATTAGATTTAAAACTGAGATTTCTAGCTTTTTCAAAATTGTTAGGTGAGTCTACATCCGATGCACCTACCGTACCAAAGTTAAGAGAATTCTTAAGAGATATCCTTGTATTGAAGTTCCATCGAGCATTCAGCCCTCCAGCAATACCTGGCTGTGTTACACTGAGTCTATTATTAAGGTCACCAAAATAAAAACTAGTGCCCAGCCAACCCCCTATCTCCCAGCCCTTCTGGGCATTTATACTAGAAAAAAAGACAATAATTAGTACTAATGATAATAATAGTCTCATTAAAAAAAGTTCGTATGCAAAATAAGGTGCAAAAGTAAGAATATCTATGGGTATATATTAAAGCAGCCGCTTCTTGCTTGAATGCACCATTTCTATGTCTTGCAAAGCAGCTAAATTTCGATTCTTTGCGATTTCAAAAAGAAAACGTACCGCCCTATTCGTTTGGTATCGAAACCCATTAAACTTTGATAATTGCTTCACCTTGAACCATAAAAACAGATGTTTTATGACTATATTTTATATATTTTTTGTCTATAAATGAAGCCTTCGCCTCTTACAGATACAATGTACATCCCATTTAACAGGTTTGAGATGTCTATAGCGTTATTTGCCACGATTCCTGATGCCATTTTCATCCCATTAATTGATATTACATCATATACCATGTGTTGGTTCAGTTTAGTATCTATTTTTATTATATCTATTGTTGGGTTGGGAGAAAAAGATATTTCACCCTCCGTTAAGACTTTGATGTTTGATAGATCCATCTCTTTGAATGTCATAGAGCCAATCACCCCAGTATCACCAGAAGTCCCACCGTTTCCGTTGGCTGCAATTCCTGCAGCGAATACAGTTACGTCTCCTGTCCCTGCTTCTGGCGATGTCCATAAAGCAGAAAACTCATCCAAATTACTAGGACCATTGTGTTCTAGATAAGTACGTCCATTAAGCGTTAGTGATTTTGCATTACTACTCACGTCCGATAATGATCCAGCTCCACTATTATCAGCGTCTGTAACGACTGTCATCTGAAAACCATATCTTGTAGGGCTTCCTGCCGTGGCTTCAACTGCTATAAACATTGAATATGTTTCTCCGGGCCTATACTCTGTAACTTCTTCTCCGTCTTTGACTAAAACTATTTGGAGGTCTACAGCAAATGGTCCTGCAGATCCGTGACAATTACTACTGGCACACGTAAGTCCGTCTCCAGGAGCGCCTGCCGCACCTTGTCCACTGACAGTACCTCTACCTGCACTATTTGATAATAGAGCTGCGCCTGCCGCAACTAGCATAAATGAGTATATGTATTTTTTCATCCCTTTAAATTTTATAGGCAATTAAATGATATCTCTTAGTGACCAACTTTCTGTTTTGTGAAACGAATTTAAAACAAAAAAGGCTAGAAGTGTATCTAGCCTTATAATTATATTTTATTCCTCAATCTCACTTTTCTGCCATTTAATTTACTTTCTTAGATTTCCAATTTCGCTATTTCTTTTAGAGTTTTTTGCAGATTGAATCATAGATGCTTGTCCTCTTCTCTCTCTATTTGACATTCTCTTCTCGTATCTCTTCAATATAAATTGTTTAAACTCTCGCTCCGCTCTGATCAACTTAAGTCTTTTCTTAGCAGACAATACTCTCTCGAGCTTGTTCATAAATTCAATTTCTAAATTTGTTTGTGTTCTCTTGGCTTCCATTGCCTGTGACAACATTTTTCTAGATTCCTCATCTGTCATATCAAATATATTAACCGTTTCAACCTTTCGCTCCGTCCAAATCTCTTTTTTCATACTCTGATAGTCGTTATACAACGGCCAAAATGCCTGTGCCTCTTCTACACTTAGGTCTAGGTCTGTGGTAATAAAAGCTATCCTTTGTTGTTCTATTTTTTCTATTCGCTCCGCTCTTTTTCCCTCTCTCTGGGCAGACAGATTTATAGTAAACATCAGTGTCGCTGTTAATAATATATATCTCATGGTATTAAATATTTAATGGTATTAAAAAAATTCTTCTAAGAGCTCATCATCTACATCGAACAGCAAGTCCTCTGAAGATTCGTCTATAAAATATTGTCCTTCCTCGCTTGCAAAGATTTCGTCTAATGTTTCATCGTCAATAAATTCTAAATCAAATATGTCTTCCACCGATAACTCTTGAACAACATAATTATAGTCTTCATTATCTTCAATCATTGAATCATTAAGTATTGTTGAATCCTCTAATAAACTAGGCCACATCATAGTCCCTACTGATATGAGTATTGCCGCTGCAATACTGTATTTGAAGTATGATTTAATCGACACTGCTTTAACCTTCTCTTCGCGCTTGATCTTATTCATCACCTGGTTAGGAAGCGACTGAAAATATGGTTCAAGTTTTTCTGTTTCTTGCATATGTCTCATTACACTTACATATAGATTATCAAAGTAATCTACAGGAACCTTATATCCCTCACTATGTCTCCAATCAAAGAGCTTCGGAGTTAAATCTTTTATTTCCTCTCTAGGATTCATTAGTAATTATGTTTTCTATTTTTTTTGCGGCCAAGTGGTAAGATGCCTTCAGCGCACCTACTGACGTACTCAACACCTCGGACATATCTTTATAAGGCATCTCATCGTAGTATCTTAAATTAAATACTATTTTCTGTTTCTCCGGAAGTGTATCTATTGCTGAAGCTAGCATAACTTGAGCCTGGTTGCCATCGAAATAATTATCCGATTTAATGGTGTATATATTAGAGTTTTCGTCGTCTAATGAAACAGATTTATTTCGTTCTATTTTTCTAAAGTGATTGAGCGACTCATTAATAGCTATACGATATAACCAAGTGTATAGCTTAGCGTCAAATCTATATTTGTCTAAATTGCGATAGACCTTTACGAATGTATTTTGAAGTACATCATCAGTATCTTCATGAGTCTTAACCATGCGTCTAATGTGCCAATATAGCCGCTCTTGATACTTTGACATCAATTGACGAAAGCCTTTCTCTCGAGTACTTTTATTCATGCATTGTTGCACTATATGGTTGTCGCTATGTTGTACTTTATCCAAAAATTGATTTATTGTGATTCACTCAAAATACAATCTATTATTAACCGAAAGCAATAGTAACTTTATTGTTGCTTTGACTAATAAATAGAAGGAAGGTTTAACCGGGAGTATCTTTTTTGATATACACCCTTGTTTTGATTGCCCTTATATGGTGCGTTAAGAGGTTCACCATTATTCAACAGCCCATTACTCATGTCGGTATGATCACCCCTTGGAATAAAGACACTTTTGTCTACAAGCGCCTTTTGCTAAAACGAAGTATATTTAAAGAACTTTAAGTCCATGTTGAAGGTAAGGCTGTTTATTTAGAATTAAGGCCTTTGAAGAATGTCACTTTATGAATTGAACTCTTCATATTTGCATCAAAATATCTAAAACAAACTAAGTATCATAAATAATCTACGCATGTTACGTTGGATAAGTCAGACTATACTGAATGTATTGGGTTGGAAAATATTAGGGGAACCGTCTAACGAACTCAACAAAAAGCTATATATAGTAGTGCCGCATACATCTAGTATGGACTTTTTTATCGGTATGTTAGTAAAATCAGCAAAGAACATAAAAGTCACTTTTTTGGGTAAAAAGGCTCTCTTCTTTCCACCACTCGGTTGGTTTCTAACATATGTAGGCATAGTACCCGTCAAGAAAAACAGCAATCAAATTAATGAAATCATAAATTTATTTAAGTCCAAAGATATAATGTCATATGGCCTTGCCCCAGAGGGGACCAGATCTAAAGTAGATAATTTAAGATCTGGATTTTACCATATAGCCCATGGCGCGGGGGTGCCTCTGATAATGATCACATTTGATTTTGGAAATAAGATTGTTACTTTCAGAGAACCTTACCACGTATCTGACGATAAGGAAAAGGATATGGCTTATATAGAAGACTACTATAAAGGTGTAGTGGGGTGTCGTAAGAAAAGAAGTTTTCGTACTTAAATTGTTTCCACACTATCACCAACCATAGCTATCACTTGCTCATAATACTTAACGTATTGAGGTAAGATATATTCGATATCAAATTTTTGTGCATGCTCTAATGCGTTCTTCCGAAACTGTTTGTGGCGATCTTCGTCTTCTAAAATGTATAACACTTTTTCGGCCATAGCCTCTACGTCCCCTACATCACAAAGGAAACCTGTTTTGCCGTCTATATTTACTTCTGGTAACCCTCCTATGTTCGTCGAAACTACAGGAACCTCACAGGCCATAGCTTCTAGTGCGGCTAAACCGAAACTTTCATTCTGCGATGGTATTATGAATACATCTGCAATCGCCAATAACTCTTCTACTGCATCTTGTTTGCCAAGGAATCTTACATCATCACAAACGCCTAGTTCTCTACATAGGGCCTCGCAAACATTTCTCTCAGGGCCATCACCTACAAGTAACAACTTGGCCGGAATTTGCTTATGTACTGTGTTAAATACCTTTATAACATCTTCTACTCTTTTCACCTTACGAAAATTCGATACATGAATGAGTACTTTCTCTCCATCAGGCGCTAATGCCATGCGAAAATGATCTTTATCAACTTTGCGGAATCTTTCGAAATCAATAAAGTTATATATCACTTCTATCGGGTCATCTATATTAAACATCTTCTCTGTTTCATCTTTCAGCATCTTAGATACTGCCGTGGTTCCATCAGAATTGTTAATACTAAACTCTACGACAGGAGCAAAAGTCTTATCGGCACCTACCAAAGTAATATCCGTACCGTGTAACGTAGTCACTACAGGTATGATAATTCCGTGCGACTTTAGTATCTGCCTTGCCATATATGCCACTGCCGCATGAGGAATAGCATAGTGGACATGTAAAATGTCCAGCTTTTCATATTTGATCACATCTACCATCTTACTCGCTAACGATGTCTCATAAGGTGCATATTCGAATAACGGATAATCTGCTCCTGACACTTCATGAAAATATACATTTTAATGAAAATGAATGAGTCTAGCTGGGCGCTTATAAGTGATGAAGTGAATCTGGTGGCCCTTTTTGGCCAATGCCAACCCTAGTTCTGTAGCTATGACACCACTCCCTCCATATGTGGGATAACACACAATTCCTATTCGCATCTATCGATAATTTTTATTTTGTGAGTCCTAAGACATATATTATCAAAGGTCATATTTATTCATTTTTATAATCGCTTACAATGTTAATGGCATTTACCTATATTTTGATCACGAAAAGAGACTGTTTTTTTTCAAACGACAAATACGGCCAATTTGCCACAATACGTATACACTAAAAGTTGCGCCTACCTTACTATTGGTATATAATATATAGATAAGTTGCTTATATTTGTTCTAGCAAAATATCTGGCTATTGGGTCATCGAATCTACGCTAAATATCAGGCTTAAATAAATTCATGTCTAACCATATATTAACTTTTACAATTATAGAGAATGTCTAAATTATCTAAAGAAAAAGAACAAAAGCTCAAAGCGTTAGGATTGGCGGTGGATAAGCTAGAGAAAACATACGGTAAAGGCACTGTGATGAAACTTGGGGACAAACAAGCTGTAAATGTAGAAACAATCTCTACTGGATCTCTTGGTTTAGATATAGCCCTAGGAATCGGTGGGCTCCCTAAGGGAAGGGTTGTCGAAATTTATGGACCTGAATCGTCTGGTAAGACGACATTAGCAATACATGCTATAGCAGAATGTCAGAAAGCTGGTGGAATAGCAGCCATCATAGATGCTGAGCATGCGTTTGATAGATTTTATGCTGAAAGCTTGGGTGTAGACACTGAAAACCTACTCATTTCGCAGCCAGATAACGGTGAGCAAGGACTTGAGATTGCAGAGAATCTTATTAGGTCCGGAGCTGTCGATATCTTAGTAATAGATTCTGTGGCAGCACTAACACCTAGAGCGGAAATAGAAGGTGAGATGGGAGACTCTAAGATGGGATTACACGCTAGATTAATGTCACAGGCACTTAGAAAGCTTACTGGTAGTATAGGTCGTACTGGATGTTGTTGTGTGTTCATCAACCAACTGAGAGAAAAAATAGGCGTGATGTTTGGTAACCCAGAGACAACGACTGGAGGTAATGCCTTGAAGTTTTACGCATCTGTTAGACTCGACATCCGTAAGTCTGGCTCGGCAATCAAAGACAAAGAGGGCAACGTGGTAGGTAACCCAATAAAGGTAAAAGTTGTGAAAAATAAACTTGCTCCTCCATTTAGAATTGCTACATTCGACATTATGTTTGGAGAGGGTGTCTCTAAGACAGGAGAGATCATTGATCTGGGTGTAGAAAATGAAATCATTCAGAAAGCCGGATCTTGGTTTAGCTACAATGACACAAAAGTGGCACAAGGTAGAGAAGGTGCAAAGAGGTTTATGATAGATAATCCTGAGGTAGCAGAAGAAATTATGACTAAAATCAAAGCAGTATACGCACCTGAGTTGGTTGATGATTTTCCTGAGGAAGAAAGGTTGACACCAAGTTAATAGTTGGAATCTAAGGTAAACACAATACGAAATATTATAGAAGGGGCTATCCCAATAGTTTCCGATTTTATAAGAGCGACTTACCTTAGGTAAGTCGCTCTTTTTAATAAAAGAGCGCCTCAAGCTGAGTTACTTGAGTTGTGTATAAAACAAGACAGTATATCAACCCTCTGTGTCGATCAAGAAATTTTCTAATTGATCCAGAATTAGACACACGCCAAATCGCGTATAAACAGTTAATTTAATGATAATATTTTTTGGGTTACATTGTCAAATCTTGTTTTAACTAGCATCTAATTAATTTTTTATTACACAATTATAAACAAATCCTAAAACACAGAAAGAAAATAGCCAACACATGTGCGTTCCTCAAAATGGTTTTTAACATAAAAAATACTAAATCTTAAAAATAAAAGAACATGAACACAAAAGAAGAAATTGTAAATGATTGGTTAGCGAGATATACTGGTGTAGAACTTGAAAATTTAGGAAAGTATATTCTACTTGTCAACTTCAACAACTACGTGAAGCGATTCGCAAAGATGACAGGTGTAAAGGTGGATGGTAAAAACCATAATATGATTTCTGCCACCTATAAGAACATTACTATTATTAATTTTGGAATGGGCAGCCCCAATGCAGCACTTATTATGGATCTTTTATCTGCTATCAAGCCAAAAGCCGTGCTTTTCTTGGGTAAGTGTGGTGGCCTAAAAAAGCAAAACAAAGTGGGTGATCTGATTCTACCAATCGCTGGTATTAGAGGAGATGGTACGAGCAATGACTATTTTCCGCCAGAGGTGCCTGCCCTGCCGGCGTTCGCATTACAGAAAGCAATATCTACAACAGTTAGAGATTTTGAAAGAGATTATTGGACAGGAACGGTATATACAACTAACCGCCGAGTGTGGGAGTTCGATGAAGAATTTAAAAGTTATCTTAGTAAGACCAAGGCAATGGGAATAGATATGGAGACTGCCACGCTTTTCTCTGTAGGGTTCTATAATAAAATACCGACTGGTGCGCTGCTACTCGTGTCAGATATGCCTATGGTACCTGAAGGGGTAAAGACTAGTAAAAGCGACAAAACAGTTACTATACATTGGGTCGATGACCACCTCAATATTGGTATCGAATCCTTAAGACAGCTAATCAACAATTCTGCAACAGTAAGGCACCTAAAGTTTTAATGAGTGGGTTAAAACAATTAAAAAACGTGCATGACGTTAAGATAAATAATCAACTCAACGAAGCAAAATATAATCTTTGTTTGACTATCACTGCAGAAAGAATACTCAAAAATATAGATCATAAAATATACATCTTCAAGCACGATATACATTCTCAAGTTAAAAAACGAAAGAGACAGAAAGTGGACAACGTCTATATAAAAATGGCATTTGTTCACTTTTTAAAAAAGTACTTGATAATCACGAACAACAATTGGAAACAGAAACTGCTCTAAAAAATAGAATTGCAAGTAAAACACAACCTTTAGTAGACGGCATCTTAGACAAATAGCAAGTGAAGGATATTAATAAAAATATCAAACAAAGTATATATTGGAATTACGTTTCTTCGGTAGTCATTCATACTATTACTTTAGTAGCATCTGCAATATTGCTCAAGCTACTTTCACCTAATGACTTTGGTGTTCTTGCTATTCTTTTTTTAGTACTTGGATTAGGTTCAATATTTATCGGACAGGGATATCTTTCTGCCATTATTAGAGAAAAAATCATAGATAATACAATCCTCAATACTATCTTTTGGATTAATCTCGGCTTTGGTTTTGCTGTAGTTCTATTATCTTACTTATTAGGGGATTGGCTGGGTGAATATTTTAAAATCTATAGTTTTAAAAACTACCTTTCTTGTTTTTCTTTTGCATATTTATTACAAGCAGCCAATGTGGTTCCTCTGGCAATGTTGGAGCGCAAACTAGATTTTAAACAACACTCTATTATACATATCTATGCTACAATCGTAGCAGCTATTATTGCGATATTTTTAGCTCTTTATCAATATGGTGTCTATAGCTTAATCTGGCGTGGATTAAGTGCTGGTTTCGTTGTCACTATTCTCGTATGGTATAAAAGTGAATGGAAACCTTCGTTTGTTTTTAGATACAGTTCATTGAAAGGCATGCACCGATTTAGCCGAGGCGTTTTAGGCACTCAGATACTAAGGTACGGTGCCAACCAATTAGATAATTTAATGGTTGCAAAACTATTAGGTACTTCTGATCTTGGTATCTATAATAGAGCCAAAACTTTTGTCCTAAAACCTGCAAGAGAAATCAATGCTAAAACAAGATCTGTAGCCTATTCCGCCCTAAGCAAATTGGATGATCCTGAAGAATATAGAACTACACTTTTTAAATTTACGCTTCTACTTGCGATGGTAATCGTTCCTCTGTTACTTATAGTATTGATCTCCTCCGACACCTTAATATATACATACCTCTCCTCAGAGTGGTATCCTATGATAAGCATACTCAAGCTGCTAGCAATATCGTCTATTGTCATATCTACTAGTATGCCGAGTCAGATTATGTTATCCAAAGGTGCATCCTATACTTTATTCAAAAGCGAAATGATTACTAACGTGATCAAGGTCGGCGTATTGCTTTTTGCATTTAGGTTTGCGGATTTATTGAGTATTGTTATTTTATTTTTACTAGGGCAAGTGCTATCTAATTTATTACAAAACATAGTGGCTTACCGCTCAGTGGAAGGATATAAATTGATGATTTGGAAATATCATATCCTCCCTATAATCATGGCTTTCATAGTATATGGCTTAGCCGTTGTTATAGATAACTACATATCCTACAGCCTAATTTCTATGGTTTGTAAGTTGGTTGTTTGTCTTTCTATTTATGGCTTTTATGCTTGGAAGACCTATCCAGAAATTCTCAAGAGGATAAGAAAATAACGCTAGCCTTTTTTAAAATTTGTTTTAGATTATATGCTATCGGTTTACCTAAACAATAATTTAACTATGAAGGGAAGAGGCCTTATGTTTGTCCTTCATTATTCCAAACAAAAACGACGAGATGGGTATTTCAAGAGAATTAAATAAGAGAAGTGGAGCAAAATGTGAACTATGCGGAAACGAAGAAAGTCTCTCGACCTATACTGTCTCTCCAAAATCTGGAGAAAAACTAGAAGAACAACTCGCTATTTGCAATACTTGCCTCACTCAGATGGAGGGGGATAATCTTGACAAAAATCATTGGAGATGTCTTAATGTTAGTATGTGGAATAACGAACCTGCGATACAGGTAGTATCATATCGTATGTTACACAGACTCAATGATGAATCTTGGGCACAAGACGCTATCAACATGATATGTATGGAGCCTGATACTATGGAATGGGCACAAAAAGATATAGAAAACGAATTAGAAAAAATCATCCATAAAGACAGTAACGGTAACATACTCGAAAATGGAGATACAATAACTCTCATACAAGACCTAAATGTAAAAGGTGCAGGATTTACTGCTAAACGTGGGGCCGCTATGCGCCGTATCAGATTGGTACATGATAATCCAGAACATATTGAAGGAAAAATAGATGGTCAACATATAGTCTTGTTGACGAAATATGTGAAAAAACAACCGAAGGATTCTTAGTCCTAAACAAAATCATTTCTGTTTTATCTAATCTTCTCAATACTAACAATTGCCGACTTATTAATTGGGCCGTAAACATGAGGAAATATTTCTCCTATAGATTCCGCTAGTTCTTCTTTAAGCGTAGATGTAGCATCTAGCAAATCTGTATCTATTGTCAACTTCAACAGGTCGTTTACACCGCTATAATATCTGTCCAATACTCCTGCGATTTGTGTTGCTCTAGAGGCATGTATAAATCCTTCTTGGTCTAGTGATGTATGGATATAATTAGGCAGTTCCACTTGCTCCTCCCAAGAAGAAACTGTTACGATATGGTAGATGATATTCATTATAAATATCTATGCTTTGAGTTTTTCTATTAGTTGCGCTAAGCTAAAGTTTACTTGGTCTCCAGTAACCATTTCTTTAACGGCAATCACTCCTGCTTCTACTTCGTCGCTTCCAATAATAGCTACATATGGAGCAGCAGTACCGTTGGCATACTTCATTTGCTTTTTCATTTTAGTGTTCTCTGGATATATATCTGCAGATATACCTGCGGCCCTAAGAGCACTTACTTGTCTACAGGCATACCTGTGACTCTCAGTATCAAACGAAACAAAGAAGATGTCGATACTCTTTGTCACTGATTCTGGAAAAAGATTACACTCTTCCATGACATCATATATACGCTCCGCTCCAAAAGAAACACCTACACCAGACATATCCTTGAGACCAAACATGCTCGTTAGATCGGCATACCTTCCTCCACCAGAGAGACTTCCCATCTTAAGATCTGGATAAGTCGCAGTATCCGCTACTACTTCGATAATACACCCTGTATAGTAACTCAGTCCGCGAGCTAACGTAAAGTCAAATTCAATTTTATTCTTGAGCGTATAGTCGGACATATAATCCATCACTTCTTTCATCTCAGACACACCTAACATACCTGTTTCGCTATCAGATAATTTAGTGGCTATTAGGTTTATATCGTGCAATTGTATTAGGTCAAGTATTGTAGACGCTGCATTGTCATCCATTCCAAGGTTAGTGAGTTCTATTGCTACTTTATCCCTGCCTATTTTATCAAGTTTATCTATCGCAACAGTTACACCAATAAAATTATCTGACTGTCCGGTGACCTCCGCAATCCCTTGTAATATTTTTCGATTGTTTAGTTTGATGATGACATCTAAATCTAATCTGGCATATACCGTATCTAATACCTGTAATAGCTCCGCCTCATACATCAATGAGTCTGATCCTACCACATCCGCGTCGCACTGATAAAACTCTTGATACCTACCCTTTTGAGGTCTATCCGCACGCCATACGGGCTGTATCGCATATCTCTTAAATGGAAACTGAATATCATTTTGGTGCATAGAAACGTACCTCGCTAATGGTACGGTAAGATCATATCGCAGTCCGCGCCTCGAAATTGAAGACAACATTGCATTACTATCCTTTTTGGCAAGAGCCGCTGGATTTGCCTTAGCTAAATAATCTCCATTATTGAGTATCTTAAATAGTAGCTTGTCTCCTTCATCTCCGTACTTGCCAGTAAGCGTCTGCAGCAGTTCTATCGCAGGTGTCTCTATTGGCAAATAGCCATACGTCTTGAATACTTCCTTGATATGATCAAAAATATAATTACGCTTAATTACTTCTGATGGTAGGAAGTCCCTAGTTCCTTTTGCGATTGCAGGTTTGCTCATGTCCTTTATTAAGTACTATACTACAGATTCGAATTGCTTCAAGAATCGAATATCATTTTCAAATAATAATCTAATATCTCCGATATTATACAGGAGCATAGCCTGTCTTTCAATACCCATACCAAATGCAAATCCGGAATACTTCTCCGGATCTATGCCACAGCTAATCAATACATTGGGGTCTACCATACCACAACCTAGAATTTCAAGATATCCCGTACCTTTGGTGATCTTGTGGTCTGTCTCAGACTCTAACCCCCAATATACATCCATCTCTGCGCTTGGCTCAGTAAATGGAAAGTAACTAGGTCTCAGTCTTATCTCTTTATCAGCACCGTACATCTCTCGTGTAAAATACAGTAATGTCTGCTTCATGTCTGCGAAAGAAACTTTCTCGTCTATATATAGACCTTCTACTTGGTGAAACTGGCAGTGTGATCTTGCAGAAATAGTTTCATTACGATATACACGGCCTGGTGCTATGATACGAATAGGTGGCTTATTAGAAGTCATCATCCTTGACTGCACTGATGATGTATGTGTTCTTAGCAGTCTAGTTACTGAATCTTTGAGATAAAACGTATCCTGCATGTCACGTGCAGGATGATCCTCTGGTGTATTCATAGCCGTAAAATTGTGCCAGTCATCTTCTATTTCTCTCTCCTCGGCTACTACAAATCCTATTCGTTCAAATATATCGATGATCTTTCCCATCGTAGTAGCTATTGGATGGCGCGCACCTCCAAATCCACTATATGCTGGTGCGGTAAGATCTATATCTGATGCCGCCTCATTTTGTGACTGATTCTTAAGAAGAGTTTGTATCGTATTAAACCTCCCTTCCGCTGCTTGCTTTAATTCATTTACTTTTTGACCAAACTCTTTCTTTTGCTCATTAGGCACATTTCGTATTTCTCCAAATATAGGCTTGATCGCGTTTTTTGAGCCTAAATATTGGATTCTAAATGCCTCTAATTGTTCCGCATTATCTAAAGAATAAGACTGAATCTCAGCCATCATCACGTCTATTTTATTGAATACATTATCACTCATACCTTTGCTTCTGTTTTATTTGCTGATTACAGCTTCTTTTTTTTGTTCAATCAAAGCATATATCCATGTAAAACAAATCAAACTCAGATATAATCAAAGATTACAACAAAGGTAAGGAAATACTTATAGCATCGCAGAAAAATGGCTCTGTAGAAGTTACCCACAAAGCCATTGCCTTTTATTCTTATACTACTGTTTTTCCAATTTAGAAACACATGTTTCTGGATCTTCTTCATCAACAGTAATAGTAGCATCAAATTCTAGCATTCCGTTATCAAGTATTTTGCCCGTTCCTATCACTTTGATACTTATCTCAAATGTTGGCACAAAAAAATCTTGTTCAGGTATATAAAAGTTGTTTTCATTAATAATATTGGCGTTGATCCCGAATAGTTCATCTGCAATAGTAAGTGTTACTATAGTGGCTCCTGGCTGTATTATTAATTCAAAGTTATCTCCTTCGCAATCAATACCTGACCACGTACCTACAAATCTATCTTTAATTATTAATTCACAATTATCTCCATAGTACCCTTCTTCACAGTCACATGTACCATCTATACAAGTACCGTTGTCACCACAATCAATTGCAAAACAAGGATCGAAAATTTCACAATTTACACCAAAATAACCGTCTTCACAATCACATGTTCCATCCAAACATTCACCATTTAAACCACAGTCAATTACTGCACAAGGATCAAAAGGGTCATCTCCACATGATGATAACATTATGGTAACAAAACATAAATAGATTAATTTTTTAAGCATCATTTAATTTTTTAGTAGGGTTAGGCTTCATTGTTCAAAGGCAAAAGATATCACAATGTCCTGAATTTATTAAACCTATAATTTACCAAAATCAATATTCTACCAAACCTTCTCAGCCGTGCCTTCAGTTACCCATTTAGACCACTTCTTATTGTAAGTATGTACCTTGTTGGTTGGTCTCCCATTTTTATCTTCTAACTGTTGCCCAGCATTGACCCACTCGAATATAGATCCGAAAAGGTTATATGTATTAAAATATCCTAATTTCTTTAGCTTCTCCCCTATCTTTTCGCTACGAAATCCGATAGAACAGTATACCACGATACGATTATCCTTGTCAATATCAGAAAGAACGGAATCATCAAAGTCATCGAATCCAACATATCTAGCACCTGGTATATGGCTCACTTCATACTCCTTGGTTTCTCTAGCGTCCAACAAAATCACATCGTCCTTAATTTGTATTAAGTTTTTAACTGTTATAGCTGGTACTGAGTAATTGAGATACGAGTCTACCTCTTTTTCAAACTCCAGATTGATTGTACGATTAAAATCTGTCTGAGCGGTTGCTGTGCTTAAGCCAATAAACACAATAGATAATAATGTGAATGTTTTTTGTGTCATGATTAACTATTTCTAAAATGATATATAGAATAGACCGAAACAAAGTTCCTGTTTTCTGCAGAGATATCAAAGTCTCAGATTGCACAAAAAAATTAACTTTACACTATGGGTATGTTTAAGGATCAGATCAATCAAGAAAGACTTCCAAAACACGTAGCTGTGATAATGGACGGAAATGGTAGGTGGGCCAGGAAAATAGGAAAGGCGCGCATTTTTGGCCACAGAAACGGCGTGAAAGCGGTAAGAGAAACAGCCGAGGCCGCTGCAGAATTAGGCATTGAGCACTTAACACTATATGCTTTCTCTACAGAAAATTGGAATAGACCAAAATTAGAAGTAAGTGCATTAATGATGCTTCTGGTAGATACACTCAAAAAAGAAATAAGTACGCTCAATAAGAATAATATCAAACTCCACGCTATTGGTGATCTCACCAAACTACCCAAGAAAACCTACAAAGCACTCATGGATGGTATGGAAAGCACCAAAAACAATACACGAATGACACTACATCTAGCTCTTAATTATAGCTCTAGGTGGGAAATAATTGAGGCTACCAAAAAAATAGCCGTCCTCGCTAAAGAAGAAAAAATAGATCCTAATAATGTAGATGAAACAGAGTTTGATAAACATCTCGCTACCGCTGGAATCCCTGATCCTGAACTACTCATACGCACCAGCGGAGAACGTAGATTAAGTAACTACTTGCTATATCAGTTAGCATATACCGAACTATACTTCACTGATAACTATTGGCCAGAATTTCGCAAAGTCGATTTCTATAAGGCTTTGATCGACTTTCAAATGAGAGAAAGAAGGTTCGGTATGACTAGTGACCAGATAGGTTAGTGTCAAAACCTCTTATCGGTAGCTGTGTTCGATTATTTTAAACTCAGTTTACTTAAAAATTTTATCTCTATCAACCTACTTTATCTCTTTCAAAGCAGTGTGCACACTAAGAGCACCGCCATTCGCTACGGTCCAAACAGGCCTTATAATTCCGTTTACTGCTGAGATATCATTGTAATCACCAAAGAAAACGTTTGTGTTCGGTGTAAATGGCTTTTCGCTGATCTTCTGGTTAATAAATGTCTGTCCACCATCTTTTGAATATGCTAGATATACATCTGTCTGAGCATCATCATATGCACGACGATCGTAGAAGACTATGTAAATATATCCAGTACTAGGGTCTACATCCATCCAACTAAAAAACTGATGTTTACCTGGAGCATCGTCATTTACTCTTATCGGATCAGACCACGACTCACCATTATCTGTAGATTTTGCTAGCCATATATCTGTATCCTCTACGCCATTTCTCTGATCTGCCCAATTGATATACATAGTTCCTTTATGGCTACCGTTACTGCTGTCTGAATCTATGATGGGCATGCCGTTACATCTTCCTATAGCAGGCACATCAAATGTCCAGCCTCCTGGTTGTGTAGCGATCACCTTATCTACGCCCCATGTCTTACCACCATCAGAAGATTTATCTAGGTATATCTTACTATCAAATGACCAACTTACATATATAGATCCATCTGCTGTCTTTATAGGAAGCGCGCCCTCGGTAGTAAGGTCGCCGTCTATACAGTCCCCTTCCAGATCACTAATGGCTACTGCCGGCGACCATGTCTCCGCTCCATCGTCGCTGATGGAAAATAAAATTCGAGACCTGTCTTTAGTGTCCTTACTTGCATACTTGTCGAATTCTGTCCAACTCATCAATACTTCATTAGTGCCATCTGGAATATACAACCACTGCTTATCGTGATCTTTAATGGAGTCACATTCGGGGTAGGTGCCATTATTCCACGTCTTGCCGAGATCTGTTGATTTCTGTACGACTATCTTATTAAGAAACTCTTCATCTTGATACGCCCTTCCTGTCGGGTTGGCTAAATGGGCATAATAAATATTATTATTACTATCCATTCTAATCACGGGGTCTCCATAAACTCCATGTGTTGATTTTAATCTTGATATGTTCCATGTTTTTCCGCCGTCCTGAGAGAAATAGAATTTGTCCAAAATAGAACCCGCTACGACAATATCAGTATTAATTGGCGATATACAAATAGACGGTTCACAGGGCCCTACTTGAAATAAAGAACTGTCTATTTTTATCGTCTCAATAATATTGGCGCTTTCTGATTCTACTATCGGTTTTCGGTGACACCCTATTGCAATAAACACACAAATGGCAAATGTTATTAATATACTTAATTGGCCTACTCTTTTCATGTAATCATGTTTGGTTTCAAAGCTAAAAAGTATTTGCTGAAATACGAACATGAAAGCACCGATAGAAAAACGACTGAAAACAAAAGTGGGTTTGATTATACCAACACAGAAGGGTAAATTTCTTTAGAGCACACAACTTAAATAGGGGCTCACTTAAGATGTGTTTTGGCTCTTTTAGTTCTAAAAAGTATCCCGCGTAGTTTAATGCTCAGAAAAGGAATACCCATAATTGTTACACACGCTTATGTAGAACCATAATAGGGACTGTGACTTTGTAACTGTCTCTTCATCTTAA
>NZ_CALEMI010000009.1 GCF_937910895.1 uncultured Dokdonia sp. | reverse complement strand
TGTATTCCTACAATTATATAGTCCTAGGTATATCAATATTGAAGTATTACAAATAGGCTTTTTAGAACACTATACGAAAGATGAAGTCATACGAATACAATTAAAACAAATTAAAGAAGAGATTTTTAAACTTGGAGATTAAGTATTGTAGAAAGAGTCGCATCTTAAATTCAGAAAATCAATAAGATATATAATCTTAAAGTAGCTTTACAGAAATTATATTATGGCGTATTCTCCCAGCTTTCTTGAAGGTCATATTGTAGATGTGCCTCTTATTGATGCCGTAGAACAAGAAAAGTTCAGCCTAAAAGCGCTTCCATTGGAAGCGTATTACTTGGACTATAATCACTATAGTTTACTTCAAAGTCCGTTTCGGAAATTTCCCTACTATACTGCTGCCAATATAGATGGAGGGTTATTCAAATCAATAAAACGGGAAACGCTTTTCTCTGGAAATGATACTTGGAAAAAAGATTCACGTATTCCAGAAGAACATCAACTAGGAGAGGAATTATATGGAGCAGCAGACAGTAATTTTGACAAAGGTCATTTGACCAAAAGAGAAGACGTACAATGGGGTAAGAATGAGAAAGCAGCCAAAAAAGCAGCTATTTCAACATTTTGTTATACCAATGCTGCACCGCAAGTAGATCGTTTAAATAGAGGCGTATGGAGACGTATAGAAGATTATATCCTACATCATGAAGTAGTCAAACAATTCCTTAAAATTTCCTTAATGACAGGCCCTTTATTATTAGATACAGATCCTGATTTTGTGACAGATATAGGAGAAGAAACCATCCAATTACCCACTTTATTTTATAAAGTGGTGTACTACATTCGTGAAGGAGAATTATATAGAACAGGATTTTTAACTAGTCAAAAGGGCTTATTACGACAGCGTAGCATTATAAAACCGCTGTTTAGAGGAGAGACTTTAGAATCCCATGATCTCTTTCATGGTTTTAAGGATGCGCAGACCTATCAAGTACGCGTATCGTTTATAGAAGGTCTAGGAAATTTAAAATTCCAAGAAGCTAACGAACTCTTTGTAGAAAACACTCCCGAAGAACTCATATTGGACGAAATTGATGTGCAATCTAAAGTTTTAGAAACCACACGAAGTCGATCACGCACTCGATCACCGTTACGAACAAACTTAGTATTATAATAGATGTTATTAAAGGGGGGCTCTGTTATTATGCTTTCGCGAAAGCGCATTTATTCTTTGTAAAAGTGTCAAGGATACAAAAATACTATCTGTTATCTTCTTCAAACATCATCCGTTTTTTCATGACCTTGAGAATTAAATACACAACCAAAGAAACCATTGCGGCATAAAACCAGAAAGACAATTCCACAGTAAAGGATAAGTTTTCTATCATATCACCGACTAAATCAAAAATCCAAAACAATAAGAAAACAGCACACAATCCATTCTTTTCCTTTTTAAGCACTTTTTTTATACTAAAGGGATAGCTAGGAGTGACATAATGCTTGAAAGAAGGAATGAAAGCAGGTACCTGAGCAGCCCAATCTAAATACGTTTTTCCAAATTTAGCGCGTAAAAAACTCTCTTCGGCATACATAATTCTCTCATAGTAAAATGCATAAAATAAAACAAAAGCAATTGAAAACCAGGTATTTTCTGTCAGCATAGCGACACCAAGCCACATAAAAAAATTTCCTAAATATAGTGGATGCCGCACCATCGAATAAATTCCTGTAGTATTTAATACTTCTGCAACTTGTCCTTTTTTTGTATTTCTTCCTGAAGTTTTTTAGGAGTGTGACCCACTGTAACAATTCGGATACATAAACCAAATAAACTAATTGCTAGACAAATAACTTCAAAATTTTCAGAGAGCCATTTTTCTGGGGCTTCAACTTCATTGTATTCTGTATGAATGAAGACAGTAATTCCTATTAGTAAAATGATGAGTGGTAAATAGCTTCTATTTTTAAATAAAAAATCTCCTTGTGTTTTTAATTCTTCTTGTAATGCCATAATTATTAAAATTTAAGTGTAAAACCAATCAGATGATTGCCTTCAAAATTTGAATACGTAAGTTCCATGTGTTCTTGTTGATATTCTGTTGTAAACAAAAGAGTACTTCCCAATCCAATTGTTGCTCCTGCTATTACGTCTAGTATATCGTGCTTCTTTGAATCTATTCGGCTTGCCGCGGTAAAACCAGCAAGTAGATATGCTGGAATACTATATGTAAACCCATAGCGTCTATGTACATATCCTGCACTATGAAAAGTAGTAGACGTGTGTCCTGAGGGAAAAGAATTATCATTACTCATATCTGGACGTTGTTTATTAATACTTAGCTTGAGACCGTAAGTGATAGCTTCGGTTACTAATAACCCTTTGGTAAATTGCCAAGCGCCTTCATTGTCTCCAATAAGCAATGATGTCCCTACGGTTGCAGCTGGAATTACAAAAAGTAAAACATCACCTATTTTTTGAGTGGTTCCAATTTCAGGTGGTGTTTCACTAGTATCTTGAGCATATATTTGTACTGTCGTAAAACTTAAAAAAAGACATACTCTTACGATTAAAAAGAAATGCGAAATAGGGTAATTCATAGTTCGTTTTGCGTTGATACACAAAAGAACGTACAAGTTTTAGATTAAATTTTAACGAAGTGGTACAGAACAATTTATCTGTACAAATCGTCTGTTTTACGTAAGACTTTTTTTGAATTGGGTAGGGGTTAATCCTTTGAATTTCTTGAAGATAGCGTTAAAAGAAGACTTGGAGTTAAAGCCGACATCAGTGGCAATAGCTAAGAGTGTAAAATGGTTATTCTGGTCGTTTTTTAATCGTTGCACAAATTCTTCCACTCGATACGTATTAATAAAATCTTGAAAATTGGTGTTCATGTGAATATTCAAAACTTCCGAAATATATTGTCGCGGAATATGTAGTTTTTCAGAAACATCATGGATTGATAACTTACCATTGAGATATAATTTGTCATCTTCCATAGCGGTTATTAAACTGCTTTTGTATTCTTCGATTAATGGTAGACTAAGATTAGAGTTTTTGTATTTAGAGACTTCAATTTTTGGTAAAATATCTTGTGTCTTGCTCAACAATTTATAGGCAATAAAATAGAATAAAAAAGCAACAATTAATAAATGATACGAGTTGAAATTTTGATCACTTGCTAATGGTAATTCATTAAACCCAAATGCTTTTAGAAGATCATTCAAAGAAGAAAATATAAATAATACAGCAATAGGGATTGCAAAATAAATAATCCAATGTTTCTTTTCTGTAGTGAAAATTGTATAAATAATTATTGATAAGTAAATAATAAAACTCAAGCCTACACTAATCTCTAAAATTTCAAGGAAAAGGCTTTCATCGAGTACATATATTTCGAGTCCTTCAATCAAAAAGTAGATGACATTAGGGATAAAAAACAAGAAATCTTTTTTATTAAACGCGTCTTTTTCATTTTTATAGTACCTAAAAAAAAGGAATAAAAACGTTATAAACAGCGAACTATCAAAAAGAAACCAATCTGCTTCTTGTACGAAGATGTTATTTTCATCATCTCCTGTAATGTAAAGCATTACCGAAAACAGACTTCCAAACAACAGCCAAAATGTGATCTTCTTATATTCTTTACGATTGATAAACAAAATAGAAAGAACAAAAAGCCCCTGTAGTAAGGCAATTATTTGGAGTGTTTGAAGCATTAAGGTCGTTTAGTATTTGCCAAGATAAATAATTTAACTCTTGTATGAATCACTCAAAAAGAAATATTTCCTTTTTATGACATCCTATCAAAAATTATCCTATCACTTTCTTTAAAAAAGTAAAGATTAATTCTTTTACAAAAGGGTGAGTATTTTTTCACAAACCCGATTCACGGATAACCAAAAAGGCACCCTTGATTTCTAATACTAATCCCTCCTTATTTATTCACTACCAATTGCTGTCCAACCCTCAAAGTACTCGTTTTCATAATAGCATTTTCATTACAAATTGCTGTGATAGAGGTTTGGTATTTATTGGCAATTTTAGAAAGCGTATCTCCTTTTTTGACTATATATATTTTCTTCTGCTGTATTTCGTTTAAAATAGCTTCGTCATAGGTTGTTGCAATGACAATAGACGTTTGTCTATTAGAACTATGTAAATAGGGAGTAACCCATTTTTTGTTGATCCAAATCTCTTGATTTCGGATGCTGTTTTCTTCGGTAAAGTCAAAGAGATATTCAGGATTGATATACACGCCTTTGTAACTAACAATAAGATGTAAATGGCTGCCTGTAGAATTTCCTGTATTTCCACCTTTTCCGATTACAGTTCCTTTTTTGATGACATCGTTTACTTTGACCGTTTGCTTAGAAAGATGCCCATATACAGTTTCTAAACCGTTATCGTGCCTCACAACGACAGCTTTCCCTAATCCAGGAAAGGTTCTTACAGCGCGTACTTTACCATCTAGCATCACCATCACATCATCACCAGTGACTAAGTCTATATCAATGCCTTTATGTGCCCTCCGATTACGCCATCCATAGCGAGAAGTGACTACTTTTTTATGGGCTACTGGAGAAGCATAGGTGGTATCTGTAAAGGTAATCCCAAAAGGATAGGTTTGTCTATATTCATCATAAGGATTAAAATTGATGGTATCCCAATGCTGTGTCATAAAGACGTGGGGTAAGCTATCCTTAGTTTGCTTTTGAATGATGGTTTGTATTGTTTCCGCTTGTGCGTTTAGGGAAATAGAATCAAGCTTTAAAAAGCCTTGGTCAATCATTTGACTATATCCTTGATAGGAACTTATACAAAGGATACATAAAAGAATACGTTTCATAAAAATAATTAAAATAGGGATATAACAAGTTTTGGTTTATACAACGATAGATACGTAACGTAAAAATGTTTGGATTATGATATTTTTTATTTTTCGAGATATTTGAGAGGATTTATACTTTTTTTATGATATTTTAATTCATAATGGAGGTGCGGTCCTGAAGATTTTCCAGTCATACCTACATATCCTATCACATCTCCTTTTTTTACAGATTGTCCTGTTGATACCGTAAAGGCTTTTAAATGAGCATACCACGTTTCATAATTATTTAGATGTTGGATTTTAATAAGATTGCCCCATGCATCTTGATTTTTAGCAAGTGTAACTTTTCCGTTGGCAGTGGCAACAATAGGAGTACCTATAGCAGCTTTGATATCTATTCCTGTGTGAAGTTTTGTTTTTTTAGTTGTTGGATCTTTTATATCTGCATTAAAAAAAGCCGTAATCTGTTGCGTTGAACTTCCTTCAATAGGAAAAGCAAACGTAGGCGTGATCTCTGTGTGTTCTATGATCTTTACAACATCTTCTAAAATAGGGTGTTCAGTTATTGGTTTTGTAAATGCAATGAAGCACAATGCACATAGCGGAACTATTAGAAAATAAGTAAGTTTCGAACTGTAATGAGATGTCTTTCTGGTCATCATGTGTATACGTTTTTTGAGGATGGGTGTATTAAAATAGTTATAGAGTTGATTAGGTCTCTTTATTTCTAAGCTTTGTGCAATTAATTGTAAATAGTCAGACGTTTTTATCTGTTCTCTAAGTACATATTGATCTGCTTGATATTCGTGAATAGATTTCAAGGATTTTCTATATAAATATACAAGCGGATTCCACCAAAAGAAAGTGATATACATTTCTACAAGTAAGATATCTACCGTATGCCATAATTTGCTATGTGCTTTCTCGTGTATAAGAATAAGAGGGTCATAGGTCATTTTTTTGGGAATAAATATCCAGTGGAAATACGAGAAAATATCAGTAACAGGCGCTTCATAAAGTACTTGATCATCTCTCTTAATTGAAGTTGCCAGTTTTTTAATACACAATAAACGATACATACTCATAAAAAATCGAAGTAAGCAAATGCCAACTCCTAAAAAATAAATACTATAGACAAGAACCATATAATCAAAAGAAGTTGGTTTCAAATGTTGATCTCTAGGTGTTACAGTAGGAATTGTGCTAATTGCGCTTATTTGTTCAAATAATTGTGGAATTTCTCGGATAGAGTACATCATAGGAGGTGTTATGCTTGTAAGCAAGGGTATACCTATTGATAAAAGAAGTATCGCTAGTAAAACACCTCTGTTGATGACATGGAAAGTTAGTTTACTAAATACCAGTCGATACAGGATGTATAACACCGAAAAAACAATCGTGGCTTGGAAAAGATATTCGAACATATTAATTGTCATTTTCTTTTAAACGTTCTATTTTTTCTTCAATCATACGCTTCATCTTTTCCAATTCGGTAAGATTCATCTCTTCTCCTTCAGTAAAAGATAAAGCAAATGTACTCACTGAACCACTAAAGAAATTTCCAATCACATCTTTGATATGTCCTTTAAAATAAGCTTGTTTAGTAATTGTAGGGGAGTACTGTCTTATTTTTCCGAAAGTGTCAAATTTTAAAAACTCTTTTTTGACCAACACTCTTACCACTGTAGAGATGGTGGTATATGCAGGTCTTGGTTCTGGAAATGCATCTACAATATCTTTGAGAAATGCTTTTTCCAACCTCCATACATATTGCATGACTTGTTCTTCTGCCTTTGTAAGTTCTTTCATAACGCAAATATATATTTTTTTTGAGATATGACTATAAATATAGTTATATGACTATATTTATAGTCGTTAAAGCCATAAGTGTCTTATTTGTAGAGCATAAAAGAGTGTTAAAGCTTTCTGAAAAGAAGAGTAGTTATATGATTTTTCTGAATTATTTTTTTATACGCTTTCGCGAAAGCATATAAAAGTAGCACCTATTTTCATGAAAATGGTATGTATTTAAAAAATTTGTAACCTTTTTGAAAGTCGTCTTGTCAAATACATGTGAATTCGCAATAATCTAGTTACTCACATTTTAAAATTTAAAAAGATGATTACACATTTCAAATACATACAACATTATATATGCTTACTTTTTTTGATAGTTAGTACACTCTGTACAGCTCAAAACACAACATATTTTAAAGTTCCAGATGGTCAAACCATTTCCTCTCAAGGACTTGATAGCCATATTAAAAAAGCAATGGACTCTATCAAAATCCCTGGATTATCCATAGCCATTGTAAATCAGGATAAGATTGTATATTATAATACTTTTGGCTTGACAAGCCTTAAGACAAATGAACCTGTTACAAAACAGACTATTTTTGAAGCAGCATCATTATCCAAACCATTATTTGCTTATTTCATAATGAAGATGATAGAAGAAGGCGAACTAGGTCTAGATACCCCTATTTATCAATATCTGGAATCTATTTTTCCAAAAGGCGCTATAGTTCCAGAATCTTTTGAAGCTTATCAAACGCTAACTCCTCGTATCATTTTATCCCACGGATCTGGAATTGATAATTGGGTAAAAAACGAACCTATAAAGATTGCTTTTACACCTGGTACCGATTTTTCCTATTCCGGAGAAGCCTATCAACATCTAGCTGCAGCTTTTGGAACAAAACTAGGAATAGGATGGGGAAGTAAATTGGATTCTCTTTTTCTGAGAGAAGCAGCACATCCTATCGGAATGGATAGAAGTTTTTATACATGGAACGATGTATTGGAAAACAATGTCGCTATAGGGCACACAGATGGGAAAGTGACTACAGAAATGCATAGAGATAAAAACGTAGGATCAGGATATAGTCTACAAAGCGATGCAGAAGATTATGCACGATTTTTAATTGAAATGATGTATCCAAAAAACATCACGAACTCTACACGAGATCTCATGCTTACAACGCATAACCAATTTAAACCAGATAATAAACTATTAAAAGAAACAGGACAAACAGGCTGGGGACTCGGATTTGCTCAAAAACCAACACCGCATGGCTTGATGCATTTACACACAGGAAATAATCACGATTTCCAAGCATACACAATGTTCATTCCAGATCAGAAATATGGATTTGTTATGTTTGCGAATTCAAATAACCTATTTCTATTGTTAGAAAAAATAGAAGAATTATTAGGAACACATTTTTAAGATAAAATATATGAAAGAATTAAACGAATTTTTAGGATTTAGCATCATCATTATAGCCATTTTACTCATTGTATTTATCATCGCTCGATATACCTATTTAGTAAAAAAAATGATGATTGAGAAAGGCATGCACTTAGAACATAAAGCTAATAAATTCAAATACTTAGATATAGGATGTATTGTATTTGGACTAGGAATAGGATTGTTTGTTTCTTCCATATTTACAACCATGGATTTATTAGAAGACACCATGGATTTATTGGTATGGGGAACCATTTTAATATTTGGAGCAGCTGGATTAATTGTAGCCCATTTTATAAGAAAAAAACTTGAAAAATAATCCAACACATAAGGATTACGAGTTAATCAAGAAAGCGATAGAGGGAGATATATCTGCGTTTAGACAATTGGTCTATTTGCATAAAGATGTGTCGCTCTCTTTGGCGGTTTCTATTGTGAAAGATATTGCACTTGCTGAAGATATACTTCAAGATGTATTTATTAAAGTATACCATAAGTTAAATTCCTTTACCTATAAATCTGCATTTACAACTTGGCTGTACCGAATTGTGGTCAATACAAGTTACAATGAACTGAAAAAGAAAAAAAAGCATTTATCTCTTGATTTGCCACAAGAATCTTTTTTACTACCTCCTACAGTGGATACCTCTATCAATGAAGCAGACCAAAAGAAATATATTCAGCTAGCTTTACAACGCTTAAAACCAGACGAATCATTAGTATTACGCCTTTTCTATTTATGTGAACTCTCTATTAAAGAGATAGAAGAAATTACAAACTTTAAAATTTCAAAAATTAAAGTACTATTACACAGAGGGAGAAGCAGTATACACTTTGAATTAAAACAATTATTAAGGGACGATTTAAAACATTTATTATGAAAGAAGAATCACTCAAAAAAATCATGCAGAATAGTACTGTAGAGACTTCAGAAGATTTTATAAATAATCTTATGAATGCTATTGAAGTGTCTAAAGAACAACAGAAAATACCCTTTTGGAATTCATTTAGGTTTATACTTGTGACGTCCTCTGTTTTTATGATTCTAGCTACAGGAATACTCTTTAAACTTCTGGATCAAAGCAGTTCTTTTTTAAGCATACTAAAAAATATCCCTAAAATTCCTGTGTTTAGTATTATTACAATACTACTTTTTTATACCATAAACAGTATAATAAGAGTACGCGAACTCTCTAAAAATACACACACTTTGTAAATTTATATTCGTGGTATACTCATCTCAAAATCAAATAGATTCTTAGTGTCATAGGTTGTTTTTACTTCACGTAATCGTTTGAAATTTTGTTTATAATACATCGTCAAAAGATGTATACGTCCAGCTTCAGTTTCTGGATGAGGAACCAATGATTGATCTATAAAATTAATAAAAGCACCTTCTATATGGGGTAGTATGTTTGTTCTAAAATCTTTTATCCATTCTATATAAGCTTTATTACGTGTTTCATTGGTAAATGCATTACCAGCATCATCCCACCAGCATTGTATTTGTAACAAGTAAGGCTTTGTTGGGAATGCAAAAACACGTTGCTCTGGTTGGTGAGTCACTGCACCGCCTAAACAATGAAAACTCATATATCGATTGACATCTGAATAAAAACACGTATGTCCTAAATATTCATAAATAGCATCCACAAGCTGATGATGCTCTTGATCTGATATTGCTTTAGGAAAACCAGAAGTCACTTTGTGAGGATGTGGACGATCACAAGTAGAAGCTGGTGCATCAGGAAGTATACGATAATTTCGATCTCCACAAGATGCCGTAGGAGGCATATCGCTTATATGTCCTGTAGGATTTACGAACTCAGAAATAACACTTTGATGCTTTGAAAGTGAAAATGTTTGTTGTTGTGTTGCCAAGGCTTTTTCACCTATTTGGTGATGATGTTTTTCTTGAAGTGATACAAAACCAATTTCCTCAGGAATTAAATCTCCAAAATGTTTTCTTAATAATAAGAGTAAATCAGCTTTTGAGCCATAAAAAAGTCCCCCCATACGCGTATGCACAGCACTTACGTGACTCTTAGGAAGAATAGTATCTTTAGGATCGGCAGTCATCATACCACAAGCAGTTGATAATGCTGGATCTAACCCAGTAAGATCTGCATGAAGAACAGTCCATATTTTCATCACTTTTACAGCATTTTGACCATTTTCCCATAGTAATGAAAAAGAAGTTGTAACATCTCCAAGTGATGATAATTTAAATTTAAACTTTGTCACTACACCAAAATTTCCACCGCCACCGCCTTTGAGAGCCCAAAATAAGTCAGGTAAGTTAGTAGGAGAGGGATAGGCAATAGTACCATCGGCGAGTACGATTTCACACTCCAAAACAGAATCACACGTCATCCCATATTTCCTAATAGAAAGTCCCCATCCACCACCTTGTGTTAGCCCGCCTACATTTACAGATTGACAACCACCTCCAGGAATAACCTGACCACGTTCTTCTAGTTCTTCGTATACCTTTCCTAATTGTTTTCCTACTGGAATCCAAGCACAGTCCTGATCTATATAGTGAATAGTATCCATCTCTGATAGATCAATGATAAGAAGATCATTACCAGAAGACATTCCTTCGTGTTGATGTCCTCCAGATCGAACTCTAAAAGGAAAACTATGTTCTCTACAAAAACCTAGGCATATCTGTACGTGATGGGCAGTTTTACAATAAGCAATGATTTCGGGTTTATGGCCAAATCGTGTATTAGAAATCACACGCGCATATTGATATAAAGCATCTTCTTTGTCAATAATCTTAAGATCATTAGGAGCATTACGTATAAAGTCTTGAATATCTTGTGTCATAAAAAATAGTGCTTGAAAAGATTCATAATTCAATGTAAGATGTAAGATATAAAATGTAAAAATTTATGAACCAGATTTTTAAATAAAAAATATCACCTGCTATAATTTTTAAGAAAGTTTATGCTTTCGCGAAAGCGTAGGCAAAAGATATACTGTTATTTTTGCATAAAAGATGTCTAACCGTATTTGTGCTTTTAACTTTAAAGCATTCTATAAAATAGTAGTAATACAACGAATGAAAATTTTTAGTTTTTTTTTAATATGCATGATCACTTCATTCAGTAGTGTAGGGCAAACCATATTTAAGAATACGAATAAAATCTTATCAGAAAGATGGCTTATACACGATGATAGCACTCAACTTCTCAAAGTGATGCCTTACAAACCCGTATATATATTATTTGCAAATTATACAACGGATATTAATAAACGCCCTACAAGTCCAAATCCTGAAAATACAGTACCTACTGCCACTGATTTTTATAATACAGAATTTAAATTTCAACTCAGTTTTAAATCTAGAGTGGCTAAAAAAATATTTGGAAATCAAATAGGAGGAGACCTTTGGGTTGGATACACGCAATCGTCTCGATGGCAATTGTATAGTGCCAGTATCTCACGTCCTTTTAGAGAAACCAATTATGAACCAGAGTTGATGCTTGTTTTCCCGACACCTTATAAGATTTTTGGTTTTGATGGTGTTCTAAGCGGGATAGGGATAAATCATCAGAGCAATGGGAAATCTGATCCTTTTTCAAGAAGCTGGAATCGAGTAGTTTTACAATTTGGTTGGGAACGCCCATCTTGGAGTGTTGTGCTACGACCTTGGTGGCGATTACCAGAAGACGATATAGACGATAGTAACCCTGATATCCAAGATTTCATAGGTCGTGGAGAACTTTTATCTACCTTTTCAAAAGGAAGACACGATCTTAGTGTAGTAGCCAAACACTCACTTCGTGGCGGAAGTAAAAACCGAGGGAGCGTCCGGTTAGATTATGCTTTTAAAATATTGGATAATCTGCAAATACTCGCACAAGTATTTCATGGCTATGGCGAAAATCTCATTGATTATAATCACAAACAAACCACTTTTGGGGTAGGGATTTCGATTATCCAATGGTAAGCATCTTTTACGTTGACTTCGTATAACCACCTGATGTGCTTAATCGCTAGCGATAGAGTCTTTCAAAGTGTCAAAAAAATGTAAAAGAAATGTCAACCCATCAGATAAGTCAAGAATTTACGTGTTATTTGCAAGCATGACGATGAAAAGAAAAAATAGCTTTGCATGGGCAGCTTTGGTTGTTTTCATTTTTATGACTTGGATAGTATTCAAACCAAGTCAGGAAGAAGAAAATTTTCCAGAAAGGGTTAAAATCTCTTTGCGGGAAGTGGGCAACCAGTTATTACTGGCAAATCAAGATAGCACCTCTTTAGTGCTTCCTGTGGTCGCATTAAACCCATCGTTGTATGAACTTTCCTTTGAGCGTCCGCTGTCTATTACACCTAATGATATTGTAGGAATTGTAAAAACAGCTTTTAAAAAAGCCGATCTTCCAGAGCAATATCTCATTGAGGTGATTCAATGTGAAGATCAAGAAGTGGCATATAGCTATGGAATTTTAAATCACATAGAAAAAGATATCATTCCGTGTGCCAATAGGGTTTTACCAGAAAATTGCTTTACGATCAAAGCACAATTTACAGGAAAACCAGTTCCGTTCATAAGTAAGCAACAGCTTTTAGGACTTCTACTCATTCTCTTTTTTGTGCTCTTGATTCTAGCTTTTTGTGATAGATTCTTGGTACGCTTTCGCGAAAGCAAAAAAAATAATACCTCCTCTCAAGCAACAGCCCATAGTTTTATCGGGATGTTTGCTTTTTATCCAGAACAAAACAAATTAGTAAAAGAAGCTGTAGAGATTGGACTTTCTAAAAAGGAATGTGAATTGTTAGCCATTTTTGTAGCACAACCCAATCAAATCATTAAGCGTGATGAATTGACCAAAAGAGTCTGGGAAGATAATGGTGTGATTGTAGGTCGAAGTCTGGATACCTATATCTCAAAACTTCGTAAAAAACTAAAAGAAGATACGTCTATTAAAATTACCAATGTACACGGAGTAGGGTATAAGCTAGAGATGGATACTTAATAACTTCTTACTCTTAAATTCTTAATTATACTGAGTTATTGAATATTTAAAATTCGTATCTATCTAGTAACTAGAGGTATAGTATATTTATGAAAATCCTACTTTAATTTAGTCTACCTTTACGAGATTAATTATTTAGACAGCTTCCGTTTTTAATTTCTTACAACGTTAATCAGTACTTTGCTTTCTTTATCTTTTTAATAGACGAATCTCAGCTTTCACAGGTTGTCTCGTCAAAATCTTCATTGCAACGGTATGTAAATTAAAAAGTGAAAACACTTTTTAAATACACAGCATTTGTTGTTTTTGAAGTAGTAAAAATTAAATAAAAAATAACAGTATCGATCCTTTAAAGTTTTCTAGAGATATAGATCATGATTTTTCAAAAACATTACGAAGCAGAGTAAACACTTATTTTAAAACCCATAATAAGAGTCGAAATGCCAATTCAAGTATGGTTATCAAAACCGTATGTATGTTGACCTTATTCTTTGTCCCACTACTTACACTTGCATCAGGTATCGTGACGCCGGTTTGGCTCCTCTTTGCACTCTACATCCTTAGTGGATTGGGAATGGCAGGAATAGGGATGGGCGTAATGCATGACGCGATCCATGGCTCGTATTCAAAAAATAAAAAAATCAATACGCTTTTAGGCTACACGTTTAATCTAATAGGCGCTAATGCAACGGTGTGGAAAATACAGCATAATGTATTGCATCATACCTACACAAATATTGAAGCGGCAGATGATGATCTCAATGCTCCTTTTTTCTTACGATTTTCTCCACACGCCAAGCATTATTGGTTACATCAGTATCAACATATCTACATCTGGTTTTTCTACGGGATATCAACCCTATCATGGATTACTACCAAAGATTTTGTGCGTTTAAAACGCTATAGAGATATGGGATTTTTAGACAAGAAAGGAGAATATAATAAGACACTTTTAAGTATGATCGCTTGGAAGTTGTTTTACTATTCCTATGCCATTGTGCTTCCTATGATCATGTTACCTCACTCTTGGTGGTTGATTTTATTAGCATTTTTATCTATGCATTTTGTAACAGGAATGCTAGTGAGCATTGTTTTTCAAATAGCACATATTATGCCTGTGAATGAGTTTCCGCTTCCCGACGAGCAAGGTATCATGCATAGTAATTGGTATGGGCATCAATTTGCCACTACTAGTAATTTCTCTCCTAAGAGTACGCTTTTATTTTGGTTGATAGGCGGGTTGAATTATCAAGTAGAACATCACGTGTTACCAGATGTATGTCATGTGCATTATAAAGACCTAACAAAAATTGTATCAGAAACCGCTCGTGAATATGGAATGCCGTATCACGTTAAAAAATCGGTTATACATGCGATTTATGATCATACAAAAATGTTGAAAATGTTAGGAAAAAAGCAACCAGTAAATGCCGTAAGCATGGCTTAAAAAAGCTTTAAATTTTAATTAAAACTAAGAATTCATGTTAAAACAATTCATACATAAATTAATAACAACTAACAAAGTAAATAAGATGAAAGAGGGTACAGTAAAATTTTTTAATAATGCGAAAGGATTTGGATTTATAAATGTAAAAGATTCTGATGAGGATATCTTTGTACATTCTACAAACCTAATAGATGATATTAAAGAAAACGATCAAGTAACATTTGACGTAGAACAAGGTGAGAAAGGCTTAAGCGCTGTAAAAGTTCGTTTGGCTTAATATACCTAACACAAATAACACCATGAAAGAGATCGTCTAAAACATTTTAGGCGGTCTTTTATATTTTGAACCTTTTGGTTATTTCAGTTTTAAAATTAGTCGTGTCCGACTAAGACATAAGACCGCTTCGCTTTTAGACATAAGACGTAAGACTCATTGTTAATCATTTGAATACTAGCTGTAAAAAAATATGTTTTCTTTACCTCTGCCTAAATCACTAATATCAAGGAAAAGCAAGGTATATTCATTGAAAAGCCTGTGTAATACCCACTATATATAGCCTTAACAAATTTATATGAATTTTAATCGGACACCAATGTTTTAAAATTAGTTATTGAGTTATTTGTTAAGAGTTGAAAGTAACAAATCTGACTGAAGATCAGTCTTTTAGATAGCCTCGTTTGTGTTACTATTTTCTAGAATGCGTATGACCGATAAAAGTAGGGGATACGCTAGAAAAAATATATAATGATTTCTTTGATTTCAGATATCCAATTACCTCCAAAGAAAGAAATCATTACATACAAAACATTTAGAATTGTAAGAAGGCTTTAAATTCAATAGCATCAGAGATTGCGTGATCTTTAGCTTTGTTGTTATAGGTAATTCCCCAAAGCGTACGATCAATTTTGAAGTGAGCGATCATCGTTTTTTTAATTCCATCAACATCTGCATAAAACTTGATGTTCTTTGTAATTCCTTTGATGGTGAGGTCTGCATATATTTCGTGGGTATTGGTATTTGGAAAATATTCAACAGACGTTAGGACGAGTTTGGCTTCTGGAAATTTTGCAACATCAAAAAAGTCGGTGTCTTTTAAATGTTTTACAGGGCCACGTTTAAGTGTATAATCTTCATTGGTGATAGAGTTCATATCTATCAAAAAGGAGCCTCCTGTAATGCGCTCGTCTATTGTAGCTATTTCACCATTTTTAAAATAGACTTCACCATGGTGTTCGCTAATCTTAAAGGTATAAAAGCCTTTCCAGTGAAGCACACTTTTTTTAAGATCTAATACATGGGTATCTTTCGTTTGACTAGCAACCATTGTACTAGTAAGAATCATAAGGGTCATCAATAGTTTTTGCATCGTGATTTATTATTTGAGATAAAACTAGATCAGTACGCTTACAAAAGTGTCAAACCCATGTAAAAGAAGTGTCAACCAGATGTAAAAGTTTTTGTTGACATAAGGTGTGATGCTTTTATATGCTTTCGCGAAAGCGTGTAAAACCCAATAAGAACTAAGCTTTTGATCGTTTTTTCATTCCAAAAAGAAAACGAGTGAATTTAAATGGATAAACCACGAATCTATAGATACTGACGATGATAACAAAAGACGTAATCGCTAAAACGGAAAGTTTTACAGGGATATTCCAAGATTGCTGTAGGATGTAGTAGCCTATGATAATAAGTACTGTCTGATGTAATATATAAAATGGGTAGATCGCCTCATTCAATTTAGTTAACAGGATACTTGGTTTTGACAACCATACTTGCCCATATCCTAATAAAGTAATAATCACCGTCCAACTTACCAATGCACTGACTCCATACCAGATATTCCATCGCGTAGGAATATCCCAATAGGTTGCTGCGATGTCATTTGGTAACAGATAGTACCCATAAAAAACGATGATAGCAATACCTGAGAACATAAGATTCGTTTTTCTATATTTTTTAAGCGAACTCCAGAGGTTTGAAGTGCCCGCTAGTACAATACCTGCGATAAAGAAATAGCCGTAAAATAAGGTTGTTGAAAGGTTGGTAATGGCGGTATTATCTTCAGGATAGTATTTTTTTGATACGATCTTCAATATTATAAGAGGAATCACAAAAGCGACCATTCCTAATCGTTTGGAACAGAAGGTTGCTATAGTCGTTTTGAACAAAACTGATTTGGAAGATTTTATAAACAAAATAAAAGGAATGCAAAGTACAGATAGATAAAATAGGTTTTCAATAAACCAGAGATGATTTACTTCTATGTAGTTTAGAGTATTTTTATAGAATTCAAGAAAAGAAGAATAGGATGTAATATGTTCTATATACGTTTGCGGTGGTACAATAATAAACACACCAAAAATCAACGGAATTAATAGTCTCGAAGCCCGTTCTTTTACAAATTGTATCCAATTACGTTTAGAAAATGCAAATACGGTTCCTGTCCCAGACACAATAAATAATAGTGGGAGTCTAAATTGTTCAAAAAATACCATGATATCGTCTAGTAATTTACTAGATGTTTCATTCATAATATGAAAATCATCTCCGTTAAAAGGCATTCCTATATGATGTAAAAACACCAGAAAGATGGAGATTACACGCCACCAATCGAGATCATAACGTCTTTGTATTATTTGCATACTATATTATTAATGACGTAAAACTCGGCTTTTTTAATAGATAATACTACCAAATATGAGTTAATGGCGGTTAAAAGTCGGGAGAATGACAGGTATTTTCAGAAGAGGAAATAAATTGCATATTTAATAAGTTATTGAAAATAAGAGACTTGAATCTAATTATTAATTTATTTTTGTTAATTTTTAAAAATAATAGATTTAATTAGTTGTATATCAAATTAATGACATCACCTTTGCAAACTAATAAGTATTATAAATTTTAATTACATTACAATGAACAAAGGAACAGTAAAATTCTTCAACGAGACTAAAGGTTTTGGATTTATCACTGAAGAAGGTGCAAACAAAGATCATTTTGTGCACATCTCTGGATTAGTAGACGAAATTCGTGAAGGCGATGAAGTTGAATTCGATCTACAAGAAGGAAACAAAGGTTTGAACGCAGTAAACGTAAAAGTTATCTAATACATATACTTTCAAGTTTAATAAAAAGCTCAATCGCAAGATTGGGCTTTTTTGTTGTACAATACGCAAAGCTTATTCATTTAAAAGGAGTAATTTCGCGCCAAAATAGAACACCTGATTATGAAACGCATACACGAGTACAAAAAATTATTTGGAGTAGAAAAAGAAATTGATCTAAAAGAACTCAAGAAAAGCTATAGAAACTTAGTAAAAGAGTGGCATCCAGATAAATTCCAAGAAGGAGACGCATTACAACAAGAGGCTGAAGAACAAAGCCGAAAAATTATTGATGGATACCATTTCTTAGTAAGTATGGCTCCAGAAACCAAAGAAAAAGAATTGCCAGCATATACAGAAACTATTACAAATGCTGGGATTGCAGATTATCATCATAAAGGATTATTACTAGAAATCACCTTTACAGACGGAACCACCTATGAGTATTTTGGAGTGACCAAGCCTGTGTACATCAAAATGGTAAACGCTGGTAATCTGAATCGTTTCGCAAAACGTAGTATTTATCCTAAGTACACCTATCGTAAGTCAAAACGACATTTACAAGAAGTATAAGCATCCACTTTTTTAGGCTCCTGCCTATCGGACAGGTAGGTTCGCGAAAGCGAAATCAATAAGCATCACAACAAAACAATCCTAGTATGGCAACTTCATTTTCTACTTTAGGCGTTATTGCTCCTTTAGAAATGGCATTAACAACGCTCAAAATCACTGCTCCTACAGATATCCAACAAAAAGCAATCCCTGAGTTGCTAACATCAAAAAAGGACGTTGTTGCGCTTGCCAAAACGGGATCTGGTAAAACAGTCGCTTTTGGCGTGCCCTTATTGCAGTTAATAGACCGTACCAATCCAACCATACAAGCTGTTATTTTGGTTCCTACACGAGAATTAGGACAACAAATACATGCAAACATAACCGACTTTGCTGCAGAAATGCCTGAAGTAACGGCTGCTGTCATTTGTGGAGGTGTGCCTATTAAACCACAGATAGAGCGTCTCAAGCAGCCTACTCAAATTATAGTCGCTACGCCAGGACGTCTCATTGATTTAATGAAGCGTGAAGCCATTAATATTCAAAATGCAAATTACCTTGTTCTGGATGAAGCAGATGAGATGGTCACTTCACTCAAAGACGGACTCGATACGATTGTAGCAGCAATGCCTAATAATCGTAGAACCTTTTTGTTTTCGGCGACGATGCCAGGGGCGATTAAGCAGTTAGTACAAAATTACATGTCTAAAAACCCGATCCAAATTGAGGCAGATATGGAAACTATAGGACATCAAGGGATTATACACGAATATGTGGTGGTGGAGCCTATTGAGAAGCTAGACGTTTTGATGCATTTCTTAAACATACGCATCGGGGAACGTGGGATTATATTTTGTAAAACCAAAGCTGCTGTCAACAAACTTGCAAAAAACTTAGCCATCCATAAATTCTCATCGGGTGCGTTACACGGAAGTCTAAGTCAGCCGATACGTGATCGTATGATGGGACAGTTTAGAGAAGGTCATATTGATATTTTAGTCGCTACAGACCTTGCTGCACGCGGGATTGATGTCAAAGAGATTACCTATGTAGTCAATTATCACTTGCCAGAATTTTACGATATGTACGTACACAGAAGCGGACGTACGGCTAGGGCAGGAGCGACCGGATATGCGCTGACCATTTTACAACAGGAAGAAGTAAAGGAGATTCCTGAGTTTGAAAAGGAATTAGGTATTTCTTTTTCCGCTTTCGCGAAAGCGAACCCACAACAACTAGAAGATAATAATACTTTATTATGGGCTAAGAAAATCTTTAAAACCAAACCAAACAGAGACATCAGTCCAGAATTGAAAGAAAAAATACACACTGTTTTTCATCACCTGACAAAAGAGGAGTTGATTGACAAACTGTTAGCTCATAAGATTTCTTCATAATTCAATGTGAAAGACTTACTTTAAAATCTAAAAAAGTAACTCTTTTTTTCAATCATACAAAAGGCTTTCGAAATCTCGAAAGCCTTTTGTATTTGTTAAATATGTGAGTTAATAAACGTTGAATCTCAGTTATTCTAAAATGAGTTTTTTAGTCACCTGAAATGTGTTTCCTTTAATTTTTAAGAATAAGATTCCTTTTTTCACCGAATTAGGGAGTTTAACCTTATTTTCTTGAGGTGATAGTGACTGGCTATGTACCACCTGACCATTAATATCAAGGATGCGTAGCTGTATTTCTCCTAGTACATCAGCAGGAAGTTGAATAGAGAAATTCCTTTCAACACTCGGATTAGGATATACTTGTACAAGCAAATCGGTTGTTTGATTTTGAGCTGAATTTCGCGTATCAAAGAGTTCAAAACTCCACTTTTGATTGTCACTACCGTTTCTTTGTAATTGTACAATTCTAGCTCCGTTACCGGTTTGCTCATTTGCAATGCCTAATGCCTTACCGCTATTTACAGAAATGATGTTGAAATAACCATCAACTAGATACTCTATACGCCATTTTTGGTTATTACTTCCAAAATAATCCCATTGTTGTATTTCTGTATTATTGATATCAGATCCGCCTACTACATCCATCACTTTAGCGCTACTTACAGCAGTTATTTTATAAAGTTCTGTTCCCACACTTTCTAAGATCCATTTTTGATTATCAGATTGAAACGAGTCCCATTGCTGTATTCTAGCTCCATTGTCTAATGAATTACCTTCTACATCGCAGACCTTTCCACTATTTTTATTGGTGATAATATAGGTTCCACCTAGAACAATTTCTCCTTCTGGAGGATTACTGGGCGCGATAAATTGAAACCAATTAAGATTACCTATACCAGCACCTCCTTTAAATACTAGGTACAGATCATACATGCCGCTACTACTAGTTGTACTTGCTGTTCGTGTTTCCCAAATCTGATAGCCACCAGTGTTTCCAACGTCTATGGTTGAGATTAATGTTCCTGTTGGGTTATTGAGTCTAAACTCTATGGTACCGCCTGTAAAATCAGCATTTGAGGCAATTCTCGCAATGAGACTCGCTGCACCATTTCCAAAGTCCACGTTTTCAAATAAAAGATAGTCATCTGTATCTGTAAAGCCTACATTCTGGCCACCTCCTATATCTGCTGTATCTTCTATTTGTATGCCTTCAGAATCGTTAAAATCTTCTGCTTCTATTTGACGAAATGCATATATGGTAATCAATCTTGGTACATCACTTATGATAGCAGAATAAGGTCCTTCTCCTACTGCATTTATAGCTTTTACTCTATAATAATAACGGGTTTCAGTGGTTAAACCACTATCCATATATGAGTTGGTTTGTATGTTTGAAGCTACGGTTGTAAAAGGGCCATTTTCAGACGTAGCTCTTTGTAACTCGTATGAAGTTGCTTCAATGGTCTCATCCCACTCTAGTAAAAGTTCATTTTCATCTGGTGTTGTCTTTACATTTATAGGTGCTAATGGTATTTGTTGAACAAAATTACCTTCCCATGTAAAAGTAGCAGCGGTTCTTGCTGGCATGGTATAGGTAAATGATTTCCCAGACCAATTTACTGTGATATCTTTATCTTCCCCAAACTTATTATAGGCTAATAATACCTTCTGTCCATTAGGATTACTAAACACCACATTGTCAATTCCTGAGTTGTTGGACGCTATTCTTACAGCATCAGTCTCTAGAAATCGTGAGAGTTGTGCAATAATGTAATAGGATACATTGCGTATATATCGTCTTCTACTTTTGACAGTGATGGCTCCTAAACACTCTTCACAACCTCCTTCAGTTCTAGGAAAAGAGTTA
>NZ_CALEMI010000008.1 GCF_937910895.1 uncultured Dokdonia sp. | reverse complement strand
TTTTATTAAGTTAGATGGAAATCGGGTGAATGAATGGTGATAAAAAGATTATAGACCGCTTCGCTGTTAGATCATAGTATATAGACTTATCATCATTGCCAAAAAAAATGGGGTGGTCGTTCTATAGAATTTGTAGTTTTTTACACAAATTATAGAGAACTTTCCGTAATCAGATACTCTTTTTATTTTTATTAAGTTAGATGGAAATCGGGTGAATGAATGGTGATAAAAAGATTATAGACCGCTTCGCTGTTAGATCATAGCATATAGACTTATCATCATTCCACAAAAAATGGGGGTGGTCGTTCTATAGAATTTGTAGTTTTTTACACAAATTATAGAGAACTTTCCGTAATCAGATACTCCTTTTATTTTTATTAAGTTAGATGGAAATCGGGTGAATGAATGGTGGTAAAAAGATTATAGACCGCTTCGCTGTTAGATCATAGTATATAGACTTCTCATCATTGCCAAAAAAATGGGTGGTCGTTCTATAGAATTTGTAGGTATAAAAAAGAAAAGCGGACCAAAGTCCGCTTAATTATATGTTTAATAGCAAGCTAATACTTGATCTCCATCACAAGGTATACTACGACATGTTTTTGTAGGACCGAACATTTCGCTACAGTCTGCTCCTGCAACACTGCAATTTGAAGAACACCATCCAGCATCAGAAATTACAGCTCTACCTGCTATTATTGATTTTTGCTCAGTTTGGTTTAGGACACTACCTAAATTTGAAATTTTTTTTAACATAATTTATGTCTTTTAAGATTTAATAATAATCTCTAAAATAGTAAAAACTATTAATATTCAGTTGGTTAATTTTTTAATATAATTCTATTAACATTGTAGTTTCAGACAAAATTAAATAGTGCAAGTGTATAGTAACTTTGATATAATTCTGCGTATCTCAATCGCAATTCGTATTTAATACTTAAAATCACTCAGTCACCAGTGAAAGAATATAGATCGCTTCGCTGTTAAACCATAGTATACAAAAGATTAGTCAATTGTATGTATCCTATTAGTTTTAGAAAATTTGTATGGTGTAATTTTAGATGTCTTACTCCTGTTTTAAAAAGTCATTACACGCTTTCGCGAAAGCGTATAAAGAAAATTTACCTAAAACTCCATTCTTTATACTCTGAAGAGGCTTCTAGTTTTTGTTCTAAGACATCTTCTAGTTTTGGAAAGAAATCAATTCCCGTCAGTTCTTCTACATGATCTACAGAAGTCACAAAACGATATAAGGGTTCACTAGACTCTTGGTGATCCATTAAGAAAGCGATCATTCGAGTATTGTTGCCAGAACGGTCATATACAATTTTATAAAAAGAAGTGGGTACTGTCACATTTTCGGTTCCTATGGATGTGTTTTTATTATTTAAAACACCTCCTGTAACGATGAATACACCATCATATTTTTTTGCCCAATACCGCACTTTTTGCTCTAGTCTATTCCAGACACCTGCATTAAATGCATGGTTTTGTGGGGTAATATTACTGGTTAAAAATGTCTCATCATAGGCTTGTTTACTAAACTCTCGATCGCCTGCCGGACATAAATGCCCACGGTCATAGCCTGAGTTTTTATAATTACGCCAATGCGCCGATGCCGTTTTTACAGCGGGATCTACTTCAAAATAAGGTCGCTTAAAATCGTTATTAATAAGCTGTGATTTCTTGAGCTCATATCCTACCCATTCCGCTTGCTCATGAGATTCACTATAACTCAAGGAGTAGTAATTATGATGAATCACCTGCCCAGTCGTCGAACTTGGCAAAAAATAGGTGTTCGTATCTTCTTTTTCTTGTGCTCCTGCTTCTACAATAGGTTCGTCTATTTTTTGATGGGCATATTTTTCAAAAGCAAAATATCCTACAGTAAACAGAATGACAAGAAGTGGATAGGTGTATTTTCTTTTCATGTAATGATTTCTGTGAGCAAACAATATATTTATTTGTTTGTACTCATTTCTTTATGACAAATATCGTTTACAGAGTAACCAATCACAATTTTGCTAGAAGTTCTTTTGCTTCTTTATACTTATAATTTGTTGAATCTCTAATGATACTTATAAGTGTTTCTTTTGCATTGGTTGATTTATCAAATTTCAAATACGTCAATGCTTTATACCATAGGGCACGAGAGTTGTCGAGGCTTTGTGAATTTTCTAAAAGATCTAGCTGCTTAATGGCTTCTTCAAGGTTTCCTTTTTCTGAATAAATCAATCCTGTATATACATATACTAAAGGGTTGATCTCTTTTGCTGTGATATTATATTCCTGAAAGCTTGTTAAAGATATATCTAAATTTCCTTCTTTGAAAGCAGTACTCGCTTTTGAGAGTAATGAGGCTTGATCTGATCTACTCGTAAAGGATGGCAATTCTGATGGTTTATAATAATCTGTATATAAGTCTGCATTTGAATTACTTGTAAAGAAAAGCCCAAATAATAAAACAAAAATTGCAGCTAAAGAAACTACATAATATAGAGACCTTCTCTTAGGGTTTTCCTTTTTTGAAGTAGTTTTATAGTCTTCATTTATTTTTAAAAGTTTCTTTTTGATAGCTTTTCCTTCTTCACTTTGAATATAGGCTTCTATCTCCTTTTTATGTTTTGAATCATATCCAGCAGCATCCTCATCACTTGTGTTTGTAAGGTGATGTGTTATGGATTTGTACAATGCTAACTCATCTTTTAAATCGGGTTTTGATGCCACTTCTAACTCAAATTGATGAGTGTCTTCTGTGGACATCCTTCCACTTAAATAGGCTTCTATTTTTTTATAAACTTCTTCTTCCATCATGATTTGAGTTTTTCATAATTACCATCCTTCTTAATTAAGTCACCTAAGCGTTTTTTACATTTAAAAATACGTTGAAATGCTACATTTTCAGATGCATAGTTGAACTTCTTCACAATAAGATCATAGGACACTTTTTTAAAGTAATCTTTTAATAACTCTTTACAATTAGGAGATAATAATTCCAATTTCTCTTCGAAAAGATCCCAGCGTTCTTGATTAATAATAGCCTCACTATGGTAATTTTCTTCACTCTTAAGTGCTATTACCTCTTCATTTCTTACCCATCTCTTTTTAGAATTCAATTCTTTACGCCATAAATTTTTACATACCGTAAACAAATATGCCTCAAAAGACAACTTTATTTCTATATCACTCAATTTCAAACGGATACTTAATTGATACAACGCATTCTGAAAAACTTCCTCAGCGTCTTGCTGTTCTCCTTCATTTTTAAGAACAAAATGCCTTACTTTTGGAAACATTGATCTGTAAATTGCCTTAATAATTTTTTCATCACCTGTACGCAATCCATCCAGATAGTTTATACCATTTTTTATGACCATAAATTTAAAAAGATGTTTAGGGGGTAAGATTATGGATCTTTGAGAACATAAGAGCAAAATAACATTTTAAATCCTTAAAATTTAATTATGAAAACAAAAAAAATTATTGTTATCGTTCTAGCATTTCTTTCAATGAGTTATACTACTAGCCTTAAGTCCACAAATAACATTGCTACATCAACTTTAATAACGACAACATCTATTGATGATGAACTTAGCTGTAATTCTGGTGTTTACCATGTTACTATAGTATGGTTAAATGATCTTACCATTGCTGAGAAAAATGCTGTCAGAGCTAGTTTTAATATTTATGGACGTGCGCCTGTATTTCAAGTATTTCCTGATGGTAGTGAAGGATGGGCATTTGTTCTTCAAAACATGAATACTAGTGTTGTTGTTCAAGGGCAATGTAGGTCTGAAACTGTTGACGATGAAATAGAAGATAATGAGGAAGTAGATACACAAAGAGTACGTAATCCAAACAGATAATTGTAAATTAATCTATGGTATACAGACACCCTCTGATTTTAAAAATAATTCAATTCCTTTTTTATATTTCGACTAGTATAGGTCTAGCTCAGTATCAATCTTTCAGAGATATTATGGACTCTAAAGAAAATACTGATATTCATAAGATTGAAAAAATTAATTCTTTATTAGCTCAAAACATACGTGATAATCAGCGTACTGATGTCGGGTTAATCGCGCATCGATTTTCTAATTGGCATTATCAAAATAAAAGGGTTGCTAAAGCAATAGCAACCCTTCATATATCTATTACATATCATAATCCTGATAATGCTGATACTGATTTACAAAACAAATTGTATAAGCTTGGTTTTTTTTATTACAAAATAAAAGATTACAAAAAGAGTAATGAAGCTTATAAGAGGTCTCTTAAAGTTAAAGGTTCGAACGATCTCGCCGGACAAGTTTATTATAAAATAGCTGCTAATTACTATAAATTAGGAGACTATGACTTATCAAGGATATATTATGAACTCTCAGAGCAAGTATTTTTAAAATTAAAAAATTATAAGAGATTACTCAAGTGTTATTCATTTTCATATAATACCTATTCAAAACTTGAATCCAAAGAAGCTTTAGAAAAATTAGAATACAATCTCTTACAAGCAGATTCCTTAGCTACCATTTTATCTATTTCTAATACTGACAGATACAATATAAAAAAGGCATTAAGTTCTTATTATAATGATTATAAAACAAGAGATTCTAAAAAAGGTATTCCATTTGCTTATGAGGCATTACATCTTGCTAAAAAAATGAAGGACTCATCTCTTGTAAGTAGTTCTTATATTAAACTTGGTATTCTCAATGATCACAAGTATCCAGACATTGCTCTTGATTTTCATAAAAAAGCATTAGCATACTGTCCTTCTTCAAATAAGAAATTATTGAGTATTATATACGCTAATCTTGGATTAAATAATGCGCATTTAGGGAATAACTCATTATCTATAACACAACAGTTGAGATCACTTGTAGCATATACAGGTACTGATTTTAAGAATATAAGTTCAGAAGAAATTTCAAAAATTCTCAATGAACGATATGAAGATGGAAATTTACGAACTAAATTAGCAAACACAGCAGAATCCTATCTTTTATTCGCCGAGAAAACGAAGAATAAAGAGATGCTTCAAGAAGCTATCAGATATTTCAAATTAGCAGACAAAACTATTGATATCTATCATAAAAATAGCAGTGCTAATACTTCAAAATTGATATGGAGAAAGAAAGCTACAGAGATTTATGGAAGAGCTTTAAAAGCCTGCTACTTAGCAAATGACCCCACGGCTGCATTTGAATTTATGGAGAAAAATAAATCATTGCTATTATATGAAGAGCAAAAAAAACAAAGAGAGCTACAAAATCTTCAGTTACCAGAACCCCTTGTCAAAAGAGAACAATACCTCACTAATAAACTTAATGAATTAGAAAGAATTAAAAATAACGATAAGGTAGCTTTAAAACTCCAAATAAGATACAATGATAGTCTTGTTGCCTTAACAGATAGTATAAAGAGGATGTATAAAGATTACAAAAGTCTGTTAGAGAGTTTTACTCCTTTCCCATATTCAGATTTAAAATCAAGTTTAACTCCTAATGAAGCTATTATACAATACCATATTCCTATAGATAATGGATATGGTATTTATCCTAATGCTACTAATGGTTACGGACTTATAATTACTGCCGCCAAAACTCATTTTTTTGAGATGGATAGTCTGCAACTCTTCAAATCGAAAATTGAAGAATTACAAAAAAAAAATATTAAACCTTTTACAACAAAAGAAGATATAGTAGCATATAGAACTATAGCTCACACTGTATATAACAAACTATTCCCTACTGAAGAAATAAGACATACTATCGAAGGAAAACAACTTACAATTATTCCTGATGATTATCTTACTACAATCCCTTTTGAAAGTCTTATTGTTTCTTTAAATACCTCCAATGATTATCTAATTAAACACGCGCAAATACACTACAAATATAGCTATACATTTCATGAAGAAATGAGGGTAAGTAGAAGTTCAAATACATCTCATTTTTCAGGTTTTGCTCCTGTAAAATTTGATCCTATGGATTTATCTTCATTAGAGGATAGCCAAGAAGAAATTGAAAGTATTAATTCTTATTATAAAGGTAATACGTATTCAGGAGTTAAAGCTAACAAACGTGCATTTAAGGAAGCGCTAAAAAGATCAAATATTATTCATCTCGCTACACATGCAGATGCTACAGATTCTATTATACCTTGGATTGCTTTTAGCGATAAAAAATTATATCTCAATGAATTATATTTAATTAAAAACAATGCTGATCTTGTTTTTTTAAGTGCTTGTAATACATCTACTGGGAAAATAGAAACAGGAGAAGGTGTGATGAGCCTTTCGAGAGGCTTCTTTTATGGAGGAGCGAATAGTACTATTTCTTCTTTGTGGAATGTAGATGATAAATCCACACAATACATTGTGAAACAATCTTATAAAAACTTATATGCGGGTACTTCAAAAGCGGTGGCTTTACATCGAGCCAAATTGAATTATTTAGAAAATCATACAGGCTCTGAAATAGCACCTTATTATTGGGCGTCTTTTGTATTAATAGGAGACTCTAGTCCATTACCTACAAAAAACTACTTTTTATATTATAGTATGGAAATTGTGGGTATGCTACTCATTTTCCTATTCTTTATAAGAAGAACTAAGAATAAAAAATGAACAATAAATATATGTCGTTAAGTACACACTTAACGACATATACACAACAGGTTTTTAGCAACCTGCTCCTCCACCTACTCCTAAACAAATTCCAAATCCAATAACACATCTAGATTGTCCTGGACAAAAAACACCACTTTGTTCGCAATCAGCATCAGATGTACAACTAATAGGCATTCTAGATCCCGCTCCATTTAACGCTTTTTGTTCAGCTTTGTTTAATGCCTGAACTCCTTCTAATTTTAAAATGTTTTTTAACATAGTATAAAATTTATAAATTAATTTTACTGTGAACATTTTGAGACACCCACAGCTTGTGTCTATTCTTGCAAGAATACTTTGAGAGGCTAGTAAACGCTAGGCTCTTTTTTATATAAAATTTTAATTTTCATTATGATTTAAAAAAAATCCCAATTCAGAACATTATTAATAATGTTCTGAATTGGGATGTTAATACTGCAGCTATTGATAAGCATAAATCACACCACTAATTTTGCTTCGTATGCTGAAGGTAAAAATATTCTTTAAAAATGAAGAAACCTGAAAGGGTATCAAAAACCAAAAAACTAATTTGTCCATATCTAAATGTTTTTAGTAAACACCTATATGTTCTGGACAACAATAATTCTTACCCTAAAAAAAAAGAAAAAAACACACTATTAAACACAAGTGATTGAATAACAGAGAAATTAAAAAAAGTTAAATGAATAATTGTATTTCAAAAATATCCTTAATTTCCTTTTGTGTTTAAAATTAATATAGAAAATCGCAGCTCCAATATTTAATAAGAACTGCGACTTTTTTTCATTATAGTAGGAAGTATCCACCGTTTCCGTTGCACTGACCGTCATTAGTATTAGGACAATCACAGTGTATATCACAACGATGTCCTGATGGAGCAGAGGCACATACAGTAGGGCAATAGTTGCTACTAGCACAACCTCCTGGAGATGGGCTCATTCCTCCATTAACAACTTTCTGGTCATTTTTGCTCAATTGCTGAGCACCATTTAGATTTAAAATCTTTTTTAACATAATCGTAAAATTTATAGTTAATTTTACTGCGAACATTTTGAGACACTCACAGTTTGTGTCTGTCCTTGCAAGAATGTTTTAAGAGCTCAGTTACCGCTGAGCTCTTTTATTTTTATAACGTTTCTTCTACGCTAATTTTACTTCTAAATTTTAGTGCCCTTTTAAAACGTCTACAATTAATTAGGAGATGATCATACTCAAATAGTTTTTAGGAAATTTTAATTTCTTATTTAATTCTCTAAAGTATTCGTATTATTCCAGCTTTTATACCATGATGGATTTCTAGAATACGATCAGTCATAAGAAATATTAGGTGTACATATTCATAGGTTTCTTGTTAACGATGTATACCTCTATTTGCAAGTAGACATAAGTATAATGTATAGACTTTCTTTTGCAAAAAGTTAATACATACATGTACTAACAAGTGAAAAGCTAATTCATTTTTATCTAGTTGTTTTCTATGAACATCTAGATATTCTTAGCAAAAAAATCTATTGGAAAGATAATAAAAAAATCTGTAATTTAATGCAAAATACTAAAAATCAATGGATTTAAGCATTGAAAGCACCTACAAGGCTTCCAAAAGTTCTTTTGTTTCTTTGCGCTTATAATTTGAAGAAGTGGTATTCATTTGAAGTAATACCGCTTTTGCATTTGCTTTATCTCCTATTTTCAAATAAAGTAATGCTTTATACCATAATCCCATTGGAGCATCTATTAAATCACTCTCAATAAGTTGATCAAAGGTAGTATGTGCATTCTCATATTGTTTTAACTCCATTTCTGAAATTCCTTTATAGAGTAATACACTTGCATTTGTTTGTATGGTACTCGTCATTTCAGAAGTGAGTATGTCAAGTACCTTATTAAAATTACCTTCCTCAAAATAACGTTCTGCATCAATTAGCGAGGTCTCTTCTACTCCTCCACGAGATACTAAAGAAGGAATATCAGATACGGTATAATAGTCTACATATAATTCTTGAGGGGTTTGTTGTTTTGGTAGTAATACCCCTACTGTAATAATAATAGCTATAAGAGCAGCGCTTAGATAAAACAGTAATGACTTGGTGTTTTTTGAGTTCTTTTTTTGATAGGCACTATTAGCAATTTTAAGAGTTTCCTTGAGTTGTAACGTTTCTTTATCTTTATATAATTGCTCGTATTCTTTAAGCCGTTTTGTGTCTACATTTTTTGCATAACTCCAATCATTTTCTGAGAGTGATTCAAAGAGTTGTTTGTGCAAGAGTACGCTTTCGCGAAAGCGTATATCTTCAGACATCCGCTTTTCTAAACGTATGACATCTTCTTTAGGTAGGCTCCCTAAAAAATAGGCTTCTATGATGTTACTTTCTTCTTCTGAACTCATAACTCTTTTAAGGAATCATAACGGTTATCATTTTTAACAGTTTCAATCAACTTTGATTTGCATTTAAAAACACGTTGTCTTGCTACCGTTTCTGAATTATATCCTAACTTTTGAACAATAACTTCATAAGAAACTTTAGCAAAGAACATGGTGAGTATTTTTTTGCAGTTTTCTGATATAGCTCCAAGTTTCTCTGTAAACAATTCCCAACGTTCTTGTTCTAACGTAGCAAGTGCCATATCCTGTTCTTCATTCCTAAGTTCCATAACTCCATCATCTGTTACCCTTGTTTTTGATCTATTTAATTCTCTGCGCCATAAATTCTTACAGGCGGTAAATAAATAGGCCTCAAAACTACTTGTGATTTCAAAAGATTCTTTGCGATAACGCACTGCTATTTGCAATAATGCTTTTTGAAAAATGTCTTCGGCATCTACTCGTTGCCCTCTGTTTTGCAATACAAACTTGGCAACTTTTGGAAAGATTTTGGCATACATGATACCTATTACTTTAGAATCATTTTCTAGTAAAGCAGTTAGATATATCGTATTGTCAATCATTAATAGGGAATACATTAGGCAAACAAAAATAAACTTTTATATTTACAGGGTAACAAAACGAAGGGTTGTGTAACAAATCAGTAGTATTAATTTATATAACCCTAAACTCTTTTTTATGAAAAGTCCCTTTCTAAAGCCCCTTGTAACTCTTTTAATTCTTGCTTTTACTTTTGGATGTAGTGTTGATACTGAAGAAAGTATTGAGCAAGCTACCATTGAAGAAACTCAACTTATAGTTTCTTTACCTAGTTTTGAAGAAACATTAACCCCTATTCAGATTACGTATAAGTCTAATCTAACCCATGCAGAAGTAAATGCCATCAGAGCTACTTTTACAAATGATGGTTTTATTAATCTTATGGATGTTGACTATTGCTCTAATAGCAATCATGAAGTTGAAATCTGGTATGCAAATATTCAGTTTTGTGATGATTGTAAACCAGCCAGAGATCCTAAAGGTGAAATAGAGAGTAATGGAGGGGTCAATAAAGCACGTCTAGGTGTAGATAGTTGTATTCTGGTTGTAGAATAAAACTAATTTGAATTTTAAATTATCATATATACTCTGCCCGTTTGTGATGTTTGTAACAAGTGTTATAAATGGGCAGAGGGTTTTTGATTCTTATTCTAATTTAATAAAAGAGAACACGCAATCCTATACTAGCATTGAGCATAAGGTAGATAGCCTTCTTTCTATTGCTGAAAAAGAAAACGTCTTAGAAGAAGCCATTTTAATTGCTCATGATTTTTCAATTAAGCATTTTTCACAAGGAAACTATGACAGCGCTATCATATATGCTACTAAAGACGTATTATATTATGAAAAAAGAAACACCATTAATGAGGCTTACAGTAATGCTTTATTTAACCTAGGCTTTTTTCTAAGATATAACCATGAGTATGATAATGCTATTATACATTATAATAAAGTCATTGCTTTAGATAATAACCCTGAAAAAGTAGGACGTGCCTATTGCGACATTGGTCTTATTCATAAAAACCAAGATGATTACCACAAAGCAATTACTTTCCTAAATCAAGGCATTGTTGTTTTAGAAAAATATGAGATTTATCAGCATTTATATCATGCCTATGTAAATATAGCACAGATCTATGATAAAATAGCAGAAACAAATGATCATAGCGAGATAAACTATAAAAGAGAGTTTGATTACATAAATAAGGCTCTTGATTTAAAAGAAATTTTACCTCTTTCGCCATCTAATTACATTGCACTTTACAATACTGTCGCTAATTATTACAACTCTGTTGACAATTATGATTTCGAAAACGCAAAATCTTATTATACGAAATCACTAGAAATTTCTATAGAATATCAAGATTCATCTAGAATAACCATTCTAAATAGAAACATTGGAAATCTTTATATCAAAGAAGAAAAAAGAGCAAATAGATCTTTTGAGGATAGTATTTTTTATTATCTCAATAAAGGTTTACAATTTCAGACTACGTATAATCAGAAAGATGTTTCAGACATATACCTTAACCTTTCTGAATATTTCCTGTATAAGAAATACTTTAAAAAAGCACTTTCAAATAATGGTTTGGCTTTTCAAAAAATTACTAATCTTGAAATAGATTCGTATGGCATTCCAAATCTGTCAGACCTAGAAGACTTACAGAATCAACACGTCATTTTAAGCGTGATTAATGACAAAGCAGCTATTTTATTAGAGATGTATGATGCTGATCAAGATATATTAAAAGCAGAACTTGCCTTACAAAACTTACAAATTGCAGATCATCTAATAGGTACTATCCAACAAAGATCTAATGAAAATCTTTCTAAATTATTTTGGAGAAATCAAGCTTCCTATATTTATTTAAGAGCGGTAAAAGCGTGTGCTATTCTTAACAAATTAGATCTAGCATTTTATTTTACAGAAAAAAATAAAGCATTTTTACTCACAGAGAGTATTCTTGAAAACAACACAAAATCACTGCTCCCTGATCATGTCATTACTAGAGAGCTAGAATTAAAAGAAAGAACCATAACACTAAAACAACATACTGATAAAGACAGTAAAGATCGCCTGTTTAAAACAACACAACTATTAGAACGCCTTACTGATTCTATAAAAATAGCATATCCTGAGTACCTTTCTACAAAAACAAAAACGCAACTATTTTCTATATCAGAAATTCAAAAGTATATAGATCCTAAAAGTATTGTGATCTCTTACATTTGGAATAATGATGACAAAAAAGAAGATCACTATGTTATACTCGTTTCAAAAAAAGAGATGATTATTCATCCTATTGACAACACTGAGGAAACCGATGTACACATTAAAGATTTCCAAACCCGTATTTCTAAACCTTTTGAAAACAAAAATGACAAAGACTCTTTTCAAGAAGTTGCCCATACCCTTTATACCTATCTTTTACCAAAAGAAGTAGCAACCACAATAGCTCATTATTCAAATCTCATTATAGTACCGGACGGGAAACTACAAAACATCCCTTTTGAAGCCCTAATTTCTTCAAAAGAATCCTCTAGATACCTCATAGAAGAGTATAGAATAAGTTATGCATATTCCATGTCGTTTTTGATGCATAATGCCTCATTATCAAGAAATGCTAAAAAATCTTTTGTCGGCTTTGCTCCTGTAACATTTGAAAGAGATAATCTGAAAACTCTTAAAAAAAGTGAGCAAGAATTAACAGCAATACATACAATAACTCAAGGAGAGATGTATATTAATAAAGACGCGACCAAACACGCTTTTTTAACCCAATCTCAAGATGCTAAAATCATACACCTTGCTACTCATGCAGATGGCACTTCTAATCCTTGGATTGCATTTAAAGATGAAAACCTAATCGCATCAGAGCTCTATATTTATAAAAATCAAGCGGAGTTGGTAACGCTCAGTGCTTGTAACACAACCATAGGAGATATTGCTCCAGGAGAAGGAGTCATGAGTCTGACTAGAGGTTTTTTCTATGCTGGTGCCAACACTGTAGTTTCTAGTTTATGGGAAACTAATGATAAGGCCACCTCAGAAATAATGACCTCTTTTTACATCTATCTAAAAGAGGGAAATTCAAAATCTGAGGCATTACATCAAGCAAAATTTGATTACATCACTTCTAATAATTTATCACAACAATCCCCCTATTATTGGGCTCCTTTTATCCTTATAGGGGAAACAGAAAAATCCTTATATGGAGACAATACTTTAGTAATCTTTAGTATTTTATTTATTATAATAACATTCATTATCATACTGTTACACCTCTACAAAAAGAAAAATATTATTTTAGGGTAACAAATCTTAAGTTATAGGAACAATATAAGGAACACAAATAAAGTGCCCTTGAACGATCCTATAGTATACCAAGTACAGCAACTATTAACGCTTAATAAGATTGCTTTTGACAAGAAAGAACTTGCTTTACAAATACAAGGTCATCCTTCTCATCCAAGTATTTACATAATCACTCGTGCTCTTAACGATTTTAATATTAATAAGCTAGCCATTGAAGTTTACGGAAAGACTTTGGAACACCAATACCCCTCGTGTATTGAAAATGGTATCAGCTTTACGCCAGCTATTACAATTAATGGATATTCTATCCCATCTGCATATAACCGTAAAAATCTAATACATTTTATAGAAGCATTAAACAAACCTAGTATAAAAAGAACAACAGTTCCTCTTATATCTAAACTCCAAAAAGCCATATAAAATAACAGACACATTCTGTGAGTGTCTTTAAATGTTCACAGCAAATCTAATTTTTAAAAAATTTAATTATGTTAAAAAACATTTCAAACTTAGGAAAGACCTTAAATAAGGCAGATCAAAAATTAATTACTGGGGGCCGTAGACCAGATCAATGTTTCAATCATAATGATTGTGGTCCTTCAGAATGCTGTCAATCTCCTACAACACAAAATTGGGGATATTGCGGTCCAAGAGAAAATGGAACTGGCGCTTGTAACGGTGAAATTCCACATGATCTTTAATTAATAATAAAAGGCAGTAAAAACTGCCTTTTATCTTTTATTTTAAATAACAAACCGTTGGTTGTAAACAAAAGCTAAAAGCCTAAGAAATCTACTTATCTAAAAATGATTACCAAAGATGATGGTAAAACCCTGAACATATCTACTTAAGAAGCCTTAGTGGGATCACTTGGGATTAGATGATATATGCCTTGGAAATATAAACACTTCCATATAATATTCTTTATAATAATAAAATTGGTAAAATCGAGATACGTATGTGTATCTCGATTTTCTATTTTCAAGATAAAAACGATAAAATTTAGCATAAACGTTAAAATTTATAAGTTTTCAGTGTTAAATTTCAGGTTATCAGCAATTTAAATACATTATTTTCTTATTTTTAAATAAAAGTCAACTTAACAATAATCTGATTATCAATCTACTAAAATAGTAGTTTTAAAAATATTCTTGCAAGGATAGGCACAAGCCTTAAGTGTCTTTAATAGATTAAGGTCAACGATTAATTTAAAAATGTACACTATGAAAAAATTAGGAAAACTAGGTAAGCTACTAAATAGATATGAGCAAAAAGTAATTAATGGAGGGATAGGAAATGCCTGTCAAATATTTATTTGCGAATATGATAGTGACGGTTGTTGTTGCTATGACAATCCAAATAGTCCTGACGGTAGAGGAACTTGTATGAACGGGATGTGTTGCGATTAATAGTATTGACACATGAAAGTATAAATAATATAGCTTATAGACACTAATCATACTATTATTTATAAGCTATATAACGAAATTTAAAAATAGAAGATCATGCTAAAAAATTTATTAAACATAAAAGAAATCAAGACTTTAAAAAGTCAAGAGCAAAAAGTGATTACTGGTGGTAATAATTGTGCTGCTTGTTATGATAACTGTGTACTAACTTCTAAAGACAGAATGGAGTTAGGAGACTGTTTTGACGCATGCCAACAAACCGTGTGTTAATATTGATTTACACATGACACGCAATGTTAGGATAGATATATGATGAGTATCTCTAAATAATTTATTAAAAACAATTAATTCATAAATACAGTTATTATGTTAAAAAAAATTTCAAAATTACAAGGTGTTCAAAAATTGAATAACAAAGAACAAAAAGAAATTAAAGGAGGTTTAAGTGATTCTAGATGCCCTATATATACTCCTAAAGAATGTAGAGAGTGCGGAGGATACCCAATTAGTAATGGATGTTGCTTAGGTACCGAAGATGTACATGCCTGCCTTACTGGTGACGGTGTAGGATAGATATCATTATATACATAAGGTAAGGTTTTCCAACCTTGCCTTATGTATATAATCGAATTAACTCTTCACATCCAGCGCATCTCTAAGTGCATTTCCTACCAACATAAATGCCATCACCAACAACATAATTGCTAGTCCAGGAATAACAGCCAAATAAGGTTTTCCCAATATAATATAGCTATAATGATCTTTGATCATTGCACCCCAACTTGGTGTAGGAGGTTGTGCTCCTATTCCTAAAAAACTAAGCCCGCTTTCAATAAGAATTGCTCCTGCAAAATTAGCAGCAGAAATTACAATAAGTGGTGCCATAATATTAGGTAAAATATGTCTTATTATGATACGCCCATGAGTATATCCTAGCGCTCTTGCCGCTGTTACATATTGCATTTGTTTAACCCCCATGACCTGTCCTCGTACCACACGAGCTACCTCAACCCACATCGTGAGTCCTACAGCTATAAATACTTGCCAAAACCCTTTTCCTAAAGCTAATGTGATGGCTATCACAAGTAGTAATGTAGGTATGGACCAAGTGACATTAATAATCCACATAATAACTGCATCCACTTTTCCTCCAAAATAACCCGCTAACGAGCCCATAAACAATCCTATAAGAAGGGAAATAAAAACAGCTACAAATCCTATAGAAAACGAAATACGAGCTCCTACAAACATTCTACTCAGTAAATCTCTTCCATATTTATCAGTGCCTAATAAAAATTTTCTTGAAGTGATATGCGCTTTCGCGAAAGCGGACACATCGACACCCTCCTTCATTTCTAAACGTTTAGAAATCCCTTCTATATCATCGCCAGCATAAGGCGTATATATGATGGCTCCATCTTCGATAAGATATGAGGTTATAGGGACTTCTGTATCGTTATTATGGGTCCCAAAGAAAAGAGAAGAAATCGTAAAAGATTCTTTTTCTATAGATGACGGAATTGTTAACATAGAAACAGTAAAACCAGGACCTCTTGAATGGATAGAAAGATGCATCTGATTTGCATTCTGACTCGAATCAGGAGATAGTATATAAGCAAATAATGCAATGCAACCGCAAATTACAATGTAGATCAAACTCAAAACGCCCCAAAAGTTTTTAGTAAACTTCCGGAGCGCTAAACTTGTAAGTGAATTTGCAGTTTGCGACATGAGTTAATCCTTTATCGCAGCAATTTTACTTTTTCTAATATCATTAATTTTTAAGTCTTGTAGTACGTTAAGAGCTTCTTCAACATATACATCACTTGCAAGGCTTTTATGCCAGCGCTCTCTTTTAGCTTTTAGCACGGTATCTTCTTTAAAAAGTTTTAATTCGTACGGTAGTGAGTTATAGGTAAGATTAGATGTATAATCATCGATAGCATCAAAACGTTTTGTTTCTTCTTCACTTTTTAAGACTTTAGCTTTATATCCTTCATAACTCAAGTCCCATTGTGTATCATCGCGACGTTCTTTAAGCCATTTTGCATAATCGTTTATAAGCTTAAGTTGTTCGCTTTTTGAAATACGAGCTACACTATTTTCTATCGTTTTTTCATAATCAATGTATCCATCCCAAGCATCATAACTAGCAGCTCTTATTCTATCCCAAGGTAATGGATTTTCTTGATCGCGTTCTCCTATATCTATATAACTATACATATCTGGAACGACAACATCACTCTTTACACCTTCTAGTTGTGTAGATCCTCCATTCACACGGTAAAACTTCTGTATCGTTACCTTAAGTGATCCTATATCTCCGTAATCATTAGAACGCAACCATCTATTAAGCGGGAAGAAACGTTGTACCGTTCCTTTTCCAAAAGTTTGCTTTCCTCCTATAATGATCGCTCTTTTATAGTCTTGCATGGCTGCAGCAAGGATTTCGCTTGCAGAAGCTGAATTTTCATTGACAAGAATAACAAGAGGTCCGTCCCATAAAATTCCTTTGTCTTCATCATTAAGTATATCTGGTGCATCATTGCCCGACTTTACTTGTACAACAGGACCTTCTTTTATAAAAAGTCCAGCCATATCAACAACTGCTTTTAGAGAACCTCCACCGTTATTACGCAAATCAATCACAAGACCTTCCATACCTTCTTCTTTCAAACGAATGATCTCTTGCTTAATATCTGATGCCGCATCACGACCGCCCGCATTTTCTGTATCAAAGTAAAAACTAGGCAAATTAATAATCCCATACTTTTGATCGTCTTTGCTTACCGAAGCAGACCGTGCATACGTCTCTTCCAATAAAACAACATCTCTAGTAATCACAATATCTTTAATACTCCCGTCTATCTTACGCTTAACATTGAGGATGACCTTTGTGTCTTTAGGTCCTTTTATAAGCTCAATCGCATCATCAAGACGCATTCCTTGAATACTAGTTGCTTGCTCATCTCCTTCTTGTGACACTTTCAAAATAATATCTCCTGCTTGTAACTCTTCTTGTCTCCAAGCGGGTCCTCCTGAAATAATATCTGTTACATGTACTGCCCCATTTCTTTTCTGAAGACGTGCACCAATCCCTTCAAACTGACCACTCATACGTTGATCAAATCTGTCTTTAGCTACAGGAGCAAAATAATTGGTATGAGGATCAAATTCTTCTACGATTGCATTTAAAAAAGTAGCAAAGTAATCCTTACGCTCAAGCTCTTCTGTAAGGTCAAAAAAATTATTTGTGTTTTCGGCAATTTCTTCTCTCGCTTTTACTTCTATTTGCTCATCTGTCAAGACCTCTTCTACTTCCTTCCCTTCTGCAAGTTGTGTATCCTGCGTATCTTTCATATCATAAAAAGTACTCAAAGCGCTTAATTTTAACTGTAATCTCCAACGCTCTCTAACTTCCTTTTTATTTTTAGGATACGGTAACTTTTCATATTCTGTATTAATACTTTCCGCTTCTGAAAAATCAAATGGTTTTTCAAGGATAGCCCCTTGTGCTTCTCTTGCTTCCTTAAAACGTTCTACAAAACGTGTATAGGTAAGATCAAAAAACGTAAGGTCTTTTTCTTTGACCATATCATCTATCTTATCCTTATATACCGAAAACTCTTCGATGTCTTTTTTATGGAAAAATCGTCTGTAAGGATCTAGTGCATCTATATAATCTTCAAAAACAGATTCAGAAAATGTATCATCCATTGCTTTTGCATCAAAATGTCCACGTTCAATCACGTAGGATATAAGATCTAATAGTAATTTGTCTTTGTCAGGGTCTTCTTCAATTCCTTTTGTAGTAAAACTACAGCTCGCCACAGAAAATAATAAGGCAAGAGCTATTAATTTTAAATTGCTTTTCATAAAATCACTTATTTGCATTTTTTAACTACCAATGTACATTAAAAATTGTGCCACGATATGGAAAATGGTTGTAATATTTTGTTAAACCTTCATTGGCACATAAGACAAGCAATTTACGTATTTTCGCGCATAGAATCTAACGTATCATAGTCATGGCAAAAAAACCACTTATTCTTATCACAAATGATGACGGTATTACCGCAAAAGGAATTCGCACCTTGATTGAAGTCATGCAAACTCTAGGAGATATTGTGGTGGTAGCTCCAGACAAACCTCAGAGTGCTATGGGACACGCGATTACCATTAATGATATTTTATATTGTGATTCTTTTATCTTTGACATAAATGCAACACACAAGGAATACAGTTGCTCAGGAACCCCTGCCGATTGTGTAAAACTAGCCACACAACAAATCCTAGGTCGCAAGCCAGATATTTGTGTAAGTGGTATCAACCATGGGAGCAACTCCTCGATCAATGTGATTTATAGCGGTACGATGAGTGCTGCGGTAGAAGCTGGTATAGAAGGGATTCCTGCGATTGGATTTTCCTTATTAGATTACAGTGAACACGCAGACTTCGAGGCGTGTAAACCCTTTGTAAAATCAATTACCGAAAAAGTATTGCAGAGCGGCCTCCCTAAAGGAGTCGTTCTGAATGTAAATATCCCTAAGCTTCCACTGGATGCCATCAAAGGAACTAAAATATGCCGTCAAGCAAAAGCAATGTGGGTCGAAGATTTTGACAAACGCACCAGTCCGCAAGGGCGTGATTACTATTGGCTTACTGGAAAATTTGTCAATGAAGACAAAGGTGAAGATACCGATGAGTGGGCACTAGCAGAAGGCTATGTGAGTATCGTGCCTATTCAGTTTGACCTGACAGCGCATCACATGGTTCAAGAGCTTAATAGTTGGGATCTCTAATGTAGAATTCCTAAAAAGAGGGTTTTATACGCTTTCGCGAAAGCGTATACTAGAACACCTCAAAAAGGATCACTATTTTTGTAGTAAGACAAATGATCTAAATGGCGATAACCGCAACCCTACTTTATGAAAAAAGATATTAGTATAGGCATACTCACAGGACTTATTGCAAATGCGGTAGGACTCTATCTCTACGTTGCTATATTTTCTGACGAATCTTTTATGACGACAATTCAAAAATCGATGGCTGAGGGCTATTTTGGTAAAATTGTGACCTTGGGCGCCGTTTTAAATCTCTTAGTATTTTTCTTTTTTATCAAGAAAAAACAAGATTATAAAGCACGCGGGGTGTTAATGATTACAGTGATAATCGCAGTGGCAGTGATGGCACGTAAATTCTTTTAAAGTGAAATATTATATTCTTGTAGGAGAAGCCAGTGGAGATTTACACGGATCAAATCTCATGAAGGCTTTGTATCACGAAGACCCAGAAGCAAATATTCGTTTTTGGGGTGGTGATCTCATGCAAGAAGTAGGCGGCACACTCGTCACGCATTATAAAGAACGTGCTTTTATGGGGTTTGCGGAGATTATAAAAAATCTTTTTACTGTTTTAGGGTTTATACGTGCCTGTAAAAAGGACATCGCAGCATTTCGCCCAGATGTCATCATTTTTATAGACAACTCTGGTTTTAACCTACGGATTGCCAAATGGGCAAAAGCACAACAATACAAAACACATTATTATATCAGTCCGCAAGTGTGGGCATCTCGTGCAGGGCGTGTCAAAACGATTAAAGCCACGATAGACCACATGTATGTGATCTTACCGTTTGTTAAAGATTTTTATGACAAGCACCAATACCCTGTACATTTTGTAGGACACCCGCTTATCGATGCGATTTCAGGACGTACGCAAGCCAAGTATGCTGTGTTTTATAAAGAACATCATCTAGATACACGACCCATTATTGCACTTTTACCTGGAAGTCGTAAACAAGAAATCAATGCCATGCTCAGTGTGATGTTGAGTGTGATAGATGACTATCCCGACTATCAATTTGTGATTGCAGGAGCGCCTAGTCAAGAACCGTCTTTTTACCAGCCTTTTCTTAAAAATTCACAGGTACGGTTGATTATGAATAAGACGTATGATATTTTGAGTTTTGCTAATGCGGCACTGGTTACCTCAGGTACCGCCACGCTAGAAGCAGCGTTATTTAAAGTCCCACAAGTAGTGTGTTATAAAGGAAGCTGGATCTCTTATGAGATTGCCAAACGGATTATCAAACTGGAGTATATCTCTCTAGTCAATTTGATTATGAATAAACCTGTGGTCACCGAGCTGATCCAAAATGAGTTTACCACCAAAACCCTCAAAGCCTCCCTCAACCAAATTCTAGACGACTACCACCGTGCGAAGCTGTTTCTAGATTATTATGATTTAGAAAAAAAACTAGGCGGCCGCGGGGCGAGTGCTAAAACCGCAAAGCTGATTGTGGAGTATAGTTCTCTTTAAGAGTATAGACAGCTGCGTTGTTAGATCATAGAATATAGACGGTTCTTATAGAAGCATTTCAACTAACTTAAATTGTATCTTATTTTCGCTTTCGCGAAAATCACGCCATCCCTTTATAGATTTTATTAGTTTAAAAATAGCGTAATCACGCTACATTAGAGTAGTACTCTATTTAGTCTATGCTCTATGTTCTATACTCTTTTATCTCTTTTCTTTTCTCTCTTTTTCTTTTCTTTTTTCACAACTGTTATATTTTTCTCATATTTGTTTCACCTGAATTGCATAACAACACTACCCTACATGAAAAAACTAGTATTCCTTCTTATTATTATCCCCTTACTCACTTCTTGTGGAGGTGCAAAAAAAGCCACTTCCTACAATCTAGACACACCTAACAAAACCGAACGGATTGTCGCACAGGCACAAGCGTTTAGCGGAACGCGATATAAATTTGGCGGTACGACGTCTAAGGGGATGGATTGCTCAGGACTGGTGTATGTAGCGTTTCAAAAAGAAAATATTGTACTACCCCGCGTCTCTCGTCAGATGGCAAAAAAAGGAAAACCTATCTCCATAAACAGCGCTCGCAAAGGTGATCTGGTCTTTTTTAAAACCAACAAAAACAGCCGACAGATTAATCATGTAGGTTTGGTGACCGCGGTAAAAAGTGGGGAGATCTATTTTATTCATTCTACCACTTCCAAAGGGGTACTTACCTCCTCGCTAGAAGAAAGCTATTGGAAACGGGCGTTTGTGGAAGCGAGGAGGGTGATATAAAAGCTAGCTTCTTTTATTATAATTTGGTGTATACTTAGGTTACGCTTTCGCGAAAGCAATAAACACCTATTATTCTTTTAATTGATAATCTGAATGTCCCATTTGCCATAAAGTAAATGAAAAGACATTTGCATATCTTTCTATCCTTCCATTTTTATCTGCATCCATACCACCATGGCCTTCGTCAAATTTGACAGCGAATAATGTAGGATTTTCAGGGATATTACACGCTTGTAATTTGGCAACAAATTTGGCTGGGTCCCAAACAACAACACGACCATCTTTCATACCGCCAGTAACTAAAGTGGCTGGGTATTTTATACCTTTTTCAACATGATGAAAGGAATCCATTTCAAATAAAGCTTCAAATTCTTCCTTAATTTCTACTGTTCCAAATTCTTTTATGCTATTTTTTCCATTAGGTTGAATTTCACATCGTAACATATTCAAAGCCAGAGAGTTCAGTATTACGACTTGATATAAATCAGGTCTATCCGTCATAGCCCTGTCTGCCATAATACCTCCAGCGCTTGATCCCCACGTAGCTGTTTTTCAAGATTGGTATACCCTTCTCTAATTATATACTCAGTAGTGGCAATCATATCTTTCCAAGTATTGGGTTTAGTCGTTTTCAAACCTGCTTTATGCCAATCTTCCCCTTTTTGACCTCCTCCTCTCACATAAGAATATACTAAAATACCATTGCCCTCTGTAACCCAAGTAAGAAAATTAGGATTGAAATTAACACTGTCCGCATCTCCATATGACCCATAACCATAAAAAAGAGTAGGAGTATTCCCATCTTTAACTAATCCTTTTTTATGGATAATACTTATAGGAACCATCACCCCATCATGAGAAGGAATTTCTAGATGTTTAATTTCAAGATTATCAAAATCTGGATGTTTTACTACAGGAATAATTGGCTCTATTCTAAAACTTTTACTGTCAAAATCATATAAATAATGTATTCCAGGGGATAAACTTCCCCAAGTACTAACTCGCAAAAAATTTTGATCAACACTTTGAGATTGGATACTTATTTGTGAAACTTCTCTAGGTAGCAAAACTTCTATTTCCTTATCATTTTCTAATCTATACATTCTTTGCTCTATTCCATTTTTTTGAGTGGTATAATAGATACCGTCTTTAGTATTCTGAAATTTAGTAATTATTTGACTCCTCTTTTCATTAACAAGAATTTCTGAAGTATCAAAATTTATATTTGACATTGGAGTTCTACATAACCTATTATTAGAATTATTTTTAGAAGTTAAATAGATTAGTCTATTCTCTTTATCAACTCGTATTCTCTTTATTTGATCAGATTTTTTAGCCAAAGGTTTCCAAGATATTGTAGATAATAAGTCTTCTTCTTTTTTATAATATATATCATAAAAAGAAGAGGCACCTCCTACCACAGCAAATACATAACCATCCTGTGTATCATAATTATAAACTAGGGGAAAATCTTCTGATTTAATATTTAGCTCCTCATTATGCTTTTTTGAAAAGACATCTACTCTGTCATTGGGATCACTACCAATTGTATATACGACAGATTGCATATCAAACCAATAATTATCGCTATTTGGATTATTATTAGGACTATACGTTTATATACCCTGAATCATCTGACATCCATTGGATTACAGAAAAACTAGTAATATAATTTGTAAAAACACAAGGTAATATCTTTTTGGGTCTCCACATCTAAAACAATGATCTCAGAAACTTCTTCTCCTTTTTTTTTTATAAACCAATGGCAAGCTTACAAAAGGCGTGGCAAAATCGTCCATTGGAACCACTGTATTGTATCGTATGGCTCGATGCGATGCACTATAAGGTAAAAGTAGACGGTAGAATAACTCATAAGGCACTATACAATATCTTAGGGATTAATAAGGAAGGGCGTAAGGAAATATTAGGTATGTATATATCCGAGAGCGAAGGAGCTAATTTTTGGCTACAAGTCCTAACTGACTTGAATAACCGTGGTCTACAGGATATTTTAATCGCCTGTACGGACAACCTTAGAGGCTTTACTGATGCGATATTGAGCGTATTCCCGAAAGCACAAGTACAGCTCTGTATCGTACATCAAATACGAAACTCTCTCAAATACATTGCTTCTAAAGATCAAAAAGAGTTTATGCGAGATCTAAAACTTGTTTATCGTGCTACTAGTAAAGAAGTCGCAGAGGATGCTTTGATTGATCTAGAGCAGAAATGGGGCGACAAATACCCTGTTGTAATTGAAAGTTGGCAACGCAACTGGGAGCAACTATCGCAGTACTTCCAGTATACAGAACCTATTAGAAAGATTATCTATACGACAAATGCAGTAGAAGGATTCCACCGTCAGGTACGCAAAGTGACCAAGACAAAAGGAGCATTTACAAACGATATGGCTCTTCTCAAACTAGTCTACTTGGCTACAAAAAACATTGAAAAGAAATGGAC
>NZ_CALEMI010000007.1 GCF_937910895.1 uncultured Dokdonia sp. | reverse complement strand
GTTATGATTTCTAAATGTTGTTTTGGCATTCGAAAAGTTGTCGTAAAATGTGAAGTGAATATTCCGTAGAATTTCGGACTGTCTGAGCGTAGCGAGTTTCTGAAATTCAGGAATAGAGGGATACATTTAGACAAGGTTTCGCCAGCCTAGACTTTTTGGTTTCTTTTTTTGGCGATGAAAAAAAGAAAAATTAACTACTATAAATTCTCTTAAAAACTAATAACACCCTTTTCAAATCTAAAAACCCTTTCCCCAGTATCTGAAGGGAGTAAAAAATTTGCACAGATTGCTTCTTATCGGTTGACATACAGTTATATATAACTATCCTAAAAACAGGGGTATGTACGCTGTTTTTTAACACTAAAGTCCATTAGTTTAGTACTACAAAACAATCAACATGGAAATCTGGCAGTATATACTCATCGCTATAGGTATACTAGCAGTCATTGCGGCTGTATATTATCTTATCAAAAGGCTTACAAAAGATATCGAAAAAGTCCACCATCTGCCTATCAGGGAAAAGGGATTTACAGAAATGCCTGCGGTACCCTTTATCATTTCAGAAACCATTGACACTGTCGTCAAGCTAGGATTAAGAACACAGGAATGTAAAATGGCAAAAGCGGGATTGAATAGAGAATACACTTTATACGACGCAAAAAGAGAACATACCTATACGCAAAATGCGTACACATTTATGTATGACACTGCGCCTATAGACAATAGTAAAGAAGAACGTGAAGACCTTTTAGAAAGATTAAAAAGGTCAACTGAAAAAGAGTTTTTGAATAAAACGCTTTTAAATACACATCTAAAAAGAGCGGAGTTTGCTAAGCATCAAGATAAGAATGAAACATTTACCAGTTTATTTTTAGATACTCCAGAAGATTTTACCATATCATGGACGAATTACTATAATATTTATAAGAATAATGCCAAAGAATATAAAGATGAGTACGCATCTATTTTAAAAGATCCCAAAGAAGCCACTAAGCAATTTTGGCCAATGATTTCTGAAAACGGATTGGCATATAACTTATTAATTCTCCAAAAAGTAGAAGGCGATCTTTTAGAGAAAGTGAAAACCACATTTCATCACGAATGGAAATCTCTTTTAAAACCTATTCATGAAGACGATGTATTATTTGCTATTGATCTGACTATTTTTAATCGGTTTGACGCTGCTCAGGTAGCAGGTTTTGATCGTTGGACACCAGGTGCTTTTGTGATGATGAAGCAAGACATTGTAAGTAAGAAACTACATCCTATTTGTGTTCAAATCTCAAAGAATGATGCAAGTGCATCGCAAATTTACACACAAGAAAACTCTACAGATGCTACTTGGATCTTTGCGCTTGCTGCAGCAAGAACAGCCGTGACGGTATACGGAATATGGTTAGGACACGTATATCATTGGCACATCGTATCTGCACCTATGCAAATGACATTATTTAATAATGTAAAGAAAGACCATGATCTTAGAAGATTATTAAACCCACAATCAAAATCATTAATAGGTTTTAATGACACTTTATTATTACTTTGGAAAGCCATCGGACCACCGACTTCTTTTGCAACGCCAGATTCCTTTTTAGATCTTACCAATACCTTTGCTACGGGACGTGAGTTTTTTGATGATGATCCCAAAGTGACTTTGAAAAAATTTGGGATTCATAAAAAAGACTTCTCAGAAAAAGAAGATTGGGATCGTTATCCCATTGTAAAACACCTATTATATTTCTGGGAAGCTTCAGAACAGATGGTCGATGTTTTTGTTGAGAACACATACAATACCGATGAAGCTGTCTTTCACGATACCCAATTACAAAAATGGATAGAAGCATCATCCGACCCAGAAGAAGGGAACGTGAGAGGACTGCCTGTGATGAGTAGTAGAAAAGAATTAAAAGCAGTGTTAACGAGTTTGGTGTACAGAGTCGTTGCTCACGGAAATTCTAGACAGATGCGATCCTTAGGACCTGGACTCTCTTTTGTGGCAAATTATCCTCCCTGTCTTCAAAAAACCGATGTTGTAGTTCCTGATGATACGAACTTCACTAAAAAAGATGTCTTACGTTATCTACCTAATACGGGTACGATAGGTTCTATGATGACATTCTATTATATCTTTATTTTCTCTGCTCCGTATGAACCTTTATTACCGTTGTATGGAAATGATACCGACTTATATTTTGATGATAAAGATGATCCTAGAAATAAAGCGTTGGAAGTATTTAGAGAAAAAATTGGAAGCTTTATACTTGATTATAGTGATGAAAATGCACCCTTGATTCATCAGTGGTCAGCGAGTATTGAGACGTAGGATTCCGTTTCTTTCAAGCTTTTATGTATCTTCTATAGTTTAGCTCCTTTTAGGAGTGTTTATTCCGCTTTCGCACTTCGGCAAGCTCAGTATAAACTTCTGCGTCACGATGTTCCTTGAAAGCATATACCAGAAAAAGCCCGTTTATGCCATAGATGTTGTATTCTTGTATAGGTGCATTATTAGCAAATAAAAATCTCATTATTGTATCTTTCAAAAAAAGAAAGTTATGAGAATTTTTATAGTGTTGCTTTTTCTCTCGGTAGGTGTTTCTATTTGTGCGCAAGAAGAAAATTATGAATTGGTATGGTCTGATGAGTTTGATGGAAATGGGGCTATAGATGCTACCAAATGGCATCACCAAACTTTATTGCCTAATGGGAACAGTTGGTATAATGGTGAAATACAACACTACACCAATCGTATGGAAAATTCTTTTGTGAGTGGTGGCACCTTGAAAATTGTAGCCAAATCAGAAACTTTTTCGGATCAAGGAGTAACTAAGTCCCATACCTCAGCACGCTTAAACTCAAAATACGCCTTTACCTACGGGTATGTAGAAATACGCGCGAAGCTTCCTACAGGAGTAGGAACGTGGCCCGCGATGTGGACGTTAGGGCAAAATATTACTGAACCAGGTGGATATTGGTCTGCATCTAATGGAACGACTTCATGGCCAGCCTGTGGAGAGATTGATATTATGGAACATTGGGGAGATAATCAAAACTTTGTGCAAAGTGCTATGCATACGCCCTCTAGTTTTGGCGATACTCAAAATAAAGGCGGACAAGTGGTTCCAGCAGCGTCCTCAGAATTTCATATCTATACCTTAGAATGGACGCCTGAGCAAATGATTTTTAAAGTAGATGGCGTGGAACACTACACCTACGATCCTCCTGTACAAAATCCTTCTACATGGCCTTTTGATGCGCCTCAATACATTTTGTTGAATGTAGCGGTTTTGCCCAATATTTTAGATTCTTTTGATGAAAGTGCCTTAGAAGTCGATTACATAAGAGTGTTTCAAGATCCAACCTTATCGCTAGAAGAACCAACGGTAGATGCCAGTATACAGCTTTTCCCTAATCCTGTTACAGATACTTTATCAGTACGAGTGCCCGCGGCTTTTCTAGGTGCTAGAGCAAGTCTCTATTTGCTGTCAGGACAAGAGCTTCACAATGCAGAGATTCAAAATGAGAACACGACTATTGATGTTTCTGAGTATGCAAAGGGCGTATATATTTTAACTCTAGAAAAGGAAGGACAACGTGTGATACGGAAAGTGGTAAAACGTTAATTAATCCATACACGCTTCCCAAACCGGATCTCCTTCTGGTAGTGGAGCGATAAACGTCATTTCTTCTTTTTGTACAGGATGTACAAACGTGAGTTTGCGAGCGTGTAAACTAATACTTCCGTCTTTATTCGATCGGTCAAAGCCGTATTTTAAATCGCCACGTATTGGACTCCCAATCGCCGTCAACTGACTCCGAATCTGATGATGTCTTCCTGTATGTAAATCGATTTCTAATAAGGAGAAGGTTTTTAGTTTTTTGATGACTCGATAGGTGAGACGGGCTTCTTTGGAATCTGGCACCGCTTTCGCGAAAGCATAACTTTTATTCTGCTTTGTATTCCGTTTCAGATAATGGGTCAGCGTCGCAGCTTCTGGCGAAGGATGCTCTTTGACCAGCGCCCAATAGGTCTTTTGCGTTTTACGTTCTGAAAATAATTTATTGAGTCGGCTGAGTGCTTTACTCGTACGTGCAAATACCACAATTCCACTCGTAGGTCGATCTAACCGATGTACAACTCCCAAATACACAGCGCCAGGTTTGTTGTATTTTTTGGCAATATATGCTTTAACGACTTCGCTTAATGGCGCATCTCCCGTTTTATCTCCCTGCACAATATCTCCCGCACGTTTATTAATCACAATAAGATGATTATCCTCGTAAAGGACTTGCAGATTTGTGGGTGTCGAAAGGGTATTATTCATTTTATTTTGTTGAGATTCAAGATCACTCGCTGTGCTCGCTACAGGAGTCAGGAATCAGGAGTTAAGATTCAGGACTACATCAAATCGAAAAACGATTTTAATGATTTATGGTCTTGGTTCTTTTTCGCGAAAGCGAAAAAAAACTCACGTCTCACCATTATTTAATACTGCTCCGATTCATTTGGGAAATCCTGAGATTTCACATCGGTAGCATATTGCTTAAAAGCTTCAGTCATAGCAGCATGCATATCTAGGTATCTTCTCAGAAAGCGAGGATTAAATTCGTGCGTCATCCCAAGCATATCGTGCGTGACCAACACCTGTCCATCGACACCACCACCAGCGCCAATTCCTATAATAGGAATGGTTAAACTTTCTGCTACTTCTTGTGCTAGCTTTGCAGGCACTTTTTCCAATACAATCGCAAAGCAACCTGCTCTTTCCAGCATCAAAGCATCTTCTTTAAGCTTGGCAGCCTCTTCTTCTTCTTTGGCTCTAACGGTGTAGGTGCCAAATTTATAAATAGATTGTGGGGTAAGCCCTAGATGTCCCATCACGGGAATCCCAGCGTGTAAAATGCGTTTCACACTTTCTTTAATTTCTCTCCCACCTTCTACTTTAATAGCATGGCCGCCACTTTCTTTCATAATACGTATGGCAGAGCGTAGAGCTTCTTTAGGATCACTTTGATAACTTCCAAAAGGAAGATCGACTACCACCAAGGCACGTTCTGTTGCACGTATCACAGAAGAGGCATGATAAATCATTTGATCTAATGTGATAGGAAGTGTTGTCTCATGACCCGCCATCACATTAGAGGCACTGTCTCCCACAAGAATTACATCAATACCCGCACCATCAACAATTTTTGCCATGGTGTAATCATAAGCGGTAAGCATCGATATTTTCTCACCACGCTTTTTCATCTCCGTAAGAGATTTTACAGTAATACGTTTATATTCTTTTTTTGCGACAGACATGAAGTTATGTTTTATGACACAAAAGTAGTAAATTACCTATCTATATGAATCATGAATCTTATGAAGGGTAAATATATTATTTGGGGAATGATTTTCGGACTTGTTTTTTTCGCTTTCGCGAAAATGACCACTGCACAAAATTCATCAGTATCTACAGAAGAAATTAAAGTAAAACAATTGGTAGAACGTTTTTTTGAAGGATTTCATAAACAAGACTCTACGATTATTAAAAGTGTGGTTCATGAGAAAATACTCATGCAATCCATCGGTAAAAATCAAACAGGAGAGATTGTATTGAGTAAACAAGACTTTAGTGGATTTCTAGCGTCTATTTGTTCGATTCCGGGTGACACAAAGTTTGAAGAACGCATTAAAAGTTATAAAGTTCAAATAGATGATAATGGGGCAATGGCAAATGTCTGGACGCCGTATTCCTTTTATGTGAATGGAGAATTAAGTCATTGTGGCACCAATAGTTTTCAGCTTTTTAAACGGGATGGTGTCTGGAAAATATTTTATATTGTAGATACGAGAGATCGAGAAGGCTGCGTTATGAAACGGGGGTAACCATTTATTTTAATTATTTCGTATTGATTAACTATAATTATGAAATATATTATAATTTTAATATTAACACTATTGTGTCAATTAATCGTTGCCCAAGAGAACGCTGATCAAGAATTCTATCCTGACCGTTTAAAAAACCACCCTTTAGGAGCAATTTCAGAAAGATATCAGTTGACATTAACTGGATATTTTGATGACTGTGGGGAATTTGGAGGACACAAAGAAATTATTAGACTTAAAAGGGAAGGTAAAGAATTAATAGCGACTTTAACTATTTATGAAAAGGATTGTAATAGGCGTTCTGGGTATGAAGAAATAAAAATCACTGAACAAAAAACATATAAGATTTCAGATGAAAAAGTTTCATTGTTTAGTGAATACTTAGGAAAACTTCTAACGATGTCTTTAAGACAATCTTTTCCTTTTCATGCAGGTAGGCATTATTATGCAGTACTAGGTTTTGAAGGTGAAGAAACTAGATTTAGAAATATTGATTTGCATTATCATGACACAGATTGGAGCTGGACTGAATTCGAAAAACTTAAAGAAAATATTATTAAATAACTATTTTCAAAAATGACATTCGCTCTTAACTTCGTACTTCTAGCACCTAGCAAATTTCAAATCACAAAAAAACAAATTCCAAATCACAAATCTCAAAAAAGAACAATACCTAAAAATTAGAATTGGTACTGATTCAATGATTGAGTAGCTTTCTTTTTATTAAACTTTTTTCATCTGAATAGGGTTGTTCCATATCTCGGTAGGTCATACAAATATAATGTATCGATTGCTTTTGTTCATTATTCAATGCATTATACATTTTAATTGTTAAGTCAATTCTTGTTTTCCCTATGATCCATTTGTGAGTTTTGTAATACTCATCTTTTACGTTTATTTCAGTTTCGTCAGTTAATATTCCTTGTACTTCACTTTCTCCAATAACAGATATTAATTGATTTTCAAGTTGAAGGAAAAAAGAAACTAAGGCATCTCGAAATACTTTGTCTTTTTTTATCCTCATATTTCTCGTATCATTATCAATATCCCATTCGTATCTGATTTGCTTAACTACAGAATCGTTTTTAGTAAAGACATATCTAATGATCAAATCTGTATCTGGGACACTATTATCTTTTCTAATAAAAGAGATATGGTTGATGTCATCAAATAGATTTTCGAAGGATGGATCATTTATTTTTCCACCAGTAAATTGATTTTCAAGATCAATATATTCAGCAAGAGTTTTTGAAGAAATATCAAGAGAATTCTCTTGAGATATCCCAATCTTTGATATCAGGAGTATAACATAGAATAAAGTAGTTTTAAAATTCATTTTATGATATTAAATGGTTTTGATTTAAAGGTGACAACTTACATTAACAATCCGACATTCCCACATTTACAGCAAGACCGCCTTCACTAGTTTCCTTATATTTTGTATTCATATCCTGAGCCGTTTGCCACATGGTTTCTATCACTTTATCTAGCGGTACTTTGGCATTGGCGGCATCGGTGTCTAGTGCCATTTCGCAGGCATTAATTGCTTTGATCGCTCCCATTGCATTACGCTCAATACAAGGAATTTGTACAAGGCCTCCTATAGGATCACAGGTAAGACCCAAGTGGTGTTCCATCGCGATTTCTGCTGCCATAAGCACTTGTTCTGGAGATCCTCCCATCAGTTCTGTAAGTGCTCCAGCTGCCATGGCGCTTGATACGCCTATCTCTGCTTGACAGCCTCCCATAGCGGCAGAGATGGTAGCTCCTTTTTTAAAGAGACTTCCTATTTCTCCAGCAACCAGCATAAATTTTTTGATGTCTTCAAAATTGGCATCGTGATTTTCAATGACCATATAGTACATCATCACGGCTGGAATCACGCCTGCACTTCCATTGGTAGGCGCCGTCACGACACGCCCTAAAGAAGCGTTGACTTCGTTAACGGCTAAGGCAAAGCAAGAGACCCATTTTAAAATTTCGCGAAAGCGGACTTCTGTCCCACGTATCGCTTCTATCCATTCATACTTGTCTTTATAAGGAGCTCCTTTTTGTAATTTCTGATGTGTATCATACGCACGACGACGTACATTGAGTCCGCCAGGAAGTGTACCTTCGGTATGGCAACCGGTGTACATAGAATCTAACATGACATCCCAAATTTGCTTGAGGCGTTCGTCTATTTCTTCTTCGGAGTTTAGGTAAAGTTCGTTTTCAAGAACAATTTGCGAGATGGGTTTGTTTTCATTTTTACAATAAGCAAGAAGATCTGTGGCAAGTTCGACAGGTCTTGGAAAACATTGAAACTGGTGTATTTTCAACTCCGCTCGTTTGCGTTCTTCCTGTACAACAAATCCGCCACCTATGGAGTAGAAGGTTTCTTCTATAATATGATCGCCAATATGGGCTTGAAAGGTAATTCCGTTAGGGTGAAAGGGTAAAAATTTTCGATTAAATTTGATATCCGTTGTAGGATCAAATGAGATGATGCGCTCTCCGTCAAAAGCAATTTCTTTATCAGCCTTGATCTGCGCAATCGTTGTAGGAATAGCATCAATAGCACAGGTTTGAGGGTCTGATCCAAGCAGTCCCATCATTATGGCTACATCTGTCGCATGGCCTTTCCCTGTGAGTGATAAAGATCCGTATAAATCTACGTGCAGATGATCTACGATGTCAAATTGATTTTCTTCTTTTAGTTTTTTGATAAAACGTCGCGCGGCACGCCAAGGTCCCAAGGTATGAGAACTGGAAGGACCGACACCTATTTTAAGCATATCAAATATAGAAATGCATTCTATTTCTTTTACTTTCATGTAAGCTGGTATTGCATGATGTAGTCTGTTTGGATTTCGGCGATCATATCGTATGGATGTGTTCCCGTGATCTTAAAACCACATTTTTTATAAAACCGAATTGCATCTGGATTTTCTTCCCAAACACCTAACCAAATGTAGTTTTTTTCTAGTTTCCGTGCTTCAGAAATCGAAAAATCTATTGCTTTTTTTCCAAACCCTTGATTGAGGTAGGGCACGTCTATATAGATGCGTTCGATCTCAAGACCGTCTTCTTGTTGAAATTCTGTTTGTGCCTGGCCTGTATTTAGTTTGAGATAGCCCACAATCGTATCGTTCTCTTTGATAAAATACCAATAGGAGTAAGGCGCTGAAAGTTGTTTTTCTAAGTGCGCTTTCGCGAAAGCGGACTCCACATACGTCTCTAATACACCCGGCTTGTTTTTATGTGCAAATGAATGCGTGTACGTGCGCGTAGCTAACGCCTTTAAAATAGAAACATCTTCCCGTTGAATCGAAATAAACTGCATCGTATAAAGATAGGGATGAAATGGGATATTGAGTTAATGAGATAATGATTTAATGGAATAATGATTTAATGGAATAATGAGTTAATGGGGTAATGAAATAATGATTTAATGAGGAATGTATTTTTTACTATCTAACCAAATAACAGCGTAAGCCTGAAATAGGTTGCCTTTTTTTATTAATTTAAATTAAGATGAAAAAGGCAAATGTTAAATGTATTTTTGATATGTCCTTGAAATTGGATTTAATAAAACAAATCTCAAAAAAACTTCTCGCTTCTAGCTCGTGGCTTCTAACACCCAATCTATGACTTTTGACTTCCAGCAACTACCTCTTCATTAGTAATCCCTAAATGTTTAGGAAGTTTATTGTCTCTGGGTAAGACGGCTAGATATCTGTCAAAATTACTTGTATAGACATTCTTATAAATAGGAGGACGATTGATGTCTAACATGGTGATCAGATCATGTATAAACTCTTTATGATGAATCAAATCGGTACTGCCTAAATGAAAAATACCGTGTAATTTTCGATTGATAATATAATGTAGCTGTTGACTAAATTTTGAATCGGTAGTGGTATTGATAATTAAATGTGGAAATACTTCTATAGGCTCTCCGAGCAATATACTGTTTTTAAGTTCGCGTACACGTGATGATTGTGCTCCAAATACCATTGGGAGTCGTACAATGGCATATTGTTTTTCAGGTAAATTACGCATAAGTAAGGTCTCAATACGTATTTTGAGCTTTCCGTAAATGCTTTCAGAAAGTGTTTTATCATTCTCATAACTAGGGTAGTGGGAGAAGGCATCAAAAACGTTAGCACTCGATAAGAAAACGACTTTACAGCCACTCAAAGCAGCATACTCCGTTATCAGTTGATGTGCTTCCAGCTGATCTGGAAAAGGACCCCTTACCGCAGAAATGATTACTGAAGGTTTTAGTTTTTTGAGCAATTCAAAAATATCATCTTCGACGAGATCATATCTAAAAAAGTGTTTATTATCACTATATATTTTTCCAGAGTGATAAGTGCCATACGTATCATAATAGCGATACAGCTCTTTATATAAGGCTGATCCTAGGAATCCAGAGGCACCCAGAATAAGTACTTTATCTTTTGATTTTTTGTAAGCGATAATAGGGGGAATTTTTAATTTAAGCTAGTCGGAAATCAGCTAAATTCCCGACTAGCTTCGTATTGTGTTATAAAATATCAAATTATCCTTTATAGAAAGGTGGTCTTACAACGGTTGCAGGTACTGCTTTCTTGCGTATCTGTATGTTAATTTTTGAATCTATTTTTGAATACGCAGTATCTACATATCCTAAACCAATTCCTTTTTCTACAGAAGGTCCCATGGTGCCAGAGGTAACGTGACCTATTTTTATACTTTCATCATCAACAATGTCATAACCCTGACGCGGGATACCACGCTCATCTAGAATAAAGCCTACTAATTTTTTGGTAACCCCAGCTTCTTTTTGAGCTTTGAGTGACTCACTGTTGACAAAGTCTTTGGTGAATTTTGTGACCCAACCTAAACCAGCTTCTAGCGGAGAGGTAGTATCATCTATATCATTTCCATATAAGCAATATCCCATTTCTAGACGTAGCGTGTCACGCGCTGCAAGTCCAATAGGCTTAATACCCCAATTTGCACCAGCTTTAAAGACGTTATTCCAGATCATTTCTGCATCTTTATTATGGCAGTAAATTTCAAAACCACCACTACCTGTATATCCAGTAGCGCTGATAATAACGTTTTCGGCACCAGCAAAAGGACCTACTTGAAAGGTATAAAATTTAATGGTAGAAAGATCTGTTTTTGTAAGCGATTGCATCGCTTCAGCTGCTTTTGGTCCTTGAATAGCAAGCAATGAGAAATCTTCAGAAATATTTCTAAGAGTTACACCATAGGTGTTATGCTTATTGAACCAAGCCCAATCTTTATCAATATTAGAAGCATTGACCACAGCTAGGTATTCATTCTCTTTGATACGGTATACGATAAGGTCATCTACGATACCGCCTTCTTCATTTGGTAAACAATTGTATTGCGCCCCACCGATGCCAATCTTTGAAATATCGTTAGAACAAATACGTTGTAAGAAATCAAAAGCCTTCTCACCTATAACAAGAAATTCTCCCATGTGGGATACATCAAAAACGCCTACGCCTTTACGAACAGTTTCATGTTCTGCGTTTACGCCTTCATAAGATACGGGCATATTATATCCAGCAAAAGGAACCATTTTTGCTCCTAATGATTCGTGTATTGCGGTTAATGCAGTGTTTTTCATTTATGTCAAATTTTGCTGCACAAATGTACGTAAAATGAAAACCTAATAATAGCTTAAAATTAGGTGTGTTGTTGCTTATTATTTTTAATCTATATCTTCTTTTTTTTACTATAAATCCAAGCAAAGTAATTTTTTTCTGCAAAAGCGCGTCCCCAACTATTATGACCTACATAGTCATATAAGGTAAGTTTAGGGGTAGCCCCAGCTTTTAAAACAGCTTTGTACATCACTTTAGAATAAATAGGAGGAACGACCTTATCTTCATTTCCGTGAAAAATCCATACAGGCGTTTTTGTAGCCCATTCTGAAACTGTTTCTGGGTTTCCACCACCACATATAGGTGTCGCTGCCGCAAATAGATCAGGTTTTCTGGCAAGAAGCTCAAAAGTACCCATGCCACCCATAGACAAACCACTTAAATAAATACGACTGGTATCAATATAGTCTTTATCCAGATACTCATCTATTAATGCCATGACAGTACCCATTGCCCAAGTAGGATCACTTTGTTTTGGAAATTTAAAGACGTTTGTGTTTCTTTTGTCATCTCTTTTAATGTCTACTTGTGCCCAATAATCATCTTCTGGGCATTGTGGAAAAATAACAATGGCAGGATAATTGGCGCTTTGTTTTATAAATAGATCACTACCGTGTTTGAGCTGTGCTTCGTTATCACTGCCTCGCTCCCCAGAACCGTGTAAGAAAATATGAAGTGGATATTTTTTAGATTCATCAAAATTTACAGGTTTAAGAATACGATAGTTCATCGTTTGTTCTTGATGTTCAATTGCGCCTTTACCAAAAGTTGGTTTTTGAGCAATCGCGGTATATCCTATACATAGGATAAAAAGAAAAAGGAGTCTCATAGTTACAAATTTGAAAGGTGTAAGATAACTAAAAGAACTAGAATGTGTAAAAAGGAATCTATACAAATAGTACATACTAGAGAAGATTATACAATGGATTTTTTTTGTTTTACACGCTTTCGCGAAAGCGTATGTCCTATGAAAAAAGCAGGTAGAAGAGCGCTATTATATTTTAGTAAAGATTTATAAGAATATTGTTTTGTAACTAATAAATAGTAGTATATTTGCACCCGCAAACACCAATTCGGGGTGTACCGTGCTAAAGCTTGGCAGGTCTAGCTCGGTTATCGCGCCGCGTTTGGGACGCGGAGGTCATCACGCTTGAGGCGTGACCACCCTGAAAAAAAGAGTATGTTCGTATATATTTTATATAGCGAAAAACGTTCAAGATAGTATGTAGGTCAAACTGCAAATATTGAAGAAAGATTGAGAAGACACAACCTAGGTATAGTTC
>NZ_CALEMI010000006.1 GCF_937910895.1 uncultured Dokdonia sp. | reverse complement strand
TTTAAAGTGCTCTGCTGACATCTCTGAAATACTAACGAACTTGTCTTGTGTAAATGGGCATATTCCAACGGGAAGTCAGATTAGTATGCCTCTTGCCTACTGGGCTAATAAGGGAATGTTCACTGATTTTATGAATTTGTCATTAATCATAAAAACAATACAGTTAGATATACGCTTAAACCTTATCTTTAGACTATGACACTCTACCAATACAATATGCTGAACCAAGAGGATCAATATACAGTGATCTGGTAACAAGGTACGCACCTTGATTTTATTATTGTAGATAATGAACGAATTGCTGTTTACGCAATTGATCTGTTCTTTGTAGAAGTCTATTATGACAATACCACTAATAAACTTATTAAGAATGTCAGCTTCAAGCAAGGAGAGAGATTGGATAAGTATAGTAATATTTAAACCTCACTCTAATGAAGATGATTAAAGCTATAGGAAAATCAATATATCAAGGTAATAAAAATCTTATGTATCTCTTTAGTGATAATAACAATCACACTTTCAAAGAAGTAATCATTTTTGATAGTGTTGTCATTCTCATTAGTTCGTTGTACTTCTTAGCCCAAATTAATTGGTAATGAATATCTGGACGATCATAGGTATTGTATCTTCTCTTTTAGGGATTATCTCATTTATCAAAAATGATAGTTCGGTCATTCTCCTTTTTAAAAAAGCCTCATTTGAAATTGTTGCGGAATCTTACAAATTACATCAAAATGATACATTTAAAAAAATAACCCTGCGAGAAATATCGAAGGGTTATCACTGTATATTGGAAATAAAATATAACTCAACTTTTCGTTGATCTAAACTTTACTTTTGGACTTGTTATAGTGTTATTAATAGTCTTATATTCAGTCCAGAGGTTATTCTCTTTTTTCAATACTAAAACATACGAACTTGTCATACTACTTTTATAAACTAAAGCCCAATTGCCATCTTTAGAATAAATAGGTTTAGAAAAATAGATTGCATTAGCCTGATCATTTTTCGTGCGTGAATTAATATTTGAGATTATGTTTTCGCCCCAATAGCCTTGGTGCTTTTGAGATATCAAATAATCGTACTCATTTAAAGAAAATACATTACTAAAACCATCATCTCTAAATTGCCCGGGTCTTATGATATTTAATGATAGTTTCAGGCTATCAACGGTATATTGATTTCTAGTGAGTTCAACGTCTCGCAATTGCATTAATAATTTGATAACATATTCGTTATCATTTGTTGCAGTAAGTGAAACTTCACTTTGGTCATCTGTATGTATGAAACTATCGGTAATGAGATAGTCGTCATCCTGTTGCACATTTTGACAATTGCATACAAAAGACATTAACAATAACAAATAAACGATCTTATTCACACGGCGATCCTTTTGGACTTTCTCCTTCAAATGTAACATTTTCCTGCTCCATTCCTGCAATGTTTCCATAATTAGCTTGCTGTTCTTCCGTTAATACCTCTTCAAATAATTCAGTGCCAAACATCGTTCCCCACATTAAATGATTGCAATATTCAAGATCGGCATCTATCCCTTGTGCTTGCGCATAATTAAATAAACTCATTGACGCGTTATCAATAAAATTATTCATCGCGTTGTGAATTTCATTATCAAGGGTATTGGCAGTGTCTTGAACTTGTTGGTCATAAAAAGCAATAAAGGCATTTAATAAATCATTAAAAGATTCGCTTTCAGAACCCATTTGATTAGTGACGAAGAGATTAACCAAATAAGCATGTACGAGTTCGTGTAATGTCACAGCCGCAATAGACAAATCTGTAGCAGTATTAAGATAGGTATTATCAAATTTGATGTCTACATAATAGGCTGTTTGATCGCCACTCACAAAAGGTACCGTAAAGGCGTTATTGCCATTAGGAATATCTATGGCAGATAAGTTAAGGTTTGTCTGTTCGTTAGCATTAAACGTATTACTTATCAAATCAGTAAACTCAGAAGAAAGAGAAATTGCTGTCTCTATAATCTCTTTTTGACAAGGCTTATCTACAAGGTCATAAATTATTTTTTCATCAAAATCTACATCCCCGCCGTCAATTAGTACTTCAAGTGCTAGTTCTGCGAAGGCTACGTTTCCTAAGCTTTCAAATATCCAATCAACCTGTTCATCAGTGAGATCAGGTTCTAGAAAATCATTTATACCAAAAATGAGATCAAGGTCATAGTTTATTCCTACTACAGGGTTAGTATCTTGATTAATCTCTGCACAACCAGAACCATCGGTATTACAGCCATTCGGGCAAGGATCATTATTTTCTAAATAACATACATCTTGGGTATCTGGCAGATCAGGACAACGCAAAGTATTTTCCATGCTCTTATCTCCATACACAATAAGAATTACCCACGTACCTCCTGCACCTTGATTGTCACAAGCACTAGGTGAAGAGTGTAGCTGTCCTCTCCAATTACACAACCACACAAGAGTAGCTTCGACATCAACTGGGGGTTCATTATCCTCACCTCCTGGGCTTCCATCTCCAGTATTTCCATCACCTGGGCTTCCATCTCCCTCATTACCACCAGAATTCCCTGTATCACTATCTGGATAATCATTTTCAGGACAAGGGTTTCTTGTTTCTCCACTGGTAGATACTCCATCCAGCAAACTGAGTTTCGCGATATAACGACCATCAATACTATAATGTAAAATCTCCCCCGTAAAAGTTGAGAAATCTTGCATATCCCTGTAATTAGGAATCCAATTAGCATCTGGACGATATTCCATAATGTAAGAGAAGAAGCCTGCCGAAGATTCTTTAATAATCAAGTTAAAGACAGAAATTATAGTTGAGTCACTTCTCTCAATAGAAGTGAGTAAAAAGGTATAATTCTTACGATCATATTGATCAGTTATTTGAATAATCTCTCTTGTTTGCAGTGTTCCAATAACGAGATCAGGTTCACTTGATCGATTATTACCGCTTGATTTATTAATAGTAAAATGTCCGCGACTATCTCCTTTTGTAGAAAGATAATTCATAATTTCAGGGATATCATCTGCGGAGACAGTATTGGTAATAAGATGAGTTTCTTCAATCGAATTTTGTAACTCTTGAGATGATCCAGCGTCATCCTTTTGACAACAGATAAAAAGTGTCATTGCCGTGAGAACAAGAAATATTCTCGTTCTCCATAATCCTGTGTTTTTAATCATAGTATATTCATAGTTTTAATTAATACTCAAAAAAATAGGGGGTGTTTAACAATTTAGGAGTGTTTAAATGTAGGTGTCTATATGATCATATAATAGTTGCAATGAGTGAAGCATACGTTTGACTGAGGGAAATCATAATAAGGTTCGCAAAGTAGATTATTAGAATTTTCATTCTTTACGGAAACCCGTAATACGGGAAAAATTATTGGGGTGAAAGACATATTATTTTTAATCCTTTGGTATATTTTCATATCTAATATCGTAATACAGTATCTCAAACGAGTTGTTAAAATCATACAAGAGCATATACCCACTAGGTGTAGCCATTACCGTGTACTTAATCGCTGTCCAATATGTCGCTCCCTTTATTCTTTCGTAAAAAGAAAACTTCATGGTATGTATCACATTTCCAGTATTTCCGTCTATATATGACCTTAATATTTTCCAATGATCACTATCACTGTAATTATCATTGGTGTTTGCTCTAAGTGCTTCTAAATTGATATTAGCTTCCTCCAATGCTTTCACTGTTTCAGTAAAAGAATCTTTTATCAAGAGAATTCTGAAATTCAATGCTGATATGTCATCAACCCGAAGCAAATTATTCCTTCCTTTTTCTATGTTATTATACTTATCATTTTCATTACCATTCTCATATTTTTTAAGAAGTGGTATGTCACGCTCACTTGGAATATACGCGAGTAAATAGCTAAAATCTTTTTTCTTGAATGCTCGATAGATATCTTTATCAAGACTTGTGATTCCCCTGTAGGTTTGATCATCATTCTGTTGTCCGAATGCACTGTGGGTCATACAGAGAAAAGCTAGTGAAAGAGTTATAAGATATTTCATAGAGAGAGGTTTTAATAATATTAATACTTGATGATACCTAACAGGTTTCTGTTATTCTATAGTCCAGCCTGTATCAAATTTTCTTAAGGTAACTTCGCCTTCAAGAGTTCCCGAAGTACACTCTGGCACTTTACTATTACGTTTACTACTTGAAATACGGATACTATGGAGTGGTGTTGGAGTATAGGTGTATGAGAATCGGACAGTAGCGGTATTATCATCTTGGGATATTCCGATAATATTAGTGATTTCAGGGGTCGCAACTGCGTAGCTTTTTCTATTTCGAGAGGTGTCATTACCTACTAAATAATCGTTTCCTTTTCCAACCACTTCTATATTCAAAAGAGTATATGCAGGAAAAAATATATCTCCGCTCATCTGTCTTACTGATATCTTCACATATCCCTTATCTTCTAGATCAGAAGCATTTTTCAGGATTGTATTATACTCATCCCAATTAGACTGAGAGCTAGAAATTAATTGTTGCGCACATGGGTTTTTATATTCTTTTTTAAGGATTTCAAGTGCTTCTCTATTCTGTAAGCTATCATTAAAGCAACTTGTAAGTAAAGAAAGAAGGACAAGAAAGTAAAGTGATTTTTTCATGGTAAAATTGATTTAAGTTATTGAAATCATTGAGAGATTGAGTATTCATTGAGGGAATAAAGACAGCGTTACAGTTTAGTTACGGATGTTGCGATAAATTCTATGAGTTCAACACCGCCGATGTACGCCTTACGGATTCGCGTACCACCGCGTAATTGAATCCTGTCGCCTTGTTGTAGATTGAAAATAAGATCGCCTTGTGATTTAGGAACAAAGACATAATCGCCAAGAGCACCACCACCAAACGGAGCATCTTTTGCGGAACCGCCAATAGGGATGACTTGGAAAACTATGTGATTCTTTGGAATTTTAGTCTGCCATGCATTGGATGCTCCTGGGGTGTAAAATTGAACTTCAGTAATAATATCAGCACCTATATAGTCTTTAGCGTATGCAGGATTTATGACTTTAGCATACGAAACTTCAGTTCCTGCGGGAACGGTTGACGTTGATTTCACGGTTTTATAGGTTAGACAACTGCTAAAAAATAGGGGGAGAAAGGCAAAAAGGTAAAGTGATTTTTTCATTAGACATTGGTTTTAAGTGAATAATGATCCAAACATAACAAAAAGTTTATTATAATTTACATATTTTAATAAGTAATTTAAAATAATCATTGTATTCAAATTTGCTGTAAATACAATTCCCATGACAGCAAAAAAGAATATTACAGATACAGAGTTTAATACTCTTATGATTCAAGTAGCAGATAAGCTTAAAGAATTACGAATAAACGCAGGTTATACAAGCTATGAGAATTTTGCTTGGGATAATAATATTAATCGTATGCAATATTGGAAGATGGAGAAAGGGGAGACAAACTTTACGATGAAGAGTCTTCATAAAATACTTCAAGCCCACAAAATGAGCGTTACGGAATTCTTTAGTGAAGGATTTAGTGAATAGGGAAGTATACTCTATTTTAGTAATATTCCTTCTTCCTTCATAAACTCCAAAGTATGTAAATAATATGATTCATTCTTACTTGCTCTAACGACTTCATATATTTCGGCACCAACTGATGATAGTCGAACGATCTCAACTTCAATAGCATTCTCTTTTGTGCTTAATTGATGTTTTTTATCAAAATACTTAATGTCAATAATCATATCTTTCTCTAAAATCATATAGGTTGTGTGGACTAAACCTAAATCTTCTAAATGTTGTAATAGTTCACTATCAAAACCCCATGTTGCATCCGAGTATTTACCTTCATTACTAGAATTTTTAAATAATACCTTGTCTGACCTTGTTTCTCCGGGATACGTTTCCCATAAACAATTACATAACAGAGTAAATATTGAAGCTTCCTCAGCATCAAGAAGTTTAATCGCATGTAATGTTCTTCGTGAAAACGCGCCTGGCGAATCAACTTCATTAGCAAGAATTTTCGCCCATAAATATTGCATAGTTTCATTAGAGCATTCTTGACTAATATTAAAGAATTCAGACATCCAATCTTGGTCTACCGTATGATCTGAAAACTCATATTCTTTTGCAAACAGAATAGCTTTGGCAATAATACTATCACTATTGGTTTGTCGGATAGCTTCAGTTCTATAAATCCGTCTAAAAACACGTTCACTTTCATATCCTCTCATTATTTCAGGAAGACGAGATATTTCTGGAGTTTCAGAGAGTACATCGCCAAATCTGAAAGCAACAGATTTTAAAAGGCTTGCAACAGCTCCTTGATCAAGGTTGATTTGAATTCCTGTTTGAGTTCCTAGATTAAGTGTTTGAGTTTTGTCAGCAACACCTGTAATTTCTTCTTTCTCTGGATTAACGATATGGACTACATATTCACGAGTCGCAAAATACCGTGACACAAGTTCTGAATATTCAGAAGCATATTCTTTAAAGGGTTTTTCTTTTTCTAAAAATATTTCTAGCAAAAATTCTATACTGTCATATTCAGGACGATATCGATTATCATATTTACTAAGCTCTAGCATTTTCTTAAAGGGCTTTATGGTAATAGATGTTTCGTTATCTCTATCAGCATTATCTCCTTCGTTCAAGAACTCTTGTAGTTCTTTTCCTGTTACATTATCAAGATTTTTTTCAAAATGATTTTCTAATAGCATATTCATAAAAAAAACGAGTGTTGGTATCTCGTGATCTTTAATACTCTTCCTGTTATATCTCATAAGTAAAATGTATTATTTCTTTAAAAACCTCTAGGAGTCCTAGGACTCCTAGAGGTTCCTTATATCCCTTGAACTCTCCTGTAATTTAGCCTCAAGTTTGATAGTCGTCGAAACAATTTGCTATCATTCTACGAGCCTTGCAAGGCACATTGAATTGAACATTCAGACTAGAAAATCTAGATATCTAGATCAAAAGGATTGAATATAAAATGTGCCAAATATGAAAACTGTATTTTTTTTATTTTTCGCGTTGTTTGTAATTTCTACAACAACATCTTGTGATCCTGATGACATCAACGATACACAAGTAGAGCAAATGGACGAGTTATCAAGTGATCCACCTCCCTCAGAAGAAGCTGAAGAAGAGATCGAGCCTAACAATAATGGTTAGTCCGTGTTCTTAAAAACTGGAAGTAGCCGACGGGTTACTTCCAATTTTTTATTCTTGAAATGGTGATGTTGTATCATCTATATTATCTCGATTTGCATTTTTGTACTTTGCATATTTCGCACATAATTCAGCTGAATTCTTTACATCAAATTTCTGACGTAAATTCCTGACGTGTACTTCTACGGTCTTATGAACAATAAATAATTTATCAGCAATTTGTTTGTGAATAAATCCTTGGCAAAGAAGTTCTAATACTTCTTTTTCTCGATCAGATATATTCATAAACCCCTCTATTTCTAGCATTTCTTTGATGCTCTCATCAATATACTTTTCATCATTCATTACCTGATCGATGGCATAGAACGTTTCTTCAACACCTAGTTTTTTATCTAGATACGCATCAACCTTACACTCTTCAAATAATCGTTTGTGATGAGCTTTCTTTGCATGTTGGGTTAGTATCATAATTTTAATATCTGGATATAATTGCTTTATTTTCTTAGCAATAATAAATCCGTCGTAGTCATTCGTTTCAAAATGCAGATCAAGAATAACAATATCAATTGATTGTACACTCAATATTTCTAAGGCATCTTTACGATTCGTAGCAATATCAATTCTATCAACCTTTGGATGCTGGGTAAGTAATAAATCCATCCCTTGAGCAAAGCTTAAATGATCTTCTACTATTAATATATTTATTGTTTCTTTCATACCGTATTTACTTTTATAGGGAAGATTATCGTTATTATCGTTCCATCTGGCGAACTATGTATATTACATTCTCCACGTAACAGTTGCGCTCGTTGTTGCATATTTAATAACCCAATACCATTCCTATCTTCATTTTGAAAACCGATACCATTGTCAGCAATAACAAATGATAAAATATCTCCATCTTTTTTATGACTAATGCGTACCTCTGTAGCTTGAGCGTGTTTTTCTATATTATGCAAAACCTCTAATAGAATACCGTACAAGTTTGTTTGTGACGGAAGGGTCAGATAATTAATCTCAGTAGGAAGAGGTAATTGTATATCAACAAATATTTTTCGGTAATACTGAAATTCGGTTAATTGATCTACAATAATTTCATTTAAGGTAGAGTCTTTAATCTTATCTCCTAGTGGGGAAAGTCTATGGGAAATAAGCCGTATTTGCTTGTTGATGTCTGCTATATCCTTGACAATCGCCTTACTTACTTGATCAGGGTTTTTTGCTTTGGGGAGGGCAAGTATCTTTAATCGAATTGCATCAAAACTAGTTGTAACAATATCATGCAGATCTGTGCTTATTTTTTGTTTAACAACTTCTTGTCCTTCAAAAATTGATTCAAGACGGTGTACTTCAAATCCTTTTTCTTTGGTTTTATGTCGTTGTCGAATAAGAAAGAATATAACAATAGCCAAGATGACTACAACAAGAGCAAGTAATAATAACCAATCACGTTTTTTTATATCAACTTCTTGTTCTGAAATTATTCCTTTTTGAATACGATTTCCTTGAGTGAGGTTGCGTATTTTTTCAAGTTTCTTTTTATTTTCAAACCGCTCTTGTAGTTCTTGAATTTTTTTTGCCTGTTCCTCTTTGAAAAGAGTCTTATACAGATTAGTATGTTCTTTATAATACTTTAGTGCTTCTTTATCATTGCCAATAGCTTCATAATACTCTGATGTGATTTCGTGATGACGTAATAGAATATCTTTACTTTGATTTGGGTTACGTGTTCTAGAGGCTGAATCTAAATATTGCTTTGCAACAATATAATTTCCCTTTTCAACAGAAATCTTTGCCAACTCGTTATATGGCGTTGTGAGGAATAGGCTATCTCCTTCTTGTTTTTTGATAGCAATAGATGTTTTATAATTCCGCATTGCTCTATCTAAATCATCTTGCTGATAATAGACTGAACCTAGATTATAATAATACTTGCCAAGATTTTTAGTTTCTTTAAAACCGTCTTGAATTCGTATTGCTTTCTCATAAAATACGCGGGCAGAATCATATTTTTCTTCACTCTTATATACATGCCCGAGGTTATTATACCCATAGGATAAACCGATACTATCGCCAACGATTTCACGTAATTTCAGTGATTCTTTGTAATACTGTTTAGCGATATCAATATTACCCATTAATCGTTGGGTCGCACCAATCGCATTACATATTTTGGCTTTCTCTTTGTCATCTTTATATTCTTCAAAACCTTCATAGGCTTTTAATAAATAACGAATTGCCTCATCATAATTACCACTATTTCTAAAGAGTACTCCTGCCTTGTAATAGGTACTAAACTTTGCCTTAGAATTTTCTAGCCCATTATATACTTGTAGTGACTTATATAGATTAAATAACAGGCTATCTGATTGTTTCTCCTTTCTATAGATCAAGGCAATATTAAAATATGAATCTGCCGAGTTTTGCGATAATGAATCACTCCTAATGCTTTTCGTATAAAATTCTTTTGCTTTCTGGTATTTCTGTTGTCTATAGTAGATGTAACCAATGTTTTTATAGATAAAACTTGCATCATTACTCAAGCCCTTATTTGCAGTAATTTTTAATGCTTCATTAAAAACCTCTATTGCTTTGGAATATTCTTTGTTTTCAGAGAATTCTTTTCCTCTTTGAACTAATTGATCGAGACTATCATTAATAACAATAATCCTATCATTTATTTCTGATGCTTGTATTCGTGGTGAAGCAAACAAAAGAAAACCAAACACAATCTGGCATATAGATAGTAATGAATAATTTCTTCTTCTCATATATACGAAGGTATAAGAAATTGAAACATCTTTACACTATGTGTTTGATTTTTAGGGAAAACCCGTATTGAAGTTAAGCTACATAAAGATAATATTTGTAAGAACTTCTTTAAATAAGATATTATGAAAAAAGCAGTATTACTTTTAATGACAACAATTTTATTATCCTTTTCAACAAACAATAGTGATAATATTGATCCAAATAAATTACCTGATGTTACAAGAGAATTTGACGCAACTTTAAAAGAGACTAAATCTACTTTCAGGAAACTAAAAAGTAAATGGGGTGTTGATGAAAAGATGATTATTAGAGATTTAAAAAAATTTTCCACTGAAAATATATTGGAAAGAAATATTTCTAAATATTATAGAGACTACGATAGTTGGAGAAATGTAGAAGCCCAAATTAGATTTTTGATTGGTTATTTTGAAACCAACGGAAAAGGAGATATTAAAAATAGAGATTTCAAAAAATATAATAGTAAAAACTCAGGTAGAGTTATCTACAGGGGGCAAGAGTATACCGTAGAACAGCTTGGAAATATAAATTTTGGTGCAGCATTGAATGCTTTTGGTTACCCTAGAGAACCTTCTATTTGTGCTGGAGGTCTTTATCAAATCTATGCAGACAAATGTATCCCCGTTGCAAGACTCGAATATAAAAATGCTATAAAACGTTGTATCACTACAAAAACTGGCGTATGCATGGATTATAGAGGTGATTCTAAAATGATACGAAAAGGATATAATGAATTTTAAAACATGAATGAGTTAGAGAAATAGGAGAATTAATAAAATAATAGATCTCCTTCTTTGTAGTCACATTCACTATCATCACCAATCATTCTAGTAATTCTTACCGAATTATGAGATATCTCAGATAATTCTAGGTCAGAAATATGTAAGCAGGATAATAATTCCTCTTCATTAATTTCCTCTCCTGATTTCGTTTGTAAAATAACTTTAGTTTGAAAAGGACAGGTGGCGCCACAATCCCAATTATCAACGAGTAAATCCTTGTTATCAGAAACTATATATGTATGTATTATTTTTTGTTTTGTATCTGTAGATGTATGAGATAGTAAAAAGGAAAATAGAATTATCATAACTATAACCACACCAAGTAATTTGAAAAATAGTTTTAGAGTTTTCATAACAAAATTATACTATAAAATTAATTTAACAAGCAAGTTTATTAGTATTGCTTAAGCATGAATATTTAGCATATTTACTTAAAAAATGATAATAAAGCTCCTTATAAATAAACTGAAATTAATAAATGATGATGGTTGGATAACATCCATATTTATATGCACATTAACTATTTTTTTTCTTCTACCACTTATTGAAATTAATTTTATTTTTTGTGCTTTTTTTGCTGTAGGAATATTATATGAACACATCATAGAATGGTTAGCTCATGGTTGGCTTCAACACTATAGATGTAACATTTTTTCTTTTTTTAATAAGAGGCATCAGAGACATCATGAAAACACATTGATACATCATGCTTTGCAACCCATATCAATCCTAATTCCTGCCGTCTGCATAATACTTATTCCTTTTATTATTATGTTGTTTTTTGTGTCGAATGGATTATTTAAATCTATTTCAATAGGTGTTATTTCGGGTTTTTTATTAGCACATATATATTTAAACTTATTGCATTATGATATACACTCTGTAAATAAAATATTTCCTGTTTTTTTTAGGAATACATGGTATTATAAAAGAATATATGAAGAGCATATAAATCATCATATTGAACATGAGAATGGTATTAAATATAGTAAGTATAGAGTTTATGGTATATCGAATCCTTGGCTTGATATTCTTTTAGAAAAAATAGGTGTTTCTTCTATGGTCGATAAACTTTATCCAAGATTTGTTGAATTTTTAGAAGATAAGTTTGAGAAAGAATAATGGATATAGAAATTATAAGCAATTTAGGGTATTTAGGATTATTTATATGGTCTGCTGTAGATCATACAGGCACTCCTGCTGCTCTTTTGATAGGGACTAGTTTAGCAGTACAAGGAACATTAGATATTAAGTTAGTACTCATATACTCCTTTTTAGGTGCTGTTTTTTCAGATATATTCTTATATTATCTAGCATATTTTTTGGGATATCCATTAATCATTAAATTAAAAAGAATATTTCCTGTAATGACTAAGCCTTATAATGAAAGTCAGTTATTTGTTGAAAAATATGGTGTCCAAACAATAATTTGGGGAAGATTTCTTGCAGTAATAAGTAGATATTTACCTATAGTTTTTGGAATATTAAGAGTTGCTCAGTTAAAGTATATAATTGCTATGTTAATTGGAAATATTTTAATGAATGTAGTAATTGGATATGCTATATTTCTTTTTTGGGAGAGTTTTAGTGTTTTTCTAAATGACAAAAATATTATTTTATATATCAGCATAGGAATAATTGCTATCCAAATAGTTGTAACAATTCTATTTATAAAATATAGAAAATTTAAGAAAAATTAATAATGAACTCTTTGGCAACCTAAAATTAGAATCCTCATCAGCAAATTGATATAATCTTATTATCACAATTAGGTAGATAAAACCATTGAAGTAAATAAGTAGTATAAGTTTGTTTCTCAAGAATTAGAATTACTTCTAAATTATAATTAATAGGTATTTACGAACTAATCTAGGGATTTCCCGTATTGTTTAGTGAAGGTCATTTATCGATACTTGTAGAGTAAAAAACTGACATTATGAAAACACAAGAAAAAATCCTGAGAGTTTGTTTATCAGAAGAAGAAAAATCAGCTATTGAGAATTTAGCGCTAGTTATAAGTGATAATCCCAAAATGTTGGATGAGTTCTCTTTCTTATCAAATTCACACCTTTATGCTCAAGAGTTGCCAAGAAGGGTCAGAGAACTATTCTATCAGTTTAAAAATCAAGAATCACATTTAGCCATACTAATTGAAAATGCACCTTTGTTTAAAAAAGATTTTCCTAAAACTCCAACTAAATATAGAGAGAAACATGATTACAAATTAGATAGATCAGATATTATACATGGTCTTTTTTCAAGTTTATTAGGAGAACCTTTTAGTTTCTCTACGCAAAGGCACGGACATGCGTATAATCGAATTATACCTCTACCTAAGTTCGAATCTATTTCTAATAGTAGTTCAGGTTCTTTGTATAATTTTGGTTTTCATTCAGAAGATGCTTTTCATATTGGAATGCCAGATTATCTTGGACTGATGTGTTTGAGAAATACTGAAAATGCTCCTACTGTTATCGCCTCAATAAAAGATGTTTTCATCCCAAGGGAGATTAAAAAAATTCTTTTTGAGCCACAATTTTATATAGAATCTAATCCTATTCACAAAAACGTCATAAAAGAGATAAACTCTACTAAAAAGTCAATACTCTTCGGTCATTTTGATAATCCTTACTTAAGGATAAATATGAATACACTTGATTTAAATATGTATGAGGGTAAAGTTAAGGAAGCATTGTCTTTTATATATGAAGCCATCAATAAAAACAAAATTGAAATAACTCTTAAATCAGGAAATTGCTTATATGTAGATAATTTTAATGCAGTTCATAGAAGAGATTCTTTTATACCTAATTATGGAGATGAAGCAAGATGGCTGACTAGACTCGTGGTTACTAACGACTTGCGGAAAACACGTCATTTAAGAGATAAAGCTGATTCAAGAATAATTAATTAACCTATGATAAAAGAAGAAAAAATTAATATAGTAGCTGGACATGAGGATATATCAACGATCTTACTTAAGAAAGAAGATATTTCACTTTCTTGTATCCTCCTACACGGAGCAGGTAATTCTGATAAAAACAGACTTATTCAACTAGGAAAAGAATTGACTAAGATAGGTTTAGGGTCTATTGTGTTTGATTTTTCTTCTCACGGAGAAAGTTCACACAATGAACCAACGAGTTTAGAGAAAAGAACAAGCGAGGCATTAAAAATAATTGAGCATCTCGACTCTAAGCTTCCTATCACAATCTGTGCATTCAGTATGAGTGGGCAAGTAGCGATTAATTTACTTCAAAGTAAAATAAAAAACCGTATAAAAAATATCATTTTGTTTGCTCCTGCGCTTTATGACAAAAGGGCTTTAAATGTTCCGTTTGGTCCCGAATTTAGTGAAATTATAAGAAAAAAAGAAAGCTGGAAAAATAATAATGCTAATGAAAATCTAAAGGATTTTAATGGAAATATATTAATTTTCTTTAGTAAAAATGATCATATAATTCCAAATGAAATTCCTGATATAATTGTGAATGCAGCGATTAGTGCTAGTAAGAAAAAAATTTTATATTTGGAACAGGCACCGCATCAACTTGCGAGATGGTCTTCAGAGCATTTAAATAATTCAAAATTTATAGTCGAGAGTATTGTTGATTTTTTAAATACATAATGATATTTGAAAACAGAGGGTGTAAATTAAACTCTGTCTGAAATAAATTTTAATTATTCTTTTTTAGATAGAGAGGATTGAGGGTGTAAATTAAACTCTGTCTGAAATAAATTTTAATTATTAATTTTATTCAGACAGAATCATGAAAACAAAAC
>NZ_CALEMI010000005.1 GCF_937910895.1 uncultured Dokdonia sp. | reverse complement strand
GCAGCCTGCGATTCCTTTTGTACTCCATGCATTGATGTAAATCCAGCATGAAGAAATAATCTATTTTCTGAATCTATATAGTAATCTTGCAATTCGTTAAAAAACGCTTTATGGCGATTATCTGTTAATAAGCTAGTTTCTATATAGCTCGTCATCGTTTCTTTACCTCCATGGGCTAGCCAGATAGGATTGGTCGCACCTTTTTCTAGCCATAATCCACACCAAAGATCATGATTCCCTCGTATAAATACACAGGTATTGGAAATCGCTAATTCCAGTAATTTTTCTACCGTTTGAGCCGATTCGCTCCAACCATCTACATAATCTCCTAAAAAGATAAGTCTGTCTTGAGGTGTTACTGCTGCTTTTTCTAATACTTGAAGTAATGCTTTACATCCTCCATGTATATCCCCTATTACCAGCGTTCTCATGTAAATTTATTGTAAGGAATAGAACACGTATTGTATTGAGGTATATAATTTTTCATCATAGCTTTTAACCAAATATACGAATGAACCCTCATTTAAAACACGATTCATTTTAAAAGGTGTAATATATGTCTTGCGCTTTGGCTTATCCCTTGAAAATTATTTCTTTATCCGCTTTCGCGAAAGCGCACTCATTATCATACGTAGTTCTTAACATAAAATTAAATTACTGCACGGTCTATTTTACATAAAATGGATCTACAGCTCTATATATAGTTATAATTTGAAGGTTTGTAAGTAAATATAATTGTGCTATAGGGAGTTTTGAGGCATCAAACCCGTTGATTTCTTGCGGGTGCTCTTTGATCCATTTTTCAGCAACTTCTACAATCATAGCATTTGCTAGACCACTACCGGTACTTCCTGTGCCATTCACCATATTTGCTAATTCTAATTTTGGTGATTCACCAAATACTATTTGTGATAACCGAGCTCTATACTCAATGGTTGGGATCCCTAATGTTCTATATTTCTCCTGTAAAACAACTTTGTCTAAAGAATGTCTTCCTTCATGAGCAAACATGGTCGCATTATCTCTATACTGATCATATTTCTCTATAAATTTTAACTGTAATGCAACCCCTTCATATCCTTCCTGAAGGACTTGAGCGTATAATTGATCTAATGCATCTAGTTCTAATTTACTTGCTAGCCCCGCCAGAACAGTGTTCTTGTCTGTTGATTGGGTGGATTCTAATAACGTTTTACATATTTTCTTTTCAGCCTTCTTCCTTTTTACAGAATCTGTAACAGTTTCCCATGCACTAATTCCTAAATGTTTAAACATTTTCTTTACCCTTAAAAACCCTCCTTCTATAGCAAAACCTCCAGCGCCTCTGTCTTCCCAGTACCAACTAGGATATCCATTAGAAACCATCATATCCAATTCGGTGAAACTAAAATCTGCACTGTGACCATATTGTTCCACTTTACGAATACGTTCATTTACAATTTGTCCCATCACCAATCCCAAAATATTTGAACTACTCGTTCTCCCCAAAATAGAAACCGTGCCGAATTCAGATCTGATAAAGTTCCTAAATTGTCGCATTGAAAAAGTGTCTTTTACTTTTTTTCCAGCTGTTGCTTCAGTATATAACTTCTCACTGGTAGAGGTGATAAATGAAAGATACTCTTCTGTACTCCCCTTCTCTAACGTCATCTGCCTATAATACTCATTCGTATATGTTTTTAGATTCTTTAAGTATTTTGAATAGGCTACTATGTGCTGTACTTCTTTATTATTTTTTAAGTTGTTGTTTTCATTAGTTATAAATAATGTTGCCATCATCCCTGCGTAAGTATAGAATCGAGTGTCTCCTAAAGCTTTTATCAGTGTTATTTTTTCTTCAGTATTCAATGGTGTTGTATTCCATTTTGAAAGAATTGTTTTAAGCTGTGTTGCTGGTTCTTTAAAATATTCATAGACGCTCTCTATATCAGAAAATCTATAATAGGAAAGCCATCCTTTTAAGGCCATATCGCCATCAGTACGAAGTAAGGAAATCCCTAGTAAAGTTTCAGCAGCATTTACGTGGGTTGGATTTATGGTTACTATTTCTTGCAGCATATCAGATGCTTCTTTTAAAAGCACCGAATTTGGTTCTATATGGTTATCTAACTGAAATAGAGCTTGTTTAAGAACAGCTGAGCAATATTTATATTGGGCATATATTTTATCTGCGCTAGATGCCGCAATCTCCATTGATTTTTTTGCTGCTTCCATTGCTTTTGTATAGTTTCTCGCTTCTAGTTCTATTCTATGTGCGACAATCCATGTCTCTGATCTATAATCTCCAATACTATCTGCTTTTAACAATCTCTTTATAGCGGCATCATAGTCTTTGTAAAATTTCCAATCTTGTATGGCTAATGATCGTAATGCCTTACATTGCTCTTCCTTTGTAGCGGTATCATTTAATATTACTTCTAAAAAAAGATTTCTAGAATTCTCTAATTGCAACGAACCTTCGGCTTTGTAGGCAGCTTGCAATTGTGCATCCGCTTTTACCGCTTGTGCAGATACACTCATAGAAATTATACTTAATACAGCTATGATACCTACTCGCTTTGAAAACATACACTATTGCATTTAAAAATTAACACAAACAAATATAACTAAATAATTAGTTGTAACTAATTATTTAGTTTAAAAACTATATTCTTTATATATCTTATGCTATTTTAAACACTTTATTTAAATAGAATACGCACTTACCTACTTTAAATCGTTTTGGCTTACTCGTTTTCGCGAAAGCGTACACAGCATATATAAATGCATTCAATTACGTATGAACGTGAAAAAGCCTTACACATCACTTTACTATTATAAAACAGTATCATGACGGTAAGGCACCTCTCACTAAGTATTTAGATCATTTATATGGCAACATCTGGTGCTGTGAGTCTCCCCCACATTTTTTCCATCGTTTTGATCTTTTCTGTTTCTCCCATTTGAGCCAAAATATTATTTACTGCATTGTATGCCGAATCTAAGGCTCCTACAATCCATCCATGATGGACAGAGCAACACTCCCCTGCGATGTTTAAATGACCGTCAAATTCTGGCGTTAATAAAGTCTCATATAGATTTGTAAACTGTCCAGGACCAAATAAAGCAAAAGCACCACCACCTGCATGGTTATCCCAAAACCAAGTTTTGGTAGTTTCTTCTGGTTTATAGCCTGCAAAAGATCCATAGACATCTGCATCTGGATATAAATAGGCAATTCCTTTAAGACATTCGTTCACGCGTTCTTCATCCGTCAATGCACCCATACGTTCTGCATCTTGTGCCCAGCAATATACCTGTAATACTCCGCCTTCTGCATCATATCCGTAGGAAGGATATACAATTTGCCGATTGGATCTATCTGAAGTTCCTACGCCTAAACCTCCTTCTTGTCGTTCTCCTAGCGTTGCCCAAAATTGAGTGTTAAATGTAATAAACGCTTTAAAAGAAGGCATATAACGACATTCTCTAATTGCGCGTGCTTTTGAAAGGGAAAGATGGTCAAAGAAATTTGTTTTTAGCTCTCCGCTCAAATACGCACCATTAGGTAATGTACTAATCACATACGGATACTCTTTAGTCAGCGTTTCTTCACTGGTACCTTTGGCTACTTTTACTTTGATTCGCATCCCGCCATCTGTATCATATAATAACGGATCATGTACTACTTGAACCACTTTATGATTCATAAACACACGTTGCTTCGTATGGGATGGTTTTCCAGGTACTGGTTTTGGAGGGTTTGCTGGAGGCACACTTGATGGCGGTTGTGCATCTTCTGTTAGGTTATCTGGTGAATATCCTTTTTGTCCCTTTGCATTCTCAATCATCCCAATCTCTACTTGCGCCCTATAACCATCTTCTGGTAAGACACCCTCTTGTAAATCCAATACAGATCTACAAGCATCTGGAAAGTGTTGCATCCCTTTATTCATAGTAATCATGTAGATATTTGGATCTGTTAAGTCATAGGGATTCATACTTCCTTCCCAATCATACAAAGCAAGTACCATCTCTACAAAAGAGACCGCATACATGCCTGTACCTACATTTAAAGTCTCTAGATAACTTGCCACATTGTACGGCAAATTGTCTTCCTTTTTACCCATTTTTGGATCATAATACTCATCAAGGTCTTCTAGTTTGAATACATTGGTTAAATATCCCCACATAGAGTAATTATCAAACTTCATTAATTTTTGAAACGCTTTATCAAAGTCCTCATTCTTAAAAGCAACCATAAAAGGTCCATTTACTTTTTCAAGCACCATATTAATAGGTAAATACGGCTCCCCTTTGTCTTTTGACGTTGGTGTTACCCAAACCATAGGAAGACTCCCGCCTTTATCTTTTCCAAAATTGAGGGAATTTAAACTCGCATTCTCAGCAATGATAGGGGCTTCCATATTATTGTACCGCAAACGCTGTACATCAGAATTGTAATAAAACTTGCGCCATTCTACCATTTTATCAACCATTTTATTGCGTTTTAAAACGGCGTTGAGCGATAAACCTAGCTGTTGTACAGGTAGCATATCTGGTGAGAATTGAGGAATCCGCATCCCTCCTACTTCACCGTATAAACAGGCGGTATCTGGTTTTTTAGGATCATACTTTGTAGAATACCAAGTATCAATCCGACCGCCAACACGATCTGAACTTTCAAATATTTCAAATTCTATTCCTAGCGACTGAAGAATCAGTCCTGAATAGAGTCCTGCAAATCCTCCACCAACAATTCCCACTAACGGTGCATCTAATGATTTTTGTAAAGAATGTAGTTTGGAAATATTGCTTTTAGGTGCCGCACGTTGTTGTTTCAATTCAGTAGCGTAATGATCACCATGATTTTTTATGAGCCAATCAGAAAATGCTTTACGCATCGATTCTTTGGGTACTGCTGTTCTTTTACTAGTAATTTCACGCTTTAGATTGGGGTTATTAAATGAAAGGTAACTCATTGATTTATTTGGTTATAGGGTTAGAACTATTATTTGTTGTGATAAAAAACAAAAAGGAATCTAACAAATCTAATTGAGAATTATGACTTTTCTATGAGGAAAACTACGTGTTTTTTGGAATTTAAAATCTTCAAAGACCTCTTTTAAAGATAAAGAGTACGCTTTCGCGAAAGCGTATAAAGAAACCATTGATACGAGAGTTGATACATGAGAATAATGCTATTACTTTTTAAATCTCAGCGCATTCTCAACGGTAAGTGTTTTATCCCAAACGATGGATACGCCTATACTTTCCTTGGTTTCTTTGATATATTCATACATACTAGAAAGTCCTACAGAAGCTCGTAAACTAGATAGATTTTCTAGATCTTGAATAGGCCACACGGAGTTTTGATTGTTGGTGTTTTCAAACGTTTGTGTGCCGTAGCGTTGGGGCAATGCTGCATTCATTTGCAACCGATCAAACATCGTTGCAGCATCATCTGGATCTAAATAACCTAGTGCAACCATCTCTTCGACTTTAGGGTAATAGGTGCGCATCAAGGTATCATCACTGTGCTGTAATATAAGATATACAGAGGTGTGGGCTTCTTTACTAAGTCCTTTAGGCCAATCACAATTATTAAAAAGTGCTTTCAGATATTGTTGATTATACCTGTCTTGCTGTTGCATCTTTGTGATCAAAGAATATTGTTTCAGTTTCAAACTGACGTCTTCTTCCTTACTATTTTCAGCTAGCAATGGCATTAATTCCAATCTAATCTCTTGCCCTTTATTTTTCATGGCAATGAGTTCTTTATTAAGCTTCTTGATAGAGCAGTCTATAACTTTTGGGGTATATATAGTTTTAGAGAGGATGCTAAATAATACGATCATATAAAATACTGTTTAATGAAATCTATTTTTATATACAATACGGTGTCTCAATTCATTGATTTTATAAACATTACAACACAATGGCATAGCGTGGTGCATCTATGCCATGTGTTGCTCTGGTCTTGAGAATAGACATGTTGAGTGATTCTCAAAGGGTAGCGTATCTATAGTCTTAAGGGAACCAAAATTGATACGCTGCATAGGGGTGTTATTTATATTTTAAAATAGTGTATTAGACTATTTTTGTTTTGCTAGATTTTTAAGTCTATCGGAAACTATTTGCATT
>NZ_CALEMI010000004.1 GCF_937910895.1 uncultured Dokdonia sp. | reverse complement strand
TATTTTTGTATCTGGCAATTGATTAAATTGAGCTCTAAAAGCAATCGCATTCTCCATATTAAACTCCACATTTAAGTAATAATGTGGCGCAGAGAATTTAGATTTTGAAAGTGCTTTTGCAATCGCTTTACGCATTTGTGAGTTTGGCACTTCTTCAAAACTTTCTTCACCTGTAGCGACAAATGGTGTAGCAGCTCCTCCGGCAGTAGCTGCACTAGGAGTAAAGTTTTCTACATCTGCCTTTACAATACGTCCATTTTCTCCAGATCCTTTTACCTGAGCTAAGTTGATACCTTTTTCTTCGGCAATTTTCTTAGCGAGTGGGGAAGCAAATATGCGACCTCCACTAGATGTTGCTGTTGAGCTTGTAGACGAAGACGTTTTTTCAGCTGCTTTGGGAGCCTCTTTCTTAGACGTTTCTTGTTTTGGCTCTTCTTTTTTAGGAGCTTCTTCTTTAACCTCTTCTTTTTTAGAAGCCGAAGCATCCGATTTATAGTTGGCTACCACACCAGAAACATCGGTTCCTTTAGGGCCTAATATTGCGAGTAGCGCATCTACTTTTGCCGTAGCGCCTTCTTCTAATCCTATATATAATAGCGTTCCAGCATTAAAAGACTCAAACTCCATCGTCGCTTTATCGGTCTCAATCTCTGCCAAGATATCTCCTTCTTCTACAGTATCACCTACTGATTTAAGCCAAGTAGCCACGGTACCTTCTTCCATTGTATCAGAAAGTCTAGGCATTGTTACCACAACAACATCATCAGGAATTTCAGTTGTTCCTGTTGTCTCCTCTTTTTCTGAAGTCGCTGCAGGCTCTTCTTCAGTTTCTTCTTCTGATGTATCTTTTTCAGATGTAGTTTCTTCAGATTTCGATTCTTCGGTTTCTTCAGATGTTGTTTCTTCAGATGCCTCTTTGCTGGATGCTTCTCCGCTGATTAATGCAGATATATCTTCTCCTTCTTCTCCGAGAATCGCTAGTAATTTATCTACTTTGGCGGTTTCTCCTTCTTGAATTCCTATATGGAGCAATACTCCATCATAGAAAGATTCAAACTCCATCGTTGCTTTATCTGTTTCTATTTCGGCTAAGATATCTCCTTCAGAAACGGTATCACCAACTTGCTTTAACCAAGTCGCCACTGTACCTTCTTCCATCGTGTCGCTAAGTCGCGGCATATTTATTACTTGTGCCATAGCTTATAATTTATGAGGTAAAAATGGATAATCGTCTTGGTCATATACCACATCATACATCACATTCTTTTCTGGGAATGGACTTTCATCTGCAAATTTTTCACATTCTGCCACACGCTCTTTTACGCGTTTGTCCATCACTTTAATGTCATCTTCGGTAGCGTAACCTTCTTTTAATAGAATATCTTTTACTTGTGTGATAGGGTCTATTTTCTGGTATTCTGCTACTTCATCTTTTGTTCTATAATGTTGTGCATCACTCATAGAGTGTCCTCTATAGCGATATGTCTTTAGCTCTAAAAATGTAGGACCGTCTCCTCTACGTGCTCTATCTATCGCTTCATCCATTGCTTCGGCAACTGCTACAGGGCTCATCGCATCTACAGGGCCACAAGGCATTTCATAACCTAATCCTAGTTTCCAGATATCTTCATGGTTTGCTGTACGTGCTACAGACGTACCCATAGCGTATCCGTTATTTTCTACACAAAAAACCACTGGTAATTTCCAGAGCATAGCCATGTTAAACGTCTCATGAAGTGATCCTTGACGAGCGGCACCATCTCCAAAGAAACATAAGGTTACTGCATCTCTCTTGTGATATTTATCTCCAAACGCCATCCCAGCACCTAGAGGAATTTGCCCTCCTACAATACCGTGACCACCATAAAATCCTTTTTCTTTTGAAAAAATATGCATAGATCCACCAAGTCCTTGAGAGGTTCCTGTCGCTTTTCCAAACAACTCTGCCATTACCCGTTTAGGATCTACTCCCATACCAATAGGCTGTACGTGATTACGATAGGCAGTAATCATTTTATCTTTACTTAAATCCATTACGTGTAAGGATCCTGCTAGAATAGCTTCTTGACCATTATAAAGGTGCAAGAACCCTCTTACTTTTTGCTGGATATACACTTGAGCTAGTTTATCTTCAAACTTACGCCAGAAGAGCATTTCTTCGTACCAATTAAGGTACGTTTCTTTAGTGATTTTCTTCATCTATAACGAGTATAATAATGGCTTTAATAAAAGCGAATAACAAAAATAAGCTATTAGATAGATACCGCAAAAAGGGTTTTGCATAAAAGTTGCGAAAACGAAGTAGTAGATAGCTTTACGTCACTTATTTTGTTAAAATCGTTATAATACCTACTAAATAGCAAACCAAACCTTATCATTTGAATGATGTAAGGCTCATATTAAAATTTATGAGGTGCAAACTTCTGGTATACGCTTTCGCGAAAGCGTACTTTTCAAGAATACCCTCGTAAAAAGCAATGGTATTTTAGAGATATTTTGATGTAAAAAGTAGGGGAAGTAAATTTTCTAAAGAATCACTTTTCCAGACTTCGCCTTGATCACCCATAAAATAAATAGGGATCGCTTCTCTTTGTCTTATTTCATATTCTGCAATCGCTTGTCTACAAGATCCGCAAGGAGGGATGGGCTGTGAGGTAGCCTTATTTTTTGCTTTTGCACTAATGGCTATTGCTTTAAAAGTAGTGTTAGGATATTGTGCTGATGCATAATAAATAGCAGTACGTTCGGCGCATAGCCCTGAAGGGTAGGCTGCATTTTCTTGATTGCTACCACGTACGACCACTCCATTTTCAAGTAAGATGGCTGCGCCTACATAAAATTCTGAATAGGGAGCATAGGCTGTATCTCTTGCAAGAATAGCTTCTTGCATTAAAGAAAAAATCGTTTCTGGAAGTTCATCTATAGATGTATAAATTTCCAAAAACGACTCGATCTTAATTTTTTTCATATATCTATTCCCCTCAAATGAAGGAATCTACTCAATTAATATTCGTCAAACTCATCTCCAAAGTGGAAGGTAAGTCCGAAGCGTAATGTGTTTTCTAATGGGCTACGTACAGAACCTGTAGAGAAAAGGTATGACAAATCAATGTCAATTGCATTAAACTCAAAACCTGCGCCTAAGGTTGCAAATTTACGAGCTCCTTTAAGATCACTTTCATTAAAATATCCTGCACGAAGAGAAAATGCGTTATCATACACATACTCGGCGCCTAATGACCATGTAAATTCTTTAAGTTCTTCACTAAAGCCATCTGGTGCATCCCCAAATGATTGGAAAATTCCTGAGAAAAAATTCACATTATCATCTTGACCCGCAATAATATTTCCTTCTCCATCTCTTATCGGTGGTGTAGGAACGAGTAGTTTGTTGAATTCTAATCCTACAAATACTTTATTGTATCCATCTAAAATAAAATCAAATCCTCCCCCTACTTTTAGATTTGTAGGAATAAAATCAGAATCATTGTCTGCATCACTATAGGATACTTCTGGACCAATGTTAGAGATATTAAATCCTCCTCTCCAACGACCGTCAAAGCTATTGTATGTAATTTCTTCAGATTGGTAATATCCAGAGATATCTACACCAAAAGAAGATGCTGCTCTTGCATCTGGATCTAATTGCTGGATTCTAAGATCACTACGTAAGTAACGACCAGAAACTGCCATAGAGAAACGCTCACTTAATTTAAGTGCATACGTTCCATCTAACGTAAATTCATTAGGACGAATATCTAAACCTGGATCATTAGGTCCAGTCGTTGTGGTAATCGTTCCTAAACTGAAATATCTAAGACTCACACCAAAAGCACTTTTTTCATCTAAACGATTTGCATACGCTGCTTGTAGTATAGCAATATCGTTTACGAGGTTTCCTAAGTATGGTGTATAGTTGACTCCTACATTATGTTTTCTATCTAAGAAGGCAAGTTTGGCAGGATTCCACTGTACTGCATACACATCTGGACTCGTTGCTACTCCTTGTTCTCCAAGTCCTGCAGCACGTGCGTCTGCAGCAATAATTAAAAATGGGACTGCCGTTGTGATTGTATTAGGCTCGTCTTGGGCTTGTACCGTTGCGTTAAAAGCAAAACATGCTCCTAAGCACAGCATCATCATTTTCTTCATAAAGATTTCAAATTTGAACAAATATAGACTTTTTATATATTTATGTTTTATAGAATAACAAGCTTTTCAAATTTTTCTACTTGCTTGTTTGTTAACGCAGATTTTACAGTTATCTTATATACGTACACTCCTTTTCCTATAGCTTCCCCAAAATCATCTAGTCCATTCCATACAATATCCCTAGACAGGAAACCTTCATTTACAACTGTTTGATTAATTGTTTTTACCACTTTACCACTTACGGTAAATATTTGAACTTGAACATCCAGCGGTTCAAAAGGTCGGTTATGATTAAACCAAAATTCTGTGTAATTTACAAAAGGATTTGGGTAATTCAGGACATTTTCTAATTGTAATTCTCCATCTCCCACAACTACAAATTGCAGTTCTGCTCTTGATGAGTTATTATACACATCCCAAGCTATAAATGTAAGGGTATGCAATCCTTCTTCTAAATCTCTAAGTCTTCGACTTGCAGTACCTTTTGTAAAATCATCGACGTCTGTTTCATAGAAGTCATTCATATTAAACGGATTTGTCTCATCACCATCTAATATCGCAATAAGATCGTGTCCTATTCCTCCAGCGGTATTAATACCATTTTCATCTTCTAGTTTTGCTAAGATAATAGGAGAATCATCTGTAATCCCCCCGTTTACAAAACTTTCATCATTCATAAACAATCGAATACGAGGTCCTAGATTATCTGGTGGTGCATCTTCATTAAGCCCTCCTATAATAATATCTCTATTCACACCTGCCTGATCTTCTAAGATTCCCAATCGCTCTGAATAAAAATTTAAGCGTCCATTTCCAAGAGGAATTGCTGTATCTCTTGGCATGACAAACTCAAACTCAAACTGTCCATTCACGACAGATGCCTGCCCACGATACAAAACAGCCCCTAGTGTTTTGAAATCTAGTAATAATAAATTCCCATTATTATCTGTTGTGCCATCATTCCCTAATGTTTGACGCTGGATATCTTTATCAAAAAGCGTCACTGCTAGTGTACCCGTATAATTAGAAATTACTTGTCCTAATTCACTAGTCACAATTCCATTAATCTTTACACGATCTAAGGCTCTTAAAGTGGGGAGATTTGATCCTACAGGAATATCATTTACCGCTGTAAGACGAATATCTGGTTCGGGAAACGCAAGACGCATCGCTGGATCGCCTAAAAAGAAAATTACCCTACGTTGACTATTTGTTACTTGATTTTTTGCGCGTCTCACATGCTCAGCTACACTCACAAGCTCATTCCCATTAAATCCAAAAATCTCCGCAGCAATTACATCATTAAACTCTACGCCTAGACCAACAAATATTTCTCTTGTAGTTGCTACCATAGCAACCGCTCCTCCATCAGAACTCCATATAAATTGTTCTCCACCCGTAGGTCGTAATGGGTTATCAAATTTTGTAAACTCACAGGTTACTGTAATAAGTAAAGGGAGTCGTTCATCATTAGCAAGATCGTCTATTTCATTTTGAGTGACAATCGTTTCTGACGCTAAAAGTTCTTCTCCTCCATGACCTAAATAAGTCACTACTAGAGAGCCTACTTCTATTGCGTTAGAAATTGTTTCATTTACCTGCGGGTATCGATCTCCCCCAGCAGACGATTCTTGTAGAAACGAATCGCTGTGTATTTTTATCACATTAGTGGATGGTCTTTGATTTTCAATCTCATCGCTTAATGCGTCCAGATTTACTTGTAATCCATAATGACCAAGAGTCGGTTCATCTGCATCATCAGAAATCATGACAAAATTATTACGCCAGCGCCCGTAAGAGGATCTTGCATCATAATTTATAATTTTATCTACAACGGTTGTTGCTAGTGATGGCGTATCAGCTAGAACACGTCCCACCGCAATATCAAGTCTATCATTCCCTCCTGAAAATTCGACCAATCCTTCATTAGGATCCATAAATCCATAAAAATCATCAGACATTATAGAGGTAGCTAGACTAAAACTTTCAAAGGTTTGAAAAGTAGGAACGATATTGTTGTTACCAAATAATCTGTCTTTGTAATCAACAGAGGCGTCTCCAAATAGACAGAGATACTTTACTCTAGTTGCTTCAGAAGTGGCATTATCATATACATATTTGACAAAATTACGGATAGCTCCTATGTCTTGACGACCACTCCCAAACTCTTCATAAATCTGATCTAGGGTAACTACTTTTACGTTCAAACCTCTGAAAGATCTGTTATGTTGTGCTAATCGTTCTGCTTGCCCTCTTAATAAATCACCTGTGATCATGAGATAATCTATATCCTGAAAAGCTCCACTGTCATTTTGAAAAATGGTTCCTTTCAAATTTTGATTGCTAACTCTGGTATTATTACTTTCTCTAAAAGGAGTAAAATAATCTGAAGGCGTTACTGCAACAAAACGACGTAAAGTCCCTAATGGGCTTTTAAAATTTATAGTTCCTTGACCGCCTTCATTAATAGTGGTAGTTATGGATTCTTGATTGGTCACATCCCAAATCTGTGTATACCCACTCGCATTACTAAAAACATATTCTCCCAAACCACTTAGTGTAGCCGATTCATTCTTTTTAAAATTAATCTGCTCCCCAGTCCCTTGAAGATTTCGTGGCACATCTAAACTTATATAGTCTAAGTAGCCTAAACTAGAAGGGTTCCCTCCGTTATTATAAGTCAATGTGATTGTAACCTCTGGACTGGATATAGGTACTTCTACCTCAAATGTCCTTCCAGTAGCAAGGCTTATATTATTTATAGGTGACAATATTGCAGTACCTACAGAAGCCCCATTTACTGCAATTTCAAAAGATGTTTGAGACTCGGAAGCTGCTGCAAATAGAATTCTCAAACTTGCTAGTTGACCAGCAGCTATATTAGGAAATGCAAATTCAAAACTTTGTTCATTTTCAACATTAAATTTTTCTCCAAACCATCTACGCCCTATTAATACAATATTTTCTAAGTCCTCTTCATGGAATTGATAATCGTCAAACGTAGTAAATGTAGCATTGGCTGCTCCAGTGGGTTGAGACATAGGTTGCACTCGTAATCCTGAGTTTGCACCCGCTGTGATGTAATAATAAGATCGATCGGAATATGGATTGATATTGGTATCTAACTCTTCATGAAATTTTCGGATGCTTTCGCCGAAAAACAGAATATGATCATTCCCATTAAAAGCTCCATCTTCCCCTCCCACTACTTGTATAGGAATTTCTCTTAGATCAAATACCGAATCGCTATTATCACTATTTCTTAGCGGTAATGGAGACCCTCCTAATCCGTATACTTTAATAGTTTGTGGATCAATACCGTCTAACGACATACCCATGCTTTGAAGAAAATTCCGTGTGATTTGGTGCACTCCAGTTTCTTCTACATAAAATTTATAGTAATCTCCCGTTGCTAATAGTGAGTTTGTAATAGGTATAGAAGATCTGGCATTGGTCGCTTTCGCGAAAGCATAAGAAACCTCAGCACTTTTAATCCGCATATACTGTCCGTTTACAACCACAAATGGCGTAACATTTAGAATTGCATAATATTGATCTCTAGCTTGCCCTGTCTGTATTGTATACGATAGTTTTGACGCTATCTTACTTTTAGTAAGTTTAGATAACTGAGAAGCAGGAATTGCTTCATACACTACATTCTTTACCTGAAGACTTCCCTGCGAGACAGGCTGACTGACTTCCCATTGCTCCGTATACAACCACAAACCATCTTTATCTTGAGAAAGTTGTAACGAACTATTTAAAGGAGCAGAAGGATTTTTTATGATTTCTTTCCAATCTATTGAGAGACGCACTTCTTGGGAGAAACCAAGAAAGGAAATAAAAAACATAAATATAGTGTAGTGTATTTTCATTATATATCGTAACGACAAATGCGAATCAATAGTATTAATAAAGGTGATATTCGAATTATTTTTTTCGGATTACAATAATAAAGAATAAATACCTACGTTACTAATGGGTTGACTAAAACCACTAAATTTAAATTTGATGAGTGCTTTTAATAAATTAACATTGTCATTTTCGTGTTAATTGTTATATTGCAATCCCAAATCTACTTAAGCAAAAACCAATGAAATTAAATTTTGCCCTAAAAATCTTTGCTGTTGCTACAGTTTCCTTAATGGTTGCTAGTTGTAGCAAATCAAACAACTACAAAGACAGTTCTCGAGGTACCGGATGGAAAATCGATGGAAAAAACGGAGGTTTCAAAGCCAATACAGATTATACTGAACAAGCCACAGGGCCTGGGTTGGTATTTGTAGAAGGCGGAACATTTACTATGGGAAGAGTTCAGGATGATGTTATGCATGACTGGAACAACTCTCCAAATCAACAACACGTACAGTCATTCTACATCGATGAAACTGAAGTTACCAATGTAATGTATCTAGAATACTTAGATTGGTTAAAGAAAGTTTTTCCTCCTACAGATGAAAATTACCGTAATATATACACAGGCGCATTACCAGACACTTTAGTTTGGAGAAACCGTTTAGGTTTTAATGAAACGATGACCGAAAATTATCTTCGTCATCCAGCCTTTGCCAATTACCCAGTAGTAGGTGTAAGCTGGCTACAAGCCGTAGAATTTTCTGATTGGAGATCAAACCGTGTAAACGAGTTTATCTTAGAAGAAAAAGGATATACGGCTCGTGGAGCACGTCACGATGTAGACGCAAGTTCTACTTTTGACACAGAAACGTATTTAAACTCTCCTACCTTAGCTTATGGAGGGAGTGACAGTCTTGCCAGAGGTGGTAGAGCTAGTGAGTCTAGAATGAAAAGAAATGATAGCACCGATATTTATGTACAACGTAAAGATGGTGTTCTTTTACCTAAATATAGACTTCCAACCGAAGCTGAGTGGGAATATGCTGCATTAGGGCTTTCTGAATTAAGAAGCTACAATGTATATAGAGGTCGTAAAAAATACCCTTGGAATGGATCTTACACAAGATCATCATCACGTCGTACTCGTGGTGACCATTTAGCAAACTTTAAACAAGCAGATGGAGATTACGGAGGAATTGCAGGGTGGTCTGATGATAATGCAGATATTACTGCCGAAGTTCAAACATACGAGCCTAACGATTTTGGACTGTATGATATGGCTGGTAATGTTTCTGAATGGGTTGCCGATGTATATCGCCCAATAGTTGATGATGAGTTTAATGACTTTAACTACTATAGAGGTAATGTCTATACTAAAAATGCTATAGATGAAGAAGGAAAAGTAAAAGTAGTAACAATAGATTCTATCGTATATGACACCTTAGCAAACGGAAAAATAGTTGCTAGAGATTTGCCAGGAGAAATCCTTCAGGTGCCAGTAGATCAAGATGAAACGTATTTACGTACTCAATTCTCTCAAAGTGACAACCGTAACTTTAGAGATGGTGACAGACGATCTACTCGCTATTTTGAATCTTTTGATGATGATGAAGATCCTAGTGAAAGCGAAGGAAAGCAAATGTACAACTCTCCAAATCACAGCGTAACAAAAGGTGAGGATGGTATGGTACGTAAGTTTGATGATTCTAATAACAGAACAACATTGATCAACGACGAAGTACGCGTATACAAAGGAGGATCATGGAGAGACAGAGCTTACTGGTTAGATCCTGCACAACGTCGTTTCTTACCACAAGGAATGGCTACAGACGATATCGGATTTAGATGTGCTATGTCACGTGTAGGTTCAAAATCAAAAACAGCAAAAACAGCTAGATAAATTTAGCTACAGTTATCATTTAAAAAAGCCCTCTCGTAGGGCTTTTTTAATACCATATCGTATGAGTATAGAACAATTACACCATCTCTTTTTAGAAAGTACAGGAATATGTACAGATACCAGAAAATTAAAAAAAGGGAATATATACTTTGCCTTAAAAGGAGATCATTTTAATGGGAATGATTTTGCAAAAAAAGCGTTAGATCAAGGAGCTTCCTATGTCATCATTGACGAAAAACAAGACGATTTAGGTCAGTTCATGTTGGTGAAAGAAGTGTTACAAACACTACAAGATCTTGCCATCTATCATAGAAATTTTTTAAATACCCCTATAATTGCGCTCACAGGAAGTAATGGGAAAACAACTACAAAAGAACTAATCAACGCTGTACTATCACAAAAGTATATCACTACCGCCACCGTTGGAAACCTCAACAATCATATAGGAGTACCCCTTACGTTATTATCGATGACTAAGGATACACAAATAGGTATTGTTGAAATGGGTGCCAATCACCAAGGAGAAATTGCCGCTTTAAGCGAAATTGCAAGACCTAACTTTGGATATATTACTAATTTTGGAAAAGCACACTTAGAAGGTTTTGGAGGCGTAGAAGGCGTCATCAAAGGGAAAAGTGAATTGTATAAGTTCATTCATAAAACCAACGGGATTGCGTTCGTAAACAACGAAGATCCTTTACAAATAAAACAGTCTTCTGGATTACAAATCAAAACATTTGCGTCATCTGATGCAGATTATAATATAGCTTTTAAAGGAGCAACACCCTTTGTACAAGTAGCATTTGATGATCTTATTATAAAAACACAATTAACAGGCGCGTACAATGCACTAAATATTGCCGCAGCTATTGCTATAGGAAGTTATTTTTCTGTAGCTCCCCAAGCTATAAAAAAAGGGATAGAAAACTATATTCCTGCTAATAATAGATCTCAAATTATAGAGAAAGATAATAATATTACTATTATTCTAGATGCCTATAATGCAAATCCTACAAGTATGGAGGCTGCATTAAATAACTTGAGCAAACAATCTTCAAAACATAAAATAGCCTTTTTAGGAGATATGTTTGAAGTGGGCGAAACCACTAAAGAAGAGCATCAGCATATTCTTGATTATGCAGATTCACTCTCTATTAATCAAGTGTATGCGGTAGGACCAACCTTTGGTATATCAACTTCAAAACAGAACGAGTACTATTCTTTTGAAACGTATAACGCTTTCGCGAAAGCGTATAAAGGAAACATTCCATCAGACACAACCATCCTTATAAAAGGATCACGAGGTATGGCTATGGAACGTGTTTTGGAACTTATAAAGTAATGTGGGTCATACTGGATTCGAACCAGTGACTTCTACCCTGTCAAGGTAACACTCTGAACCAACTGAGTTAATGACCC
>NZ_CALEMI010000003.1 GCF_937910895.1 uncultured Dokdonia sp. | reverse complement strand
CTACTTCTTCTTGTACTTCTTTTATACCATAGAGGTGACATACAGCTTCAACAATAGCTGCTGGAGTTAATCCTAATTTTCGTTGCATACGAACAAGAGGGTCAGCCATTTCATCTATAGGAACTCCCGCATTTTTAAGTATTTCTACAGCAAACAATCCATTGTTGATAGTAGGAATGAGTACTCCCTGAACAACCATTCGAGCCAACAACTTTGGTGATGTCAACGCCCCTTTGACAAGTGTTGGTACCTCAAGTATAATTTGTGCTATAAGTGTATCGACAAGATATCCTATGGATGCGTTTTTGTCTGGGTTGATTTCATAATCAAAACGTAAACTAGCATCATTCACTGAAAAAGATACTGTTGCCATCATCTTAGTCGCTGATAAGTATAAGGAAATATCAAACTCATTAATTAGAAATTTTCCGATGTTACATTCGGGCAGTACGAAACTCAACTCATGACTAATTACAAAATCTACATTTACAAATTGATCATTCTTGAGGGTAAAACGATATCTTGAATTAACAACGCGTGCTTCATTCATAGAAAAGCTTGCTTTTATTCCGTTATCCAGATTAGATTGAATTTCTAGAGAAATAACCAATACATTTAAAAAAGTCAGCTCCGCACTAGCCTCTAGAGCATCGCTCTGGGTATCAATGTTAAAAAGAACTCCTCCCTCTTTGCAAAGAACCTTTTTCGGAGCGTTTCTCATTTCGGTCAGCTCAGCGTTGTTTGTAGGGATAGTATGATGAGGATTTCCACTTCCTACTTGTTGCTTTCCATTTCCTGATAACTTAAATAAGGTAAATGCATCCGTTTTTATTTCTATTGGGCCATCCAACTGTATCATTCCAGAAAACTTATGGGTGTCAATATAATTGAATGATCCAAAGACATTAAGGTTAGCAACAATAATACTTGAAGAAAAAGAAACTCCCTTTTTGGGGACTGTCCCATCGGGAAGTGGTTGTGTCTCTTCAGACCAAATAAATTTGGGTTGTTGTAGTGAGACATCAATAGGTACCGAGAAATTAAACCCAAGGAATCTTGCAATTTGAGACAAGCTAAGTTCGTTCAGTTCAAATGCAATATACATAGGAATGGGTTCTCCTTCTATAGTCGTCACCAAAGCAAAATTTGATATCTTTATTTCTCCGTTATTCCTACTTACGACTCCTGACGTTTGGACACCCAATAAATCCATAGGCGGATTGGTAAGAATCCCCGCAGAAGCCCCTAAGCTTGAAAGGTCTATTTGTAAATTTTGTAAGAGTTTTGGTAACTTTAGAACAGTTACGTTACGATGGAATAGTTTAAAGGCACTTCCCGAAATACCCGTCACCTCCCCATTAGAAATAGATACCTCAAAATTAAATCGAATATCAATTGATCCATTCCATATAAATTCACGCTGTACCAATAGTTTACTCAAATAAGCACTAAAACTAAAATCTGCATTCCACCCCTTGTCGGCAGGCGATAATGCTATTTTTATTTCAGGCTGAGAAAGTTGTATGTTAAATTTATCCACAATCGATATGGTTAATGAATTCAATTCAAAAATTACCGATATAGAAGGCGATTCTCCAGTCGTTATGGAGATAGAAGTGTGTATATGTGACACACCCTCTGGAAAAGATATCAACTCCATCACTGGACCTAAGCCCATAGCTTTCATAGGAAGGGATTCCTCAAGATTTAACAAAACTCCCATAATACGATATATAGTATCACTTTTTTTATACACTTCCACTTCAGAGATTTGAATATTTGGAAGATCGCTAGGAACATCAATATGATTGTTTAGTAAAATACTGGTTAAAGATTGAGATGAGGCTTGGTTGACTTTCATAAATTAACTGTAGGTTTTTATCTGCTCCTAAAATAAATGTAAAACTTAAAACTACAAATAATTTAAAATGGTTTTTATGATTCTATCGTCACCACAATAGCAACCTAGGGTGTTATATAAGTATTTCAAATAATTGTAGATACATTTCGTGAAAAAGACAAAATCTACTCCTACTTTATTCTTAAAACGAATTAATCAACTTAAATTCAATATATAAACAAAACTGAAATTAAAAACACCGTCATCTCGACACTAGAAGAGATCACACAAGTAGCTCCGTTTCGACTTCGATTTCAGTTTCGGTTTCAACTTCAAAATGGGCACTGTTATGCGGTTTCCTATCTGTGGTAGGCGGGCTCGTCGTTCATTCTTCAGGCTGTCGAAAAAATACTTTGCAGTCATCTCGACGACAGGAGAGATCGCACACCAAGCTAAGGCAATACAAATAGAATGCTCACTGATATGCGATTTCTCGTCGCTCGTACCTCGCTCACTCGAAATGACTGAAACCAAAGTCTTACCTCTAAAAACGCAGTGATCTCCCCTCCCCCCAAACACCAAAAACTTCGTTAATTTTTAAGTCCACCCACAAAGTCCTCATACAATTTTTGTAGTTTTAGTAACTGTGTGCTTTTTTAACCTAAAAGAATACACGCAAACAAACACTAAAACCACACCAAAATGAAGATTGCAATTAAACTGGTGATGCTATTCCTGTTGGCAGGTAGCATGACACTACACGCACAAGAAGAACAAGAAAAATCCAAAAACCCGTATAGCGGATTAGCATTTAGAAACATTGGCCCCGCCATGACGTCTGGAAGAATTGCAGATATCGCTATTCATCCTGACAATGAAAATGTCTGGTATGTCGGCGTTGGATCAGGAGGCGTTTGGAAAACAACCAATTCAGGAACTACATGGACGCCAGTATTTGATAATGAAAAGGTGTACTCTATAGGATGCGTGACCATAGACCCGAATACACCGAGTACGGTTTGGGTAGGAACAGGTGAAAATGTAGGAGGACGTCATGTAGGATTTGGCGACGGAATCTATGTCAGTCGTAATGACGGAAAATCATGGAAGAATATGGGACTGGAAAATTCAGAGCATATTTCTAAAATTATTGTACATCCAGAAAATTCAGATGTGGTATGGGTGGCTTCGCAAGGACCGCTTTGGAGTAAAGGCGGGGATCGTGGGGTCTATAAAACCACAGACGGAGGCAACACATGGAAACGCACCCTAGGAGATGAAGCATGGGTTGGCGCTACCGATCTTCTTATCGATCCAAATAATCCAGACGTATTATACGCCGCTACGTGGCAAAGACATCGTACTGTAGCGGGCTATTTAGGTGGTGGCCCAGGATCAGGACTTCATAAAAGCACCGATGGCGGTGAAACGTGGGAACCGCTTACAAATGGGATTCCAAAATCAAATCTTGGTAAAATCGGACTTGCGATGTCACCGTTTGATTCAGATGTGATTTATGCAGCTATTGAGTTGGATCGAAAAAAAGGAGGCGTGTATATGTCTGCGAATGGAGGGGCTACATGGACCAAACAATCGGATGCGGTATCTGGAGGTACAGGTCCTCATTATTATCAAGAACTCATTGCATCACCTCATCAAGAAGGAACACTCTATATGATGAACAACAGTGCGTTGATCTCTAATGACCATGGAAAAACATTTACTAATATGAGTAGATCCAATCAGCATAGTGATAGTCATGCCTTGGTCTTTAAAGAATCAGATCCTAACTATTTATTGATTGGAACCGATGGTGGATTATATGAAAGTTTTGACAATACCGACAGTTGGAAATATGTACGAAACCTTCCTATTACACAATACTTTAAAATTGCGGTAGATGACGCCCTCCCCTTTTACAATGTATATGGAGGAACACAAGACAACGGATCGCATGGAGGCCCTTCACAAACGATTAGTTCTGACGGAATCGCAAGCGCCGACTGGTGGAAAACCCTAGGTGCCGATGGAGCACAAACTGCAACAGAACCTGGAAATCCAGATATTACATACGGAGAATTTCAGCAGGGTGCTTTATGGAGAATTGATAGTAAAACAAGAGAAACGGTATTTATTCAACCACAAGCAAGAGAAGGTGATCCGTATGAGCGTTTTAATTGGGATGCTCCTATTCTTGTGAGTGTACACAATCCTAAAAGACTCTATTTTGCTTCGCAACGTGTTTGGAAGTCTGAAAACAGAGGGGATGCTTGGCAACCTATTTCTGGAGATTTAACTTTAAATCAAGAACGCTCCACGTTTCCGTATTACGACGAACCACAAAGTTGGGATAATGCGTGGGATGTTTCTGCGATGTCAAACTATAACACCATTACTTCCTTAGCGGAATCTCCAAAACAGGAAGGACTTCTCTATGCAGGTACAGACGATGGCTTAATTCAAGTAACCGAAAACGGAGGGGCTAGTTGGAAGAAAATTACCTTAAATACCATCAAAGGAGTCCCAACCACCCCTTTTGTAAATGATGTTCGCGCCGATCTTTTTGATGCGAATGTAGTGTATGCAGCACTAGACAATCACAAATACGGAGATTACAAACCCTACATCATCAAAAGTGCTGACAAAGGGAAAACCTGGAAATTAATCAACGGCGATTTGCCAGAAAAACTATTAATTTGGAGATTGGTGCAAGATCACGTGAAGAAAGATTTGCTATTTGCAGCCACAGAATTTGGCGTGTACTTCACGTCTAACGGCGGTACGAATTGGTTGCAATTAAAAGACGGAATGCCGACCGTGCCGATTCGAGATATTACGATTCAACGACGTGAAAACGATTTGGTCGCAGGCTCCTTTGGTAGAGGGATTTTCATCTTAGATGACATTACACCTTTACGAAATTTCGCGCCAAGCATGAATAACACAGAAGCAACGCTTTTTCCTGTAAAAACAGTCAACTGGTACCAACAATCAAGTCGTGTGGGAAGTCAAGGTGATGCGGAGTGGATTGCTAAAAATCCAGCGTATGGGGCTAATTTCACATATTACATGCCTGAAAAACTCAAATCTAAAAAAGACTTGAGAAAAGAAAAAGAGAAGAAAGGCGATGTAAAATTTCCAAGTTGGGATGCCCTTGAGGATGAAAGTAGACAAGATGGACCTTCTATACAGTTGATTATTAAAGATGCCAATGGACAGGTGGTCAATACTGTAAAAGGAACCAACAAAAAAGGCTTTAACCGTGTGAGTTGGGATTTAACCTATCCAAGTAAAAGCGGAGAACGTTTAGAAGCACCAAGAGGTCGTCGTAGATTTGGAAGAGGTGGCGTATTTGCTACTCCTGGCACCTATACAGTAACCTTAGTAAAACAAATGGATGGTATAAATACCGTACTTCAAGGTCCGGAATCTTTTAATGTCGTACCATTATATGAAGGATCATTACCGAGAAAACCATATAAAGAAATGGAAACCTTTAGAGAAGCTACTTTCGCTTTTCAACAAGACTTAACAGCCACTAATATCGCGTTATCCAATAGTCAACAAACTGTAGATGCGATGTTACGCGCTTTAAACAAAGCATCTTCTCCTTCTGATGACTTATATAAACGCTTATACGAAACTAAAATGAGGTTGCTAGACATTGACAAAGAACTCCATGGAAACCCTATAAAAGATGAAATCGGAGAACGATCAAACCCTACCGCAAGTGATGGAAATTCGTTAGGAAGATTTCTAGGAAACACCTATGGTCCTACAAACGAGCATAAAATGTTATTAAGTAGAGTGCAAAGTCAACTAAAGAAAGTAAAAACGAAATTACAACCTATTGTAAATTCAACACTTCCAGCACTTGAAAGTGACTTAAAAAAAGCAGGTGCTCCTTGGATAGAAGGACAGGGATTAATCAACAATTAATTAATCTTTTAATATCATTACGCTAAAATTTCATGTAAGTAACTAAAAATTAATATTTGCTCATTTTCTTTGCTCGTCCAAAGAAAACAGAACCAAAAGAAAAGACGCTTTTTATGTGTGTGGTTTTTATTTTAAGTTTTGGGACTTATGAATCTTCAATTTCTTAGGTATTTTTTCGCTTAAAGCGAAAAACCACAAGGAGTTTTCTAAATTTTTTCCAAGGCTTCAAAAATTTTTAACGGAAATTGCCATTGCTTCATCTCGCCCAGAACTTACATTCTGTCGTATACTGGAGAAAAAAGAAGAAAAAATCATATCTCACTTACGTTAAGAATAAATTTCTATAACCAAAAAAACACCTCAAAGGAGGTGTTTTTTTATGTATACTATTTTTTATCTTTTAATTATCAGGATGCATAAATGCTTGTTTTCCTAATAATTCTTCTTCGGTTTCTACGTGATCGTCGTCAGGGACACAACAATCTACAGGACAAACAGCTGCACATTGAGGTTCATCGTGAAAACCTTTACACTCCGTACATTTATCAGGAATAATATAATAAATCTCATCGCTTATCGGCTCTTGAGATTCTCCTGCATCTATTGCTTTTCCGTTAGGTAATACCACATTACCTTCTAAACTTGTTCCATCAGAATAACGCCAGTCATCTGCTCCTTCATAAATCGCTGTATTTGGGCATTCGGGTTCGCATGCGCCACAATTTATACATTCGTCTGTGATGATAATTGCCATAGGTTCTTTTTTCAATAACTTTGCACAAAAATAGTGCCTAGCAATAGATTAGGCAAGCGCGTATGGAATTACAACAAAGAATTAACGCTTTTGTTCAACTAGGAACCTTTTTATCACAGTTTTCTAGATCAGAAATTGCTCAAAAAGAAGAGGTTGCACATAACGATCTTTTTTTTGATGGGCTTCAGCATCAAATCAAATTAGCAGGGCAACACAACGGTTGGTTTACCAAAGAAAATGTGCTGTATGCTATAGAGGGATGGGCAAAATCCCTTACAGAAATACATCTAAAAACCTGGATGGCTCCGTATGAGTCCGCTTTCGCGAAACCTGTGCTGAGCGCAGTCGAAGTAGCGGAAACAACAAAAACTTCTCCTAAAACCATCGCCGTGATCATGGCTGGAAATATTCCGCTGGTGGGATTCCATGATTTTTTGTCTGTATTGATTACAGGACATCAGGTGGTGGTTAAGCAATCGAGTAACGATAAACATCTCCTCCCCTTTCTCGCTAAATACTTAGAATATGTAGCACCAGACTTTAAAGGAAAAATCACCTTTACCGAAGAAAAACTAGAAACGTATGATGCCATAATTGCGACGGGAAGTGATAATACCGCACGCTACTTTGACTATTACTTCGGAAAAAAGCCGAATATTATTCGTAAAAACAGAAACTCAGTAGCGGTTCTAACAGGTGATGAAACTCCAGAACAACTAGAAGCACTTGCCGAAGATATTTTTAGGTATTACGGTTTAGGATGTCGTAATGTTTCTAAATTATACGTGCCTGAAGATTATAATTTTGATGCCTTTTTTAATGCTATTTATGGATGGAAAGACATTATCAATCAGGCAAAATATGCCAATAATTACGATTACAACAAGGCGGTGTACCTGATGAGTCTTTTTGAGGTATTAGAAAACGGATTTTTAATGCTGAAAGAAGATTCTAGTTTTGGATCACCAATTGCCACCTTGTTTTATGAAAAATACACCGCTCTCGATACGCTTTATAAAACACTTGAAGCACATGCGGATAATATACAATGTGTGGTTGGTGAAGGATTGGATATAAACACTATAAAATTTGGTCATACACAAAAACCACAGTTGCATGAGTATGCCGATGGCGAAGATACCATTGCGTTTTTGTTAAAAAGATAGTGTATAAATTATCAAATTGATAACATAATTTTACATCAATTTAGGCATCTTTGTACTTTAATAAATTGTCTTATGATACGCTCATAAGATTTGACCTAAAGAGTCAAATAATCAAACCCATAGGTGGGATAAAACATACCTTATGAAGAAGCATAATTTTAGCGCAGGTCCTTGTATTTTACCACAAGAAGTTTTTCAAGAAGCCTCACAAGCTATTTTAGATTTTAATAACTCTGGATTATCCATTTTAGAGATCTCACATCGTAGTAAAGACTTTGTAGATGTAATGGATGAAGCCCGTAACCTTGCCCTAGAATTATTAGGACTGGAAGGATTGGGCTATAAAGCCGTATTTCTACAAGGAGGTGCAAGTATGCAGTTTTTAATGACGGCATATAACTTATTACAGACCAAAGCTGGATACCTTAACACAGGTACCTGGAGTGATAACGCAATTAAAGAAGCAAAGCATTTTGGCGAAGTGATCGAGGTAGCGTCTAGTAAAGATGCTAACTATAAATTTATACCTAAAGGGTTTATTTTACCAGAAGGCTTAGATTACTTACACCTTACCAGTAATAATACCATTTTTGGAACGCAAATCAAAAACTTCCCTGACGTAGATTGTCCGCTGATTTGTGATATGAGTAGTGATATTTTTTCGCGAAAGCTAGACTTTTCAAAATTTGATTTGATTTATGCAGGCGCACAAAAAAATATGGGACCCGCAGGAACAACACTCGTGGTGATAAGAGAAGATATTTTAGGAAAAGTAACCCGTGCGATCCCAAGTATGCTGGATTATAAAACCCATATTAATAAAGGGAGTATGTTTAATACACCTGCTGTATATGCCGTATATGTCTCTATGCTTACCTTGCGTTGGCTTAAAGCGAAAGGTGGCGTAGAAGCGATTGAAGAGGTAAATAATCGCAAAGCTACCTTACTTTATTCTGAGATAGAATTGAATCCGTTGTTTAAAGGATATGCTGCCAAAGAAGATCGTTCTACGATGAATGCAACTTTCTCACTGACAGATGGAGATCTGAAAGAAACCTTTGATGCGATGTGGAAAGAAGCTGGAATTAATGGCTTAAACGGACACCGGAGTGTAGGTGGTTATAGAGCGTCTATGTATAATGCGTTAAGCTTAGAAAGTGTAGGAACGCTTGTAGACGTGATGAGTGAGTTGGAAAGAAAGGCATAAGAAGTTTGAGGCTGGATGTTGGATGCTAGAAATTTTTGAGAAATTAGAAAAGAGAGCAGAGAAAAGAGAGTCTTTTTGAAATTTGATTTTTTGAGATTTGGAATTTGATTGAGGCTGGATGATGGATGTTTAAATAAATGAATAGTTACGAAAGAATAAAATAAATTGATTAACGAGATTCCCGTCTGAGAGTTTATGCTGAGTATAGTCGAAGTACGGGAATTAAAAAGTTACCCGCCTACGCGGGCATTTCTATGAAAGTATTAGCAAACGATGGTGTATCACAAACTGGAATTGATGCACTAGAAAAAGCAGGATTTGAAGTCATTACGACAACCGTAGCGCAAGAACAATTGGCAAACTATATCAATGCAGAGCAAATAGATGTCGTATTAGTTCGTAGCGCAACCACTGTTCGTAAAGAAGTAATTGATGCGTGTCCAAATCTTAAAATTATAGGTCGTGGTGGTGTTGGTATGGATAATATTGATGTTGCTTACGCTCGTGAAAAAGGAGTACACGTGATTAATACGCCTGCCGCTTCTTCAGGATCGGTAGCAGAATTGGTTTTTGCTCATCTATATGGAGGGGTACGTTTCTTATACAACTCCAATAGAGATATGCCTTTAGAAGGTGATTCTAAATTTAAAAACCTTAAAAAAGCGTACGCAAAAGGTGTGGAGCTTCGAGGCAAAACGATAGGTGTCATAGGATTTGGACGTATAGGACAGGAAGTAGCAAAAATTGCTATCGGGTGCGGAATGAACGTGATTGCTAGTGATCCATTTATAGAAAAAGCAACGATTGAGCTTTCGTTTTTTGACGGACAAACGGCATCTTTTACTATAAAAACCATTGCTAAAGAAGCGCTATTAAAGCAAGCCGACTTTATTACATTACACGTTCCTGCTCAAAAAGAATATGTGATTGGAAAGAATGAATTTGCGATGATGAAAGATGGTGCTGTAGTTGTAAATGCGGCTCGTGGTGGCGTGGTAGATGAAGTAGCACTTGTAGAGGCACTTGACAGTGGTAAATTAGCTTTTGCAGGACTAGATGTTTTTGAAAACGAACCAACACCGGCTATCAAAGTTTTAATGAATCCAAAGGTATCGCTTACCCCACATATTGGTGCTGCGACACAAGAAGCACAAGACCGTATTGGAACTGAACTTGCAGAACAGATTATTAAGATTCTTAAATAAGATATTTTAACAATATTCAAAAGACAGTATCCAAAATTTTGTGTAAATAGAATTTCAGCGGGTTTATCTTTTTAAAGTTGAACCCGTTTTTCAATTATAATTAAGAACTGATTACATATTCATCCCCAATTACTAATCGGCTATGTCCACTTCTTCGTTACTTTCATTGAGGCTAGATATACTGATTTTTGAGTGTATCATCCGTATCTAACTCTCCTTATAGCATTGCTTCCAAGGTCGTACTGTGAAATTGTTTTAATAAACTAGTTAATTCTGCTTCGGTCTTCAGACCGTCCAGTAAACCACTGTTCAAAAATTGTTTCTTTAAATCTTCTACAAGAAAACTCTGAGATTAAAAATTAAACAAAAAAAATAGGCAAGTTTTAAAACCCACCTATTTTTCTATATACGGTTTATTAGACACTCCTTTTATTTGTTGAAATTTACCATCCAAGGGATTCCGAATTTATCTGTACATCTACCAAAGTATCCCCATTCACGTTCTCTAAATGAATGATGTACTTTTCCTCCATCTGATAATGCTTCAAATAATTTTTCAGCCTCATCTTGATCGTTTGAATCAATACTTAAATGTATCTGATTCCCGCCATTTATTGGAGTATCTGGAGAAGCGTCATACGCCATGAAGTGGACTCCTTTTCCACTTAATTCGGCATGCTGTAATCGATCTCTATAATTTTCTGGAATATCCATATTGGCTTCCTTATATGTTTGTCTGTTCTTAATTTCAGCGTTGAATAACTTTGAGTAAAATGTTAAAGCTTCTTGACAATTTCCATCAAAAGCTACGTACGATTGAATTTTCATAGTTTATAGTTTTAATTATTAATTATGTTTATATATTATTTTTGTTTGGTTTCTAATTTTTTAATGAGATATATGTCGCAGATTCATTTTTATAAATACGAATAGGTCTAGGATAATTTTTGATCTCGTACTCCCATAGCGCCAATACTTCGATATCATTATGATTTTTAAGTTCTGGAATCCATTTTCTACTATATTCTTGCGTCTCATATAATATGCTTATAAAAAGTAAAATGATTTTCTATTCTTGCAAATAGTATAAAGAGATGTTCAGCAGTATAGGACACCACTAATTTAATATTGATATTCCTTTTTTTAATTTCGCTTTAAGCGAAAAAATAATAATGTTGACTCGCTTATTACTTTTTATGAAATAACAACATATTGCAACCTACATGGACGCATTATGCGTATCAATTTTATACGGATGCTTGTAGCTATACTAGAAATATGAATACATCGCAAGATTTCAATACATGATGTTGCACTTAAAATAACTTCAAGCAAATTTGACATCACTTAAAATTAACTTTTGCTATCGTCAATTTGATCAGCATGCAAATTGTATTGCCTTTTTTGGTATTCTTTACATTGTTCTTCTAATTCTTTTGGAACTATGGTTCTGAAAGCTTGTTTATCTTGAGAAATCACCTCGACCATCTCATCAATCATTACTTGGGGATCAAGCTGATTGTCTAATAGCATTTTTGAAGCTTTATTGATCGTCTCCTTTTTGGTAAAATGCATTTCTTCATCATGCCATTGCTCAAAAGTATCATACATTCTATCGTTAAAGCCCGTTTCAAAAGGTCCAGGATTGATCGTTGCGACTTCAACACCAAATTGGTGAAGCTCATCTCTCAAACTTTGTGCTATAGATTCGAGTGCGTGCTTTGAAGCGTTGTAAGCTCCTAAATAGGGTGATGTTGTGAGACCGGCTACAGAAGATACAAATACCACTTTACCTTTTCCTTTTTTTACCATCTCTCTTATAAAGGGTTGTGAGAATTGCAACGTAGAAAACACATTAGTCTCCATAACCTCTCTTATAAGTCCAACAGGCATCTCCCCTACTGGTCCAGAATGTCCTATACCAGCATTATTAACAAGAATATCAATATCACAATCTAATGCACTATGACAATCTAAATCATTGAGTATGTCTAATTTGATCTTTTCTGTACTTGATATCGAAATTTGATTATCTTCATTATTTTTCACGATTGATTGACTTTCATTTATTTTTTTTTGATTAATTTCTACAAACACATATTTTAATTGATCAAAATCACTGAAAAAATTAATTATAAATCTATTTTCGATAATACTGATTTTTCCAATTGGAATACCACTTTTAAAAATCGAACCAGTTCCTGAGGTGTATGCTATACTTTGATCCTTTATATTCTCGACTAAATTATCTTTGATATACTTAATTTCTCCAGAATTTTCTCCATTTCCAATCATAATTGCTTGAATATTACCTGGTGTAATTGAAATTGGAACATTTGAGTTCAAATCTGATAATAATAACACTCTTGAAGATTTATAATTTACTTCAATGACTCGGCCTACTAAGTAATTTTTGTCATAAATATTTGTTCCGATTTCTAATCCTTCTGAACTACCTTTGTTGATAATTACAGTTCTTAAAAAAGGACTCATGTGATCAACGATCACTTTTGCTAATATCTTATTTGAAGAAAGCGTATAGTCTCCAATTAAGTTTTTTAATTCATTATTTTCACTTATTATAATTTTGCTTGATATATTTTTTGATCTTAAGTAATTTAATTCAATATTTTTATCTTTATAATCATCATAAAAATTAGAATAACTTTTTATTCCTAAATATGAATTAACAATAAAATTTTCTGGTATAGAGATAACAAAAGAGGATCTATAGACAATTTCATTTATAAAAATTCTTAATTTTTTTATAGGTGTGAAGTTAATTCCAGATAATACAATTATAAAAATAGATAAAAAAACTAAGGTTAATAAAGAGAATTTTTGTTTAGTACTTTTTCTTAAAAAGGCAGATCGGATT
>NZ_CALEMI010000002.1 GCF_937910895.1 uncultured Dokdonia sp. | reverse complement strand
TAATCACGATATATATAAAGTTATTGAATTTTTACACGTAAAACCAGGTAAAGGACCCGCATTTGTTCGTACCAAGATGAAAAGTGTGACTACAGGAAAAGTACTAGACAATACCTTTTCGGCAGGACATAAAATTGATGAAGTACGCGTAGAGACTCATAAATTTCAATTCCTATATCCAGAAGGGGATACCTATCACTTTATGAATGTGGAGGATTATACTCAAATTACTTTGCAAAAAGACACCATAGATGCTGCAGATCTACTTAAAGAAGGAGAAGTGGTAACCGTACTTATTAACTCAGAAGATCAAGCACCACTATCTGTAGATATGCCTGCGAGTGTTATTCTTGAAGTAACCCATACAGAACCTGGTGTAAAAGGAAACACAGCGACCAATGCTACAAAACCTGCAACCGTAGAGACAGGAGCTGCCGTAAATGTTCCTTTATTTATAAATGAAGGCGATAAGATCAAAATCGAAACTGCCAAGGGAACCTATAAAGAAAGAGTTAAAGAATAATCTGTTCTTTTAGATCTCCATCTTTTTAATTTGAATGTATAGTTAACATACCGATTGTGAAATTTCCTCAAGTACACACATTACAGCAAATAGCAACTATTATTAATGCGACTCCTATTGGAGATGCTAATTTCTCTGTATCTGGTATGAATGAAATTCATGTCGTAACGCCTGGAGATATTGTATTTGTAGATCATCCTAAATATTATAAAAAGGCATTAGAAAGTGCTGCTACGATTATACTTATTAATAAAGAAGTAGACCGTCCAGAAGGAAAGGCGTTGCTTATTTCTGACGATCCATTTAGGGATTTTAATAAACTTACGGATTATTTTAAAGGGTTTTCCGCTTCCGCGAAAGCGATCTCAGAAACTGCAGAAATAGGAGAGGGAACCATCATTCAACCTAATAGCTTTATTGGGAATCACGTCACTATTGGAAAAAATTGTTTGATTCATTCTAATGTGAGTATTTATGATCATACTGTAATAGGAGATCACGTAACGATTCATGCTGGAACTATATTAGGATCTGATGCTTTTTATTACAAAAAACGTCCAGAAGGTTTTGATAAACTAAAATCTGGAGGTCGTGTGGTGATAAAAGATCATGTAGATATAGGTGCAGCATGTACTATAGACAAAGGGGTTACAGGTGATACCACTATAGGAGAAGGAACAAAAATTGATAATCAGGTGCATATTGGACATGATACGGTTATTGGTAAAAAAGTATTAATTGCCTCACAAACAGGTATTGCGGGCTGTGTGATTATAGAAGATGAAGTAATACTCTGGGGCCAAGTAGGAGTTACTAGCGGTATTACGATAGGCGAAAAAGCAGTGGTCTCTGCACAAAGTGGCGTAAGTAAATCTTTAGAAGGTAAAAAGAGTTACTTTGGTACCCCAGCAGGAGATTTTAGAGAAAAATACAAAGAGCTAGCCAATCTTAGAATGGTTCCTGAACTCATACAACAATTAAAGGATAAAAAATGAATACAAGCGGTAAAAGCATCGTAAGCGGTTTCTACACTTCAGATTTCTTTAACGAAACAGAAAACGTAAACAAATACCTTCATCCAGACATGGAACTCTTTTGGAATGCAAGAACAGGGTATTTACACATGAGTAGAGAAGATGTCCTTACCATGGCTTCAGAAGCGTCAAAATCTTTTGACACAGTGCGTTGTGAAATCACACATCTATTGGAAGATGGAAACAATGTGACGATACGATACACGTATTTTGTGAAGACAATAGAAAATCCAAACGAAGAAGTACCTGTAGCTCATTTTATGGCAATATGGACGATTAAAGACGATTTGATGTACCGTGGTTACCAAATGAGTCAACCCGCAGAAGAAGATCCAGAAGCAATGATTTCGTATCAAGGTATAAATTTGTAAAAATACCTTCGACAAAAGCCCACAAAAAACTATTTTTGCAACTGCAAAACTTAAAAACAAACAATGAGCGTTTTAGTAAATAAAGATTCAAAAATTATTGTTCAAGGATTTACAGGAAGTGAAGGAACTTTTCACGCTGGTCAAATGATTGAATATGGAACCAATGTAGTAGGTGGTGTAACTCCAGGAAAAGGAGGTCAAACACATCTAGATCGTCCTGTTTTTAATACAGTAGAAGAAGCTGTTCAAAAACTAGGAGCAGACACTACGATCATTTTTGTTCCTCCAGCTTTTGCTGCAGATGCTATTATGGAAGCTGCAGAAGCAGGTATTAAAGTGATTATTACTATTACAGAAGGGATTCCTGTTGCCGATATGATTAAGGCATCTAATTACATAAAAGATATCGATTGCCGCTTGGTAGGACCTAATTGTCCAGGAGTGATTACCCCAGGCGAAGCAAAAGTTGGAATTATGCCTGGATTTGTTTTTAAGAAAGGGCGTGTAGGAATTGTTTCAAAATCTGGAACGCTTACGTATGAGGCGGCAGACCAAGTTGTAAAACAAGGTCTTGGAATCACAACAGCTATTGGTATTGGCGGAGATCCAATTATTGGAACCACCACAAAAGAAGCGGTTGAGTTATTAATTAACGATCCAGAAACAGAAGCTGTTGTGATGATTGGTGAGATAGGAGGACAGCTTGAAGCAGATGCCGCAAACTGGTATAAGAATAGCGGAAGCAAAAAACCTATTGTAGGATTTATAGCAGGAGAAACTGCTCCTGTTGGTCGTACGATGGGACATGCTGGTGCCATTGTAGGAGGAAGTGATGACACTGCACAAGCTAAAAAAGCCATTATGAGAGCATGTGGTATTCACGTAGTAGACAGCCCAGCCGAAATTGGAAAAAGAGTAGCAGAAGTTTTAGGGCAAACCATAAAATAAGGATGATAAATAAATAAAAGATCTTGTAATTAAGATCCCGCCTAAAAAAGCGGGATTAATTCAACTTGCAATATGGAGTGCATCTTAAAGACTTCTCCATATTGAGTTTTACTAGTAAACTTTAAAAACCTCTTGAATTTTCAAGAGGTTTTTTTGTGTACACCCTTACGCATTTCCTTATATTTGGGATTATAGAAAAGAGTACGATTAAACGACCAATAGATATGAAATTACTAGAAGGAAAAACAGCCATTATTACGGGAGCCAGCCGTGGTATTGGAAAAGGTATCGCTGAGGTTTTTGCTCAGCATGGAGCTAATGTTGCATTTACCTATAGTTCTTCTGTAGATGCAGCAAATGCACTAGAAGATACACTTAAAGCCAAAGGGGTAAAAGCCAAAGGATATAAAAGTAATGCTGCCGATTTTGAAGAAGCTCAACAACTTATAAAAGACGTAGCAGAAGATTTTGGCGCTATTGATATTTTGATCAATAATGCAGGAATTACAAAAGACAACCTGTTAATGCGTATGTCTGAAGAAGATTTTGATACCGTTATAGAAGTCAACCTAAAATCGATCTTCAATATGACAAAAGCGGTACAACGTACCATGCTTAAACAACGCCACGGAAGTATCATCAACATGAGCTCAGTGGTGGGTGTAAAAGGGAATGCTGGACAAGCCAACTATGCGGCTTCAAAAGCCGGTATGATTGGATTCTCTAAATCTATGGCGTTAGAATTGGGATCACGTAATATACGTACCAATGTGATTGCTCCAGGATTTATAGAAACAGAAATGACTGCTAAACTAGATGAAGATACAGTTAATAGCTGGCGTAATGCGATTCCTTTAAAAAGAGGCGGACAGCCAGAAGATATCGCAAATGCGTGTGTCTTCTTAGCGAGTGATTTAAGTGCTTATATTACAGGACAAGTGCTTCACGTAGATGGAGGAATGTTAACATAAGTCTTTTAAAAGACGCTATTTTATATGACAAGTACCACCTTATTATTGATTATTGGAGCAGGTATCATTGCTTTGGCACTCGCTATATTCCAATATTTCTATAAGGCTGCTTATAAAACAAAACGCAACAAAGTCTATGCTTTGTTGCGTTTTTTTACTGTTTTTGGGCTCTTGTTATTACTCATTAATCCTAAATACAAACAACAAACCTATTATACAGAAAAACCATCTTTAGCAATTGCTATAGACAATTCGGCGAGTATTCAGTATGTAGGATATGAAGATCAAGTACGAAATGCTTTGGTACGCTTTCGCGAAAGCAAAAAACTAGAGGACGCCTTTGATATTCAGTATTTTAAATTTGGAACCGAAGTTACTACGCTAGATTCGTTAGATTTCGCCGAAAGGCAAACCAATATAGCCTCCGTTTTCTCATCATTTACTGCATTGTATAGGAATGAGGTGGCTCCTGTGATACTCCTGTCAGATGGGAATCAAACCTTCGGAGAAGCCTTTGAATATACAAGTAAAAACTTTAAGCAACCTGTATATCCAGTAATTGCTGGTGATACCATTGTATATGACGATCTGATTGTAGGACAAGTAAATGTAAATAGATACGCTTACATTAATAATAAATTTCCTGTAGAAGTTTTTACCAGCTATACGGGTACTCGGGAGGTAGCATCAAGATTGACGATACGCTCTGGAAACAGCATTCTGCACCAAGAAAACATTACATTTTCTGATCAGAAAAAATCACAAGTAATCACTGCACTTATTCCTGCAAATAAAGTAGGAGTGCGACAATTTTCTGTAAATCTACAACCTATAGAAAATGAGAAAAATAAAAAGAATAACAGTAAAAACTTTGCTGTAGAGGTGATAGACCAGAAGACCAATGTGCTTATAATTTCTGATATTATACATCCAGATTTGGGAATGCTCAAAAAAAGTATAGAAAGCAATCGGTTGCGGAGTGTCACTTTCGCTAAACCTGCCGAAGCTATTGGGAAATTGAATGAGTATCAACTCGTTGTTTTGTACCAACCTAATGGTCTTTTTCAGTCCGTTTATAGGGAACTTGAATCGTTAGGTAAAAATAGCATGACAATCACGGGCACTAAAACGGATTGGATGATTTTAAATCGACTTCAAAATGAGGTCTTCCATGAGGTCACCACACAGGAAGAAGATGTCCAAGGAGTTCCCAATGCTAATTTTTCTACGTTTGTATTAAATGATATTAATTTTTCTGACTTCCCGCCTTTAAAAACAAGTTTTGGTGATATCACTTTAAAAACAGAAGCAGATGTTGCGCTCTATCAAAAAATAGGTACCATTACCACAGAAGCTCCGTTACTAGCCACTACCGATCAAAATGGGAGGAGAGGAGTTTATATTTTTGGCGAAGGACTCTGGCGGTGGAGAGCGCAAAGCTATATAGATACGCGTAGTTTTGAAGTATTTGACAATTTTATAGACAACTTAATTCAGTATGCGGCTTCCAATAAACGAAAAAGCAGGCTTAATCTCGATTATGAATCTTTTTATTATGGAAATGGATCTGTAAAACTCTTTGCGCAGTATTTTGATAAGAATTATGTATTTGATTCTAGAGCCGCTTTAACAATGAAGGTGGTAAATACAGAAACAGAAAAAGTATATGAAGCACCCTTTTTACTGCAACGTAATGCGTATGAAATTGATTTGAGTAATCTCGTGCCAGGAGACTATTCTTTTACAGTAACAGTACAAGACCAAGGGCTTGCTCGTTCAGGATCGTTTACCATCGTACCTTTTGAAGTAGAACAACAATTTTTAAATGCCAATCTATCAGCATTATCACAGGTAGCAACAAACACTAATGGTCTGCTTTATGATATCTCTGCTATAGATCAACTTATCGCCTCTTTATTAGAAGATAGTAGATACAGACCTGTGCAGAAAAGCACTGAAAATGTTGTACCTTTAATAGATTGGAAATGGCTTCTAGCTGTTCTTGCGTTACTACTTGCTATAGAGTGGTTTATGCGTAAGTATAATGGTCTCACTTAAAATTAAATTAACTAAAAAATAGATTATGGATAAATTACCAAAAATTGGATTACCTATTATTGTAATATTAATTCTTGTTATTGTTGTATTAGTAAAATCGGCAGTGACTATAGATGCAGGACATGCAGGTGTTCTATATGAAACGTTAGGAGATGGTGTAGATCCAGATAAAGCTCCATTAGGACCTGGATTTCACTTAATTGCTCCTTGGAACAGAGTGATTGACTATGAAACACGTCAGCAACAATTATTTGAAGAAATGAGAGTGCTTTCTTCAAATGGTTTGGAAATTCAAATTGATGCGACTGCATGGTATAAGCCAGTCACAGCAGATATTGGAAAGCTTCACAATCAAAAAGGGAAGGACTACCTAGAAAGAATTATTCAGCCAGCCATTCGTAGTGCTGCTCGTAGTGTTGTAGGTCGTTATACGCCAGAGCAATTATACAGTAGTAAGAGAGATGCAATACAAGAAGAAATCTTTCAAGAAACTGAAAAAATAGTTTCAGATCAATTTATTCAATTGAATAATATACTGATTCGTGACGTCACACTACCACCTACCATTAAAGAAGCAATTGAGCGTAAATTAAAGCAAGAGCAAGAATCATTAGAATATGAATTTAGGCTGGTTACCGCAAAAAAAGAAGCTGAAAAAGTAACTATTGAAGCGCAAGGAAAAGCAGATGCCAACCGAATTTTAAGTGCATCTCTTAACGATCAAATTCTTCGAGATAAAGGAATTGATGCGACGTTAAGACTTTCAGAATCTCCTAATTCTAAAGTGATTATCATTGGTTCTGGTGATAGCGGATTACCAATTATTCTTGGAAATAATTAAGAGTGATATACGTAAAGTGAATATTTATAAATAATCGTTTTACTAGATGCTAAAAAAGCAGCAATTCAAATATGAATTGCTGCTTTTTTTGTCTAGACAAACTTTTGAGATTGCTAATGAATAATTAGCTTTTTAGTGATTTTGTTATCTTGAGATTTAATTTGTAAAAGATATATCCCTGACGTTAATGTACCACTCGTATAGAATGTATTTTTAGTATTCTCAAGATTACCTTCGTATACTACTTTTGCTTGCTGTCCTGTAATAGTATATAAAATGATGGAGCCTTCGCCTTGAAGCAGATGATCTATTGTAAATTGATCTATCACTGGGTTTGGAAAAATGTGAGTATTTCTATTTGTTATTGTATTTTCTTCCAGACTAAGAACCAGCGTGCTTAGATTAATTTGATAAATAGATCTTCCAAAAGTTCCTGCATATAACGTTTGTGTAGGTTGATGGTATTTTAAATCTCTAGTAATAGTAGGGGGTAGGTCATTTCCTAAAATATCCCAAGTACTTCCATCATCTTCAGAATACCAAACACTCATATCTGTAGCAACGATGAGTAATTCTCCTACCTCACTAGGTACTATAATGACATCATTTGCGGGAATACTAGGTAAATTAGAAGAAATATCTTCCCAAGACTGACCTCCATTTATTGTTTTAAACACATGAGGTGTATAGTCAAGATTACTAAATCCTGATAGTGTTACATAAGCCGTTTGATCTTCTTCTGGATGAATGGCTAATGATGTAATATACCTGTCTGGTAGTCCGTCGCTTATATTTTCCCAAGTATTTCCACCGTCAAAAGTAACATAGATATTTCCGTCATCACTTCCTGTGTAAATTGTATTTGTATTTGTATAAGAGGCTGCAATAGCTGTTAATGTACCAAAGCTAAGTGATCCACTTGGGTGTAATCCATCAGTTAGGTCGTCACTAATAGCCGTCCAGTTTACAGCTCTGTTTTCAGATAGATATAATTTATTACTACCATAGTATACAATTTCTGGATTGAAAGGAGATAAGATCACAGGTGTATTCCAGTTGGTACGATCTGATGGATCTATGCCATTTAAGGCAGATGTAAAATTAAAACCACCGTCAGTAGATCTAGCTAAATTTCCAAATTGAGACTCCACATACGCAAAACTATTATCTACTGGATCTACGTTTACATGAAAACCATCACCACCCCATACTGAAAACCAAGTATTATCGCCATTTGCAATACGTATACTATTATTATCTTGAGTCCCTCCAAATAGATTTTCAGGATTAGTAAAGTCAACTTCTATATTATAAAACTGTGTGATGGGAAGGTTTAAAAACGGAGTCCAAGTAACACCTCTATCTTCAGAGATATAAGCACCTCCATCATTACCCGCAAGAATAAAATCTGCATCTAATCTAGAAAACTCCATTGCATGATGATCTACATGCATACCGTTTACAGATTGCCAACTAGAGCCACTATCTAAGGTTTTAAAAAGTCGTTGCCCTAAAACAAAAACTTCGTCAGCATTGTCAGGGTGAACTCTTATGTTTCCAAAATACCATCCAAAAGAAGCATCTATATTATTAAGTGCATTATTTGAAATGAGAGTCCATGAATTCCCGTTATCTATTGATTTATAAACACCGTCAAAAACGTTTGTAATTTCATTAGTTGTATATCTAGCATACACAATATTCGGATCAGATTCAGAGATAGCTAGCCCAATCCGACCTGTTTGCTCGTCAGAAACAGGTAATCCATTCGTAAGTATTTCCCACGTATCACCTCCATCTGTAGAGCGATGTATAGCAGATGTTACACCTCCATAATCACGTTGATACGGTTTGCGAGTACGTTCCCACATCGCTGCAAAAATGACATCTGTATCTATAGGATTCATAACAACATCTATAGCTGCTGTTGAGTCTGTTACAAATAAAACTTGCTCCCAATCATCACCGCCAGATGTTGTTCTATAAATACCACGCTCATCATTTTTTCCATATAAAATTCCTGTAGCCGCCACAAAAACACGATCTGAGTTTGTAGGATCTACCACAACTCGTCCAATATGATTTGTTGCTTCAAGACCAGCACTCGTCCAAGAATCACCTCCATCATCAGATCTATAGATCCCATTTCCTAAAAAAGCTCCAGAAGTAGCACTTCCATTAGCTTCTCCAGTACCTACATAAATACGTTGTGCGTCAGATGGAGCAATAGCAATATTTCCAATAGATGGTATCCCAATATCATCAAAAATCGGATCCCAATGGAGCCCTTTATCTAAACTTCTAAAAACCCCACCTACCGCTGTTGTGATATATAAATGATCATTATTTACAGGAGAGATAGCTACATCTGTAACACGCCCTCTTATATTTAAAGGCCCCACAAACTCCCAGTCAACTTCTTGTGTAGCTCGGTTGGTCATGATATTTTTACGTTGTGTTCGCGCTAGATTGATCGCTTGCTTACTTATAAAATTATCGGGATACGCTCGTTGATTATACATCCATTCATTAGGATATTCAGGACGACTAGCTTTCTCTTCTGTCGCAAAAACTTCCTTTTTAGAAGAAGGAATTAAAAATAATAGTATTATCAATAAAAATGCAGTAAAGAGAAGAGCAAACGGTAGAATTTTGGTTTTTAGAGGCATAAGTATGTGAATTACGATGGCAAATTAATTAAATTGCTTCCAAAAAGATGGAGGTTCTACATAGTAGTCTAGTAACATTCAAATGGGTTGCTTCAAAATTAACAGAATAAATGAACTAATAGATCGTATATGCAAATAAATACCATTGCTTTTGATGCAGATGATACCCTTTGGGTAAATGAAACATTTTTTAGAGATGCAGAAGATCATTTTTGTCTATTATTTAACGACTACATACCCTATGAAGAATGTCAAGAGCAATTATTTAAAATGGAAATGCGTAATCTCCCGATGTACGGATATGGCATCAAACCTTTTACGCTTTCATTAATAGAGGCAGCGATTGAGATTACAAATAATAAGGTATCTACCAAACAAATTTCAGAACTAATAGCATTAGGTAAAGAAATGCTGGATGCCCCTGTACAACTCATAGATGGTATTGAAAATGTGCTAAGTACGCTTTCGCGAAAGCATAAACTCGTGGTAGCAACAAAGGGAGATTTATTGGATCAAGAACGAAAGTTAGATAAATCAGGATTGGCAAAATACTTTCATCATATAGAAGTCATGTCTGACAAACAACCTAAAAACTACACAAAATTAGTCAATCACCTAGATATTAAACCACAAGAATTTTTAATGGTTGGAAATTCACTAAAATCGGATATACTTCCTGTATTAGAAATAGGAGGACATGCATTTCATATTCCATTTCATACCACTTGGATTCATGAACAAGTAGCAGAAGAAATACAACATATCCATTTTAAAGAGTTAGCAAAAGCATCAGAAATAATAGAATTATTAAAATAGGATAGGATTTTTGTACTTTCTGAGAAAGTACTGTGACAAATAGCTTATGAATGCTTTTTCCGAATCTGAGTCACAGATAAATATTTAAGATGATGTTTATAGAAAAATAAATTCTTTTAAGTAAAACGTTTAAATGTTTTTTTTGCAGATATAAATGGAAGTTAAATAGTCTGTTTACAGATGAATATAAAAGGATTTGAATTTTATTAAAAAAAACCACATTTAACACCTTTAAAATTTTGTTTTCTATAAGATGATCTTGTACATTTGCATCCGCTTTATAAAAGCAAGTTCATTTGAAATAAAATAACGGAGAGGTGCCAGAGTGGTAATGGAGCAGATTGCTAATCTGTCGACGGGTAACTGTCGCCAGGGTTCGA
>NZ_CALEMI010000001.1 GCF_937910895.1 uncultured Dokdonia sp. | reverse complement strand
AGTTACGTATGCGTTCAGATGTTCCGGTAGCGTTTTGTATGAGTGGAGGAGTAGATTCTAATAGCTTGATTTCTATAGCTTCAAAAATAGCATCTCTTGGCAGGCCTTTTTCACTCGAGACTGCTTCCGCTACTAGTAGTATTTCATTTTGCATGTTTTACCTCTGTTATTTCTAAACTACCTCTTTTTATAGATTTAAAATATAAAAAGAGAATACCTCCTATAAGAATAAGAGCTATAATACTTTTCCATATAGCTATTCCAGTAAGATCTATTGTATTGCCAAGAAATGAAACATCATATTTTTTTTGAGTCAATAATAGAATAGGAGCTGTAATTAACCCTATGGAAAAAGCGATTAACATTAAATAGTAATAGATATTAATAAGCGTTTTTAAAATTGAAAGTGATTTCATAATTATCGTTTTGCGATAACAAATATATAAAAATTATTGATAAACAATAATAAATTATTCTTTTTTAATAATTAAGTTGATTTCTTTCAATGATAATTTCAAGGTATATTTGAGTTACTTAAATGCAACGATTAAACCTAATATTTAAATAATCCTTATTTGATAAAGGATATAGATTTAAAGTCACTATTTCGGTTGATTACAAATGATAGATAAATGGCGCGCACAACCCAATGAAACTTCCTCATAAACTTCATAAAAAACTAATCGCTCGTGAAGCCAATAAGACGCTGCGTACGTTAAAATCATCTGAAGATCTGATTGATTTTTCATCCAATGATTATTTGGGATTTTCTAAAAATGGACTTCTTTCAGAAAAAGCATCACAAATTCTTCAGGAATATGGGATTCATAGTCAAGGGGCTACAGGAAGTAGATTACTCTCAGGAAACCATGCACTATATCCCATCGCAGAAAACACCATCGCACGTTTTCACGAAAGTGAAACAGCCCTGATTTTCAATTCGGGATATGATGCCAATATTGGTTTTTTTCAGAGTGTGCCTCAACGAGGCGATGTGATTTTGTATGACGAATATATTCATGCGAGTATCCGCGACGGCATCACGATGAGTCACGCCAAAGCCTTTAAGTTTTCTCATAATCATCTATCAAGTCTAGAAAAATTATTGAGCAAACAAAAGAGAGAGATGTCGGAAGGACAGGGAGGAAAAGAAATCTATGTCGTGACCGAGTCGGTTTTCTCGATGGACGGCGATAGCCCAGATCTTTTAGGCATACAAACGCTTTGTGAGGCCTACAACGCACATCTCATTGTAGATGAGGCGCATGCCACGGGAGTCATAGGAACTTATGGACAGGGATTGGTACAGATGATAGGTTTAGAAAAGCGAGTATTTGCCCGTATCGTTACTTTTGGAAAAGCGATGGGGACACACGGAGCGGCTATTGTATGTAGTAAAGAATTGCGTACGTATCTCATTAATTTTGCACGCTCACTTATCTATACGACCGCTTTGCCACCACATACCATAGCCACTATTTTAGCAGCATATAATTATCTTAGTGAAGACCAGACACCGCATTCTGCTATAAAAGAACTACAAAAAAACATTCAAACCTTTAGAGAAGTTGTCACCTCTTTGGGGATTCAATCTTCTTTTATCGAGAGCACCTCTGCGATTCAATGCATGATTATACCTGGGGTTGAAAGGGTGAAAACGCTTTCGCGAAAGCTTACCCAACATGGATACAACATACAACCTATTCTTTCTCCTACCGTACCCCAAGGACAAGAACGCTTACGGTTTTGCCTACACAGTTTTACTACAGAGGTAGAAATCACTCAACTTCTAACGACTTTAGCTACTTTTATAAATTTAAAACAACATCATGAAGGATAGTTATACAGTCCTAGAGGTTTTTGAATTCTCTAGTGAAGCTCAAGTCATAAAATCTAAACTCGAAGCAGAAGATATAGACGCCGTTTTAATGGATGAAAAAACAATTGATTCTGATCCTCTAATAAGCCAAGCCGTAGGAGGTGTTAAGCTACTTGTTTATAATGAAGATCTCAAAAAAGCAAGAGTTATATACGACGGGATAAGGCGCTATAGCAAAGATGAAGAAGGTAATGATATCCATTGTCCTCAATGTAATTCAACGCGCATATTAATAGCACCACTTCAAAGAAAGAATATTTTCTATATGTTATTTCCCTTTTTTGAAAAAACAAAACATATCTGTAATGATTGTAACACTATTTTTTAAATGAAAAGCACATACTTCATAACAGGTATTTCCACAGAAGTAGGAAAGACCATCGCTTCTGCTATTGTCACTGAAGCCCTACAAGCCGATTATTGGAAACCTGTACAGGCTGGAGAGTTAGACAATAGCGACACACATAAAATAAAGTATTTAGTGTCAAATGATATATCGCAATATCACGATAACTCCTATGTATTACATACGCCCATGAGTCCGCATGCAGCGGCTGCTATCGATGGAGTTGAGATACAATTATCAGCTATTAAACGCCCTAAAACAACAAACAGTCTGGTCATAGAAGGCGCTGGTGGTCTTTTAGTTCCTCTTAATGATACAGATACGATTATAGATTTGATCCAACCTACAGATAAGATTATTATCGTGTCTAGGCATTACTTAGGAAGCATCAACCACACATTATTAACTGTTGAAGCCTTGAAAAGCAGAAACCTTACCATCGCAGGGATTATCTTTTCTGGTGATGAACACCCAACGACCGAAGCGATTATTACAAAAATGACACAAGTTCCAATCATAGGTCGTATCGAGGAAGAACCCTATTTTGATGAACGTGTAGTCAGTGAATATGCTGCCTTATTTAAGGAACGTTTAGAGGATTTATAAATCCGTAGAAAAATTTCGTATTTAAGAAAGACTACGCCGATGTTCGTTACATTTGTATCGCTATTAATTCAGTATAGTATATGAGTATTTCGGCAATAGATCAAGCACATATTTGGCACCCTTTAACACAGCATAAAACCAGTAGTGCTCCCATCCCTATTGTGCGAGCAAAAGGCGCCGTCCTCTATGCTGAAGATGGAAAAGAATATATAGATGGAATCGCCTCTTGGTACACCTCCATGTATGGGCATTGCCATTCGTATATCATTGAGCAAGTCACTGCTCAGATGAATACCTTGGATCAGATTGTTTTTACAGGATTTACACATCAGCCTGCGACAACATTGGCTCAAAAAGTATTAGCTATTCTTCCGGACAATCAGCAGAAAATATTTTTTAATGATAATGGTTCCACGGCAGTAGAGGCAGGTATTAAAATGGCATTGCAATACCATCATAACAAAGATAATAAACGCAACACGCTTATTGCTTTTGAAGATGGTTTTCATGGTGATACTTTTGGTGCGATGTCCGTAAGCGGACTCTCCGTATACAACGGGCCTTTTGAGGATTATTTTTTAAAAGTAGAACGGATTCCAACGCCTAAAGAAGATAATCTTGATGAAGTTTTACAGGCATTACAAACCATTATCGATACGCATCCTTGTGCAGGTTTTGTGTATGAACCTTTAGTTCAAGGAGCTGCTGGAATGCAAATGCACCATGCTACAGGACTAGAAGCGATTCTCCAGCTCTGTAAAGCCCATGATATTATCACCATCGCAGATGAGGTGATGACAGGTTTTGGAAAGACAGGGAAGCATTTTGCTTCGTTACATCTAGCTACCTATCCAGATATTATGTGCTTGAGTAAAGCACTTACAGCAGGTTTAGTGCCTATGAGTTTGACGACGTGTACGCAAGAAATTTACGATGCGTTTCTGGATGACACCGTATCTAAAGGATTTTTTCACGCACATACCTACAGTGCAAATCCTATCGCCTGTGCTGCCGCTATTGCGGGGATTGATTTGCTGGTAAGTGAAGAAATTCAACATAAAATTCAGCATATTCAGGAGCGCCATACCGCTTTCGCGAAAGCAATAAAAACCCACCCCAAAGCCTTGAATGTACGCGTAAAAGGAGTCATATTTGCTTTTGAACTCAACACAAAAATGGAGCGCTACGGAAGCTTGCGTAATCAGCTGTTCAAACACTTCATGGATCGAGGCGTTGCCTTACGACCTCTCGGAAATACAATTTACATTTTGCCACCTTTTGTAATTAGCGATGCACAGCTAGATACAATCTATAAGGCTATAGAAGAGGCGTTGGAGGTTTTTTAATTTGTCATGCTGAGGTTGTCGAAGCATTAAAATCATTCTCTTTGTTCTAGCGCAATCGAGAACTAATGAACAACGCTTTAATAATCATCCTCTTCTAGATTATCAAGCCCTTCATTAAGCAGATCAATCACTTCGTTGTTTTGATCTATTCTTACCTCTTGCTCGCGATACGTCCAAACATCATTACGTTTTTCACCGACAACATAAATGGTTCCTGTTCCATTAGGTCCTTTAATCGGAATTCTAATATCGGCATCGCCATCACTATTGCTAAAATTAATGCTTCCTTGCATAATACCCACCGTTTCTATAGGCTCTCCCAATAGTTCAATCACTTGTTCATTTTTTTGTGCTTTAGCAACGCTATCTTGATACGGCTCTGAGCCACTCATCACTTTTGTAGCACCAAAAATGATAGTTCCAATAAAAGCGATAAATAAAATAACAAGTGTGAGACATCCTCCTGTCGGCACCACCCATTTCCAGTTACGCTTCCACCATGATTTTTGTTCAATAAGTTCGTTTTGGTCGTTCATGAGTATATGTTATTGAGTTAGGTTAGTCATTTAATGCGTCTTTAAGATCTATTACTTGATCGGTGCCTTTTACCATAATAAGACACACAGTATACACCCATTTGTCATCTATTTTATCAGCTTTTACGATAAGCGTTCCGTCAGCTTTTTGACCATCAAGCAGCATTTCTACGTCTAAATGATCTACAGATAATTCAGGGTCATACGTTTCATCTCGGATCTCAATAGGCTTCCCTAAAGCTTGTGCAACTTCTGTATTTGATTGCAATTCTGTGATCACATTAATATAGGCAATAATAGAAGTACTTTTTGAAAGTGAGCTAAATGTAGTAATAACGATAATAGCAATAATAATTAAGATAGTAAGGCATCCTCCTGACGGCAGGGCCCATTTCCAATTGCGTTTCCACCAATTTTGACGTATTTCTTCTTCCATAATAAACAGTTATTTCCAAATAAATAATATACTAGAACTAAACTTTGTGTCTAGATCCCGCTATAAAGCGGGATTAATTTAACTAACAATGTTGAGTTCGTCTCATAGATTTCTCTACAGTGAGTTTCATTAATAAGTAGATCAAAGTAGAGATATGTTACGTTGAGCGGTAAACAAACTTCCTTTTTTAGTTTTCCCTAGATTTTTGAAATGGTATTTTTGTAAAAACATTCCTTTTTTGAAAACACCCATTGCTATTACAGGACTTGCTTCCATCTCTCCACTAGGCGTTACAGACCACCAACAATGGGATGCGTATCTTACATCAAAAACGGTGATATCTTGGGACGATACATTCCAAGCACCTGTATCTAGATTATCACAGGAGGCGTATGCACTTATAAATGACTTACGACAAGAAAATACGCACTATAAAAGACTAGATAATTCGGTATTATATGCCATCGCAGCAGCCCGTAAAGCCATTGTACAATCAGGATGGAAGCAAGGCGATTTTGGCGTCAATATAGGATCTTCTAGAGGGGCTACGCAATTATTTGAAAAGTATTATGACGCTTTCGCGAAACTGTCTGCCAGTATGCAGGAGCAAGGAACAACAGCAACCCATACTTCTCCTTCTACTACATTAGGAAATATAGCCTCTTGGGTAGCACAAGACCTTAAAAGTACAGGGCCAGATATTTCACATTCTATTACCTGTAGTACAGCTTTACACGCCGTATTGAACGGAGTCGCTTGGTTACAATCAGGAATGGCGTCTAAATTTTTGGTAGGTGGTAGTGAGGCAGCATTGACCCCTTTTACCATCGCGCAGATGCGTGCTATGAAGCTCATTCCCTCAAAAGCGGGATCCTCATCCAAGAATATGAAAGACCCTTCAATCAATGAGTCGCCATACTACTGCAAAGCTATGGATTTTACCAAGACCTCCAATACCATGGTATTAGGAGAAGGAGCAGGTATTGCTTGTCTGGAAGTGGGTAAAAAAGATAATGCGCTAGCGTATATTACAGGAATAGGTTATGCAACAGAAGCGCTGGAACACGCCGTTTCTCTCTCTGCAAATGGAAGTTGTTTCCAACGTGCTATGCGTATGGCAATAGGTGATAGAGATCCTTCAGATATTGACGCTATTGTGATGCATGCACCGGGTACTGTAAAGGGAGATCAATCAGAAATGGAAGCTATCAACGCGATTTTTTGTAACAAAAAACCTTTGTTAACTACAAATAAGTGGAAGATAGGTCACACTTTTGGTGCGAGTGGGCTTTTAAGTCTCAAACTTGCTGTACAGATGTTACAACATCAAAAATATATAGGCATTCCATATCTGGAAGAGAAAACAAGATCCCAAAAGCTCCAACATATTCTGGTAAATGCAGTTGGTTTTGGAGGTAATGCCGTGAGTATTTTGGTATCAAAATAACGCTTTGCTGTCGCAGATAAAGTCGCTATCTTTTCAAAGTTAATTTCTAATCATTTTAAAAAGTTTCGTATGCAAGAATGGTATAGTGCACTCTCGGGTTTTGAACAGACCTTTTGGGGTATCGCTTTAATTGCTTCTGTGTTTTTTGTTTTTGTGCTGGTCACTACACTTTTAGGTGGTGATACAGATGGTATGGATGGAGATGTTGATGCAGATATTGAAACAGATACAGGAATAGAGTTTCAATTTTTAAGTTTTAAAAATGTGGTGGCTTTTTTCACCATTTTTGGATGGAGTGGTATTTCTTTTTTAGAAGCGGGATTGTCAAAAGGGATTGTGGTACTTCTTGCTGCAGTCTGTGGTTTAGCCATGATGTTTATAATGGCATTTTTAATTTATCAAATGCGTAAAATGACCAGCAGTGGCACCCTTATCATGAAAAATGCGATCGGGCAGATAGGATCTGTATATCTTACTATAGGAGCCAATCGCTCTAGGTTAGGCAAAGTGCAAATTACGGTACAAGGAACACTACGCGAACTCGAAGCGCTTACAGATGAAAATGAAGAACTAACAACAAATACTGTCGTACAAGTAAAAGAAGTGACGGCAAACGGAATTTTAATCGTATCACCAACCAAATAATTAAAATATATGTTAAAACTATTGTTATTACAAACAGAAGGGATATCAACAGTTATAGCTATTGGCGCAGCCATTCTATTTCTATTTATCATTCTTATTTTCATTATCCGTCGTTATAAAAGATGTCCATCAGATCGTATTCTGGTTGTATATGGAAAAGTAAGTGGGGGTCAGTCTGCCAAATGTATTCATGGGGGTGCCGCATTTATCATTCCTGTTTTTCAGGATTATGAATTTCTTGATTTAACCCCTATGTCTATTGAGGTAAATCTCATTAATGCCTTGAGTAAGCAAAACATTCGTGTGAATGTACCGTCTCGATTTACGATAGGTATTTCTACAGAACCAGGTGTCATGCAAAACGCTGCAGAGCGTTTGTTAGGACTTCGTATGGAGGACGTAAAAGAACTTGCAATGGAGATCATTTTTGGTCAGTTACGTCTCGTGGTCGCTTCTATGGATATTGAGGAGATTAACTCAGATAGAGATAAATTCTTAACGAATATTTCACAAAGTGTTGAAGGCGAATTAAAGAAAGTAGGACTTAAATTAATCAACGTAAACATCACAGATATTGTTGATGAATCAGGATATATTGAAGCATTAGGAAAAGAAGCAGCAGCACATGCCATTAACGCAGCACGTAAATCTGTAGCAGAAAAAACACGTGATGGATCTATTGGAGAAGCAAACGCTGTTCAGGATGAACGAACACAAGTAGCTGCTGCAAACGCACAAGCCGTCGAAGGAGAAAACATGGCAAAGATTGCCGTGGCAAACTCAGATTCGTTACGTCGTCAACGTGAAGCAGAGGCAGAGCGTGTGGCTATTGCCTCAGAAAAAGTACAAAGCGCTAAAGCCTTGGAAGAGTCGTATGCGGCTGAAAAAGATGCTGAACTTGCACGTGCAGACAGAGAACGTTCTTCTCAAGAAGCAGATATCATCGTTCCAGCAGAAATCGATAAGCGTAAAGTAGAGATAGATGCTGAGGCGGAAGCCGAAAGAATAAGACGCCGTGCAAAAGGAGAGGCAGATGCGATTCTCTTTAAAGCACAAGCCGAAGCACAAGGATTGTATGAAGTCCTTACTAAGCAAGCAGCAGGTCTTGATCAGATCGTAAAAGCAGCGGGTAATAACTCTAAAGATGCGGTGCTTTTATTAATAGCCGATAAATTACCCGAGTTAGTCGCAACTCAAGCCGAGGCGATCAAAAACATCAAAATAGATAAAGTAACTGTTTGGGAAAATGGAGGCGGAAAAGATGGAAAAACATCGACATCCAATTTTATCTCAGGAATGTATGGAGCGGTGCCACCATTACAAGAAATGTTTAATATGGCAGGAATGGATCTTCCAGAATATTTAAAAGGAAAAGATCAGCCAAAACCTACAGATGCTACAGAAGATGCTGAAGAGGTAAAAGAAGATGAAGAATAGGCATTATTTTAAGTCATAAATTAACAAAGGAGCCAATTTTTTTGGCTCCTTTGTTTTTTCTAAAAAAGATAGTTCTAGTTTAGTTGACACATTTTACGATAATTCCAAGAACTGTATCTACAAGAAACATCTCCAGGCCCTAAATAAGGATGACTGTTCCAGCAATCACCGTTGGTGTTACAAGGAGTTGGTGCGAAACCTCCTTTTATCTGTCTTTGTTGCTCTTTTGTTAATGACTGTCCTAGGTCTTTCATTGATTTTAACATAACGATTTGGTTTTTAAAATGAGTTAGTATTTTAATAATGTGTCTAATATACTGATTTTTAGTATTTAAAATCAGTTTGTTAAAAAATAATTTTTTACCCAAATAGAAAGCCTAAAAACACAAATGATGGATGTTTTTTATTTTTAAAACCAATGGATAAGATTTTTATACGCTTTCGCGAAAGCGGACTTTTTAAGTATATTTATAGAAAACAATTAAATTCATTACCCCTCTTTTCCTTATTTTTGACGTATGAGTGAGATCAGACATAATTGGACCAAAGAAGAAATTCTTTCTATTTATAATAAACCGATGATGGAGTTGCTGTATGAAGCAGCAACAATACACCGTTTACATCACGATCCTAATACGGTACAAGTATCTACATTGCTATCTATCAAGACAGGAGGTTGCCCAGAAGACTGCGGTTATTGTCCGCAAGCAGCGCGTTATCATACCGACATAGAAGGAAATGACCTGATGTCTGTACAACATGTAAAAGCACAAGCATTACGTGCCAAAGCCTCTGGGAGTTCAAGAGTGTGTATGGGAGCCGCATGGCGTAATGTAAAAGACGGACCTGAGTTTGACGATGTTCTAGAAATGGTGCGTACCATCAATAAATTGGATATGGAGGTATGTTGTACGCTGGGGATGGTTACTGAAAATCAGGCGCAACGACTTGCAGAAGCAGGGTTGTATGCCTATAATCATAATTTAGACACCTCAGAAGATTATTATAAAGATGTGATTTCTACACGTGCCTTTGAAGATCGTTTGGATACCATATCTAATGTGCGTAAGACCAACGTTACGGTTTGTAGTGGTGGAATCATAGGAATGGGAGAAGCAGTAGATGATCGTGCGGGAATGCTTGTAGCATTAGCAACGCTTGATCCACAACCAGAATCGGTGCCTATCAATGCTTTGGTTGCTGTACCAGGAACGCCAATGGAAGATATTAAGCCTATTTCTATTTGGGAAATGATTCGGATGGTCGCAACCACGCGTATTGTGATGCCACAAACCCAAGTACGGCTTTCGGCAGGGCGTACAGAGATGAGTAGAGAAGGACAAGCGATGTGTTTCTTTGCAGGAGCCAATTCTATTTTTGCTGGAGACAAGTTATTAACTACGCCTAATCCAGATGTAGGAGAAGACATGAAAATGTTTGAATTGTTAGGGTTAAATCCTCAAAAACCTTTTGTAAAAAAAGCACAACCCGAAACCGTAGAAGCGGTTGATTCCCGATATGAATCCCTAGGAGAAAAACCCAAATGGAGACGCCCAGATCACAAAATTGAGCGTAATGAAGAAGCAAAGCTTGCTGCCAAAAGCAAGTAGTTTTTAAAACGATATATTTTTAAAAGCCCATTTTGTAACAAAAATGGGCTTTTCTTATCTTTAGGGTTACTAATAACTTGTTTATGCAGTTACAACAAATAGAGAGAATACATACCATTTCGAAAAAAGCGTTTCTGGAAAATTATGTTAAACCTCAAAAACCAGTAGTCATAACTCATCTTATAGACGACTGGCCAGCATATACAAAGTGGTCTTTGTCTTATATACGTGATATTGCAGGGGATAAAAAAGTGTCATTATACGATGATCGTCACGTGAAACATGACGAAGGCTTTAATGAAGCGCATGAGACAATGAATATGAGTGAT